>NZ_JBDNRK010000041.1:0-37232 GCF_047718555.1 Clostridium sp. | reverse complement strand
TTTTATCCGATGACTAGCCGCTGTAACACTCCACCTTCTAAAGGTGGAGATAACACCGGCACGTCCCTGGATAATTCATCTAAACTCAGTGGGAATACAAACTCCCACTGAGTAAGATTCATTGATAAGTCTCTATAGGTTTCTTTCAAAATCTCATCTGACTCATTAAATAAAATATAATTATATATATCTTTTAGCTTCCTCGAGCTTTTCATTAGCTTTCTCCATAAATTCAATGGCTTCAACTATATATTGAGCAGTTTCTTCTTTATGCATAAGCTTACACTTTTCTACCCATTCATTAAAACTATCTTCATGGGATTTGTTATGTTCAACCCAATGATCAAGTAAAATTTTTAGAGTTTTTTCATCTTTATTTAAATTGTTATCAGTATTATCATGATCACAATGGTGATTATGAGTATGATTGTGTGTATTGACGTTATTATCCATAAGCTTGTCCTCTCAATTAAAAATTTATTTCTGTTCTATAATAATTTTATGATCTAAAAGCCTTATTTCCTTTAATAGGCCTTCAATCACCTTTTTTTCTCCCAATAAATCGTATAAGCACAGTTTGCCGTCAGCTTCTGGAAATATATTAACTACATAATCCATCAACTTATGCTCACCTTCAGGAGTTACTAAATAGGCTGTAGATTCACACATTTTTATTATCTCCTTTTATCATTTTATTTTAAAATACCATATTAGCCAATTTATTTTTTATTACCTTTATCTCTTCTAAGGTATTTTTACACTCATAGGGAGATTTATTAACCCTATCAGAGTTTCCCACATCTTCTGAATAATGCATTGAACCAAGATAAACTTCTTTATCTATATTTTTCATTATATAATCTTCATCATCTTCATTTTTGATTTTATTTGCTACTACAAAAACTTTTTCTATACCAATATCCTTGGCAAGCTTCTTAACGTATTTGTAGGTTTGAATGCTTCTTATTCCCGGTTCCACTACTACGATAAATGCATCTACGCTCTCAGCTGTTCCCCTTCCAAGATGTTCTATTCCAGCTTCCATATCCATAATTACAATATCTCTATTCTGCAAAATGAGATGGGAAGTCAATCTCTTGAGAAGAACATTTTCAGGACATATGCATCCAGATCCCCCAGTATCTACTGTACCCATTGTAAGAACTTTTACTCCATTATACTCTTTGCAATACCGTTCTGGTATGTCATCTACTCTGGGATTAATTTTAAACATCTTTCCAAAGGTACCTGGAGTAGATCTGGTTCTTTCAGCAACTAAATTTTTCATTTCTGATATAGGCACAATCTCATCAATTAAATTTTGAGGAAATCCAAGCGCCAAGGCTAAATTTTCATCTGGATCTGCATCTACAGCTAAAACTTTATAGCCTTCTTCTGCATATAGCCTGCTTATTATTGCTGCAAAAGTAGTTTTCCCTACTCCACCTTTTCCTGTAATGGCCATCTTCATTTTTAGCCCTCCTGTTAAAAATCTAATATTATATACCTATTTTGGTGCGTTTCTCATTAAGTCTATTGACTATTTGCTCAACGGTTTTATGTGGATCTGGTTCTACAAAAAACTTTGCACCAACCCAACTTTCTATTTTATTAGTTAGTATATCAACTACCTCTGGGCTTCCCGTAACCGGTGGAACTATTCCAAGCCATGTATCTATACCAGAGGATACTACATAAGTTCCAATGGCTAAGGCTTTTTCAGCCATCCATTCAGGAGCTGCACCTGCAACTGGTAAATCGCTTATATCCAAATTTAAATAATTTGCTATAGTTCCAATAAGCTCTAATATACGACTTATATCAACACAAGAGCCCATATGAAGTACTGGTGGAATATCCAATAATTCACATACCTTTTGAAGTCCTGGACCAGCATACTTTTCAGCTGCATCTTTTTTAAGTAATCCATATTTTGCAGCAGCTTGAGCTGAACATCCTGTAACTACAACTATAATATCCTTCTCTATTAATCCTTTAATTATTTCTATGTGGCCTTCATCCTGAACAGTATTTACGTTATTGCAGCCCACTATGGCAACAGCACCTTTTAAGATTCCTGATACTATAACATCTACTAAAGGTTTAACTGTGTGTTTTTCAGTTGCTTTTGTATCCACAAGCTTGTCTAACTTATTTATTATCTCTTCAACACTATAACCAACTTCTGCTTCAGATTTAAACTCTGGTATCATAACCTTATTTTTATCTCTATTTTTGAAGTTTAATATAGCTTCTCTTAATATATTTTTAGCTGTCTCTAATTTATTTTCTTCATCCATTTCTATGTGAGTGGCTCCCTTAATACGGGCCTTTGGTGAGGTTGTTATAAACTTAGTGTGATATTTTTTTGAAAGTTCAGCTAGAGATGGCAATATGCACTGCACATCAACTATTACAGCTTCTACGGCTCCAGTTATTACAGCCAATTCCTGCTGCATAAAGTTACCTGCTAATTTAACGCCATGCCTCATAGCAGCTTCATTAGCTGTGCAGCACATACCACATAAATTAATTCCATCTGCTCCTACAGATTGGGCAAGTTCTATCATTTCCGGTAATTCAGAGGCTTGTATAATCATCTCTGAAAGTGTTGGTTCATGTCCATGAAGTACTATATTTATTTCATTATCTTCTAAAACTCCCAAATTAGCCTGAGTAAATCTTTCCTGTGGAGTTCCAAACATTATATCACTAAACTCAGTAGCCATATATGAACCTAACCAACCATCACCTAAGGAACATTTCATTGCCATTTTTATCATACTCTCAGCATCAGCCATACATCCTATGTGAGTTGAATGCATGACAGATACAACTTCTCTATCTATGGATCTTGGTATCATATTTAGTTCTTTCCAGACTTGCTTTCTTTTTTCAGGGACAGTAGGTGGTAAGTTTACTTCTCCAAAGGCTCTGCCATAATCCTCTAGGCCTGCTTTTGCAACATCATGAGCTATATCGTATATGTCTCTATCTTCAGTCTCTATTCCAAATCTCCCTGCTACTTTTATCAGCTTAGCTTTGTCTTTAACTTTAATATCACCATCTGCACTTGAATTATATAGATCAAGTGCTATACTTCTTCCATGATCTGAGTGGGATGCTGTACCTGCAGCTATCATTCTTGCAAAGTTCCTTGAAACTATAACATCTGCAGTAGCACCACATACTCCTTTTTGCACACCTTTACCGGGTACCGGGCTTACTCTACAGGGACCTAATCCACAATTTCTACAACAGACTCCAGCTGTTCCAAAACCACAGGAAGTCTTCAAAATAGCTTTTCTATCCCAGACAGTTTCAATTGAATCATCCTTCGCTTTCTTTATCATAGTTAAAGTACTTGGATCAATTGAATGCTTTTTTTCTTCTGACATGTGTTAATCACCTCTTATTTTTTCTTTGGTTATTTGAAAATTATGTATAATTATCAAATTATTAATTTATTTTAGCATACCTATTAAATCGTTAATATTTTAATGGTATCATAGGCAATTTATAAATACAACTTTTTATTATTGATAAGTTGTAACTTGAATTATCATTGCATTAATAATTAGGTTTAGTATATTACCATATCCCTAGTCTCACAAGTACTTACTTTTATGTAACCTATATTAATTACCTAAAAGTAAGTAACAATTCATATGTAGTATACAAAAAAGACTACCTACATTTCATAGGTAATCTTAACTTTATCTATTAACATATATTTTACTTTTGCAGTAAATAATAATCTATACACCATTACTTATTGAAGTGGTATATATTTTTTCCAGCAAAGCAAGAGCTCCTGTATAGCCAATGTAGCTTTTATTAACTACTACTTCAAAAGTAGCTGGACAGCTAGCTTCAACTATTAACCCCTTTAATTCTTTTACTACATCTCTCTCCCAAGCTGAAGCAAATATTATTGGCGTACTGCTTCCAAAATCTGATTCTCTTAATTTTTTCTCGATAATATATCCATCCTCAATAAATTCGACCTCAGTAGACACATCCTTCGCCAAATTTTTATATTCCTCCTGAATAGCTTGTCTGTACTTTTCCGGTGGATTATCTGTTATAATTTGCTTTACTGGAATTAATCCAAGCTGATTTACCAAAAATTTATTTAAGGCTATATTATATGCACTGTCACCTACAACTGCATACTTGGAAGGCAGTCCAAACCAAAATTCAGAGAAGAAATCAGAAAAATGATCAAGAAAATAATAATATCTATCTTCTTCTTTTTTAATGAATTCTTCAGATCTTTCCTTATTTATTCCTGCAAACTTTACAACCTTACGTATAAATTCAGTTGTCTCTTCTGCACCAATTGGAATAATAGGAACATGAAGATATGGTTGATTATATTTTTCCTCCAAATGTGTAGCTGTTTTAATTCCAACCCAAGGAGATAAAACTAAATTAAATTGAGCTTTGGGAATGTTTTTCCATTCTTCTACGCCCTTGCTTTCTGACCCAAATAAAACATTTACTTTAAATCCAGCTCCTTCAAGAACTCTCTTTATTTCAATAAAATCTCCACGCCAATAAGTATTAAAATAAGGTACTTCAGTCCAAAGATTTATCAATCCTTTTTCCTTTTCTCCTTCATAGTCCCCTACAAACTGATCTATTATAGCTTCAGTAACTATTTCATGACCAATTAAATTATTTCCCTTAAATCCGCCAGTTTCTGCAAATACGATAGGATAACCTTTTTTCTGATATTTTTTAACAATAGAACCTACATCATCCCCAACAAGTTCTCCGATACATCCACTCAATACAACAAATAAGTCTCCATCCATTATTTTAAAAGATGATTTTATAAGGTCATCCAGCTTTTTAGCTCCACCAAATACAACTTCATTTTCCCCAGCATTTACACTTGGTATAACAGATGCCCCGCTGTATCCCCCTCCTTGATAACCATTATTATAAGAAAGCATGAAATATTGTTTATCAACGCAACCAGGACCACAGTGTACTAAAGGAATCCCCTTATGAATTGCTGCTACAGTATATGCCGCACCTATGGCACAGGCATAACGTGGATGAACTATTGAATTAGTCTGTTCATTAGAATTTAATTTACCTAACATAAATATCTCCTTTTTTACAACAAAATTTATTATTTATTATTCTTCATCTAAAATTTCAGGATGTTTAGCAAGAACAAATGGATCTTCTTGATCTAGCCACCATTTTGTATAAGGCAGCTTAACATGTCTCTTTAAATTTTCGCCAAATTTTTTATGAGCAAGTACCTCTAATAATGCCTCTCCCATTCTGATTATTCCCTCATATCCGAAAGGAAGATGTTCATCTCCTAATGGGAATGCTGGAATACCAACCTTAGCAGCCAATGGAGCCAATCCATTGTGTCTGATAATTATAAAATCAGGGTTAACTCTCCTCAGTATTCCATAAAACTGAAATTGTTGTGTCTTACTTACTGTAAAATGCTCTACGTCTCCATAATTCTCCACCAAAAATTTCAAGCTGTCTTGATCTTCATTTCCTCCATCATAAACTGGATCATGATGAAATACTATAGAACCATCCACTTCAATTCCAAGCTCTTTTAAAACTGCAATTATTCCATGAGCATAGGCTGAACCTGTTGCAACAAATCCTTTTACACCTTTAAGCTTTTTCTTCAACTCTTCTATTTTAGGTTTAACCCTTTCATGTTCACTTTTAATAAATTCTTCTACCTGATCTTCTCTATGGACAATTTTTCCTATTTCTCTAAGCCAAGTATCTGTTCCCTTAAAACCATAAGGCTGTGGTGCTTTAATTTCAGGAACACCATATTCTTGTTCTAATGCGGCTGCCATATAAGATCCTAATGTAAAACAAAAAGTAGCTGTAGCTGCTGCTTCTGAACATTGGGCTAATTCGTCAACAGTTGCCATGTCTATCACGTAATTTACTCTTAGTCCTATTGGGTTAAGCATTTCACTAAAATAATCAGTACCCCATAAAGCTATAATATTTATTAAATCTTCTTGCTTCTTAGGATGTTTATTCACTATTTGCCTTAAAATCCCATGTTGAGAGATATCAAATCCTGTGCTCCAATGTTTTGATCTAAAGCCTTCACAGGATAGGGGAATAACTGGAATTCCAAGCTCTCTTTCAGCCTCTTTGGCTACACTTGCTATATCTTCACCAATAATTGCCGTAGCACAGGCTGCTGAAATAAAAATTGCTTTGGGATTAAATCGAACCCAAGCATCCTGTATAGATTGCTTTAATTTTTGTGTGGCACCAAATACCATATCTTTTTCCAAAAGATTTGTACTTAATATTTGTATATTTTCAACCTTTTTTCCTCTGCGTATTAATCCCACTTTATAGCCTAAATTAAATCTAGGATGAATTGCAGAGCATCCTATAGATGAGTGCTCTATTAAAATTGCATCAGGTATATTTCCAACCTGGCAACCCACTATAGACTGACTGCACATAGTCTGCTGATTAAAAGGCATTTTTAATTCACAAAGCTTGCATCCCTTGCCCTTTTCGCCAGCACAACCTTTACCTTTTTTAAGTGCTCTAATCTGATAATTTGATTCTTTTACCAAATCTGATGCAGAACCATCCCAAGCGGTAATTGTACCTAAACGTTTCTCACGATTTTCAACATCTACAAAATCAAGATTTATTTTCTTTAACTTTGCCATTTTGTCATCTCCTATTCATATTATACATAGGCTACAGTAAAAAATAACTAGTAAGTATACTCGCCTAATTTATTTTAAAATGCCTAAAACTTCTTTTTATTGAATCACCTATTATTCTAATTTTACTGACCACTCTAAATCGTATTATTTATACAAAAAAGGTTTTAAATTTAATTTATACAAATTGTAATTAAAATTATATACTCAATGAATAATAGCTAACAATAATTGTATACAAAATAGCTATTTTGATATGATTTTAATTTATTACAAATGTATATTAATTAAATTTAAAACCTCTAGTTTTCTAGTCAGCTTTAAACAATTTATTATTATATCCGGTATATTGTTCCTATTACAATAAGCCTAATTTTATCAGTAAAACATATAAAACATATAACTTTAATATGTTTTACTGTTGAGATAATTATATTCTACCTAAGATTTTTTGTCAATACTATTTTTGTTTAGTTTTTTCTATTTTTTATTTTATATATATTAAATATTTTCATTTAATTAGCTCCCTTTTTGAAAAATGTCTCTAAGCTTCTTAATTCCATATTTCACCAGCAAAGAAATGCTCACAGTTTTAAACACTGCTTCATAAAATATATTGTAATTAATTAATCCTGGAGGCTTATTAATGAAATATTATTGTCCTTTTGTTTTCGATCCACTTTATTCTCATAT
The DNA here is from genome assembly GCF_047718555.1 of Clostridium sp. Classification (GTDB taxonomy): domain Bacteria; phylum Bacillota; class Clostridia; order Clostridiales; family Clostridiaceae; genus Clostridium_I. Next base: position 29,841 of record NZ_JBDNRK010000041.1, on the reverse strand, counting down.
GTATCGAAATGAAAATACTATGCAGCCTGACCCTTATACTTATCCTGGAAATTTCCCGGGAGCATTAAGGCTTATTGAAGGTGCAGTAGCTGGTGAAAGAGAAGATGAGCTCTTTTATGATTATTTAATAAATGCTGCCCCTACTGAGGAAGCTAAAAATATAATTACGGGTATTAGAAATGACGAAATAAAGCATAATAAAATGTTTAGAAAGATTTATACAGAGCTAACAGGGAAAATATTACCCCCTACTCAGGATATGTCCTTTGAAAAGCCACCATCATACTGTGATGGGATCAAAAGAGCACTGCAAGGAGAATTAGGCGCTGTTCAAAGATATAGACGAATCCTTTTCGCTCTCCAAAACAGAGTTCACATAAATATGCTTACTGAAATTATAACTGATGAGATTAGGCACGCAAACCTATATAATTTCTTATTCACATTAGGACGATGTGCTGAAAAAGGTGGAAAATAAATTATATATAAAAAATAAGTAGCATACAATTATCAGTAGTGCTACTTATTTTATCTTTTTAAATTAGATAATATCTATATTATTACTGGAAATTTCATTTATCATTATATTCTAAATACATATTAAAATATCATCTTCAAATGAAAATATTTTAAAGTTGAAATTGATATCATATATTTAATTAATGATTAATATTCACATTTTTCTATATGATTAAAACTAACATTATTATCAACTACAGTTACTTCATTTAGTTCAAGGCGAAATAATGACATCATGCTAGGATCACCAGGCAAGTTTGCTAAGTATGGATATTTTTGCATTATCAACCCCATACCCTTTTGCATTTCTTCAGATGATTCAACTTGATATGCCTTACCAGAAGCTCTAAGATATCGAATTTGGCTCAATTCTTCCATTGAATTAGCATCTTTATCTATTACTACAAATACATTATTATTTTTCTTCATTTCATGAACTTTTGCACTATTTTTAAATGTCATAAAATATAGTTTGGATTCATCTTCCAAATCTCTTGCAAAATCAACTGATCTTGCTTTCGGTAAACCATCATCTGTCACTGTAGATAAATTCATTAATACATATGAGTCTAAAATATCCCTTATTTTTTCCTGCGCATTCATAACCATCCTCCTAAAATTTTAACAACTTTTCAAAAATAAAATAATTGAACTCCTGCAATGCTTGCTCATTTTTATCAATTTTCCCCTTCAATAGTACACCTTCAAAACTTGATAAAATAAATGAAGAAAGTCCCACAGCTTCAGAATTATTAATACCTTCATTTTTCAAAATTTCACTAACTCTTCTGGTAAACTCAGTTGTCCAATTCATTAAATCTTCCCTTACCATTTTACTGCTATCAGACAATTCTATAGCACAATTCCCAAGGGGACATCCTCTTTCAAATCCCATCTGCTTAAATCTGCTAAAGTACAAATCAAAGAATCCCCTTAAGCCTTCAATAGTCTTGGGAAATTGATCTAGTATCTCAAACATTTGATTTATAAAAAAGTTTGTTACTTCAGAAAATAACTTTTCCTTGCTTGAAAAATAATAATAGAAACTGCCTTTTGGAATGCCACAAACATTTAGAATTTGTTGTATTCCCACATTATTATATCCATTTTTATGAAACAAATCAGCTGCAACCTGAATAATTTCACTTCTTTTTTCCAATGTATCACCTCTATATATACGACCAGTCGTCTATAAAAATTATACCATTTTTGTAAGATTGTCAAGCTATATCTCTACTAGCTTACTAATGCTTATGTTCACATATTTAACTCTTTCTTCAAAGAATTTACTTTTATTTTTTCTAAAGATTAGTATAACTATCCTCAGAACCTGTTACACTATATGATCCAAAATATACGTAAAAGCAACTATAGTAATTTAACTAATCAACACTGGATTAATGTTTTAATTACATACAGTTGCTTTAATATTATTTTTAGGCTAATAAAACATATTAATGTTTTATAAAATAAACTGCTATAACAATAGCTCCTAAGATAAATCTATATATTGAAAATATTGCAAAACCCTTATTTTTCAAATAATCTAATAAAAACTTGATGGCTAATGCACCCACTATAGCAGATGTTAAAACTGCTACAATAAATGAACCTTTATCTATAGGTATATTTCCCATTTTCTTTAGATGATATAAGGCATCTCCTAATATTATAGGAGAAGAAAGTAAGAAAGTAAACTTTGCAATACTCTCTCTTTCTATTCCCATAAAACGACCAGCAGACATAGTAATACCTGAACGTGATACACCTGGAACAACTGCTAATACTTGTGAGAATCCAACAACAAGACTTCTTTTTAAACCAATCTTCTCCATTTCAATTTCTTTACTACCAATTTTATCAGCATAGTATAATACTATACCCATTATAATAAGCATAATACCAATAAGTGCAGGATTTCTAAAATTCTGCATGTAATTATCAAGTAAAACTCCAAATATGCCTCCAGGAATCGTAGCTGCTATAATTAGCCAAAATAACTTTCCATTTTCTGATTTTGGCTTTGTAAATCCTGAACTTATTAAAGATATCCAGTCCTTCCAGAAAAATAAGATAACTGCTAAAGCAGTACCTAGGTGTAATGCAACATCGAAAGCTACCCCAGGGTCTCCCCATCCAAAAAACCATGGGACTAATATTAAGTGAGCTGTACTTGATATTGGCAAAAATTCCCCAATTCCCTGTACTACCCCATAAACAATTGCTTGAAAAATACTCATTACAAATCTCCTCTCATGTAAATCTTAAAATTAAACTTCTTATCGTATTTCTGCATTAAAAGCATCATCCTCATTGCTATCTCCTGATCTCTTTCCTTTAATAAATGCAATAAGCGCCGGAATTAGTGAGATTATTATAATTGCAATTAATACAAAAGAGAAATTTTGTTTTATGACAGGTAAATTTCCAAAGAAAAATCCTCCAACTAAAAATAACATTACCCATAAAAATCCGCCTAATACATTATAAATTATAAAATGTAAATAACGCATTTCTCCAACACCAGCTACAAAAGGTACAAAGGTTCTTATTATAGGAATAAATCTTCCTATAACTATAGTCATTGAACCATGCTTTTCATAAAACTTATGTGCCTTTTCAAGATATTCTTTATTTATATATTTCAAGTCTTTCTTTTCTAATATTCCAGTTCCTATCTTTTTCCCAATGCTATAATTTACAGTGTCACCCACTACTGCTGCTGCAAAGAATATCAGAAACAAAATAAAAATGTTAAGTGAGCCAATAGAAGCTAATGCCCCTGTTGCAAATAGTATTGAATCTCCTGGTAAAAACGGAGTAACCACTAATCCAGTCTCACAGAAAATAATAAAGAATATAAGTAAATATGTCCACATTCCATAGTTTTGTATTATTACACTTAAAGACTTATCAAGATGTAAAATACCATTAATAAAATTCATTAAAGTACTCATTTTTTCTCCTTTCATTATTTAAAATCATTTAATTATGCATTTATTTTTCATGTAATTCTGATAAACAGAGTTCTTTGTTTCAGATGGAGTTTTTTTCTCCAGCTGAAACTTAGAAATCGTTATCCAGGGACGTAGCAGCCGTTATCTCCCACTTTGATAGAAGTTGGGAGTATTACGGATGGTAGTCATCGGATAAATTATATGAAAATTTAGCTTTGCAATGCTTATATTATTTATGATAAATATTAAAATCAGATTAAAAAACACTTGTATTAAGTTGAAAATTAATTTATTTTATAATCTAAAAAAAGTGAGTATGTTTTATTTTCACATACTCACTTTATCTATATTACTTTTAAATTTCAAAAGCATATCCTTCAGCCTTTAAGTATTCTATTATTTTAGGAAGTGCTTCTATTGTTTTCTGTCTTCCTGCTGAATCATGCATTAATACAATTAAATTATTTTTACCCTTCGAAGTATTTTTTACATTGTTTATCAAATCATCTACGGTGTATTTAGGATTCTCTGCATCCATACTAAGACAATTCCAATCAACTATTTTATAACCTTTACTCTTCACTGCTGTAATAAATCGCTTGTCTCTCTGTCTGGATCCTCCCGGGAATCTAATCAGTTTTGAATTATATCCCGGCAATATGGATTTTAATAAAATTTCATTTTTCTCAAAATCTGCAATTAAATTTTTAGGATCTGAGTAAAGATAATCAATATTATGGGAATAGGTATGATTAGCTACTATGAACCCTTCATTTACTTCAAGCTTTAGTATCTCAGGATGAATGGCCGCAGCTTGTCCAATAACAAAGAATGTTGCTTTTATATTATATTTATTCAAAATACCAATTATTTGCGGGGTAGTATCGGCAGATGGTCCATCATCAAAGGTCAAATATGCTGTTTTTTTACTTGATGGAATCTTATCTACATCCTGCAAATTTTCTTCCAGTAATCCCTTACTGATATTAGAATTAGTTACTAAATTTCTTACAGGAATTTTCATTTCAGATGCTTTAGCTACACTTGTATCAACACCAGTATTGGTATGTTTATTTTGACTGGTTAAAAAAATCATTTCAACAAACCCAATGCAGACTGAAAAAATTATAATTATAATTGCAATCTTTAAAATAGAACTAAAATTTTTATCTTTCAAAATACACCTCATTTTTATTTTACCAACAATTTCATTTTGACTTAACTGTGCTTCAAATGCTTAAATATTTTTCCTTTAATCAACTTCTTTCATATAATATTTTTATTACTTAAACTGTTTTATGCATTTTCAAAAAATAGGCAGTCAGTATAGTCCTGATATTTCACTTACTATTTATTTTCCTATGGCTAAATTAATATTGTATAAATTTCATAATTAGCATATTTTTAATGATTTTTATAATATATACAGCTTTATTTATATCCGTAAGTAAATTTAATACTATATTACCACAATATACTGATGATTTTTATAAATGTTTTTATTCAGTTCACAAAATAGAATCATTATATTCATATCTGTTATCTATACTCTAAAATAAGTTTTCTAAAAGGACAAGAAAACTTGTGTTAAATTATATTAAATATTTTTTGCTTTAATATAACTTTTAACAAATCAAATTTTTAGGAGGTTTATTCTTATGAATAAGACAATTAAATCGATAATTGCCACACTTGTTATATCAGGAACTGTAACAACTATTATGCCTACTATTGCAAAAGCAGCAGAGATAACCTGTACTAACTCAACAGCTCAACAACAAATTTCTTTAAAAGACATTTTAAATAAATATCCTCAATTTAAAAATTGGACAGTTGCTACTTCAACAAAGGCAACTACAAATAGTGACAACACTACAACAACTACTAAACCATCAACAAACACTACTAATAATCCTACAACTACTACAAACTCAAATCCTGCAACTACACAACCAACACAAAATAGTGGACAATCATCTATCATAAGTGCAGAAGCAAATGAAGTAATCAGACTAGTTAATGTGGAAAGAAGTAAAAATGGACTAGCTCCACTTAAAGCTAATGCTGAATTGTCTAAAGTGGCCGCAACTAAAGCTCAAGATATGATTGATAAAAATTACTTTAGTCATACTTCACCTACTTATGGTTCACCCTTTGATATGATGAAAAAATTTGGAATCAATTATACAGCGGCTGGTGAAAATATCGCCTATGGGCAAAAAACGCCTGCTGACGTAATGAATTCATGGATGAATTCTCCAGGACATAGAGCGAATATATTAAATTCTAACTTTACAGAAATTGGAGTTGGTGTTGCTAAGGATAAAAATGGAACTCCTTATTGGGTTCAGATGTTTATAAATCCTGGTAAATAATCATATCTAAAAAATAAATATGTAAGTTATATTAATGTTTAAAAAGCTGAGAATATATGATTCATTCTCAGCTTTTTAAAATTCCATTTACTTATAGTAACAATTTTTAATATTGCTTATCTAAATCAACCACATTAATTTTAAGCTCTTCTCCCTTTAAATAGCATTGAAAATTCTTTATAAATATATCCATGGCCCTATCCTCATAATTATCTGTTACTCCAGAAATATGAGGAGTGATTATTACATTTTCAAAATTCCATAAAGGACTTTCTTTAGTAAGTGGCTCCTCATCAAATACATCTAAGCCAGCTCCAGCAATTAAATTTTCTTCCAAGGCTTTAATTAATGACTCCTGGTCAGTTGTTTCTCCTCTACCAACATTAATATAGAAGGCAGTACTCTTCATTTTTCTAAACTGCTCTAATCCGAGTAGTCTATAGGTCTCCTCCCACTAATTATTTTCCAATCTGGTGCAAGTAATTCTAGCTTATTTAAATATTTTTGAGAAGTGTTTCTCAAAATGACAAGTTTATGCATCTGCAATCACCCTCTTAATAAGATATAAGTTATATTTAGTATCTTTATCATATACATATTATCCCAAATTATTTAATTATATTATAATACTTATTTTTTCAATTTTCTATAACATTCATAATTACAATAATAATATCTTATATGGCAAAAATATTTAATCCCCAAAAATTAAATGCTTTCCGATTAATTCAGCTATTTCTTTAATACCTTTTCAATAAACACCTTTACTAGTTCTGGATCAAACTGGGTACCTGAATTTGTTTGCAGTTCCTGTATGGCAACCTCTTCTGCTAAAGGACTACGATAGCTTCTTTCACTGGTCATAGCATCATAGGAGTCAGCTATACTTATAATTCTTGATTGAAGTGGTATTTTTTCCCTCTCCAGTCCTTTTGGATATCCTGTTCCATTCCATCTTTCATGATGAGCTAATACATATTCCGATATTTCCAACATATCATTCACTGTACTAAGTATTCTATAACCTATTTCTGGATGTCTCTTTATTTCTTCAAATTCTTCATCTGTTAACCTCTCCTGCTTATTAAGTATATTTTCTTCTATAGCTATTTTTCCTATATCATGAAGTAAGCCAGCAGTCCTAAGGTCCTCAATTTCCGTTTCAGGTAAGCAAATGGCTTTCCCCATATCTTTACATAATTCCGAAGTTCTAAAGGAATGCTGTTCTTCTCTTTTATTTTTTTCATGAAGTGTACGAATGATAGCGCTTATAGTTTTTCCTCTCATACTTGGACTTTCAAAGAGTTTTTTCTTATACATATGATCTTCAGCCTTTTTTAAAACATCCTGAACTTTCTCCTCTTTATTCTTCTTAGCTTCATAACCGAAGGAAATAGATACATTAACAGAATTTACTTTTTGTTTTAAGGCTATAGCTTTAATTCTCTTAACAATTTGTTCCGTTTCATAAGTGTCTGTTTTGGGTAAAAGAATTACAAATTCATCTCCTCCCAATCTAGCAATAATATCATCTGCTCTACATCCTTTTCTGATAACTTCTGCTACTTTTTTAAGTAATTCATCTCCTATGATATGACCAAAGGAATCATTGATAAGTTTTAATCCATTTACATCTCCCATAACAATGCTCAAAGGAAGATTTCCTTCCATATCTAATCGCTTTAGCTCCTCTTTAAAAAACCTTCTGTTATATAAACCTGTTAGTTGGTCATGATAACTTAAATATTCTAGCTTCTGCTCCATTTGCTTTTGTTCACTAATATCCCTTGATATAGCCAGCACTTCTTCTTTACTATTTTGAACCATTCTAAGTTCATAATAACGTTCCCTATCTTTAATTTTCAATTTATATTCAAAACTTTGCAGTCCCCCGCCTTTAAGCAGCAATTCCATTCTTTCGTAAGCCATTTCAGCTATCTCTTTAGGCATAACTTCCCAAATAGTTTTCCCAATAAAAACTTTCTTTGGCATTATCAAAATATTTTCGTCATTTGCCTCACAATCTAAGAAACGACCCTCATGATTAAGAATAAATAATAAATCAGGCATAGCTTTAATAATATTTCTACTTTTTTCTTCACTTTTGCTTAACTTCTTTTCACTTTCAATAATTCGATCATATTGAATTCTTAGTTCCTCTTCAGAAGCGGTCAATTGTTCCACATATGCAGCAAGTTCTACATTAGCTTCTGATAGCTCTTCATAACTTTCATTGAGTTTCTTTTCCATTAAGTAAACTTTTTTTAGAAGACTACTTATTAATAAATAGAGAATAGTTGAAGTTACAACAACATATAGCCAACCTTTATATGTATTTATAATTAATAGAATACCCTCATTGGTCACAAGTTTATTTGCAATCCTATCTGAAAAGTAAATCCAAAGAAAACCAATCACTAAATATATAAAACATATTTTAATACATTCATATTTAAATCTATTTCTTTCATTAATTTTTAGCATTGAGTAAATTTTTTTTATTATTGATAGAAACATATCACCACTCCGCTAATTACTATATTTAACAAAATTTCGCTAAATTATGATTTTTTAAAGCTACATAGTTTAATTATTTCGACTTTTTTTATTAAAATCCTTTAAATATTCATCTTTTTCTTCATTAAAATTTCAATAGAAAGCTAATAAATTTTTTAATCTACTCATAATAAAAACGCTTCATAACTTAATAAAGCTTTTATATTGTATATGTACTTGGTTGTTCAAACAGTTAATTATTATTTACTTTTGTCTAAAATTTATGGTATTAATTAGCTATATTATTGTATAATTATTGATAGTTGATAATTTTATATTGACAGAATGGATACCACAGCTATAAATTTACATATTTGTCAATGTATTATTTTAAGATTCTTTATATAAAAATACACGGAGGTGTTATTATGGATAAAATAAGATTAGGAAGAACAAATTTAATGGTAACAAGAAGTGGTTTTGGTGCCTTACCTATACAAAGGGTTTCCTTTGAAGAGGCTAAAAAGATTTTACGTAAAGCTTATGACAATGGAATAAATTTTTTTGATACTGCAAGAATGTATTCTGATAGTGAAGAAAAAATAGGTTATTCCCTTGCAGATGTGCGAAAAGATATTATAATAGCTACTAAAAGTCATGCAAAGGATAAGAAAACTTTACTAGAGCATCTTCAGACAAGCTTAAAAAATTTAAAGACAGATTACGTAGATATTCTTCAACTACATAACCCTGGTGAACTGCCTAACCCTGAAGATCCAGAAGGTCTCTATGCCGGCCTCTTAGAAGCTAAAAAGCAAGGCTTGATTCGTTTTATAGGAATTACAAATCATAAAATAAAGAATGCTATAGAAGCTGCAAATTCTGAGTTATACGATACTATACAGTTTCCTTTAAGTTCTCTATCTGCCGACAATGATTTAAAGCTTATAGACGAATGTAAGCAAAAAGATATTGGAGTCATTGCAATGAAGGCTCTTTCAGGCGGGCTCATAACCAATGCCGCATCTACATTTGCATTCTTAAGACAATTTGATAACCTTGTTCCAATATGGGGTATACAAAGAGAATCTGAATTAGATGAATTTATTGCCCTTGAAAAAAATCCACCAGCATTAGACGAAGCCATGTGGTCCATTATTAATAAGGATCGTTCTGAATTAGCTGGAGATTTCTGCCGAGGCTGCGGATATTGTCTCCCATGCCCTGCTGGAATAGATATTCCTACCTCTGCAAGAATAACGCTGCTTTTAGGAAGAGCTCCATACAAAGGTTTCTTAGAAGATAATTTTAAAGAAAAGATGGAACTAATAAATAATTGTATAGAATGTGGACACTGTAAAAATCATTGTCCGTACAAACTAGACACACCAAATCTTTTAAAACGAGAACTTAAAAACTATAATGAATTTTATGCTAAACATCAATAATCATTATTTATTGGGAGTTCTACTCCCAATAAATTTACAGGAATTATACAAGGATGTCACGCTGTTATCAACTCATAATTATCCTTTGCCAATTCAACAAGTTTAAGTAAAAATTTACAAAGTTTAATATTATTCTAGAATTGTTATTATTCTTTCCAATTTCTTTTTTATCCGATGACTACCATCCGTAATACTCCCATCGCACACAGCGAAAGCGATTCACACAAAATCCAAGATTTTGGTTCTCTGCTTTTCTATCAAAGTGGGAGATAACGGCTGCTACGTCCCTGGATAACGATTTACCCTAAAGGACAACGATTTCTAAGTATCGAAAATACCGATACTAAGAACTCTGTTAGTAAGTTTCAGATGGAGAAAAAAACTCCACCCGAAACAAAGAACTCTGTTTATGAAAGCGACTGACGATAAAGTTCTTTTGTTTTGAATCCTTTACTCAGTATCATTTCCATTTCTGACAAACGTTTTTTTCTAGTTGCTTCCTGTTTAGCACTATAAACATATCTTGCCCAATCTTTTCGATATCCAGGAGTTAAGTTTTTATAGAACTCTGACAAAACAGAATTATTAGAAAGATATACTTCAATTTCATGGATATATTTGACATAGTCATCCACACATTGACTACTATCAGTTGAAGACTTGCCTTTACTTGATCCAGCTTCCTTTAAGCCCACAATAGTGAATGTCTCATCTAAACTTACCATTCGTGCAAATTTTATATTGCTGTCTCCAACATACCCATCTCCATTTGCATCTACATTTAAACTAGGGAAAATTTCATCTCGATGAACAAAATCTGGATATACTTTATTACCCTTTTTAGGATATGCAATATATAAATATCCATTATCATTTAATCTATCTTTTTTAATAATTTCAATAATTGTTTCTTTTAAGCCATTAATATTAAAAACAAATGCAAAAATCAAATCATATTTATCTTTATTAAAATCAGAATCATATTCTTTTAAATTACTAAAATATGTTTTTTCTGAATCTGGTAAATTAATTATTACTATGGAATTATACTGATTTAATTTTAATTTCTCCACAATAGTTTTTTCAGCCATACTGTTCATCCTTTCAATTTTATATTTTTTCCGCCATCATCCATATATTTCATCTTTAATTCTAGTTATATAAATACTTTGTGTCAATTACCTACATTTATGTAGTAAACGCTGTTTCATCTTTTTCAATTGAAATTATTGCATAAATTTATTCTCTTGCTAATATTGATTATATTTCTTATAATGTGATTTGAATAATAGTATTATTTTTTAAAGATGCCTAAAATCAATTATAGTGATTGCTCAATGTGAGGAGATTTTATTAATGAAAAAATTTAAGAAGACTTATATAGAAATAACTAATGTTTGTAATTTAAATTGCGAATTTTGCCCTAAGTGTGAGAGAAATCCTGAATTTATGAAAATTGAACTATTTGAAAAAATACTAAGCCAAATTAAAAATCATTCTAAGCATATATATTTTCATGTTAAAGGAGAACCTTCCCTGCATCCACAACTAGGCAAGTTTTTAGATGTGGCTCACACCCATGGTTATAAAGTAAATATAACCACAAATGGTACACTTATAGAAAGTTCAAAGCATACGCTGCTGAGTAAACCTGCTCTTAGACAAGTAAATTTTTCACTGCACAGCTTTGATGCCAATGTAAAAACTACTACTATGGAGAAATACTTAGATGAGATTTTAATCTTCGCAAAAGAAGCCTCAAGGAATACAAATATCATTTCAGCACTCAGATTGTGGAATCTAAGTGAAGACAACAATATTAACCTTAGTAAAGAGAAGAATAGATATATTCTCAGACAAATAGAAGATGCTTTTAATCTAGATTATATGATAGAAGAGAAACTAGCTCAGCAGAGAGGCATAAAGCTTACTCACAACGTATACTTAAACCAGGCGCCTCGTTTTAATTGGCCTGACATAAATGAAAGTGAAGATAGTTTATATGGCTTTTGCTATGCCTTAAGAGACCAGGTGGCTATTCTAGTAGACGGTACCGTAGTTCCTTGCTGTCTTGATGGTGAAGGTGTAATTAATTTAGGTAATATACAATATACTCACTTTGAAGACATTATAGAAAATGAAAGAGCTAACACATTATACAACGGATTTTCCAATAGAAATGTAGTTGAACCTCTATGTCAAAAATGCGACTATAGAAGGAAGTTCAACTCTTAAAGTGAGACATTTTATTTAACTTTTCTCTATAGTCACAGAGCTGAAAAATGGAAAATGCAAACTAATTAAAGAAACAGATCATAAAAGTTAAGCACACATTTTAGCGTAAATCCAAAAAAACTATATAGTAGAAAATTTTATTTAGCATTATGCTCTGAAACACATCTTAAAATGCCAGCTTCAAATGAAGGCATTTTATATCCACACATTTCCAGGTTAAATGCTTTTGCGCATAAATTATGTGGTTTTCCATCCTCTTTTGGCAATACTAAGCTTTTGATAATTTTATCATTTGCCCCAATACTTTTCATTGTAAATATGAATGCTTGTTCAATTGATTTATCCGTTTCTTGGGTTACATTATACACTCCATAGGGTATAATTTGTTCTACCATTTTAATTAAAGCATCAATTGTATCTTGGACATACGATATATATTGATATGAATTAGAATTGCAATAAATAGGACTATTTGTTAGAATAGCTTTTGACACTAATTCCAATATCCCACCCCTGCTATCATACACTCCTGAAGTGCACCAATCATATTGCCATCCAATTCTAGCTATATGATTCTTGGGTACTATATTTTGTACATCTTTTTCACTAATCACTTTCAACTCACCATAATAATTATTAGGATTAGTTGGAGTAAGTTCACTAATTTCTTCATCTGTAAATGCATTATAAACCTGATCTGAACTTATATATATCATTCTAGAATTATTATCAGCACAGACAGATGCAATATTTTTTGTTGCTATATAATTCGATTTGTATGCCAGTTCTTTATTTTTCTCACATTTTCTTATATCTCCAATAGCAGCACAATGAATTACAACATCCGGTTTGTGCTTTGATATAAAATCATATACAACCCTGAAATTACTTATATCACCAATTTCTCTATTTAAACCTATAACGGTATGATTCCTTTTTAATTTACTAGCTAATCTGCTGCCTAAAAAGCCCTTGTCTCCAGTAATAATTATTTTCATTCTAATTCCTCCATAATTTATTTAAATACTCTTTTACAAATATTCTTTTATTAAAGTTTTAATTCATCTACTTCTAATTTTAAGCCTTCTTTTCTTTGCATGTAAACGCTTTTATATATTTTGATTACTTTTTAAATTACTTGTTATTATTTTAACTAATTTAAAACTATGTAGAAAAAATCATATAATCTTATAGTTTTTTATGTGAAGTTTTGGATCCTATGCATATAAATTTTATATAGAAGGAAAATAATTATTATGAATTAAAATAAATTTCTTATACAAATATACTTTGTTCATAATAAATACAAATAGGTAGAAAGGATACATATTTTAATGATTAATAAGGATAACAGACTAACAATTGGAGTTGCTGTGCTATTTGAACTAATTCTCACAACTACAGCTATCACTGGTATTTTATCAAGACAATGGAAACTCTTAACCTTATCACTACTGTCCATTATATGTCTTATGATTCCCTTTATAATTACCTATATTGCTAATATAAAGAACATAATACTGCCTTATACATTTAAATTAATAACTTTATTATTTATCTTTTTTGCACAATATCTGGGGGAAATTAAGCAATTCTATAATAAATTTTGGTGGTGGGATCTATTTCTTCACGCTACATTTGGCGGCTATGCAGTTATAATAGCATTATATTTAATACAAGAGACTATTAGAAAGAAACAAGAAATTACGAAGCAGAGATTCACTCTTTTTAATGCAATATTTGCATTTAACTTTTCAATAACTTTAGGTACACTGTGGGAGATGTTTGAGTTTATAGGAGATTATTTATTTAAAACTAATATGACACAAGGTGGGCTTGAAGATACCTCAACTGACCTACTTGTGAACATTCTAGCCGCTTTTATTACTTCGATAATATACTATTATCGCAATTTAAGAAAATAAAACTAAAAAACTCTCATTATCATCTATTAAAAGAATTAATTCACTACCCTTTTTTATACCCTTATTTTGTAAGCCTTTTAAAGCTTTAAGTGCTTTATTATAAAGCTCATTATATGTGACAAATTTATCTTCTTTATTATTTATAAAAACTATCCCTTTATTCCCAATAATTCTACTTTGCAAAAAATCAACTAAAGTATTTAACTTGTTCTTACTTATCCCCCCAAGATGTATGTTGTAAATTTATATTACATAACTAAATCTAAATAATTTTAGTATTTTTTAAACACAAGTGTTGAATTATGCCCTCCAAATCCAAAAGAATTTGACAAGGCAAAATTAATATCTGCACTTCTTCCAACGTTAGGAACATAATCAAGATCACACTCAGGGTCTTTAGTATTATAATTAATAGTTGGAGGTAAAAATCCGTCTTTTAATGCCAGGGTTGTAATAATTGCCTCAATTGCCCCTGAAGCACCAAGTAAATGCCCTGTCATAGATTTAGTAGAACTAATGGGAATGCTCTTAGCTTGCTCACCAAAGGTCCTTTTAATAGCTAAAGTTTCCATTTTATCATTATATACTGTAGATGTTCCATGAGCATTTACATATCCTATGTCCTCAGTACTAATTCTTGAATTTTGAATAGCTTTTAACATACATCTTGCCGCTCCTTCACCCTCAGGATTTGGAGCAACTATATCATATGCATCATTAGTGCAACCATATCCAACTATTTCTCCTAATATATTAGCTTCTCTTCTTAAGGCATGTTCAAGTTCTTCCAATACTAAAATACCAGCACCTTCACCCATTACAAAACCATCTCTTTCAGCATCAAAGGGTCTACTGGCATTGCTCGGATTATTAGATTTAGACATAGCTCTCATTGCACAAAAACCTGAAAATACCAAAGGAGTTATAACTGCCTCTGCACCACCGGTTATCATTATCTTGGCTTCCTCATTACGTATGATCTTAAAAGCATTTCCAATAGCATTGGTACCTGTAGCACAAGCTGAAACAACACATTCATTGTAACCCTTCGCACCATACCTTATTGCAATTTCACTGGATGCCATATTAGGAATAATCATTGGAATGGAAAAAGGGGTTATTCTGCCTGATCCTCGTTTGCACAATGTGTCATATTGTTTTTCAATTACTTCCATGCCTCCAATTCCTGATCCAACTATAACTCCCATCTCATATTTATCAACTTTTTCTACATCTAGCTTTGAGTTCTCAATGGCCATTTGAGATGCCGCAATAGCAAACTGCATAAAACGACTAGCCTTTCTAATTTCCTTTCTATTCATAAAATCCATTGGATCAAAATTCTTTATTTCCGCAGCTACTTTTGTTGGCATATCAGTAACATCAATGCTTGATACATAATCAATTGCCGATTTACCTTCCTTTATTGAATTCCAAAATTTTCTTATGTCTGAACCCAAAGGTGAAACTACACCTACACCAGTTATTACCACTCTCTTCATAATAAGGCTCCCCCTTTAATTGCATAGGTTTTCAATGGCTATAAAACCCAATACTTGGATATAAATAAATGTAATATTGCCCTTTAAATGTTTATATGAATAAAAAGTATACTTTTAAACCTAAAATATATTGAAAATGTATATGGGTTTAAATTGGGTTTGTAATTATTGAAATGACATACATTAATTATACTTGGATATAATTGTACATTGTGTTACTTTAATGTTAATTTTTATATTATTACTATTATAACTAAAACTATAATATTTTTCTATATTTTTTTAAAATATAAAAAATCAATTAAACATCTGCTAAAATTTGATATAATATTACATATAAATAGAAAATACTTGACAAAATCAGTCACCCACTAAAAGTGGGTGACTGAAATAAATTATGTACTTAAAAATACTATGAATAAATATCAGAAAATTCAATATTTACCATTTCGATCTTACTATTTTGTTGTCTATTTTTAGAAATATTATTTAAATTTGATATGGTTTTGGCAGGAAGTTCTATATTAAATTTACTGCCTTTACCTAATTTACTTTCCACTCTTATTTTACCACCGTGTAACTCAACAATCGACTTTACAAGACATAGTCCAATACCACTACCTTCAGCATTACGAGCAAAGGATTTATCAACTTGTTTGAATCTTTCAAAAATAATATTCAAACAATCCTTGGCAATTCCTATACCATTATCCTTTACTGATATTTCAACAGTATCATCTTTATCAAATACATCCACATAAATTTCATCCCCTGGCTCAGAAAACTTAATAGCGTTAGAAATAAGGTTAAGAATGATTCTCTCAATTTTATCAGTGTCACAAGCAATAATCTTTTCTTCTGAATTTGTGTCAAAAATAATCCTCATTCCTTTACTCTGAACATATTCTGATACTGATTGGACAATATCTTCAACAATATATACTATATTTTCATTAGATAAATTTAATTCAAAAAAACCTGACTCTATCTTAGACAAGTCTACTATATTACTTATAAGCTTTGTTAGCCTATAACAATTTTGTCTTGTACTATAGATAATTTTCCTAATCTTATCCTTATTATCTCCTAAAGAATTATTTTTCAAATATAATTCAAATAGTTGAGACGAACTAAAAATCACATTTAGGGGAGTTTTAAGTTCATGTGTTATATTAGCTAAGAATTCCTCCTGCATCTTGAGGTTTTCTTCAACATGAAGCTTATCTTTTATTTCCTTAGTTACATCTATTATAATTACAACAATTTCAGTAATTTCACCATTAATTCCTACTATAGGCTGATAAATTTTTTGAACAAACATTTCTTTTCCAGAAGCCACTATACTTCTATATTTTATATAGGACGTTTCCTTTTTCTCTAGTACATTTCGAATATGTTTGAGAACGCTGACTTTATCACAGTCAGGCATAATTTCCGTATAATTCTGTCCTTTAAGAGAAGATATGGACTTTATTTCTGGTTTTAATCCCTTTAAAAAATTATAAGCCTTTTGATTAATATCTGTAATCTTAAAATCTGGATATGATAATCTTAAAACAGGTAAATCAAGGTTGTCTATCATGCTATTTAAAAAATTATATTGGGTTTTTATTAATAAATCTTCTTCATGTTTTATCTTTCCAGTAACATCACGACAGCATAATATTCCTGCAATAAAATTACCTTCATTGTCATATATTGGAGTACCATTTACATCAGCATAAATAACACTATCATTAATTTTCATAACCATTCTATATCCTAATAGTTTTTCACCCTTTATTACCCTTTTAGCTGGAAGATTTTCATAAGTAATTAATTGTTTATTTACATCAAAATATCTATATTGTTTAAGAGAATCTCCTATTTTATTTACATTTATAGATTCAATTAAAAAAGTATCTCTGGCTGACTTATTAAATGTAGTATAGCTACCATTTTTATCGAAAATCATTAAACTATCAGACATATTTTCAATAATTGTATCTAACTCCTCCTTTTGCTGTTTAATAATTTTTTCTTTCTTCACTAAATCTGTTATATCGTGCGTACATGTTACAGCCATAGATACATTACCGTCCTTATTGAAAATGGGAGAAGTGCTAGTTTCAACAAATATTTCTTTATCAGATTGTTTAAGTAGTAACCTCTTATTTTTTACTGTTTTACCTTTAAGCGCAACCATCGATGGCAATTCTTCAAATGGAATTATATTTCCTTCTAAATCATAATAAGTAATTGTTTTATAAATATCTTTTATATACATTTCTTTACCACACTTATAAACAATTTTTTTGGCCATATCATTTATAGGAATTACTCTGCCATCTTTATATACAATAAACATGCCATCAGACATATTTTTAATAATTGCTTCTAATTCTTCCTTTTGTTGTTCAATAATTTTAGCTTGTTCTTCACTGTTTTTTCTTGATAATGTTTTTTCTGTTACATCTTCTACAATTGAAATAATATATTTTACTTTCCCCTCTTCTATAACAGATATTATATTATTGTCAACATAATAATTCCCCCAATTTTTTGTTTGTATTTTTATTTCTTTACCATAAAAAGATTCTCCTGTATTAACAACATTCATCCATACTTCTTTGGTTTTACTATCTTCCCATATATGTACAAATTCACTTATTTTTTTACCTACAGTAATTTCTTTTTTGTCATAAAATTTACCTAATAAATCTAAATAGAGTTGATTTGCTGTAAGAAGTATTAAGTTAGATGCATTATAGATTCCTATACCAACTTTATTATCTGATAAAAGTTTATTAATAACATGAAATTTATTTTCAATCCGTGAATTTACTTTTTCTTTAAAAAAATACATTTTTTCATTTTCATGCTCTAAAGGTTTACATAAAATAGCAATTTCTCTTGCTTCACATGATTTAGTAAACATATAACAATTGTAATCACTTTCAATATTATCAATACATATTTGAGAGTTAAGTCTTAACATAAAACTTATTTCATAAAGTGATTTTCCTATCAATTCATCCTTTGAATAACCAGTGAGTTTTATAAACTCATTATTGATTCCAATAATTATACTGTTTTTACTCTGTAAAAATGGTACTTCAATCTTTTTCTTCAAAGTATATTTCATGACTATCTCCCCCTGCTTTTATACTATATACTTTATTTATACGTAGTAATAATCTATCATATTTTATCTAAAAATATTTTATCATATTGTATTTTATTTTAATATATTTATTATATTTGTTAATACGACAATATTATTATATTTTTTCATAAATAACTAAAAAATGTTAATTACTTGTAAGTAATATTAATGTATGTATTAAAATTATTTAACAAATAATTAAACAATAATAAAAATAAAAGAACATCCAATCCAATAATTGAACGTTCTTTATTTTACGCAGAATATAACGGATTTTTATTCGCTGCTATCCCCTCTAATGCTCACATATTATTCAAGTGGAAGTAAAAAGTACTAAGTGCCTTAATAACGATTTCTAAGTATTATAAATATCGCTACTTAGAAATCTGTTTATGCTACTTACTTTACTAACGGTGACACAAAGCCTTAAGAACGCATAATATAGAATAAGAGTTTAAAAAATAGTGGAGGAATAAAATGATAAAATTTCAAGCTTTTCATGGCGTTATTACTTCAATTAATGAATTTTTAATAGATGAAACTGGAGAAGGAGCAGGATGCTATAAATTAATATCTGTACAAGACAGATATGGAACTTTGGTAAATTTCGTGGTAGCACCATCTACTTACTTTGTAGACCATGAAATGGTAGCAGTAGGAGATATGGTAATTGGATTTTATGATGCTAATGCAGCTACTCCTTTCATTTTTCCACCACAATTTCAAGCAATTGTTATGGCCAAAGATACGCAATTTCGAAATGTAAAAGTGGATTATTTTAATAGTGAGCTAATTAGCAGCGATAATACATTAAAATTAAACATTGCCCCATATACACAGATATTACTAGAAAATGGGCAATCATTTACCAGAAATCCTGCAAACCGAAATCTAATTGTTACCTATGGCGCTGTCACAATGAGTATACCTGCTCAAACCACTCCACATAAAATTATTGTTATGTGCTGAAAATTTAAATCTTCATTTACTTATTTTTCCCATATTAAACTTTGGCTATCTTTCAAATCTAATAAGTTTTTATTAGTTTCTAAAAATCAACACCATCCGTAAAACGGATGGTGTTAGCTCCATAGGGACATATTACTTGTAGTGCTACTAGCACACTGAACAGCTTGATAACCACATTTCTTCACTGGCTGCACCTAAAAGGTGCTTTATTTTTTGCCTTTCTTTATTATCTCACTGGTACGAATCAATATTTTACTTTGCAAAAAGATGAGCCTCCCAAATAAGGGAGGCGTAGAATTTTACTGCCAAAAACAGGTATACCAATTCCATAATTCATAATACTTAATGTAATAGTTAGGGCAAGAGAACTTAAAAACCAAATAATAGCCTTCGTTTTCATATAATAACTGCATATTCCAAGTGAAATCCCAATAATTCCGTTAGTACATAAAAAAAATAGTCCTTCATGTGTGCTAAAAAGCATAACAATCATACTTGCTACAAAATATGATAAAACACCAACTTTAGGATTTATCCTTGAAACAATATAAATAGGCACTGCACTAAATATAGTGAGAAATACAAATATTTCGGAAAAGAAAGTAGGTATTAATTGAAATAAAGCCGCTATAGCTGCAAAAAATGCTCCAATTACAACAGTTTTGGTATCAATCATTATATTCCTCCAATAATTTAATTCTTAATATGAATGCATTATATATTATATGATTTTAAACTATTTTCTGTTACAGCTATTATTTACATTTTTTAGCTTAATAGGGTTTAATAGTTTATTTAGTACAAATCATGGTGCAGATGTTAGAGGCAGCAGACCTATTGATAATTCTCCAGATGAGTTCCAACTAATTATGCCTGGATTTTTGTATAATAATTATTATTTTAGGTATAATATAAATCTTAGTTGCTCTTTGTAAACTGAATATATATGGTTGTAGGGAGAATACGAAAATGCGATAACCAAGCTATGCCTTCCCTACGTAAAATATTCAAGGCTCGTATACAGAGCATTATCGTACAGTACCTTGGTGCAAGGGGATTTCAAGCCCGTGGAGAGTGTAGGTTACGAACTCTAGGAATCAGGAAGCTCTTACTTCTTTAAGTTAGAGTAGTTCACATACTTATTAAATATAACCTTTCATGTTTTAAATTCCTCTAAAGTGTAAATCCTATCTTTATAACATCATTTTAAGGAGGCAGCAATATGAGTAATAGAAAAGATGCTTTGGTTCCAGGAGCAGAAAAAAAACTAGATAAATTTAAAGAAGAAGTAGCACAGGAGCTAAAAATAGATATTCCTCAAGGTAATAAAGACAAACTATGGGGCAAAATCCCTGCGGAAAAATGTGGTGAAGTCGGAGGCAGTATGATAAAGAAAATGGTTGAAAACTATGAAAAAAGTTTAGTAAATAAAAAATAGGAGATGAAACAACCGCTTCATCTTCTGTAATTGGTATTCTTACATATATTTTACTTCTTTTCTTACATTATGTATTAGATTGCTTTGAAATATTCTTAAGCATTAACCATAAAAATCCCAAACAAACAATTGTAAATATACTGAAAACAATAATCATCGGCATGTTATTGGAAGATGTTTTTTCCATGGAAACAGACATTAAGCATATAATATTGATATTAGTAATTATACCAAAAACGGTCATCATTGGCGCTAAAAGATATCCAAGTGTTTTCTTTTTAATAAGCATTACAGCAGATATAAACATCAATGGCAAATAAAAAGAAAAGTCTAAAGCGTGAACTGGATTTGTAAGCAAACCACCGCTATTAATGCTCTCTGGTACTGTATTGGTGAAAACCCCAGGCAGTGATTGAGAAAGCCATAATAAAACGAATATAACAGCTATAATTAATAAGAAATTTCCTATTGCCTTAGTTGGCACTTTTTCAGTAAACCAATTTCTAAAGTCTTCTTTAAAATTATTAATGGAGAAATAAATTACTGAATAAATTGATAAACCTAATATTAAACAATAAACGTGAAATAAAAAGTTAAAATGAACAGCAAAGCAGTATATAACATAAGAATAAATATTTGTAATCATTGTCCCAATCCATATAATTTTAGCAATTTTATTTCCATTTGAAGCATAAAAAGAAGATACTAGCAAA
The DNA here is from genome assembly GCF_047718555.1 of Clostridium sp. GTDB lineage: Bacteria > Bacillota > Clostridia > Clostridiales > Clostridiaceae > Clostridium_I. The sequence goes on along the minus strand of NZ_JBDNRK010000041.1, from coordinate 8,119 downwards.
ATTGGCACTACAAAAAAAAGATTTGAAATGTCCTGTCCAATAGTTTGTGACAGCCAATCTATAGTTTCTCTTGAATATAAATCTTGGTACCAAATTCCTATGCCACTGCATATTGCAATAAGGATAACTATTGGAACAGTAAAATATAATAAGATTTTATCAGCTTTAGTTTGATAATTGATGTCAGTCATATTTTATATCTCCTCACTTTTCTTGTATAACTCACTAATGTTCGACAACATTTTCTCCATTACTCTTCTTGCCATTTCTATTTCGTCTTTATTCATATCTTTAAATAATGCTTGAATAAAGATATCGCCCTCCCCTCTCAGTTTTTCCCAAAATTCAAAACTAGCCTTTGATAACTTAAGTCTGATTGCGCGAGAATCCCTTTTATCTCTTTCTAGAATTAATAATCCCTTTTGTTCCAACTTTAAAGCTACCTGCTTGACGTTTTGGTGAGAACTCCCCATTTCCCTTGCAGCTTCTTTTATAGTAGGTGGCTTATCAAATAAATTGTCTATAATAATTGATAAAAACCATTGTTTTGTTGTAATATCAAACTTTTTAAATTCCCTTCCAAGTAAAGTATCCATCCTGTTTGCAGCTACAAAAATAGCCCCAAACAAATACTGTTGATCAGTCATCAATTCAAGTTTATTCATAATTATCACCTATTCATAATAATTAAGGTAATACATTACCTATATAGATAATATATTACCTTTTTTCTGAAATGTCAATGCTTTAATCTTATATACATCCTCCAAAGTCATTTATCATTAAGTTCTTTAATAAAATCACTTCTTCTTTTTCAATTTTTCTTCTGCTTTTTTTATATTCTCAGCAACTCTAAATTTAACTATCTTACTTATTAATTCATAAGGCAGTGGCTTTTTTATAGGAAATTGTACTGCTCCCTTTGATGTTTTATATTCCAATAATTCATGTTTAAATGCATCAATTCCACTGGAAGTTGGATAAAATCCTATATGATTTCTATATGCAGCAAAATATACTAAATTTCCATGTAACGCAAAAGCAGGCATTTGATAACTTATCTTTTCCTCTGCATCTGGTGCAGACTCTTTTATAACTTTTCTTAAATTTTTAAGTATTTCCTGAACTTCAGGAGGAAAATTTGAAATATATTCATCAATTGACTTGTAGGTAATTTTATTTCCTTTCATAATTTTTCCTTTCACAAAGCCTTATAAGCTCTTCTTTTCTATTTTTTTATTAGTATTATTACTTTCATCCACTATTTTTAAATATTTTTTTCTAAAAACCTCTCTAGAATTCCAACATCAATGCCATTATCAATATATCCCTGCCTTATAATTTCGTAATATCTTTTTCTTGGTTTTTCTATAGACTTGCCATTCATGATATAAACCATAGCTTCTACTTCTCCACCATTGAGAATAGCTACTATGTTTTCCTTTCTATAAAGCTCAGGATAATCTTCATATTTATCAAGAGCCTTTTCATCAGAAGATTCTATCTTCCATATAACCACCGGTACTTCTTTATTTTCATCAGGCTCAATTGTTGCATAGGCATTGCCTTTGTTCCCTCTAAAAACTAGATTCCAACCAATTATACTACCTACTCCTTTTACCTTTGCCCCTTTACATCTATACGTCATTTGCTCAAGATTCATATTGCTTCCATAAGCTATATAAAGTTTGCTCATTGAAAACTTCTCCTACTTCTTTTTAAATATTTATTTTAGATTAATATCATCTCCAGATATATAGTAACAAAATGCTTGGCTGCATTCTACCATTTTAGTGATGAAATTATTTAATTTTTCTGAAAAATAGTGTATAGTTAAGATAATTAGTAGTACATTATTCAATATAAAAAATATTAATTCTCATCCAGCAATATTTTCTATAAGTGGTCAATTTAGTTACTGAAAATATTTTTTAAATTGGCTGATACAACTACTAAAATAATTATAAGGGGAGGATTACTATGAAAATTTCATCACCATTTAAAATGTTTTTTTTAACGGTTGTTACATTGTTTATTTTTACGGCATGTTCAAATAGCCCAGCACCTAATAAACCCATTACCCAAGATTCCTCTTCATCAAAAATTATTCAAGTGAAAATTACTAATTTTAGCTTTGATCCTCAAACTTTAACTATCCACAAAGGTGATACCGTTATGTGGACTAATATGGATTCAGCACCTCATACAGTTACTGGTAAGGACTTTAAAAGCGCTACTTTAAATAAGAATGATACCTTCAAATTTACTTTTAATAGCACAGGTAATTTTGATTATGTTTGTTCATTTCACTCAGAAATGAAAGGTACTGTTATTGTTAAATAGCGGCAATATAATAAGTTATAAATAAAATGAGCACCTTCTACTTGTTAAATATATTGAAAAATAAAAATTGACGTGTGTAGTAATCAGATACAGATATACTATACACGCTAGAATACATGGTGTCAGGCCCATAGTAGATGACTGAAAGCCAGCTATTTGCTGACCATTCCAATCATCTACTATCTTGTTTAGAAAGGAATTTTTATTTTTCATCCATTTCATTCTATATTTCATTTAAATATCATAATCCTCAAATAGCTGCATACTGATTATCAAAAACAAACATATATTAACAAAACAGATTTTCTCTTCATTGAAGACAAATTACTAAATGGCATAAGAATTATAAACTATTAAACAAACCTGCCTTATCAATCTTTCCACTTGAATTCAATTTTAAATCTCTGACTATTTTTATTTTCTTTGGCTGTAAATATGGTTCTAAATTTTTTTTACAATATTCCTTGATATCTTTAATAGTCAAACTATTACTTTTTGACAAAATTACTGCGTATATTTCCTCTCCTTTTACTGGATGCTTTATACCAAATACTACTGATTTTGATATTTCAGGATGATTATCCAATACTTTTTCTATATTATAAGGAAGTATTTTTACTCCACCCTTGTTTATGGTATTGTTTTCCCTGCCTAAAACATACAAATTCCCTTCATTATCTATTCTTCCTATATCACCAACTGAAGCTTTAGGTCTGAAATCTGCAGCTATATATGGACTTTCTGCCCATATTAAATTATCTTCTATCCAAAATTTCACCTTTGGAAATGCCTTGCCTACACTATCTACTTTATCATTCTTTCTAAAATCCATATAGGCCACATGCCCCAATTCACTGGCACCATAATATTCGTAAATATGTGCATTAGGAAATTTTTCTTTCAGTAAGTCGACAGTTTCAGAATCAATCTTATCCCCGGCACTTAATAATGAATTCACATTAGAAAGATTAGTTTTCAGTTCTTTTAATAATATTCTATAATGGGCTGGTACCATAAATATACTAGTAATATTATTTTGTTCTATTTCCCTAATCCATGTTTTCGGATAAATACTTTTAGAAAATACTATGCTTCCACCTTCATTTAAGATGTGCATGGCGCTATTGAGATTTGCAGTATAAGAAAGAGAACCTGCCAAAAAAAGTACATCCTTGTAACTTATATTAAATACTTCACTTTGATATCTAAAAGCACTTGTCCAGCTCCTATGATCTCTCCATATAACTTTATTATGCCCTGTAGTTCCAGAACTTAGAGCACCAAGAAAAATATCTGACTCTTCAATATGTGGAATTGTAAAGCCTCCTTTTTTCTCAATTGGATTAAAGGTAAATTTATCATCTATTATACAGCATTGGTTTACCTTCTCTGTAATTTTATTAATTTTTAGTGGTGATAGTTTTTCATTTACCGGAACAGAAATTAAACCTGCTCTAGAACAGGCTAATAAATTAATTATTGTATTCACTGGATTTGCATTTTTTATTATTACCTTTTCGCCTCTGGTATATTTACTTACTAAAAATATCGCCCTTTCATCAATGTACTTTACAAGCTCCCCATAAGTAACAGCTGTGTTACGAAAATTCATACACACTTTATTTAGATTTTTTTCTGCATTTTCATATATCCCCGAAAAAATTAACATTTTATACTAATCACACCTTTCTATCATAGTTGCTACACCAAGACCACCAGCTGCACCCAATGTTGCCAGTCCTATTTTTTTATTTTTGTCATTAAGCGCCTCTAAAAGGTGAAGCATTATAATAGCACCAGAAGCTCCATAAGGATGACCATAAGCTAAAGCTCCTCCAAATACATTAACTTTTTCTTTCGGTAAATTAAAATATTTTAAGAAAGCTAATACCTTTACTGCAAAGGCTTCATTTATTTCTATTAAATCTATATTATCTATATTTAAATTATGGGATTTTAATAGTTTTTCTGAAGCTGAAATTGCTCCAAGAGGAAATAGATTAGGATCAACACCATCACTATCTCCCCCAATCCATAGAGCTTTGGGCTTTAAATTATATTTTTTTACTGCTTCTTCCGATGCCATAACGATAAGAGCTGCTCCATCATGAGTAAGACATGCATTCGCTGCAGTTACTTTACCCTGTTTATTTAAAATTGGTAAGGCTCTTTTCATAAGTTTTAAAGAAGGGTTTTCTCTAATGTTCTCATCTTCCATAATTAAATTTTTATCAGTTTTTATAGGAACTATAATATCTTTAAGTTTATTTTCATTTCTGCCTTTTAATGCTTTTATGTGGCTTTCTACTGCCCAAATATCCATAGCTTCTCTTTCAATAGTGCAGTATTTTGCTGAATTTTCTGCTCCTTCTATCATGTCAGGATCTCCAATAGAATAAGGAGAAAATTGAGCTCTTTTATAAAATACATCTTTCCCTCTATATCTTTTATCCCTTGGATTATATTGTTTGTTAGGTGCTAAGCTTGTACTTTCTGCTCCACCAACAATAATAAGATCTTTTTCCCCGGATTTTATTAAACTTGCCGCCAGATTTATAGCTTTCAAACTGGAGCCACATTGAAAATCTATAGTTGTTCCAGATATCTTAAATGGCAACCCTGCTTCCAGCAAACTCAATCTTGCTAAATTTCCCCCTGGACCAACAGCATTTCCAAGAATAACTTCTTCTATGGCATCTTTAGGAAGATTATATTTATATACAAGTGCTTTAATTAAATAAGCTGCTAACTGTTCGGGAAGAAAATCCTTTAGGCATCCATTGGTTTTACCTATTGGTGTCCTTAAACCTCCAACCATATAAACTTTTTTACATGTAGAATTAAAGCTATACATATTAATGCCTTTTCAACTCCTTATTTAACCTGACTGAAATTAATATAGCTGCTATTGATTTCAATAAATCTCCAGGTAAAAATGGAAGAGATCCAATTACAAAAGCCTTTTTTATACCAATCTGTGTAATAAACCCCAACCAAGCTATTCCCAAGAAATGGACTACCACTATTCCACCTAACAGGCAAGATAAGAACATATTTATCATGGATTTGTTTTTTCGTGTTAGAACGCTTATCATAACTGCACCTATTAAGTATCCAATTAGATATCCTCCTGATTTACCTACAACAATTCCTAGTCCAGCTCTTCCTCCTGAAAATACTGGAAGACCAGCACAGCCCATAAATAAGAAAATCAGCATACTAAGACCTGCTTGAATTGGTGTCAAAACACAGCCTGCAATCATTACTGCCAATGATTGTCCTGTTATAGGAATTGGACTAAATGGTAGTGGAATGACAACATAGCCTAAAACTGAAGTAATTGCTGCTAATAACGCTGAATAAATAATATCTCTTATATTTAATTTTTTACGCAACTTAATTTCTCCTCTCCGCTCTATCCAATAAAATTTAATTTAAAACATATTTTATTATCTGTTATTCCAAATAAGTTTTCAGAATCTTGCCAGTATAAAAATATATCACTACCTGCTATTACCGGCATAATATAAGTTATCTCACAATTATACATATACCTGTTTATTAAAGCTAAATAATCCTCCAATAGCAAAAGTATTAGCATAGCCTGTACAATCGGCTTATCTCCTTTATGTATATAATTGTGATCACCGCTTAAATCACAAAATCTCTCCACTTCATTCTTAGTTATAACTCTAAAAAACGTCTTATTGTTATGATACACACAGTCCTTTTTTAAATCATAATAATTTTCTTTGTTCACATTTTTATTTTTTTTAATTAGAGTTGTCCTAAGCTTTAGAAGCTTTTTATTATCACTATTTACTTCACAATTGCAAATTAAATAGGACATAGACTGAAGTCTTCTTGATTTTTCAACAACAGACTTAAATTGAATTTTCTCTCTAAAATTTAATGTGTTAACTTTTACAATTTGTTTAGCAATAAAATATCCTTCATTCACTTTATTTGAAGGTTCATGTATTGCTTTTATCAAAAGCGTTACAGGAGTAATATCTATTTTCCAATCATACTTCAGAGAAAAAGTTTCTTTATAAATTTTATAATCTAAATTACTATTAATATTCTCTTCTATACTTCATCCCTCCAATCCGTAAATGATTCTAAAAATTTTTCATACGAAATATATGATATGTCAAACGTATAATATTGTCAACTATATATTAAAAATAAGTTGACAATATGTATAGTTATAAAATTTAATCTTTTGTATGATAACTAGTTTAGTGATATAATTGTATATTGTTATTAAGTAATGACTAAATAAAAAATGTAAAGTGAGAATAATAAAATGAGAAATGAAAAATTAGAAAAAACAATAGTTAAAATGAATAATGATATTGCCGCTATTAATATCGCTAAGAAATACTTATCAAATGTAGAAGAAATAAATGAGGTAAGAGATAGTTTAAATAACAAGAAACAATTATTATCCAATGAACTATATACTGAGGACCATAAAAGTTATTCAGAATGTCGTGAAGTTATAGAAGAATTGTTAGATAAAGAGTTAGGAAAAGAAGAACAAGTAAAATTACTTGAAATGATAAAAGAAATGTTTGGAAGGCAAGCGCCAAATGTGAGCAAAAAAAGTAACGGCCTTAATGCATGGTTAAAAGAGCTTAACATTGAATATAGTTGGATTAATGACGAAGAAACTGATTGGGATAAATTAGTTATAACTGGATTCGGATTATATAAACAAAACTAAACTAAAACAAAGCGGGACTGCACTTAGGCTGTGTAAGCAAAAATCTAAGTACAGTCCCATTCTCATGAATAGTCTAAATTTGGTGCAAGGTTAGAGACTTGAACCTGTCGTCTTCGACACACGCCCCTCAAGGTGGCGTTATGTTATGGTACTTTTTATGAAACTTAACTAACAAAAAACATTAACCCCTTTAAAAATTAAATGTTCTTCATAGAATCTATAAATTACTAAATAAAGAGAAAATTAAAAGTCCTTGTATAGTAGTTATTACATTAAATTCCTTTAATGATATTATTAATTGTCCAAGATACATTACCATATTTTAAGGACACAAGATTAAGTGATACATTATTTTTAATTTTTATAATAGTTTATATTAGTAACTTCTATTGTAAGGAATTAATTTAGAGAATGCTTATAGATTGTATAGTGGAAATTTATTTATAGCTTATTGTGGTTTAATCATAATATAAGAATATTTCTCCTTATTAAAATATCTTCTTCTTGATAAGGTATATATTAATACTATTATTGAAAATATGACATTTCCGTAAAAAAGTTGGTGTTTATATTGTTGAGACAAACCAATGCTTACCACTAAAAAATATACAGTGTAAGTTATCATAAACCAATATCCCCATTTTTCAAGTCTCAAATATCCATAAGCCATTAATAAAGATAGTATTATCACTAACCCTCTGATTACATTTTCTGGAACATTAGGCACACCAAATCTTACTGCAATGCCAAATTGTTGAGTAGCATTTGTAAATAATGTTGATATTAAAACAATTGCACCAAATATATAAAAATATCCAATTAATGTTATACCTAAAGGTCTTTTTTTACCCACACATATTCCTCCTCGTATTACAATATTCTGCTATTACATCATTTTAGAAAATTGCGAATTAAATATATTTTTGATTGCTTTTTATAACTATTTTATCATTTTTAATGATATCTCTATTTACATTACCCAACGGAACCATTGTTTTTGGCAAGTAAAATTTCAAGCGTTCCGGAACTTAATTTTTCAAGCACCCC
>NZ_JBDNRK010000040.1:0-39609 GCF_047718555.1 Clostridium sp. | reverse complement strand
GATGTTAGCTCATCGCTTTTCTTCATCTTACTGAAGAATCTGTTACTCTTGATTTTAATTTCTTAAAATCTAAAGAATTGCTGGTTTGTTCTATTCTTATACTCTGTTTAATTTTCAAAGATCAATTTCTGTCATCAATCGACGACTTTTATAGTTTATCATCATCAATACAATTTGTCAATAATTTTTTATTGAAATTGTTATTGATTAGAAATGTTGTTTTTCAACAACTTTTATTATTCTATCACCATACTTTTATACTGTCAATATTTTTTTATTGTAAATATAAAAATTTAAGTTCGTTAATAAAAATTATCTCAAACGACGAAGATTATTCTATCAAATTTAATAACTTATGTATTTAATTTTTATGCTATTTATTAGAAATAATTTCATATTTCTCTTAATTTCGCTGTTTTACTCATTATATTTAGTATTGATACACCTGGATAATTGTATATTGTAAAATAATAAATAAGCTCTTAATTAGTTATTATTTTTAATTAACTAATTAAGAGCCATTTTATATTTTACTTATTTAATTGAAAAATTTATTCATCAGAAGAATCTAAATTTGTTTCTTCAGCTTCATATTTTTCATCACCGTCTGTATCTATCTTAGCTATTGCTACTACCTTTTCTTCATCAGTACTTCTCATTAAGGTTACACCCATGGCATTTCTACTAGTTGTAGATATATCTGATACATTTATTCTAATTACTATATCATTACTATTAATAATCATCATTTCATCTGCATCTTTAACCATTCTGGCACCTACAAGTTCTCCAGTTTTTTCAGTTACCTTGTAGGTTATTACACCTTTTCCACCTCTTTTTTGAACAGAATATTCACTTATATGGGTTCTCTTACCAAATCCATTAGAACTTACTACAAGGACATCCTGTTCAATGTCTACAACTTCCATTCCAACGACAATATCATCTTCTCTAAGACTTATTCCTCTTACTCCAGATGTATTTCTTCCAAGAGGTCTAGCATCCTTTTCATTAAATCTTATTGCATAGCCATTTTTAGTAGCCATTAATATTTCACTGTTACCATTTGTAAGCCTTACACCAATAAGCTCATCATCTTCTCGTAAATTTATAGCATTAAGACCACTCTTTCTTATTGCTGCATATTGATCAAGAGAGGTTTTCTTTATAACTCCCTTCTTAGTAGCCATAATTAAATAGCTTTCTTCTTTAAATTCTTTTAAAGTTATAACAGCTTGAATTTTTTCCCCTTGATTTAGTTGAAGAAGATTTATTAAATTTGTTCCCTTAGCAGTTCTTCCTGCTTCATGTATCTCATAGGCCTTAAGTTTATATACTTTTCCCTGATTACTAAAGAATAGAATATTATTATGTGTAGATGTTATAAATATATGTTCTACAAAATCGTCTTCCTTAGTTGCCATTGCCTGTATACCTCTTCCACCTCTTCTTTGAGCTGTATATGTATCTGCTGGTAACCTTTTTATGTATCCTGCATGAGTAAGTGTTATTACAACATCCTCTTCTTCAATAAGATCTTCTATATCTATTTCATTTTCAACACTTTCTATAAGAGTTTTTCTCTCATCGCCAAACTTAGCTTTTATTTCTGTAAGTTCATCTTTTATTATATTTAAAATCATATTTCTATCTGCTAATACACTTTCTAAATACTCAATAGTTCTCATAAGTTCTGCTAATTCTTCTTCTATCTTTTCTCTTTCAAGACCAGTAAGTCTTCTAAGCTTCATTTCTACAATTGCTTCAGACTGCTTTTCAGAAAGATTAAATGCTTCCATAAGTCTTTCTTCTGCTTCACTAACTGTTTTTGATGATCTTATAATATTTATAACCTCATCAATATGATCCAGTGCAATTTTAAGACCTTCTAATATGTGAGCTCTAGCCCTAGCTTTATCTAATTCAAATTGAGTTCTTCTTCTTATAACCTCTTCTTGGAAAGCTATATAATGCTGTAGTATCTGTTTTAAATTAAGATATTGAGGCTTTCCATCAACCAATGCAAGCATTATAATTCCAAAGCTATCCTGTAGCTTTGTATGTTTATAAAGCTGATTTAATAGAACCTGAGGATTTGCATCTCTTTTAAGTTCTATAACTATCCTCATTCCCTCTCTGTCAGATTCATCTCTAAGATCTGATATTCCAGTCAGCCTCTTATCTTTAACCAAATCTGCCATATTTTCAATAAGTTTAGCCTTATTAACCTGATAAGGTAATTCTGTTACTATAATTCTATGTTTACCGTTAACTTCTTCAATTTCACATTTTGATCTTACAATAACCTTACCTCTACCTGTTTCATAGGCACTTCTTATTCCAGATTTACCAATTATGGTACCTGATGTAGGGAAATCAGGTCCTTTAATTTTTGTCATAAGATCAAGTATAGTTGCTTCACTATTATCAATAAGCATAAATATTCCATCAATAACTTCATTTAAGTTATGAGGAGGTATGTTTGTTGCCATACCTACCGCAATACCTGCAGATCCATTAACCAATAAATTAGGAAATCTTGATGGTATTACGGATGGTTCTTCTTCCTCGCCATCAAAATTAGGAACAAAATCCACTGTATTTTTTCCTATATCTCTAATCATTTCAAGTGCTATTTTGCTCATCTTTGCTTCTGTATATCTCATGGCTGCAGCTGAATCACCATCTACTGATCCAAAATTTCCATGACCATTTACGAGAGGATATCTTAAATTAAAATCTTGAGCCATCCTAACTAATGCATCATATACAGATGTATCACCATGTGGATGGTATTTACCAAGAACATCTCCGACTATTCTAGCACATTTTCTATATCCCTTATCTGGAGTTAGCCCTAATTCATGCATAGAGTAAATAATTCTTCTATGAACTGGCTTAAGGCCATCCCTTACATCAGGCAACGCACGATCAATAATAACGCTCATTGCATAATCTATGTAACATTTTTTCATTTCATTACTTATATCTACTTGTAAAACCTTACCTTCATTATTCATGTAACACACCTCTTTTATCGTGCTATATCTTATAACTAACTGCTGTTATATTCATATTATAAATAATCTAAATATCTAAATTTATAACATTCTTTGCATTTTGCTGTATAAATTCTCTACGTGGTTCTACTTTATCTCCCATGAGAATCGTGAATATTTCATCAGCAACCATAGCATCTTCCACTGTTGCCCTTAAAAGTATTCTTCTTTCAGGATCCATTGTAGTCTCCCAAAGTTGCTCTGCGTTCATTTCTCCTAAACCTTTATACCTTTGAATACTTGTATTATTATCTTTACCACCAAGTTCATCTAAAGACTTTTCTAACTCCTCATCAGTATAACAATATATTTCCTTTTTTCCCTTAGAAACTTTATATAATGGTGGCTGAGCAATATATACATGTCCCTGCTCCACAAGTTCTCTCATATATCTATAGAAAAATGTCAATAACAATGTCCTTATATGTGCACCATCTACATCGGCATCAGTCATAATAATAATTCTATGATATCTTATTTTTTCTATATCAAAATCCTTGCTTATACCCGCACCAAAAGCAGTTATCATAGCTCTTATCATTTCAGAATTTAATATCTTATCTATTCTCTGCTTTTCTACATTCATAATCTTTCCTCTTAAAGGAAGTATGGCTTGAAATTTTCTATCTCTACCTTGTTTAGCTGATCCACCAGCTGAATCACCCTCAACTATATAAATTTCACATTCTGCTGGATCTTTTGAAGAACAATCTGCCAGCTTACCTGGAAGGGCAGTAGTTTCAAGTACAGATTTTCTTCTTGTAAGTTCTCTTGCCTTTTTTGCTGCATCTCTGGCCCTTGCTGCAAGTAAAGCTTTATCAATTATTATTTTACCTATTTGAGGATTTTCCTCTAAAAAGGCACTTACATTTTCACCCAAAATACTGTCAACAATTCCTCTTACTTCACTGTTTCCAAGTTTTGTCTTTGTCTGACCTTCAAACTGTGGATTTGAAAGCTTAACTGATATAACTGCTGTTAATCCCTCTCTAATGTCTTCTCCAGAAAAATTCTTATCACTTTCCTTTATAAAATTAAATTTTCTTGCATAGTCATTTAAAACTCTTGTAAGAGCAGTTTTAAAACCAGAAAGATGAGTTCCACCTTCAACTGTATCTATGTTATTTGCAAAAGAAAATAAATTTTCTGCATAACCATCATTGTATTGAAGTGCCATTTCAACCATATAGTCATCTTTGCTACCTTCAATATAAATAGGTTCTGGAAAAATAGATTCCTTATTTCTGTTTAAGTAACTAACAAAAGATTTTATTCCACCTTCATAATGAAATGTTTCTTTTTTATCATGTCTTTCATCTGTAAAATTAATCTTTATACCCTTATTTAAAAATGCTAATTCTCTTAGCCTTTGAGCTAAAGTATCATAGCTAAATTCTATTTCCTCAAATATTTCACTGTCTGGCTTAAAATTAATTTGAGTACCATGTTCTTCCGTATCACCTATTTGTTCAAATGGACTAGCTACATTTCCTCTATGATAAAGCTGCCTCCAAATATGACCATCTCTTTTAACTATAACTTCGCAGGTTTCAGATAAAGCATTAACAACTGATGCTCCAACACCATGGAGACCTCCTGATACTTTATACCCACCACCGCCAAATTTTCCTCCAGCATGAAGTACTGTCATTATAACTTCCACTGTTGGCTTATTCATTTTATGGTGTATTCCTACAGGCATACCCCTTCCATCATCAACTACGGATACTGAGTTATCCTTATGAATTATAATATCTATGTTTTTACAAAAACCACCTAAAGCTTCATCTATGCTGTTATCAACTATTTCATAAACAAGATGATGAAGACCCCTTAGAGAAGTACTACCTATATACATTCCAGGCCTCTTTCTTACCGCTTCTAATCCTTCAAGAACCTGAATTTGACTTTCATCATAAATTTCATTATTTTGTGACATTGAAATCCTCCTATCAAAAAACTCCTATGGCTCTAAATAAAACATTTCACTTCTCTTGCTAAGTGTAGCAGAAGATATTGGAGATAAATATATCTTACTTTTTTGATTTACCTCAGCAATTATAAATGATTTTGGCTTCTCATTAGTTATTCTTTCAACAAATCCATCTTCTTCTGCCATTCTTAAAAATTGACTAGTATCTGAACTATACATAGTAGTTTCTATATCAAAAATTCCTATAATATCTTTTATTGGAACTACTACACTTTCACCTAAATGCAAAAACATAAAAAACCTCCTTATAAACTATCAACCTCTGATATTTTTCCATCTTTAACATTAAAAACCTTAAATTTTCCATTTATATAGCTGCTTATATTATTAATTCCTGTACACGTAATGATAGTTTGTATGCCATTTATAGAATTTAAAATATATTTTTGCCTAGAAGTATCAAGTTCTGATAAAACATCATCTAATAAAAGCACAGGATCTTCTTTTGTATATTCTTTTAAAATATTTAAAGTTGAAAATTTAATAGTTAATATAGCTGTTCTTTGCTGTCCCTGTGAACCATAACTTCTTGTGTCTATATTATTTATTAATATACTAAAATCATCCTTGTGGGGTCCTATGGATGTATTTCCTCTGTATATATCCCTATTTCTATTTTTTTCATAACATTTAAATAAATCATTTTCTATATTATCTGTATTTTTAACACACATAATATATTTAAACTCTATATTTTCTTTTTTACTAGTTATATCATTATGTATCATATTTCCAAAATAATTTAATTTGTCTATATACTCTAGTCTGTATCTTATTAATCTGCTTCCATATTTACTAAGTTGTTTATCATATATCTCTAAAATATCAAAAGTATCCTTGCTATTATTTCTAAGTAATGCGTTTCTTTCATTTAAAACTTTAGTGTACTGAACCAATTCAAAATAATATCTTGAATTTAGTTTAGAAAGTTCTATATCCAAAAACTTTCTTCTATAAATTGGAGAATCTTTTACTATTTTCAAATCTTCTGGTGAAAAAATTACAGCATTAAAAACTCCCAAAAGCTCAGATATTTTTCTTAACTTTATAGAATTAACATTAATGCCTTTTTTACCTTCTTTAAAAATTTTTATTTCTATTCTTTTATCTAATCTTTCTTTACATACATATAAATTTATATATGCACTTTCCTTACTCCATTGAATGAGCTCCTTATCCTTATTTGTTCTATAGGATTTACCTACACTACAGTAATAAATACTCTCAAGTATATTGGTTTTTCCTTGGGCATTATCTCCAGTAAATATATTTATATTTCTGTCTAATTGAATATTGAGCTTTTCATAATTTCTAAAATTATTAAGTATTAAAGACCCTATATGCATAACTACACACCTTATATTATAACACAAGTATATAAACTTATGGCAAATCTAATTACGTAATCAATACAATTATATTATTTTATATTGATTACCATTAAATTCTATCAAATCTCCTTTTGATAGCTTTTTACTTCTTTGAATTTCAACAATTCCATTAACCTTAACTTCTCCATTCTTTATAAAAAATTTAGCTTCTGAACCTTGGCTGATAATGCCTGCCCATTTTAGAAATGAATCCAACTTTATTATTTCAGTATTAATTTTAACTTCTTCCATAATTTTGTTTTGTAACCTAAGTTACACTCCTCTCTTTTTAATTATAACCAACTTTATAATAAATTAACTATTTAATAATCTCACAGGTAAAATAAGATAAGTATAGTCATTATTTTCTTTGCTTTTAACTAGACATGGAGTTATATTACTAGAAAATTCCATACATATTTCTTCTTCCTCAATTATTTTTAATAAATCTATTAGATATTTTGAATTAAATGCAATTTTTAAATGCTCTCCTTGCAAAATTATATTCAATTCTTCTCGTACGTTTCCCAATTGAGAATTAGAAGTTATTACCATATAATCATCTTCAATATCAAATTTAATAAGACTTGTATTACCATCCTTTCCAACTAAGGATGCCCTTTCTATACAATTTAAAAGCTCTTCCCTTTTTACATTTACTCTTAAATTATATTCTTCAGGAATTATTGAAGTATACTTTATGAATTCACCTTCCAAAAGTCTAGATATTATCTTAGTTTTTTCAAGATTTATAAGAATATGATTTGAAGTAAATGTTATATTTACAATTCCCTCATCTTGTAAGATTTTAACTACTTCGTTTAAAGTTTTTCCAGGAATAACAGCACTTATAGAATTATCATTTTCTATAACTTCACTTCTAAATGCAAGTCTATATCCATCTAAAGCTACTAAATTAATTTTTTTGTCTTTTACTTCAAATAAAACTCCTGTAAGTATTGGCCTTGACTCATCTTGTGCAATTGCAAATATAGTAGATTTTATCATATTTTTTAGTGTTTTTTGTTCTATAGAAAAAATCATATCATCATTAATAGATGGAAGACTTGGAAAATCATCTGCATTCATATGAACTAAAGTAAATTCAGACTTTTCACAAATTAACTTAATTGAGCTATTATCTACTGAATTTATTTCTATATATGCATTGGGAAGTTTTCTTATTATATCTCCAAATAATTTAGCATCAACTACAATTTTTCCAGTTTCTATGATTTCAGCTTCTAGTTTGGTTTCTATACTTAAGTCAATATCAGAACCTATTATTGTAATCTGATCTTTCTCTGCAATTATAAGTAATCCTTGCAATATAGGCATTGATGATTTTCCTGTAACTGATTTTTGTGCTATAGATATAGCCTCTTGAAGTTTATTTTTTTCACATTTAAATTTCATAATTATATGTCCTCCTTATACACAGAAAAAATGGTTTATATAGTAGATTAGATAATATAATAATATTATAGTAATAGTAGTAGGGGCTGTTGATATGTTAGTAACTTATAAAAGCCTGTATATTAGCTAATTAAGCTAAAAAATAATTGTGGATAAGTAAATAGTAAAAATTTAGCTTTATCCACATTATTCAGACTAAATATAAATAGTTTTTTTATCCACATGTTTATTTTATATTATTATAAACATGTGTTATTATTTTTGATTTATCTTTTTAGTTATATCGCTTATTGCATTCTTTAGTGATTCATCTTTTTTTAATCCACCAGATATTTTTTCGTAAGCATGAATAACAGTTGTATGATCTCTTCCTCCAAATTCTTCGCCTATCTTTGGCAAAGACATATCTGTAAGCTTTCTACATAAATACATAGCTATTTGTCTAGGATAGGCTATATTTCTAGTTCTTCTTGCAGATTTAAAATCTTCTATTCTAAGACTATAGTAATTTGCAACTATGTCCTGGATTAATCCTATAGTAACTTGGCGTGATTGTTTATTTGAGATTATATCTTTTAATGCTTCTGAGGCTAAATCTACGCTTACTTCTTTGTTTGTTAGTGAAGAAAAAGCTACTATTCTTATTAATGCACCTTCTAGTTCCCTTATATTTGATTTAATTTTTGTAGCTATATACACCATTACTTCATTTGGTATATTTAAGTTTTCTACATCAGCTTTCTTTTTTAAAATAGCTATCCTCGTTTCAAAATCAGGTGGTTGAATATCAGCTATGAGTCCCCATTCAAAGCGTGAACGCAATCTGTCTTCCAGTGTTGGTATTTCTTTTGGAGGACGATCACTAGAAAGTATAATTTGCTTATTATTTTCATGAAGAGTATTAAATGTGTGAAAGAACTCCTCTTGTGTTCTTTCTTTACCACCGATAAATTGGACATCATCTATTAAAAGGACATCAACATTTCTGTATTTAGTCCTAAATTCTTCATTTTTATCATCCTTTATGGAATTAATCAGTTCATTAGTAAATTTTTCAGAAGAAACATACACTACCTTGGCCTTTGGATTATTTTGTAATATATAATGTCCTATAGCATGCATAAGATGAGTTTTTCCAAGTCCAACTCCACCATATATAAATAATGGATTGTATGCTTTAGCTGGAGCTTCTGCAACAGCCAAGCAAGCGGCATGAGCAAATCGATTACTATTACCTATAACAAATGAATCAAACTTGTATTTTGGATTTAACATTGTATACATTTCGTCATTAGAAGACAAATTATCCTTAGACCTATCTTCATATGATTCATCAACTTCAGCAGTTTCTTCAGACAATATGTTAAAAATAAGAGAGTACTTTTTAGTAGTAATGACTTTTAAAGAGTTGGAAATTAAATCTTTGTATCTACTTTCTAAAATTTCTTTAGTAAATTGATTAGGGACCCCAAATTTTATAAAATCATTATTCATAGATAAAGGAGATATACTTTTAATCCAAGTATTAAAACTCACTTCTGTTAATTCACTTTTTATTATATTTAAAGTTTTTTCCCATATATCTTTTAGTTGGGTGCCCATATGTTATCCTCCAGTAAATTTTTATCTTGAAATAAGTTAGTAACAAAAGTAATAACAAAATATATCTGCTATTTAAGGTTGTTGACAAATTTATATTAAATTATTCACATGTGTATAATTTTGTTATATAATTTACAAAATAAAAATTATGCACACATAATAAGAAAAATATATTAACAGTACAATATATCTTATAAATATTGAATTTTAGACAAAAATAAAAGATAATAAATAAAATTATTAACTAAATAAATAAGTTATCAACATTTTTGTCCACAACCTGTGAATAACTTTATATTTTTAAAATAATTCACAGGTCATGTTTAATAATATCAAAACATCAGTAGCTATTCAAGAAGTTATCCACAAAAAAGTGTTTCACATTAAAAAAATATCAACAAATATCTTTTATGAACGTAATGATTATCTTCCGAAAAATATAATTAATAAAATATATATACTATATATAGTGGAGATTCTATATTGAAACAACTATAAATTGTATAGTGGCATTTAATTTAGGGATTTTGTGATTTAATCATAATATTATAAAAAATTTTCAATTTAGTATTAATTAAAAAAATATAAAATTATAATTTATACTAATTAAAAAACTAAACTGGTTTTTAGTAGTATTCATTAATATTGACATTACTAATAGGGAAATATATAATATAAAAGTAAAACTGTAAATTAGTTAGTGAGTAATTGCTATATAAAATTTGAGATGCACAAAAAAGGGGGTGCAATAATTATGTTTATGACTTACCAACCAAAAAAGAAGCAAAGAAAGAAAGAGCATGGCTTTAGAAAAAGAATGAGTACTTTATCTGGAAGAAATGTTTTAAAGAGAAGAAGACAAAAAGGTAGAAAAAGATTGACAGCATAAGGGCCGCTTTTGTGGCCTTTTTCTGTAACTGCAAGAAAAAAAGTAGTAGTTTTTTAAGGAGCATTAGATTTTATATGAAAGAAGACAAGA
This sequence comes from Clostridium sp., assembly GCF_047718555.1. Taxonomy (GTDB): domain Bacteria; phylum Bacillota; class Clostridia; order Clostridiales; family Clostridiaceae; genus Clostridium_I. The sequence goes on along the minus strand of NZ_JBDNRK010000040.1, from coordinate 29,190 downwards.
TAAGAAAAAATTCTGAGTTCAGAACTGTCTATAGAAAAGGTAAATCTCTTTCTAATCATCTTTTAGTATTGTATACATTTAGAAATTTTAAAAATAAAGATATTAATAGAATTGGTGTCTCAGTAAGTAAAAAAGTTGGAAAGAGTGTTATAAGGAGTAGAGTAAAAAGATTAATAAGTGAAAGCTATAGATTGAACAAAGAATCCTTAAAAAAAGGTTATGATTTCGTATTTATTGCTCGTATTAACTGTAAGGATAAAAATTATAAAGAAATAGAAGCTTCTTTAAAAAATCTGTTTAAAAAGGCAGGTTTATATTAAATATGAAGAAAATAATATTATCAATGATAAAATTTTATAGAAAATATATATCACCTTTAAAAAGACCTTGTTGTAGATTTTACCCAACTTGCTCTCAGTATGCAATAGATGCAATATCAAAATATGGTGTCTTAAAAGGAGTATATATATCAATTAAAAGAATTTTAAGGTGTAATCCTTTTAATGAAGGTGGATATGATCCTGTTAAATAAGAATATAGGAGGCTTGTACTTTGTTTAAAATCAAGTTCTTAAATGATTTATTTGTTAGTTTTTTTCAGACAATAAATAATTCAATATTGAATATTATTCCAGATAAAAATATATCTTTTGGTTTATCTATAATAGTTCTTACAATTATAATAAGAATTATATTGTTACCTTTAAATGTTAAACAAATTAAATCTTCATTGATGATGAGTAAAGTTGGTCCAGAAGTAAAAAAACTTCAGACTAAATATAAAAATGATCCGCAAAAATTACAGCAAGAAACGATGAAGTTATATAAGGAAAAAGGTGTTAATCCTTTAGGTGGCTGCTTACCATTATTAATACAATATCCTATACTTATAGCATTATACTATGTATTTTCTACTTTAGAGATAAAGGGCATTGGATTTTTATGGATTCATGATTTATCTAAATCTGCTACTATGGCTGATTGGACTAGTTGGATACTTCCAGTTGTATCTGGTGCTACTACATATTTTTCAGGTATGCTAATGTCCTCAACGGCTGTAGACAAGGCTCAGGCAAAACAAACATCAACTATGAATATAGTTATGTCTATAGTTCTCTTCTATATGAGTTTAAGATTTAATGCAGCATTAGTATTGTATTGGGTAACTGGTAATATAGTACAAATACTTCAAACTAGCTTAGTTATGAAGATGGTTGCAAATAAAATTAGTAGTGAAGAAAATGAAAATAAAATTGCGGCAGAAAGTAGTGTTACTATAGATAATAAAGATATTTTAAAAAACAAGAGAAATAAAAAGAGAAATTCAGATAAAATAAATAATAATTAAGTTTAATTTACTGAGGGGGGATCCTGTGGTATGAATTTTATTGAAATGACTGGTAGAACCATAGCAGAGGCAAAACAAAATGCTATCAGTGAATTGGGAGTTACAGAAGATAAAGTAGATGTTGTAGTTATTGATGAAGGAAGCAAGGGGCTTCTAAGTATTATAGGTAAACGACCTGCAAAGGTAAAGGTAATAGTTAGAAGGGATTATTGCGAAGAAGCTGAGTTTTTTTTAAAAAATATTTTTGATGCCATGGGAATTAATGCAGAAGTTAAAATTAAAGAGATTAAAGACAAAATAAAAATTGAAATTATAGGTTCTAATATGGGAATATTAATAGGATATAGGGGTGAAACTTTAGATTCACTTCAATATCTTGTGAGCTTAGTTGTAAATAAGAACCATGATGGAGAATATAAGAGAGTAATAATCGATACTGAGAATTATAGAACCAAAAGAGAGGAAACATTAAAACGGCTTGCAATAAGGATGTCAAATAAAGTACAAAAAAGTAGAAAAACTGTAAAATTTGAACCGATGAATCCTTATGAGAGAAGAATAATTCATTCCGCATTACAGAATAATAAGAATATTAAAACTTATAGTGAGGGTGACGAACCCAATAGATATGTTGTAATTGATTTAAAGAAAGCCTGATGGCTTTCTTTTTAATTATAAACTTGTATAATTAGAGAGGAGGAATTGGTAAGTTTATTTTCTTACCAACATTGTATGAAAGAATTTGATACTATAGCAGCAATAGCTACAGCTTTAGGAGAAGGTGGAATTTCTATAATTAGAGTTTCTGGAAACAACTCAGTAAACATAGTAAATAGTATTTTTATATCAAAAAATGGAAGTAATATTTTAGATATTAAACCTTATACTATGAGATACGGTAATATAGTTCAGTTAGAAACTAAAGAAAATATAGATGAAGTTATTGTAAGTTTTATGAAAGGTCCTAAAAGTTTTACGGCTGAAGATACTATAGAAATAAATTGCCATGGAGGTATCTTTTCAACTAAGAGAGTCTTAGATGAAGTTTTAAAGGCTGGTGCAAGAATTGCTGAGCCAGGTGAATTTACGAAAAGGGCTTTTCTAAATGGGAGAATAGATCTTAGTCAGGCAGAGGCAGTTATGGATATAATAACTTCAAAAACTGACATAAGTATGAAATCAGCGGTTATGCAGTCGGAAGGTAAGCTTTCAAGAGAAATTAATAGTTTAAGGGAAAATTTGTTAGAATTAATAGCCCATATTGAGGCAACAGTAGATTATCCAGAAGATGATCTTGAAGAGTTAACCTCTGAAAATACAATTGTTAAGCTAAATAATATATTAGTTGAAATTGAAAGGTTAATTAATTCGGCCGATGAAGGAAAAATATTAAGAGATGGTTTAAATACTGCTATAGTCGGTAAACCAAATGTAGGTAAATCTTCATTGCTAAATGCTCTGTTAGAAGAAAAAAGGGCTATTGTTACGGAGATTGAAGGAACTACTAGGGATGTAATAGAAGAGTATATAAATGTTTCAGGCATTCCTATAAAACTTATTGATACTGCTGGAATACGTGAAACTAATGATATTGTAGAGAAGATAGGAGTAGAAAATTCTATAAAAAAAATAGATGAAGCCGACCTAATAATATTTATGTTAGATGCAAGCAGAAGTTTAGAAGATAAAGATTTAGATATAATAAAACACATTGACGGTAAAAAATACATTATTCTTTTAAATAAGACAGATTTACCCAAAAAAATAAAAAATGAAGATTTTAAAGATTTATCTTCTAAATATATAATAGATATATCTACAAAAACAGGTTTTGGTATAGATAAATTAAAAGATGTAATCAAAGAATTGTTTTTTAATGGAAAAATAAAATATCATGATCTAATTATTACAAATACCAGACACAAAGCAGCTTTAATTAGAGCAAAGTCTAATTGTGAAGATGCAGTAAATGCTTTGAAAAATACATCAGCTATTGATTTAGCATCTATAGATATAAGAAATGCTTGGTATAATTTAGGTCAGATTACTGGAGATACTCTAGAAGAGGATTTATTAGAAAAAATATTTAAAAATTTTTGTTTAGGAAAGTAGGTGATTTGATTGATAAAATATATTGCAGGTGATTATGATGTAATAGTAATTGGGGCGGGTCATGCAGGCTGTGAAGCTGCTTTAGCGGCCGCAAGAATGGGTGTTAAAACTCTTATATGTACCATGAATTTAGATAGCATAGCTATGATGCCATGTAATCCTAATGTAGGTGGAACAGCTAAAGGTCATTTAGTAAGAGAGATAGATGCATTAGGTGGAGAAATGGGAGTTAACATTGATCATACTTTTATTCAATCTAAAATGTTAAATTTATCAAAAGGTCCAGCAGTTCATTCACTTAGAGCTCAGGCTGATAAGAGAAGATATTCTGAGAGAATGAAAGAAGTATTGGAAAGACAGGATAATTTATATATAAAGCAGATAGAAGTTGTAAGTATTGATATTAAAGATAGTAAGGTAAAAGGGATTCTTACTAAGAATGGTGCCTATTTTTCAACAAAAGCTGTAGTTTTAGCTACAGGTACCTATTTAAGATCCAGAATAATAACGGGAGAGATCAATTATAGTGGTGGGCCAAGTGGATTATTTCCTGCTAATGAATTATCACAAAGCCTTATAGATTCTGGAATAACATTAAGACGCTTTAAAACTGGTACTCCAGCACGTATTAATAAGAGATCAATAGACGTATCAAAAATGATAGAGCAGCCTGGGGATAGTAAAATAGTTCCTTTTTCATTTATAAGTGACAATCTTGATAGAAAACAAATATTATGTTATTTAACCTATACTAATGAAGAAACTCACCAAGTTATTAGAGAAAACATAGATAGATCTCCTTTATATAATGGTAGTATTAAAAGTGTAGGACCTAGATATTGTCCATCTATAGAGGATAAAGTAATGAGATTTCCTGATAAAAATCAACATCAAGTATTTATTGAACCTGAAGGTGAGAATACTAACGAAATGTATGTTGGAGGAATGTCAAGTTCACTACCAGAGGAAGTACAAATAAAAATGATTAGAACTGTAAAAGGACTTGAAAATGCTGAAATACTCAGAACGGCATATGCAATAGAATACGATTGTATAGATCCTACTCAATTGAAATTATCATTAGAATTTAAAAATATTAATGGATTGTTTGGATCAGGACAATTAAATGGAAGTTCGGGTTATGAAGAAGCAGCTTGTCAAGGTATTATTGCCGGAATAAATGCTTCATTAAAGGTTAAAAACAAAGAGCCTTTAATTTTAAGTAGATCAGATGCTTATATTGGGGTATTGATAGATGATCTTGTTACTAAAGGTACAAATGAACCTTATAGAATGATGACATCAAGATCTGAATATAGACTTTTATTAAGGCAGGATAACGCTGATATAAGATTAACAGAAATTGGAAAACAAATTGGATTAGTTTCAGATTATAGATATGAAAAATTTATAAATAAAAGAGATTCTATACATAAAGAAATTGATAGATTAAAAAAACTACAGATTACAAATAAAAAAGAAAATAACGATTTTCTTGAAGGTATAGGATCTGCTACTTTAAAAAAACCTATAAGTTTATATGAACTTATAAAAAGACCTGAACTTAATTATAATATGGTTAAATTTTTAGATTCAGATAGACTAAATTTATCCGAAGATATAACAGAAGAGGTTGAAATAGCAACTAAATATGAAGGTTATATAGATAAGCAATTAGAACAAGTGGAACAATTTAAAAAATTAGAAAATAGGCTTATACCTGAAGATCTAGATTATCATAAAGTAAAAGGGATAAGAATAGAAGCAATTCAAAAATTAGATAAAATGAAACCAGTAAGTATTGGGCAAGCTTCTAGAATTTCAGGGGTATCACCAGCAGATATATCAGTTTTAATGATATATCTTGAACAATACTTTAGACAAAAATTAGTATAAAATAATTTTACTAAGATGGAGGTAAAATGGAATATTTTAATTTAATGGATAGTGCTTGCAAAAATGAAGGATTATTTTTTAATGAAAAGCAGTATGATAAGTTTATAAAGTATAAAGAATTGATTCAGGAATGGAATGAAAAAATAAATCTTACTGCAATTACTGATGATGAAGGTATAATAAAAAAGCATTTTATTGATTCAATAAAGATATTTAAGTTTGATTTTTTAAAAAATGCAAAAAATATTATTGATGTAGGTACTGGGGCAGGCTTTCCAGGTATACCTATAAAGATTATTAATGAAAGTATAGATGTAGTTTTGTTAGATTCTCTAAATAAAAGAGTTAATTTTTTGAATGAAGTTATAAACACATTAGAACTTAAAAATATAAGAACTATACATGGGAGAGCAGAAGACTTTTCTAAAAAAATTGAATACAGACAAAAATTTGATATTGCAACGTCAAGAGCTGTAGCCAATATGACAGTTTTAAGTGAGTTTTGCATACCTTATGTAAATATAGGTGGATATTTTATAGCATTAAAAGGACCTTCTATTGAAGAAGAAATACTAGAGGCTAAAAATGCTATTGGAACTTTAGGTGGAAAGTTAGAGGATATAATAAAAGTAGAAATTGAAGAAAGCGATTTAAAACACAATCTTGTCATAGTTAAAAAGATAAAAGAAACACCAAAACAATTTCCAAGAAAGCCAGGAATGGTTACTAAGAAACCATTAAAATAATTGTCGAATATATTATTATAAAAAAAGAAGGATTTTGCTAAGATATGAAGAAAATAACCATAAGGAAATATATAAGGGATGGTTTGCTATGATTAATAATATAGTTAATATAAATGTTGAATTGATATTTGCTAATACTTATCAGCCGAGAAAATATTTTGATGAAAATTCACTTAATGAGTTAGCACAATCAATAAAAAGCTATGGTATAATACAACCTTTATCAGTAAGAAAAATAGAAGAAAATAAATATGAATTGGTAGCAGGAGAGCGTAGATTTAGAGCGGCTAAAATAGCTGGACTTAAAGTAGTACCAGCTATGATAATTGATATTTCTGATAGGGAGTCAGCTGCTATAGCCCTGTTAGAAAATCTTCAAAGGGAAGATTTGAATTTTATGGAAGAGGCAGAGGCATACTATAATTTAATTAAGAATCATGATTATACTCAAGAACAACTTGCCATTAGTATTGGAAAAAAACAATCCACAATATCAAATAAGCTTAGACTTCTTAAACTTAATAAATCTATAAGAGATATTATTCTACAAAATTCGTTAACAGAAAGGCATGCTAGGTCATTATTAAAATTACCTGATGAAGAGTTTCAGAAGAAAATATTAAAGATTGTCATAGACAAGCAACTTAATGTAAAGAAAACTGAAGAGCTTATAGAAAAGGAATTAATTAAATTGGAAACAGCCGAATTAGCTTCTGATGGGAAAAAAAGAATAAAGGGAATATTTAGTCCAAGAGTGTATATTAATACTATAAAACAAGTTTTTGATAAATATGGTATAAGTGCTAATTACAGATCCAAAGAATTAGATGAATTTATAGAAGTTACAATTAAAATACAAAAGAAGTAATGTTTCACGTGAAACATTACTTCTTTTGTATTTTATTTAGATAACATAAATGTTATAGTATAAATGATATAACATAGTACAATATAACATTTATAAACAGAGTTATTGCATCAGGTGGAGTTTTTGTTTATGAACTTTGATGTTTACTAGCAGATGTCTTGGTATTGGTATTTATGATACTTAGAACTCTTTGTACTTTAGGATAAATCGTTATCCAGGGATATATCCACTCTTTACTTCCACTTTACGAAGAAAAGCAGAGAAGAAAAATCTTTGATTTTATCCGATGACTACCATCCGTAATACTCCCATCTTCTATCAAAGTGGGAGATAACGGATGCTACGTCCCTGGATAACGATTTCTAAGTTTCAGATGGAGAAAAAAACTCCACCTGAAACAAAGAACTCTGTTTATGTGAATCGCTTTCTTAGAGTTCAAATAGAAAACTAAAATTTTTGATTTTGTGCGAATAACTTTCACAGAGTGCAGTGGGAGTATTAGAATGAGTAGTCATTAGATAAAAAATCAATTAACATTTTGCAAGTAAGTTATAAAAGATTACATAGTGGAATGTTAATTTTTATTTTTCATATATTTTATACAAGAGTGTAATATCTGCAATTCGTAATTTAAACATATACAAAAAAGATTTTAACAAAGCAACAGGATTTTAGAGTATATGCATATTAAATATTGGCAAATGCAGGTGTAATATTAATACATGATATTATATAATGAAACATTAATTTCATTTTTTAATAATACAAGATTTATTGATCATATATCTTTGAAAATTTTGGCATTTAAATATAAAGTTTAATTTTTTTATAAATGTTTTATGAAATGTATTTAATAAGTTGAACTATGAGATTATAATAATAAGTAGCATGCAATTTAAAATTGTTATAGATTATGATAAAAATTTAAGTGATTGTGGAAAGAGGTGAATTTAGTGAAAGTAATAAGTATATTTAATCAAAAAGGTGGAGTAGGAAAAACTACTACTAATATTAATCTTTGTTCATACTTAGCTATGAAAGGTTATAAAATTTTAACAATAGATATAGATCCTCAGGGTAATACTACTAGTGGGCTTGGAATTGACAAAATTAATATTAAAAGATCTGTATATGATGTAATGACAGAAGATATTTCATTAAATGATGTTATATTAAAATCAGAACTTATTGAAAATTTATATATTGCCCCATCTACACTAGAACTTGCAGGTGCAGAAATTGAAATCATAGAAATGGAAAATAGAGAATCTATTTTAAAAAATAAAATTAATGAATTAAAGTCTGAATATGATTATATATTTATTGATTGCCCGCCATCATTAGGCTTATTAACTATTAATTCTTTATGTGCATCAAATAGCGTATTAATTCCTATACAAGCTGAATTTTATGCATTAGAAGGAGTGGGACAGCTTGTAAATACTATTCAATTAGTAAAGAAATCATTAAATAAGAATTTGCAAGTAGAAGGAGTTATACTTACTATGTTTGATAATAGAACTAAATTATCTAATGAAGTATTCAAAGAGGTAAATAAATATTTTATAAATAAAGTTTATAAAATCACTATTCCTAGAAATATTCGACTTGCTGAAGCGCCTAGTTTTGGACTTCCTATTTTCTTATATGACGATAAATGTAAAGGTGCGGAATATTATAATAACTTAGCAGAAGAATTTCTTACTAGACAAGAAGGGTGATAAATATGAATAAAAAAGGTGGCTTAGGTAAAGGATTAGGCGCATTAATAAATCAAAATGTATTGGAAAATACAGAAGATGATAATAAAGTTGTAAATCTAATTTCTATAAATTTAATAAAACCAAATAATAATCAACCTAGAAAAAATTTTGATGATGAAAAAATTATAATGTTAGCTCAATCTATTAAACAACATGGAATTATTCAGCCTCTTATATTAAAAAAAATAAATGATTTTTATATTATTGTTGCAGGAGAGCGCCGTTGGAGAGCCGCAAAAAGTGTAGGATTGAAAGAACTGCCAGCAGTAATTATGGAATTATCCAATAAAGATTTGTTAGAAGTATCTTTAATAGAAAATATACAGAGAGAAGATTTAAATCCAATAGAAGAAGGTCTAGCCTATAAAAAATTACTTGAAGAGTTCAATATAACACAAGAAGAATTAGGTAAAAGAGTTGGTAAATCAAGAACAGTTATTACAAACTGCGTTAGATTATTGAATTTGGATAAAAGAGTTCAGGAATATTTAATAGATGGTGTTATATCAGAGGGACATGCACGAATTATACTTAGTATTGAAAATAATGATTTACAATATGAAATATCCCAAAAAATAATTGATGAAGGCTTAAGCGTTAGAGAAACGGAAAGGCTTATTAAAGGTTTGCAATTAAGTAAGAAAAATAAATTACTTAAAAAAAATGATGAGGAAGATGTTAATCTTTATATCAATGAAATAAGAAATAAATTAGAGGGTATTTTTGGAACAAAGGTAAATTTAAAAAATAAAAACAACAAGGGAAAGATAGAAATTGAATACTATTCAAATGATGATCTTCAACGAATATTAGATATATTAAAAATTTAAAAAATGTTTCACGTGAAACATTTTTAGAATTTAAAAGGAAAGGACGGAGCAAATAAACAAATGCAGACTATAATTGGAATATATAATAATTTAAGTATATACATAGTAAGTATTTTAATAATAATAATAATAATTTTATTATTATTAACTTTTGTCAATATAAAAGCTATTAATAGATTAGAAAGTAAATATAGGAAATTAACAAGAGGAGTAGAAAACAGTAATCTACAAGAATTAATAGAATCATATATGGATAAAATAGATAAAATAAGTAATGAATCAAAAGAAGTTAAGAATTTATATGAGAATATCAATGAAAAAATAAATAAATGTTTGCAAAATATATCAATTATAAGGTATAAAGCTTTTGAGGATGTTGGTAGTGATTTAAGTTTTTCTGTTGCTTTGCTTGACAATAATAATGATGGAGTAATTATAACCAGTATATATGGAAGAAATGAAAGCACTACTTATGCAAAACCTATTGATAAGGGAATATCTAGATATGATTTGTCAGATGAAGAAAAACATGTATTAAAAGATGCAGTAAGTAAAAAATAAAATTTAAATATTATTAATAAAAGGCCTCTTAATGGGAAATAATATCCATGGGAGGTTTTTTATATGAAAATTTGTGTTTCGGATGAATTAACATATGTAAAAAGTGAATTGAAGAAGAGAGGATATGAAATATTAGAATGGAACCACAAAGAAAATTGTGATGCGCTAATATGTAATTTGAAAAGTGGAGGTTTAACTAATTTTATACATGAAAGTAATGTTAAAAAAGAAGGAATGTTGATAATTGATATAGGAAGTAAATCTATAGATGAAATAGAATATATACTCAATAATAGAATATACTCATCTATAATATAATTAAGAAAATTATAACGATACCATTAAACATCAAACTACTTTTAGTATAAACAGAGTTCTTGGCATCAGGTGGAGTTTTTATTCCATCTGATGCTTAGAAATTGTTATCCAGGGACGTAGCCACTCTTTACTCCCACTTTGAAGAAGATGGGAGTATTAGAGTGGGTAGTCATCGGATAAAATAGCTACTTTATTTTAAATTTTTATTTGTACTATATTGAATTAAATATATAATTAAATCACAAAAAGCTATAAATTAATTTTCACTATACTATTTATAGCTTTTTTAATGTTAAATCTTCAATATATATCTTACTAAATATGCTTTTGACGGGATAATCAAGTATATATTTTAAATTTAAATTATATACTTGATAACTCTTCTATAAGATTCCATATATATGTTGCAATAAATTGTCTTTACTAACAAAATAATTATTTTATTTAAATACCATAAATTCTGTATTAGTAATGCATAATTTTAATTACAACATATATATTTTCCTTATTTATAAATTAAGAAAAGATATGTATGAGCAGTAAATTATTATTCATCATAAAACATATATATTAGTTAACTATTTTTTATTTAAATGGTATTGATTAAAGATAAAATTCTAATTACGACTTATATAAATTAAATAATAATATTTTATACAAGGCTTTTATTGCTGAAGACAATATTTTTTTTACCACCTATAGTCTTGATAATAGAATGATATATTCCTCTTGATATAATATCTGCTAAATGCATTACTACATATAATCTAGTATTTTGAAGCACCATAAATTCTAATGCACCTGCAATGTTAACTATACCAGTTATACTTAAATCACCTATCGGAGGAAGTTTTTTATTCATAGCAGCTCCAGGAATTACTGGTTTATTTTCTATTATGATTTTACCGACATTTTGTATACTACCAAGACAAGCATCCACTGCTATTATATATGGATTTTCATATGTAGATTTTATTTTATCTACAGTATCACATAAATTTTTAGCATGTATTGGACACTCCAAGTTTCCATATATAAATATATGATCTCGTATAAGAAAATTAAGTTTATCACCAACTAAAGGACCTAAGGAATCCCCTGTAGATCTATCAGTTCCAATACACAATAATATTATTGGTCTTTCTTTAATAACAGATAAGATTTCTTTAGACAATATATCTCTAACCTTAAATACGGAGCTACTTTCCATTGAGTCAATTATAACTTTATTTATCATAAAAAAACCTCCTTTTTTTAAATTTTAACCAAAAGGAGGTTTTTTATACTATAAAGCATCAACACTTTTTAAGATATTATAAAAAAGAATTAAAAACATGAGAAAAAATATTCCTGATACTCCATTCACCTCTAAACCTATAAATAATGCAGCTAATGCAGCAACTGGGTGAATACCAAGTGTAGATGATACTATTTTCGGTTCAATAATTTGTCTTATTACAGCAACTAAAGTATATGCTATAATAAGGCCAAAAGCTGTAAAGTAATTTCCACTGAAAAGATAAATTATAGCAAGAGGAAGATAAATAATACCTATTCCTATTATAGGAAGTATATCACAAATTGCAGTTATTATACTCAATAAAATTGCATAATTTACCCCTAATACTAAGTAGGCTATTATAGTCTCAATAAAAGTTATTCCTATTATTATTACATAAGATAATAAATAATTACCAAGCATTTTTTTAATTGATTCAATTATATACAGTATTCTTTCAGTTTTGTTTTGAGGTATAATTTCAATAAATTTATTTTTAGTAGAAGAAAAATCTTTGGTAAAAAAATATGTAGATATTAAAGTGAAAATTATTACCATAGCTATATATGGAATATAAGAAATAGAAACTAAAACAATTGACATAATTTTACCAGAAATATTTAATGTAGTTGATAGTGTTTTGGTTGAAAAATTAGAAATATTTGTATCAATAGTGCTTATTATAGCTGGATCTAAATTTTTGTAATACTTCTGTAAATTATTTATTGAATATGTAATTCTAGATGTATTTTGAGATAGATACATTTGTATATTCTTTGTAAGAAGTATAATTTCATTAGTTATTGTATTAATTCCCCACATTAAAAAAAGTATAATAATGGCTGAAAAAACTGATGTAGTTATAAGAGCAGCTATAGAGCTTTTTAGATTAAATCTTTTTATAAGAAAATTTGTTGGTCTTTGAAGAATAAATGCAAAAATTAAGGCTAAAACAAACGGTATTGTATATTTCAATGTATTAAAAAAAGTAATAAATAGAATTGAATAAATTATTACAAAAATTATAATTCTATCAAGTTTATCTAATATTTTTTCCAAATTAAAACATCCCTTCATCCTAATAGTAAATACTTATAATTTGTATTAAAGCTATCTCACAAAAATTATTTTTAATAAATTATATATTGTGAAGAATTCACATTAAAAACACTGTAAAAGTTATAATGAAAATTAATTTATAGTGTTTTATGGTTTAATCATATTATAAACTATTGATATAATTAATTAAAATGTTTCATCATTAAAATATTAGAATTAAAAAAATCATAAAAACCATATCCTATAAATAATAAGCCAGCACATACTGTACCCCACATTAAAAGAGAAACTGTTTTGTGAGAGTTACTTTTACCTAATAAATTAAACCCTCTCAGGGCAAGAAAATTTAAAAGGGCAAACCACAAAATCATTCCAATTATTATTGAAACAATAAAAATGTAATAGCAAGTTTTATTTACATGATACCAAGATCTTATTACAGTACCACTTAAAGTTAACCATATAGATGGTGTCATTGGATTTGATACTGTTATAAAAAAGCCAGTTGCAAAAGGTAAGGAAGAAAGATTTAGATTTTTCATAAATTTGGATAAAAAAGTTTCATTACCATTTTTATGTTTAATTGAATTATAGCCTATAAAAGTTAATATTAAACCTGATATAATCCAAAATAAGGATTCAGTTTCCTTATTACTGCTTAATATATTTGCAAGACCACAATTTATTAACAATAGATATAGAACATCTGCACTTATTGCACCTAATGATACGGTAAACCCTTTTTTAAAACCATTGGATACAGTTCTTCGTATTGACTCTATACCAGCAGGTCCAATTGGAATTGAGATGATAAAACCTGTACCAGCGCCAAAAAATATTGCCTTAAATATTAATAAAAAAATATTCATAATATACCTCATTAAAAATTAATTACTTAATACAATTATGTTTTTAATAAAAAAAAATAATTGTATACATATTATAACATATTAACCGATGTGGAGGTGATATGATACTAATGTAGTAATATTATTACATCCGTAAATTGGAAAAAACTATAAATTAATTTTAATTATACTATCTATATAGTTTAAATGTAAAATCCTTAGTATATACTATATATCTTTTATCAAATACATTCTTGCTAGATATAATTATATTGTATTTTTATATTAAAGATTAAATACACATAATGAAGATTAGATAAATACCTAATTTTACTTGCTTTTGAATTAAAAGATTTTGTGGTATATTATAATAAAAAATAAGAAGGCAGCTGAAATATTATGGAAAAATTACAAATCATCGGGCTTGTTAAAATAGATTTAAGTAATGGTGGTATAAAGATAGGAAATATAAATTTAAATTTATATAATGGTATGCTTATAGTATTAAAAATATTCATTATTATAGTTGTTATGTATATAGTTGTGAGAATAGGAAGATCCATAATTGATAAAGCAGTAAAAAAACATATTGAATCTAGATTTTCTACAGATGATAAAAAATCTAAAACTATAGGTGCATTGCTAAAAAGTTTGTTAAAATATGGAGTGTACTTCGTAGGAATTATGGCAATATTAAATGCTACGGATTTATTCGGAAATATAAGTATAACTTTTGCCAGTATCGGTGGCGTTGCTATTGGTCTTGGTTCTCAAAGCATAATTAAAGATGTTATTAATGGATTTTTTATTATTTTTGAGAATCAATTTTCTGTAGGAGATTACATAGATTTAGATAATAAAGGTGGCACAGTAGAGAGCATAGAACTTAGAGTTACAAAGATAAGAGATTTTAATGGTGATCTGCATATAATACCTAACGGTCTTATTACAAAGGTAACTAATCATTCAAGAGGGTCGATAACAATTTCAGTAGATATATGTATAGATTACAGTGAGAGAACAGATAAGGTTATAGATGTAATGAATATAGCTTGTGATAAATTTAGCCAGACATCTGGAGATGTGGTAGAGAATCCCAAAGTACTTGGTATAACTTCTTTTTCACCAAGTGGTATGAATATCAGAGTAGCAGGTAAGGTTAAGCCGTCAACCCAAGTACTGAATGGAAATAGGCTTAGAAAATTTATAAAAGATGAATTAGATGATTCTAACATAGTTATTACTAGTAACATAAAACAAATTATTATTAAGGGGGAAAAAAATGAATAAAAATTTTGAATTAGGAGATATTGTAAAAATGAAAAAACAGCATCCTTGTGGTACAAATGCTTGGGAAATAATAAGAACCGGTGCAGATATAAAAATTAAGTGTACAGGATGTGGAAGGATAGTTATGCTTCCAAGAAGTAAGTTTGAAAAGGATATGAAGTCAGTTATTGAAAATAATAATACTGTTAATGAATAAATTACTTGTAAATCGCTATCAGTTGTGGTATTATATATTGATGTAATCCCTGCTATGCAAAATGCATAGCCGTTAGTCCGGGGGGAGGAGGTGAATCTAATGAGAAAGTATGAAACTTTATTTATATTGAATCCATCATTAGAAGATGACACTGTTAAAGCTAATGTTGAAAAGTTTAAAGGTGTTATTGAAAATGGCGGTGGAACAGTAGATAATATTGATTCTTGGGGCAAGAGAAAACTTGCTTATGAAATAGACAAAGTTAATGAAGGATATTATACATTAATAAATTTCAGCGCTGATTCCGAATTACCAAAAGAATTAGATCGTATTTTCAGAATTACTGATGGTGTTATAAGACATCTAATAGTAAGAGATGAAAAATAATTTAAAATGGCGGTGTAAAGATGAATAGAGTTGTTTTAATAGGCAGACTTACTAAGGACCCAGAGCTTAAATTTACTCCGGGAAGTGGTAATGCCGTTGCCACCTTTACTATAGCGGTTGATAGAAGAATGCCTAATAGAGATGGCGTAAGAGAAGCAGATTTTGTTCCTATAGTAGTATGGGGAAAACAAGCTGAATCTACAGCTAACTATATGAGTAAGGGTAAGCTTATAGGTATCAGTGGAAGAATACAAACTAGATCTTATGAAGCTAAGGATGGCAGCAGAAGATATGTTACCGAGGTAGTAGCTGATGAAATACAATTCCTTGAATGGGGAGGCAATAAATCCTCAGCGCCAAAGGATGAATTTAGATCTAATTCTATGGGAGATATGAACGAATCAGATATTGGGGCAGATATAACTCCAATTGATGATGGTGACATACCTTTCTAAATTTTAAGGTAAGGAGGAGAATAAAATGAGTAGAGAAAACGGAAATAGTAGAGACGGAAGAGATGGAAGAGATTCAAGAAAAGGCGGTCCAAGAGGCAGAAGAATGAAGAGAAAAGTTTGTTCATTCTGCATGGATAAAGCTGATCATATAGATTATAAAGATATTAATAAATTAAGAAAATATATCACAGAAAGAGGTAAAATTCTTCCTAGAAGAATTTCTGGAAACTGTGCTAAACATCAGAGAATGTTAACTGAAGCAATTAAGAGATCAAGAAATATAGCTTTATTACCATTTACAACTGAATAAAAAATTAAGCTCCTGATTTTTCAGGAGCTTAATTTTTTATTCTAAATTTTTTCAATATCATTGAATAGTATTGGCATAGCCATATATCTTTGCAAAAAAAATTTAAGAAAAGAGTTAAATGGTATTGATTGTTTAATTAAATATTTGACAAATTAATTGTATAATTCAATTAGCTGATAAATTTACATGTAAACTAATGAAATTTAAAATAAATTAAATAATTGCCAATATATATTAAATAATGAAGGATATTGAACAAAATTTAGTATATATGGTTGCATTTATTAGGCATAGGAATATAATAATAATGTAAATAAACTTATTAATAATTTTATTTGATATCTTAGAAGTGGAGAGTGATTGTATTAATGGACAGTGGACCCAACCATAATTATAAAATATTAAAATTGAATAATTAGAGGAAGAGTGTACAGACATTAATATTTTTTGTAATGCATTCTTCCTAAAAAGGAGGATGCATTATGGAAATGAACAGTTTTTATTTAAGTAGAGTCCTTGGAAGAAAAATTCTAACTAGAGATCGGAAAGTAGTTGGAAAAATTAAGGATTTAGGTATAAGAAATCAACTTAAGACTCCTAGAGTTGAAGCTATAAAAGTAAAAACTTCTGATGGTATTATATGCATAAGTTCAAAAAATATATCCATAAATAAAGTGGATGGACAATATGTTATAATATGTGATGAAATTAAGAATAGCGATTCTAAGGACATAATGTTTTTAGCACATCACGTGTTAGATAAACAGATTATAGATGTAAATGGAAGAAAAGTTGTGAGGGTAAATGATATACGTCTAGCAAATTTAGTATCAGGAATTTTTATAGTTGCTGTAGACATTGGAACAGAAGGCGTACTTAGAAGAATTGGAGTTGCAAAGCCACTTATGAAGATTGGATTAAAGATATCCAATAAACTTATATTGTGGAATGATGTTGAAACTATTTTTAGCTCTAATGAAAATATTATGCTTTCTAAAACTTATAATAAATTATCTATTTTACATCCATCTGATTTAGCTGATATCATTGAAGATTTTGATGGGAATACGGGAATGAAGATTTTTTCAAGCTTGGATAATGCAAAAGCAGCAGATGTATTAGAGCAGATGGAAGAGGATGCGCAACTTAATTTAATAAATAATTTATCTACTGATAAAGTAGCAGATATATTGGAAGAAATGCCAGCAGATGAAGTAGCAGATATTCTAGATGGTTTAAGTGAACATAAAGCAGAAGAACTTTTAAATAATATGGAAAAAGAATCTTCTGACGAAGTAAGAGAACTTATGGAGTATGAAGATAATGAAGTGGGAAGTTTAATGTCTACTGAATACATTTCACTTAAATCAGATTTGACTATAGAAGAGGCCATTAATATACTTAGAAAATTAAAACCCGAAGAAGATGAAATGTATTGCATTTATGTAGTAGATAATAGCAATAAACTTATAGGAACTTTATCCTTAAGAGATATTATTATATCTGATTCAAAGGATAGGTTAGATAATATAATGAATAGAAATTTTCCATATATACTTGATAAAGATGACATACATGAGTTAATAAAAATTGTTTCTAAATATAATCTTCTTGCTGTTCCTATTGTAAATAATGAAATGAATCTTTTAGGTAATGTTATTATAAATGATATTATATATGAACTTTTGAAGACTAAAAGGAGAATAGGATAGGACGGGAGGAAATTAAAATGGAAGCTAATAAGAAAAATACCCTTATGGGTAAAATTATCCTATTTCTTGGTATTTTAGGACCAGGAATTATTACCGGAAGTGTGGACAACGATGCAGGAGGGATAACTGCTTATTCTATTGCGGGTGCAACTTATGGTTATAAATTGTTATGGACATTAATACCTGCCTTTATTGTACTTCTTGTAGTTCAAGAAATGAATGCACGAATGGGTATAGTTACAAAGAAAGGTTTGGCAGATTTAATAAGAGAAAACTTTGGTGTAAAAATTACTTTTTTTATATTTCTAGGACTTATAATAGCAGATATAGGAAATACGGCTACTGAGTTTGCAGGGGTGGCTGGAAGCATGCAGGTTTTTGGAATATCAAAGTATATATCTGTACCATTAGGGGCAATACTTGTATGGTTTATGGTTGTTAAAGGTACTTATAAGTCTTCAGAAAAGATATTTCTAATATTTAGCGTATTTTTATTATCATATATAATTTCTGCAATAATGGCTCATCCAAATTGGAATGAAATAGGTACATCTATTGTGAAGCCATCTTTAGATATGAATGAAAATAGCTTGAGTATGGTAATAGGTATAGTAGGTACTACTATAGCTCCATGGATGCAATTTTATATGCAATCTTCTGTAATAGAGAAGGGTATAAAGATTGAAGATTATAAATTTGAATTATGGGATGTAATTATAGGATGTACCATTACAGTGGTTGTTGCTTTTTTTATAATAGTAGCTTGTGCAGCAACTTTACATGCAAAAGGTATTTCAATTAATGAAGCCAAAGATGCTGCTGTGGCATTAAAGCCTTTAGCAGGAAATTTTGCTTCGGAAATATTTGCATTTGGATTATTAGTGGCATCTATATTTTCAGCAACTATACTTCCGCTGGCAACGGCTTTCTATATATGTGAAGCCTTTGGATTTGAAGCTGGTATAGATAAGACTATGAATGAGGCACCACAGTTTTATATATTATTCACTGCAATAATGGTAATTGGTGTAGTAATAATATTAATACCTGGGGCACCTCTTATTAGAATTACTTTATTAACTCAGGTGATTAATGGAGTGCTTTTACCTGTGGTTTTAATTTGTATGATGCTTATGGTAAACAATAAAGAAGTTATGGGTAAGTATGTTAATAAAAGTTTAGCTAATATAATTGGTTGGGGAACTATTGGTATTTTAATAATTCTCACTTTTATATTGACATTTGGACCTTTATTTAAAAAAATTTTATAAAAAGTTTAAAATAAGTAGCTTATTAATATAGTTAAGGCTATTTATTTTTTTGTATTTTTAAGTCATAATAAATAATATGAAAAAGTTTATTTGATGACTAGTGGATGTAACACTCCACCTGCTAAAGCTGGGAATAACAGCCACATGTCCCTGGATAATTCATCTAAACTCAGTGTGAGTATAAATCCCACTGAGTAAGATTCATTGATAAGTCTTAAAGACTAAAGAGGTGGGAATATGTTTTTAGATATAAAACTCAATGGAGATTCCCCTATATATTTGCAAGTAAAAAACTATATAAAAGACATGATACTAAAAGGAATGTTTCAAGGTGGAGAAAAATTACCATCCACTAGAGAATTATCTATAGTGCTTAAAGTAAGTAGAAATACAATAATAACAGCCTATGAGTTTTTAGAAGATGAAGGTTTTATATGTATAAAAAAGGGAAAAGGAACATTTATAAATGAATTACATCTAAATAGGCAAGAAAAATGGTGTTTAGATTGGGGTAAAAGAATAAATAGATATGCTGTAAGTTCAGAGAAATTGGATATTATGAAGCATGAACTTCAGTATAAAAAAGGAATGATATCTTTTAAGAGCATAGCTCCAGATGAGAGTTTATTTAATATGGAGGATTTTAAAAGAGCATTTCTAAATAGAATTTCATTAGAGGGAAATAGGCTCCTCAATTATGGATATGCTAAAGGGTATAAGCCGCTTATAGATGAGTTATTGATCTACATGACTAAAAAAGGGGTAGATATAAAAGATAAAGATATATTGATTACTAATGGATTTACAGAGGGTTTTGATTTAATATTGGCTTCTCTTACTAATGAGGGAGATACTATATTAACTGAAAATCCAACTCATAATACAGCTATAAAACTCATGAAGCTTCATGGATTAAATATAATAGGAATATCTATGGAAAAAGATGGGATGAATGTAAATGATCTCATAAGTAAGCTTGATGGTAACGGTAATGTAAAACTAGCATATATTATACCTTCTTATCATAATCCCACAGGAATCGTTATGTCATCTCAAAAAAGGGTGGAGATTTATAATATTTTTAAGAAATACAAAATTCCTATAATTGAAGATGGATTTAATGAAGAATTGAGATATTCTGGGTCTCATATTGCTCCGATAGCTGCAATTTCAGGTGAAGGTAACAGTGTAATATATGCGGGAAGTTTTTCTAAGATTCTGTTTCCGGGTATTAGAATTGGATGGATATTAGCTGATAAAAAACTAATTTCAGTAATGGAGAGTGTAAAGAGAAGCAGAAATATACACACTTCTTTTTTAGATCAGGCAGTTTTTTATGAATACCTGAAAGAAGGCAGTTTTGAAAAGTATCTTAAAAAGGCCAGAAGAGAATATAAAGAAAAATATAAATTTGCTGTACTGTGTATTAAAAAATATATACCCTGTGAATGTATATATGGGGAAGGAGGAATTCATTTATTTATAAAGCTAAAAGGAATCAACTCAAGAGAGGTTTTAAGAGAATGTTATTCTAGAAATATCGTTTTTACAGCAGGAGATATTTTTTATGTGGATGAATCTGGAAAGGATACCTTTAGATTGGGAATTGGAAGAAATACTAAAGAGCAAATTGAGGAAGGTTTCAAAATTATAGGAGAGGTCATAAAAGATATGACATAAACTACCATTGAAGTATGGGGTAAATATTTAATATAATAAATTGATATTATAAAAATAGGTGGGATATTTTATGAAAAAGAAGTTAATAATTATTATTGCAGCAGCCATAGTTAGCATTTCTTTAGTTGGGTGTGAAACCAGTAGTAATAGTGTAAAAAATAATACTAATCAAGTTAAACAAAATTCAGTAGTTAATGCAAATGATAATGATATAATAAAGCTTATAAATGATAAAGCAAAGGCTATAAGTGATAAAAACATAAATAGCTATTTATCAACATTTGTTAAGGATACAGATACATATAATGAAGAAAAGTTAGATAAAAAATACTATTTCGATAATTATAGGGTTAAAGCAGAGATATCTGAGCCAAAGGTGCTTAATAGCTCTGATAAGGGAGCTCAAGTACAGTACGTAATAACTACAACAAAGGTTACAGGACCTGGATTTTTAGATAATAGAACTTTATATGTGGACAATTTGAAAAAAGTGGACAATAATTGGAAAATAGATAGCGAAGAGGTTTTAAATGTAGAGTTTAAAGATGATATTTATGCAACTGTATATAATAATATACAAGCCTTAAATGAAAAGGACATAAATAAATATATGAGTACAATAGATCCAAGTAATAATGATGCCTATAATAAGTTTAGAGATGATCAGTTAGATATGTTTGACAAATATGATTTAACATATAATCTTGAAGAGGCTGATGTATATAAAGATAAAACAGATAAAGATACTGCAGTAGGTTTTATAGAAACTATTAATAAGAGAGATAATTCTGACTTTAAAAATAATAAAACTACTGGTGTAATGCATCTTAAAAAAGTTAATAATCAATGGAAGATATTTAAAATAGATATCCAAAAAACAGAGGATATAAAATAATTTAGCAGTAAGCAGCCAATAATTTTTAATGGCTGCTTTGTTTTTGTAATTGTTCAGTAAGGCTTATTTTAATAAGATTAATTGATAATAAAATATCTGTAGTTGCATAAACATTGAAAAATAACTAAAATAGTAATAAAGGGTTTAAAGGGGATGATTGCGGAGATGAGAAGAGAAGATTTTAAGATAATGTCAGATGTAAAAACTATTGAAGAGCTAAAAGCTAATTTGATATGTATAATAGGTGATCTATATAAACTTTTTACTAAGGGAAGCAATGCAGCACAGGATGCGATATTAGAATGTATTTCCGGGGCAATAATATTATTATATGTACTTGGCGGCAGAATGGGATATTCTCATCTTGAAATTGATGAGGAAATGAAGAAAAAATTAAAATTGGGCATAATTGAAGAGGATGGTATTGAAAAGGATGGAAAGGATTTAAGTAAACTGTATAATCATTTAAAGGATAGAAATTAAAATTTTAACAAAGAATACTGGTGACATATATAGTGGAGGTTTAGGAGGAAAATATGCATAATAAAAAATATAATACAAAGGCATTAGTAGAATCAGGAATAATGGCAGCAATTTTAGTAGTCACTATGCTTATATCTATTTATATTCCTTTAATAGATACCATTGCTTATCTTGCATTACCAATACCAATTGCATTGACATATGCAAGAAATGGATTTAAATATGCTTTTGCATCTTTAATATCTGGAGCTTTAGTAGGAGTATTTATTATAGGCCCAATAAAAGCAGTGCAACTTATAATTATTTCATTTTTTGTAGGATTAACTCTAGGGTATTGTATTATAAAGCATAAAAAAGCTTCAAAAACTATGATATACCTATCTGCAGCCTTTGGAATAGTTGTAATAATAAATTTATTCTTAATATCGTTATTTATATATAAAAATGGAGTTATAGGATTTGTTGATAATATTGTAAATACTTTTAATGAATCTATAAATATAACTAGAAATATGTATTTGGGCATGGGTGTAGCTAAAGATGAAATTGAAAGGGCGCTCCCAAGCAATATAATGCTTAACAGGGATCAAATAATTTGGATATTACCTGGTATGGTAGTTATAATATCATTAGTATTGGCATTTTTTAACTATAAGATGGCTGAATCCATATTTTCACGACTAAAAGTTCAGGTAGATAAGCTGAAGGGAATAACATACTTTTATATACCAAGTCTAATTGGTGCTTTTATGATAGTTTTAGTATGTATAGGTTTAATTTTTAAAAGTAGAAATATGCTTATAGGAAATTATGTCTTTTATTCTACTTATGCATTACTTTCATTAGTATTAACCATAAATGGTATTGCTGCTGTAATCTATTTTCTTAGAAATAAACTTAATTTTTCAAATGGATTTATAGTAATAACCATTATATTATTGCTTTTGGCATATTATTCTTTATTTATGATTATAGGTGTAATAGAACTCATAGTGGATTCTAGAAAACTTGATCCAAATAGGATTAGGAAAATTAGGTGAATAGTATGAAAGATAAGTATGATTATTCTTACCCGAATAATTTTGTATATATTATAATAATAGCTATACTCATTGCAGTAATATTTTTGTATAATCATTATATTATAGGATTTATGGCACTAGGAGTCCTTTTATTACTTACTCTCTATAGTATAAAAAGTATTCAAGTGAAGAAAAATGAATGGAAAAGATTTATTGAAGATTTTTCATCTAAATTGGATTCTGCTACAAAGAATACCTTGGTAAAGCTGCCTTTCCCACTTATTATTATAAATAACAAAGGAAATGTGCTTTGGTATAATCAAAGATTATCCATAATTTTTGATAATAAAGATGTGCTGGGGAAAAAAATTAATGAAATAATTAAAGGAATTAATGTAGAAGATATTTTAAAAGGTAAAAGGAATAATTATAGTGAACTTAAAATTCATGAAAAGTATTATGATATGCATGCAAGTTCTGTTGATACCATAGGAAATACTGATAGTAGAAGTTCCAGAGATAATATAATTCTTTTGTACTTTTATGATGTAAGTGATAAGCACGAATTACTTATAGAAATTGAAAATATAAAAGAATCTGTAATACTTATAGAGGTTGATAATTTAGATGAAGTAGTTAAAAGTACTCCAGAAGACAAGAAACCACTTTTAATAGCAGAGGTGGAGAGAAATATTAATAGCTATGCTCAAAGTATTAATGCAATGTTTAAAAAATATTCTCATGGAAAATATGTTTTGGTTATACAAAATAAAAACATAAAAAAAGAGATGGAAAAGAAATTTGAAATTTTAGATATTGTTAGAGAAATAAATACAGGTAATACACTGGCGGTAACTCTTAGTATTGGCATAGGTAGAGGTGGAGCAACACCTATTGAAAATTACAATTTTGCTGTATCTGCTAAAGAGCTTGCATTAAGCAGGGGCGGAGATCAGGCTGTTATGAAATATAATGATAAAATGCTATTTTATGGTGGTAAAACTAAAGAAGTAGAAAAGAGAACAAAGGTGAGAGCCAGAGTTATAGGTCAATCCTTAGTGAATCTTGTAAAGGAAAGCAGCAGTGTAATTATAATGGGACATAGTAATCCTGATATTGATTGTCTAGGAGGAGCCATAGGTATATATAGTGGAGTTAGAAATTTTAGAAAGGAAAGCTATATACTAATTGATTCTTTAAATGACAGCGTAAAATACATTTATAAAAAATTAAAAAAGGATAAGGACTACGTAAATAATTTAAAAAATAGCATTGAATCTGAAGAATTGATAGATGATAATAGTTTATTAATATTAGTTGATGTAAACAATTCAGCTTATGTGGAAAACCCTGCCATATTAAAAAGATTTAAAAAAGTAGTGATAATAGATCATCATAGAAAGTCAGTTGATGTGGTTAAGGATGCTATACTTAGTTACATTGAACCCTATGCTTCATCTACTTCAGAACTTGTAACTGAAATGGTACAATATATGGATGAAGATTATAAAATGAAGCCTGTGGAGGCAGAAGCACTTTTAGCAGGAATTTGTGTGGATACTAAGAATTTTTATTTTAAAACAGGGGTTAGAACCTTTGAGGCTGCTGCATATCTCAGAAAGCATGGGGCTGATACAATTGATGTAAAAAAACTTTTTTCAAGTGATCTAGATAGTTTTATTAAAAAATCTGAAATTATAAAGTCAGCAAAAATCATAGAGGGTAATATAGCCATAGCAATATGTCCATCTACAATAGATGATAATATATTAGCAGCTCAAGCCGCAGATGAACTTTTAAATATTAAAGGCATTGAAGCTTCTTTTGTATTAGTTAAAATTAAAGATGTAGTTTTAATAAGTGGAAGATCCTTTGGAAATATAAATGTTCAACTTATTATGGAATCTCTCGGAGGGGGAGGACATATGACTATGGCTGGAACAAAGATAAAAATTTCATCAGAAAATGAAGATCTGATAAATGATTATAAAAATGCAATGAATTATTCTATTGCAAAATTAAAAAAATCTATTGAAAAGTACTTAAGGGAAGGTGAATAGTAATGAAAGTTATATTATTGAAAGATATAAAGGGAACAGGAAAAAAAGGTGAGGTTATCAATGCATCTGATGGTTATGCAAGAAATTTTCTATTTCCTAAGAAATTGGCTGAAGAAGCCAATAATGCCAATTTACATGTGTTAAATCAGAAAAATGAGGCTATTAGAAAAAAGAAGCTGGAAGAGACAGAAGCAGCACAAAAATTAGCGGAAGAGTTGAAAGGTAAGGAATTAAAAATAATTGCTAAGGCTGGTGAAGGTGGAAGACTTTTTGGCGCTATAACAAGTAAAGATATATCATTAGAAATAAAAAATAAATTGAAAGCGGATATAGATAAAAAGAAGATAGTTACTGATTCTATAAGACAATTAGGAAATTATGAAATCGAACTAAAAATTTATCCTGAAGTATCCACCAAAATAAAAGTACTTATAGTTGAGCAGTAGGGGGAGAAAAATTTTGAAATTGCAGTTTGATTCTAATAGTCAAGATGACAAAAAAACAAATTATGTACAATTAGATGCTCAGGTAAATATAATATTGAAAACACTAAAAAGTGTATTTGATGAGGGCACAATTAAAGCTAGAGTAGTGAAGTATAAACTTCAAAAGTTTATGAAAAGTGATGATATGTATAAGAAATTGTATGCAGTGAATAAAATTGTTTGTGGTAATGAAGGAGTAGAGTCCATTCCAACAGAACAGAATGCTAACGAAGTTTTAGAAACTACCAATAAGTCCATGGCTGAATACGTGGCGAAAAAATATATGGAAAATAGATTACAGGCTGAAGTTGAACAGGTTTTAATGGATAAGCAGGAAAAGTATATAGAAGAAATAAAAATGGGTATAATTAAAAAGAAAAAGGGACCTGAAAATGCTAAGACTCTAAAGAGGCTTGAAGATTTTAAAAAATTGGATTCCAAAAAGCTTAGTAAGAATATACAGTCTATATTAAGACCAGAAACTTTTTCAGAAATTATAGGACAAGAAAGGGCAATAAAAGCCATATTATCAAAGATCGCTTCACCTTATCCTCAGCATATTATACTTTATGGGCCACCAGGAGTTGGTAAGACAACTGCAGCAAGAATTGCCCTCAATGAGGCAAAACATTTAAAGTATACACCCTTTGAAGAGGATTCAAAATTTGTTGAAGTTGATGGTACTACGCTTAGGTGGGATCCAAGGGAAATTACCAATCCTCTCTTAGGATCAGTACATGATCCAATATATCAAGGAAGTAAGAGAGAATTAGCTGAAATTGGTGTTCCAGAGCCCAAGACAGGACTTGTAACGGAAGCTCATGGTGGAGTCCTATTTATAGATGAAATTGGAGAACTTGATAATATTCTTCAAAATAAATTATTAAAGGTTCTTGAGGATAAAAGAGTGGAGTTTTCATCTTCTTATTACGATCCGGATGATGAGAATGTACCTCAATATATAAAATACCTTTTTGAAAAAGGAGCTCCAGCTGATTTTGTTTTAATTGGGGCAACTACAAGACAGCCTTCTGAGATCAATCCTGCACTTAGATCAAGATGTACAGAAGTTTATTTTGAACCATTATCTTCAAAAGACATTGAAACTATAGTAATTAATGCCAGTAAGAAACTTAATGTTAAATTAGAAAAGGGTATTCCTGAGATTATAAGCAGATACACTATAGAAGGAAGAAGAGCAATTAATATTTTAGCAGATGTATATGGTTATACTTTGTACAACAAAGGCTTGAATTCAAAAGATAAAGTTAATATAACTAAGGAAGATCTAGAAGAAGTTATAGGTATAAGCAGGCTTACTCCCTATGAGACTATAGATAAAACTAATAATTTAGAAATTGGTCATGTCTATGGTTTAGGGGTAAGTGGATATGTTGGATCTACAATTGAAATAGAAACATCAGTATTTCCAGCAAAGGAAAAAGGTCATGGGAAGGTAAGATTTAATGATACTGCAGGTAGTATGGCTAAGGATTCCATATTTAATGCTGCTTCTGTTATAAGAAAAATTACAGATAAAGATATAAAGGATTATGATATACATGTTAATTTTATTGGTGGGGGAAAGATCGATGGTCCATCAGCTGGAGCAGCTATTACTGTTTGTATAATAAGTGCCCTTTTAGAAAGACCAATAAGGCAGGATGTAGCTATGACTGGAGAAATTTCATTAAGAGGCAAAATTAAGCCTGTAGGTGGAATATTTGAAAAAGTATATGGTGCAAGAAGAAAAGAAATAAAACTTGTTACAGTACCAAAATATAATTTTAAAGAAGTGCCAAAGGGATTAAAGGATATTGATGTAAAACCTGTAGAAACTATAGAAGAACTTATGGACATAGTATTTTAGAAAACATAGGAGAGATGATATAAATGGCAGCACCTCTTAGGAGTTTACCGCAAAATATAGAAGCAGAGCAATCTGTACTAGGCTCTATGATATTGGATAAAACCTCTATAGCTGAGGCAGCAGAAGTTTTAAGAGGTGATGATTTTTACAGAGAAAATCACAAATTAATTTTCAGTGCTATAATAGACCTTTATCAAAGGGATATTCCGGTAGATATGATAACTCTTATTGAGCATTTAAGATCTACAGAAAGACTTGAAGGGGCAGGAGGAATTACTTACATTACAGAGATCTGTAATTCAGTACCCTCCACAGCAAATTTAACATCTTACATAGATATAGTAAAGGAAAAGTCTATTTTAAGAAGGCTAATAAAATCTTCAACTGAAATTATTGAGGAAAGCTATAATCAGCAAGATGATGTTCCAAAGGTTTTGGATTCAGCAGAAAAGAAAATATTTAACATAGCACAAAACACAGTAAGTACTGATTTTGAAGCTTTAAGCACAGTTTTGGAAAGAGGATTTTTAGAAATTGAAAGACTTTATAATAATAAGGGAGAAGTAACGGGTGTTCCTTCTGGATTTCCAGAATTGGATGCAAAGACCTCTGGCTTTCAAAAGGGTGACATGATTCTTATTGCAGCCAGACCTTCTATGGGAAAAACAACCTTTGCACTTAATTTAGCAGAGTATGCAGCACTTAGATCTGCTAAGAGTATAGTAGTGTTTTCACTGGAAATGTCAAAGGAGCAATTAGCGTATAAGCTTTTATGTTCTGAGGCAAATGTTGATATGCTAAAACTTAGAACTGGAAATCTTGAGGACAGTGATTGGGATAATATAGCCAGGGCATCAGGACCTTTAGCGGGGGCAAAAATTTATATAGATGATACTGCTGGAATATCTGTGATGGAAATGCGTTCTAAGTGTAGAAGAATAAAAATAGAACATGGAATAGATATGATAATAATAGATTATCTTCAGCTCATGTCAGGAAGTGGAGAAAGTAGGCAACAGGAGGTATCAGAGATATCAAGATCTATTAAAGCTCTGGCAAAAGAAATGCAGTGTCCTGTTATTGCCCTTTCTCAGCTATCACGTGCACCTGAGCAGAGAACAGATCATAGGCCAATGCTTTCAGATCTTAGAGAATCAGGTTCTATAGAGCAGGACGCAGACCTTGTTATGTTTTTATATAGAGATGAGTATTATAACAAAGAAACAGAAGAAAAAAATGTAGCAGAATGCATTATTGCAAAACAAAGAAATGGTCCTACAGGAACGGTAAAGCTTGCTTGGCTAGGTCAGTTTAGTAAATTTGGAAGGCTGGACATTATCCACAGAGAAGAATAAAAATTATTTTAACCTGACTAACTTGGCGTAAGTCTCTCACTTCTTCAAGTGGGAGTTCAACGCCAAGTAAGCCATGCATTTGCAGTTCTAAA
>NZ_JBDNRK010000039.1:0-40134 GCF_047718555.1 Clostridium sp. | reverse complement strand
AAATTCAGATGGGGTAAAAGAATCCCCACCTGAATTAAGAACTTGCTTCAATAAACGAATAAGGTTGTTCTCAAATTTAATGAATATTTATTACTTTTGAGACAACTTTTATTTTTTGATGAAATTAGCTAGTAATTATTTGTTATGCACAAATTCCTTTTTATCCGATGACTACCATCCGTAATACTCCCAACGCACACAGTGAAAGCGATTCACACAAAATCGAAGATTTTGGTTCTCTGCTTTTCTATCAAAGTGGGAGATAACGGCTGCTACGTCCCTGGATAACGATTTACCCTAAAGGACAACGATTTCTAAGTATCGAAAATACCGATACTAAGAACTCTGTTAGTAAGTTTCAGCTGGAGAAAAAAACTCCACCTGAAACAAAGAACTCTGTTTATAAGATTACTAGTATTACCCCTATATAATTGGTTTTAGTTTATTATAATGTCAATTGCCAAAACTATATTATATTGGATAATTTTACCTATTAATGTAAGGATAACTTACAAAGCATGTAAAATATAACAAAATAAAAATAGTAATACTTTTTTGGATTTTTGATAATAATAATTTTAGCATGATATTCAGGGAGTTGATAATAATGACAGTAGGAGCTAGAGTAAAGCAAACCTTGGCTGAATTAAAGGGAATTGAAAGTACACTTAGAACTTATTCTGTGAAGAGTAAAAATAAAGAGGAAGTTATAGCTTATAAAGAAGCTCTTAAAATTACAGAAGCAGTTACTAAAAATGTTGAACGTAGATTAAAAAAGATAGAATTTGAAGAACCTCAATACAAAGGCAATTAAGGTATCTTAAAAAATATCAAGTTTAACAGTTAAAATTGACTGATTATTTATATAAAGATACAAGATACCTGGGAAGGAAAAAAGGCTATGCAAAATTGGATTATAGTACTTTTAAGATCCGTAATTTTATTTTTCTTAACTTTAGTGATAGTTAGAATTATTGGTAAGGTAAATTTATTAAAGATAACACCTTTTAGATTTGTAAGTTATATTGTAATCGCTATTATTACAGCATTAATTTCATTAGGTATAGTACCCAATACTATTTTTGCACTTATGATATTAGCAGTTTGGATTGCATTTTCTGTAGCGCTGGATTATTTAGCAATAAAAAGTAATTGGGTACATGATTTCATAAATGGCAGAGA
Organism: Clostridium sp.; assembly: GCF_047718555.1. Taxonomy (GTDB): domain Bacteria; phylum Bacillota; class Clostridia; order Clostridiales; family Clostridiaceae; genus Clostridium_I. The sequence continues at coordinate 38,952 of NZ_JBDNRK010000039.1, read as the reverse complement.
GACTATATTAATAAAAGATGGAAAAGTTATGGAAGAAAACCTGATGGAAGTAAGATATACAGGTGAAGAATTATTAAGAGAATTGAGATCAAAGAATGCCTTTAATCTGGCGGATGTGGAGTTTGCTGTAATGGAATCCACTGGAGAAATAAATGTACTATTAAAGTCGGATAAGAAACCTGTTACTGCTCATGACTTACAAAGAGAGGTTGCACCTTTGTCTGAACCGGAAACAGTAATATTAGATGGAAATATTTTGGACGAAGCTTTAAAAAATAGAGGTTTGAATCGAGAATGGCTGGAAGTTCAATTATCAAATTTTGGGGTATCACTGGACAATGTATTTATTGGTCAGGTAGATTCTTCAGGGGATTTATTTATAGATGTATTTGATGATTCTATGCATATTACCCAGCCTCAGGTCAAACAGCTGCTTTACTCAAGTATGGCAAAGGTTCAGGCTGATTTATTTGCCTTTTCCTTGGAAACAAAGGATTTAAGAGTTAGAAAAATGTATTCATATAATGCTGATAGGATAAAAAGAATTATGGATAAATTAGAACCATATTTATTACGTTAGAAGGTGACAAATTTATGTCTAATATGAAAAAGAAAAAACTCACTCCTGTAGAACAGGAATATCAGGATTTTGCATCTGATAGAGAACCTAAGCGGCCGGTCATAAAAAATTGCATCAGGGCTTTTTTAGTGGGAGGTATCATATGCACTATAGGCCAAGGGTTACAGTGGTTTTTCATAACATATTTTAATTTTACAGAAAAGACAGCAGGAAATCCTACAGCTGCTATTTTAATAATAACTTCTGCACTGCTTACTGGTCTTGGAATTTATGATCATATTGCCCAGTGGGCTGGAGCAGGTACTGCTGTGCCTATCACTGGATTTGCAAATACCATTGCTTCCGCTGCTATTGAGCATAGAACAGAGGGCTATGTACTAGGCGTAGGCGGTAATATGTTCAAACTCTCTGGGTCGGTAATTGCCTTTGGGGTTTTCTCTGCTTTTGTTGTTGCTATTGTAAAAATACTTATCATGTGGTTAGGTGGGATGTAAATGCTTAAGGGACATCAAACATGGGTTTTTGATTCTAAACCAGTGATACTATCTTCTGCTGCTGTAGGAGGACCATTTGAAGCGCAGGGTGCATTGGCTGATGACTTTGATATTCTTCATGAAGATGTATGGATAGGTCAGGACAGCTGTGAAAAGGCAGAAAAAAAATTGCTGGAAGAGGCCTGTGAAACAGCCATTAATAAAGGGAATATGAAAAAAGATGATGTTCAATTCTTTATAAGTGGAGATTTAATGAATCAACTTATATCCAGCAGCTTTACTGCACGTACACTGGGAATGCCTTTCCTAGGTATCTTTGGAGCTTGTTCAAGTTCCATGGAAGGTCTTGCACTGGCTTCACTGCTGATTGACAGTAAGTCAGCAAAGTATATTGTAACAGGTGCTTCCAGTCACAATATTACCGTTGAAAAGCAATTCAGATATCCTACAGAATACGGAGCACAAAAACCTCCAACTGCTCAATGGACTGTAACAGGTGCTGGAGCATGTCTGGTAGGTGAAGCAGGTGAGGGACCGAGAGTAACCTGTGCTACTATTGGAAGAGTAGTAGATATGGGCATATCAGATCCCTATAATATGGGAGTGGCCATGGCACCAGCAGCGGTAGATACCATAGAAGCACATTTCAGGGATTTAAATATAGATCCATCCCATTATGATTTAATTGCAACAGGAGATTTGGGAAGAGTTGGTCATAGAATCGCTGGTGACCTATTGGAAAAGCATGGATTGAAAATTCCGCGAGATATACTTACAGATTGTGGTCTATTGATTTATAAAAAAGATCAGCCTGTAATAGCTGGAGGCAGTGGCTGTGCTTGTTCAGCTACTGTTACCTATGGTCATTTACTTAAACAGATGAAAAAGGGAGAATTAAAGAGAATACTAATTGTTGCAACAGGGGCGCTATTATCACCATTGTCCTATCAGCAAAAGGAAAGTATTCCCTGTATTGCCCATGCGGTATCTATAGAGATGTAAAAAGTTGATATTTTTATGGCTTTTAAGGTGTTTAAAGTGAGGTGTTAATTAAATTTGGGAATTTTTATTTGGGCCTTTATTATAGGCGGACTTATATGCGTTATAGGTCAAATAATGATGGATGTTTTTAAACTTACACCTGCTCATACAATGACTGCATTTGTAGTAGGAGGAGCAATATTAGGCGGCTTCGGTTTGTATGACCCCATAGTAAAGTTTGCAGGAGCAGGTGCTTCAATACCGATATGCAGCTTTGGCAATGCATTAGTCAAAGGTGCTCTAATGGAAAATGAGCAATATGGTATTATCGGAGTGCTTACTGGCATATTTGAAATTACAAGTGCTGGCATTTCTTCAGCTATAATATTTGGGTTTATAGCTTCATTAATATTTAAGACTAAAGGTTAATATGGGGTAGATAAATATTTTTAAGCTTATTGTATTTAGAAGATTACAGTATATAAAGATTTTCTTAAGCTTATTTTATTGAAGGGAGGTGAGAATTATGACAGTAGGAACACAGATGCAGCAGGCTATAGCCGGCGTTCAATCAGCAGCAGCTACAATGAAGACTTTTGCATTACAAACAGAAAATGAAGCTGCAAAAAAAGATTTTCAACAGTTAGCTAAAACTTTTGAGGATTCATTACAAATTTTGAATGGAAGATTGAAACATATTCAAGAAGAAGAACCTCAGTATACACAACAGTAAATATAGAAATTTTAATCCTTAATTTGGTAAGCAGTCCCTATATTAGTACTGATGCATTTATAATTATAATTGCTGATAGCCGTAAATAGGGAATTTGCTTGCCGAATTTAAATTTATTTTTAACACAATTGATTACAAGGATATTGGGTAAGATTCAAAATAGGCTAAAATTACAGGGAATAAGCTATAATGAATACAAACATTAAAACGTTCAGATATACAGTTCTAAATAAAATATTAAAAAAAGCAATAATATTTTTTCTAATGATAATAATCATTTTTCAGGCAGACTATAAGGGTAATCCACAGAGGATTCAATTAAAATTTAATTCTACAGGTCAATTTAAAATTATACAATTTGCAGATCTACATGAACATTATTCAATCAATGAAAAAAATATAAAATTTATAGAAGATACATTAAATTCTCAAAAGCCAGATCTTGTTATTCTAACTGGAGATAATATAGATGGGAGATATTGTTTCTCAAAAGAAAGTGTTAAAAAGGCCATTGCTGATATTGCAAGGCCTATGGAGGAAAGAAAAATTCCCTGGGCAGTAGTTTTAGGAAATCATGATAATGAATTTTCAAGGGTAAATAGAAGCGATCAGATGAAAATATATATGTCCTATGAGCATAATCTTAGTGAAGCTTTTTCAAGTGCAATAGGAAGGGCAGGGGACTATAATATTCTCATAAGAGATTCTAATAATATAAAGCCTGCATTTAATATTTACCTACTTGATTCTGGTAATTATTGTCTAGGCGGTTATGGATACATAAAACAGCAACAAATAAATTGGTATAAAAAATTATCAGCTGAATTAAAAAATAAATATGGAAAGGTTCCATCTCTTATGTTTTTTCACATTCCACTGCAGCAGCAATATAAAGTATGGGAAAGCGGAAAAGCTATAGGTGAAAGAAATGAGAAAGAGTGCCCGCAGAAAATTGATACTGGATTATTTTCAGCTTTAGTTGAAAATGGAGATGTAAGAGGTGTATTTGTAGGGCATGATCATAGGAATGATTACTTGGGAAGTATTAATGGTATTACTTTAGGATATGGGCGCTGCACTGGTGATGGTGGCTATGGGAATGAGTCCCTTGAAAGAGGTGCAAGAGTATTTATAATAAATGAAAATAACCCGGAAGAATTTAAAACTTATATAAGATTAGAATAAATCTCACTTTCCTATAGCTATAGTAATATAATAATTTATATAGCAAGTTTTAGGAGATAGTAGAATGGTTTTTTATCCAGTTCGGTATAGTGAAGGCTATTATAGAGCAACATATACGATTACAATAAATAGAAATGCAAGAAGTTTGACTTTATATAAAGATAATAAATTTTATAAACTTTATCCTGTAGCAGTAGGAAAAGGAGCTACTCCTACACCAGCGGGTACATTTAAGATAATAAATAAGCAAATAAACCCAGGTGGACCTTATGGAGCTAGATGGCTTGGACTTAGTGCAAGAGGTATTGGAATTCATGGTACAAACAGGCCCGGTTCTATAGGTGGACCTGTTTCTCATGGATGTATAAGAATGTACAATAAAGATGTAATTGAGCTTAGTAACTTGGTTCCTGTGGGAACTGTGGTTAAGATCATCTAAGGAAAGTGAACTAGTTTCAGCAAGCTGAAACATTGGTAAATCAGGTGGGGAGTCTACCCCACCTGATTAGAAAATCCCACCTTCGCTTCGCTTAGAGGTGGAGGTCTGAACCTTTCAGTCAGGAAAAGATCAAATTTCAATTAGTAATAGTGAGAAAGTACGAATTAATAAATGGCAAAATTTAAAAATTACAAATTTAAATGTTAAAATACAAAGCCTAAAATAAAAGTAATATTGCTACATAGTATTACTTTTTTTATGTATTTTTATAGGCATTTTTCTATATGTTATAAATTCTGTGATAAAATAATAGTAAGAATAACGCTATTCTTTGAAGTAAAGGCTAAATTAAAATTTTAATGAAAGGTGGCTAATCTTAGTGAGAAACATATAATTTCTCACTAAAACATAAAATGAAAAATAAAAAAATGGCTTATTTATATCTTATTATAACCTTTTGTGCTTGGGGTAGTTTATATGTGGTTGGTAAATTTGTAATGGGAAAAGTCCCTGTTCTTATGATTTCTTCTGTACGATATATAATTGCGGGAATAATTCTATTTTTTATAATGAGGCATACGAAGACTAAAAAAATTGAAAAACAGGACTATAAATATGTTTTTTTAATAGGATTTATAGGGTATTTTATGGCTACGGTAGCACAATTAATAGGTGTAAAGTTCTCTAATGCGTCCCTTGCCTCGCTAGTTAATTCGGTGAATCCAATTACGATCATGTTGTTTGCAGCAATTATACTTAAAGAAAAATTAACTGTGAAAAAGATAATTTGTATTATTTTAGCTATTGTTGGTGTACATACTATCATTGGTGGTTCAAATGAAAGTGGACAAGTAATCGGAATTTTGATTTCTCTATTTGCAGTGATATCTTGGTCACTGATATCTGTCATAGTTAGGAGAGTTACTCAAAAGTATGATCCTATTCAGATTACTACCTATGGTATTATTATAGCAGCTGTGAGTACCTTACCATTTTCTATTGGTGAATTTATAATAACTCCTAATATTAAGATTGATTGGACCGTTGCGCTATCACTGATTTATATAGGGGTTGTCTGTACTGCTCTTGCCCATTTTCTGTGGAATAAAAGTCTATCCATGATAGAAGCAGGTGCTTGTTCTCTTTTTTATCCTGTACAGCCAATGATGTCAGTTTTCCTTGGTTGGATGTTTTTAGGAGAAAATATTAATATAAATTTTGTTATTGGTGCGATTTTAATCATTGGCGGCGTTGTGTTCAGTGTTATTGGAAAAAAAGAAGAAATAGTAAAGAATGAAATTGAAGAGAAAATATAAATTTATTTGATGATAAAATAAATGCATCATCTAGTAATAAAGATATTTCATTAGTTTTGAAATATGATAAAGACAATTTAGAAAAATAACTTAATAGGTTATTTTATACATCATAATATAAATATTATTATTATATATTGACATTTAATAATTTTCCCTTTATAATTTTAACTGTATTTAAGTATTATATGAATAATTTAATGAAATTGTTAAAGGGGAGTAACTACCCGTAAGGGAGATAAAGTCAACATCCTGGTTTTTATAACCTGGCTTTATCATGACATTTGTCACTGTAAGACTTTTAACACAACAAAACACTTTTATTAGTGTGGTTGTGTTAAAAGTCTTTTTTATTTGATGGCTAGTCAGAAATAGCAAAGGCATGTTATTAAATAAAGATTTTAAATTTTTTATTGAAAATTAGAAAAGGAGGGTATATAAATATTTATTTAAAGAAAAGTAATAATGAGACATTTAAAGTATATAAGATTATAGCAGATAAATGATAATTCCTAAACATAAGGAATATTTAATGGAGGGGGAAGTATGGAGATTTTTCAAAAATCAAATAAAGAAATATTAAATGAATTTAAGGTAGATGCTTCTAAAGGTTTAACTGAAGAACAAGTATTGGAAAACCAAAAAAAATATGGTAAGAATCAATTCTCTCCATCTGAAAAAGTATCTATTATAAAAAAAATATTGGAGGCATTAAAAGAGCCAATGATATTTATTCTGTTAATTGCTGCATTGATAACTATTGGAATGAATTTATATAAATATTTTCAGGGGCTTCGTGCTGAATTCACAGAAAGTATAGGTATATTAATTGCCATAGGACTTTCCGTAGGTATTAACATTGTTATGGAAGGAAGATCACAAAAAGCTTTTGATACATTAAATAATATAAATGAGGATATAAAAGTAAAAGTATTGAGAGGCGGAGATATCCAATATATACATAAGAAAGATGTGGTAATAGGGGATATTGTAAAAATTGACACTGGGGATAAAGTTCCTGCTGATGGAAGACTGATAGATATGCTGCAGCTGAAAGTTGATGAATCTATGCTCACAGGAGAAAGTGCTCCCGTTGACAAGGATAGTGACATTATTATTAAAGAACCTAAAACCAGTCTATCTGAACGTAAAAATATGGTTTTTGCAGGTACCTTTGTAACATACGGACAAGGTACTATAGTTGTTACCTCCATTGGTGATAAAACAGAAATGGGAAATATTGCAGAGGAGCTTAAGAGTACTGAGACAAAATCTACTCCACTGCAGGAAAAATTAGATAAGCTTGCTAAATCCATAAGTTTATTAGGAATAATTGCAGCTGGTTTAATATTTTCCTATGAATTATTTAAAATTTATACAAGTAACAGTTTGTCTTTTGACACTGTTCAGAATGCATTTATGACGAGTATAGCTTTGATAGTAGCTGCAGTGCCCGAGGGGCTGCCTACCGTAGTTGCTATAACACTGGCCTTAAATATAATTAAAATGGCAGGAAGCAATGCTCTTGTGAGAAAATTAGTTGCCTGTGAGACTATAGGAAGTATAAATGTGATTTGTTCTGATAAAACAGGAACTCTTACTAAAAATCAAATGACAGTAATAGATATATGGAATAATGGTGATTTATTAAAGCCATCAGATTTAAAAAGTAGATTCATGATTGAGAATTTTACAATAAATAGTACTGCAGATATTAATATACAAGAAAATAGCGTAAAATTTATAGGTAATCCCACAGAATGTGCATTGTTAAAAGCTTTTAGTGAAACAGACTGTTCAAGAGAACCAGCACAATGTAGTAATTATTCTTCATCAGGTACTATATGTGAGGCAAAATGCCGTGATTACGTATCTGATGGCAATAATGAAGTAGCTGTAGATTACACTGATATAAGAAATGCAGCTGAGGTTATATACCAGTATCCATTTAGTTCAGAAAAGAAATCAATGACCACAGTTACCAAGGAAGATGGAATATATAATGTATATACAAAGGGTAGTCCGGAAAAGGTCATTTCATTATGCGATAAGATAATAATTAATGATGAAGTACAAGATTTTACAGATGAATTGAAGGAAAAAATAAATAACGAAATTATAAAATTGCAGAAACAAGCAAAGAGAATACTTGGATTTTCCCATAGAAATATTGATGAAGTAAAGGGAGAATGGAACAAAATACAAAATGAAATAGAACACAGCATGATTTTTGATGGATTTGTCTCAATAGCAGATCCACTAAGAGATGATGTATATGATGCAATAGAAAAATGTAAGAGCTCTGGTATAAATATAAAAATGTTGACGGGAGACAATATTGTAACTGCCACTTCTATAGCAAAGCAATTAAATATGGTTAATGAAGACAGCATAATTGTTGAAGCACAACAAATAGATGAAATGTCTGATGAGGAACTTCTAAAAATATTAGATAAGATAGTAGTGATTGCAAGAAGTAAGCCTCTTACTAAAATGAGAATAGTAAATCTTCTAAAAAAGACTGGTAATGTAGTAGCTGTTACTGGTGATGGTATTAATGATGCACCAGCCTTAAAGAATGCAGATGTAGGGATTGCTATGGGTATAACTGGTACAGAAGTTTCAAAGGAAGCAAGTGATATTATTCTTCTGGATGATTCCTTCTCAACTATTGTTAAGGCAGTAGAGTGGGGACGGGGAATATATGAAAACTTCCAAAGATTTATACAGTTTCAATTGACAGTAAATTTGATTGCTGTGGTTACAGTAATTGTCTGTGAAATACTGGGGAAAGAGCTTCCATTTACTACTATACAATTGTTATGGGTAAATCTGATAATGGACGGTCCTCCAGCATTATCTTTAGGGCTTGAAGCTTTAAGAGAGCATCTTATGGAAAAAGAGCCGGTTAAAAGAGATGCTAATATAATAACAGGTCATATGCTTTCACGTATTATAGTAAATGGTGCTTTTATAATTATTATGATGATGCTCCTAATAAATAATAATGTTTTAGGTGGAAGTGCTCAGCAGCAAAATGGTATAATATTTACTAGCTTTGTATTATTCCAGCTATTTAATGCTTTCAATTCTAGAGAACTAGAAGATGAAAGTATATTCAAGAATTTATTGAAAAATAGAGCTATGCTGTTTATGATAGGGCTGACCTTTATGCTGCAGATAATAATAACTCAATTTGGTGGAGAAATTTTCAGAACTGCACCATTATCTCTTACAATGTGGTTAAAAGTTATAGGATATACTTTTACAGTTGTAATATTCTCAGAATTAATAAGATTTTTCAGAAGAACATTTTCTTTTTAATTACTTTCTAAAAAGGGAGCTGTCCTCACAATACATATATTGTGAGACAGCTCCTTAGCCTATTCTACTATTAAAATTTGATTTTTTGTAGTTGAATGATGCTGTTCTCAAATTTAATGGATATTTATTTTAACACAGCTTCAAAATTATTTTACTGATGAATTTTTACCTTGTGGTTTTCATCAACTGGAATATGAACATACAATGTTTTACTGTTTGTGTCATAGAAATAAGAACGATTTGTATTGTTCATGGCATCTATTGATTGAACGCTTGTATATTTTTCATTAGCTGCTTCAACTTTAGATGGATTATTAACATTATTTAATTTTAATGTATATTGTTGCAGGCTTGAATTATAGTTTTGTTTTACTTTATCTTGAGAGAACTCAATTTCATTTCCTGCTTGTTTTACATCAAAATTTGTAACATTATATTTTCCGTTATTGTGATCAAGTGTTTTGCCATCATCTTCATAAAAACTGTAGTTTGCTTTGTTATCTAAATACGTATTAAGAATCAAGTTTGTTAATGGTTTTTCTCCTGTGTACTGTTGTACATCACGGGTTGGGATGATAGAGTCTTTTTTAATGAATATAGGCATATAGTCTAATGGAGCATCAATTGTAATTGTTTGTCCACCTTTGTACTCTTTATTATCCCAGAAATTAACCCATGTTTGTCCTTGTGGCAAGTATACGGTACGAGATGTTTTTCCCTGCTCAACTACTGGTGCAACCATCATGGAATCTCCAAACATAAATTGATCGCTTATATTGTACGTATTAGGATCTTTCTGGAACTGATATACCAATGGCTGCTGTACAGGTGCACCTGTTTTTGCAGAATTATTAAATGCATTATAAAGGTAAGGAAGTAATTGATAACGCATGTCAATATATTTTTTACTGATATTTTCTACATTTGTTCCAAATGACCATGGTTCTTGCGTATAATTTCTGTCACTTACTCCGTCATAGTGAATACGTGAGAAAGGCAAGAATGATCCAAGTTCAATCCAACGTGCAAATAGTTCAGGAGTAGCTTCTCCAGCAAATCCACCAATATCATTTCCAACAAAAGAAGCACCAGATAAACCAAGATTCATATTCATTGGTAGAGACATTTGAAGGTGTTCCCAATCGCTTACACTATCTCCAGTCCAAATAGCTGCATAGCGCTGAGTTCCAGCATACATATCTCTTGTTAAAACAAATGGTCTCTTATTGGAGTTGTTTGCTGCCCATGCATTATAGGTTGCTAGATCTTCAAAATGACCATACATATTATGGAATTCTGCAGAAGTGGTTTTATTATTATTATCATCTAATCCAAAAGCATCCAATGGCATAGTATGATCAAATCCTGGATCATTATTGAATACAGCAGGCTCATTCATATCGTTCCAAATACCATCTACACCTGAATTAAGAAGGGAAGATGCTATATTCGTTGACCACCAGTTACGTACATCACTTTTTAAGAAGTTAGGGAAAGCGGAATCACCAGCCCAAACAGGACCAATAAAAGTACTTCCATTTGCGTTTTTAACCCAGTAGTCATTAGCTGTTCCTTGATTGAATATTGAATAATTAGTATCTTGTTTAACACCAGGATCATTGATGGTTACGGCGTGGAATCCAGGCATAGCTTTCAATTTATCAAGAGCATTCTTGTATGCATCATTGAAGGTAAAGACTCTGTAGCCATTCATATAATCAATGTCAAAATTCATAGTATCCAGTGGAATGTTTTTAGATCTATATGTGCTGGCAACATTATCAATTTGATCAGGTGTATATCCCCAAGCACTTTGCTGTAAGCCTAAAGACCATTCTGCTGGAAGATTCATTTTTCCTGTTAATTGTGTGTACTGATCAAGAATATGAGATATGTCAGGACCATACATAAAGTAATAAGTTAATGTTCCGCCATTTGCATAGAAATAATAATAATCATCTGATTCTTTTGCCATATTGTAATAAGAACGGTAAGAGTTGTCAAACAGCATACCATATGCCTTTCCATCTTTAAGTCCCATAAAGAAAGGAATATCGGTATAGACATACTTAGTATTGTTGTCATAAGCATAAGCATCTGTGTTATACATACCCATGCTTGTACCACGCTTGTTTAAAGTGCTTCCAGTTTGTTCACCAAAGCCATAAAAATTTTCATTTTTATCAGTTTTCTTGAACACATAAGGCTTTCCATTTTCATAACCAGATGTTGCACCATTTTTCATATAGTCTTCAGTTACTACATTGCCTTTATCGTCAAGAATTTTGATACCAAAAGGTTTTTCATTAACTACAACACTGATTTTACTTGTCTTTATAGTGTATTGGCCATTTTTTTCTTTTGCATCAAATTGAGGAGTAGCCCAATCTGTTTTCTGAATGGCTGGTGTATTTTTCTCTTGTTGGCCATTAGGAAGAATAGACACCTTTACCATATCTGGAGATAACAAATGAATATAACCAGTATAGTTACCAAGATTAAATTTGACACCATCTTTGATTTTTTCAGCGCTTACGGAAGATAATTTTTCCAAATTATTTTCATTTAAAGCAGTATCGGGTTCAGGCTGCGTTGCAAAAGCAGTAGTAACAGTTGAAAATCCAATGAGTAAAGCAAGTAATAAGGTTACAACAGCCTTATACTTTCGTTTAAAAATAGACATTACATACACCTCTTTATATATTATTTTCATTATATACATACGTGAGTTTAAATATATTTTCGAGGTATATTAACTTTTTTGAAAAAATATTTACCTTTTATTTCGCATATTGTCATTATTTATAGTGTAATTACTATTTTTAGTTTAATTTTGACATTTTAATACATTTGTCATATCCATTTGTTTAAATATATTTGATTACTTATCTCCTTGCTTTATTGACATGGGGTAAAAGAAAGTTTATGATAAAATACACTATCTTATCTGTTGCTAAAATTGCTTTTAGTAGATTATTAATAAATTTTTAATTACTGCAAATATTAGTTTTTAGAGTATAGTTTGTTTTGTAGTTAGATCATATACTGCAATAATCACAGTTTACTTAAAAGTAATAACATTACAAAAAGAGTTAATTCTTTAGGGAGGAGGCAATGATATGATGTCTATTATTAAAAAAATAACTATACATAAAAAAATGCTGTGGTTATTACTTGTTTTTATAATTATTAGTACTTTTTTAGTACTATATTTATCAAAGCCTAAAGTAAAAAATAATGGCACTGTTAATATTATTACAAATGTTAATACTGACAAATCAAGGTATAATCCTGGGGAGGCAGTTACAATATATGTTGATCTTAAAAATAACACTAACTCCGCCATAAGCAATGGATCAGTATCTTTGTTTTTTAAACATCTTGAAAATCAAATTTCTACATATCCTATGAAAACTTTTATACTTGCGCCAGGTGATACAATGACATTACGATTTATATGGACTCCTCCTAGAAAAAATTATCAAGGATATATGGTGGAAGCTTTGGCAAAAGATTCTGCAGGAAATATAATGGATAATATGAATACAGCAGTTGATGTATCATCAGATTGGTTAAAATTTCCTCGTTACGGTTATTTAACAAAGTTTGGTTTACAATCAGCGGATGCTAGCAGTAATGTAATATGGCAGTTAAAGAATTATCACATAAATGCAATTCAATATTATGATTGGCAATACAAACATCATGTTCCTGTCAGTGGAAGCTCGGCAAAACCTGACTCTTCATGGAAGAATCTTGCTAACCAAGAGGTGCATAGACAGACAATTCTTGACTATTTAAACGCGGGTCATGCAGATAACATTGCTGGTATGGAATATAATCTTATTTATGGTGCTGCAGCTGGATATGGTCAGGATGATAGTGGAGTAGATTACAACTGGGCACTACTTGATAGTCCAGGAGGTTCACAATGGAAGATGGATATGCCGGGGGGATGGTCAACACCAGCATTATATTTCTTTGATCCTTCAAACGCAGGTTGGCAGAACTATATTTTGAATAGAGAAAAGGATGTATTTACTGTTTTTCCTTTTGATGGGTGGCACCAAGACACGGTTGGAGACTTTGGAACAAAGTACACAACCAATGGTGAAGCAGTTTCAATAACAAGTACTTTTAAAAACTTCATAAATTATGAAAAAAGTAAAATGGGTAGTAAGAAGCTTTTATTTAATCCAGTTGGATTTAAAGGACATGATCAGGTTGCTGCAAGTAATGTAGATGGATTATACGCAGAATTATGGCCCTGGGATGGCTTTGTAACTTATAATGATATAAAGGGTGCAATTGATACTTCAAGAAATGAAGGCAATGGTAAATCCTTAATTGTTCCTGCATATATGGACTATGATGCAGCAAAGACACATAGTGAAAGCAATCCTGGATATATGAATACGCCAGGAGTACTGCTAACTGATGCAGCAACTTTTGCAAGTGGAGGATCTCGTATAGAACTTGGTGATGATACAAGAATGCTGTGCAGCGAATATTTTCCAAATCGTAATATGATTATGAGTGATGATTTAAAGCAAAAAGAACTTAGATATTATGATTTTTTAACTGCTTATGAAAACCTGCTGCGTGACGGACAATATAATACATCAAATTCTGTCTCATTAAAAGATTCATCATCAAAGGATATTGCTACAAGTACCACTAGCGAAGCAAATAAAGTATGGACATTTACTAAGAAAGATTCAAACTATGAAATTATTCATCTGATAAACTTAAGAGGTGAACCAAATAATGCTTGGCGGGATACTAATGCAGATTATCCAGTACCTACCACATTATCTAGTTTTACTGTGAAGTATTATCGTACAGACCCCGTAGAGAGTGTATACATGGCCTCACCTGACTATCATAGTGGAAAAACTTATAACCTACAATTTACAAAAGGAACTGATGTCAATGGAAATTACATTACATTTACAGTTCCCACTTTACAATACTGGGATATGATTTATATTAAAAAATAATGTAATAATACTAAAATTTTTCAGTGAGCTTATAAAAAGTTATATCATCAATGATTATTTGAATCATTGATGATATAAAAAATTTCTAAAAAGATTAAATAATTTTTTGAAATTATTGTCTGTCATCCTTATGTCTATTATATCCTCTCTGTGTCTGACCATTTACATTATATTTATCCATTGCAAATTGTTTTACTTCTTTAACTTGCTGAGACATAGCTGTTTCTGCGTCCTCATTATGATCTTCTACACTTTTTATATTAGCTTTTGAGCTATTCAATGAATTAAAGTTTGCCATTTTATAAAGTCTCCCTTCTACATAACTATAGTCAAATACTGTTATAATATTATAGTGATGCTAAAAAACTTTTAAGATTAAAATATTATCGTATTTATTTTATACAATATAACAATCATTATGCGGATTGATATGTGATTATATTGTGGTATAATTAGGAATAATGATTAAATAATTTTTTTAAAATTATTGGTTTTTGTAATTCTATAATTTATTTAATAAAATATTATATCATAATTTTTCTTTATTAATATAATGGAAGTAACATATGAATAAATTGATTTAAAATCAAATAATTAGTATAATAAGAAAAAGTTAAAGTATTTTTTTATGAGATCTAAGGATAGAAGGGATAATAGTGATAGAAATAAAGACAAAACAAGAAATTGAATATATGCAGGAAGCAGGCAAAATATTGGCAGCCTGCCATAAAGAAATTAGAAAATTGATAAAGCCTGGTATAACTACCATGGAAATAGACGCTTTTGTGGAAAAGTTTTTAAAAGAGCATAATGCTACTCCAGAAGAAAAAGGCTATATGGGATATCCTTATGCTACTTGTGCTTCAGTAAATGATGAGATTTGCCATGGATTTCCAACTAAGAATCATTTAAAAGAAGGAGATATTGTAACTATAGATATGGTGGTAAATTTAAATGGCTGGCTGGCTGATTCTGCTTGGTCTTATGCTGTGGGAAAAATATCAAAGGAAGCAGAAGATCTTATGAAGGTCACAAAAGAGTGCCTTTACAGAGGAATAAAGAAAGCTGTTATAGGAAACCACATAGGTGATATAGGTCATGAAATACAGACTTATGCAGAGTCTCTTGGATATTCTGTAGTAAGAGACTATACTGGGCACGGCATAGGTCAAAAAATGCATGATGACATATGTGTACCTCACTATGGAAGACCAGGAAGAGGTATAAAGCTTAGAGAGGGAATGGTAATTACTATAGAGCCTATGATAAATATAGGCAGCTATGAAACTGTGGAAGATGAAAATGGATGGACAGCACGTACAGTAGACGGAAGTCTTTCAGCCCAATATGAACACACTCTTGCAATAACAAAGGATGGACCAATAATTTTAACAGAGCAGGATTAATACTTAAAAATTGAAGATGTGGAACTACAAATGGTAATATTTACACCGTCGGGGTATAAATATTACCATTTATTAGTTTAACCAACTTGATAGTAACTTCGTCTTTTATTACAATTATGAATCAAAGTTTAATGTGTATAGTCTTGATCTATAGTTATGATTGTACTATAAAAAGGATTTGCCTCTCTTACCGCCTTATCAATATTATTTTTAAGGGTTTCTTTCTCTTCTTCTGATATTTTATTGTCAAAGCTTATAACTACGTCAAATATTAATTTTCTATTTTTACCTTCTCCAACTATTCTAAAATCATGAAGAGATTTTACAATGGGGAAGTCTTTTAATATTTTAATAACAGAATTTTTAGTTTGGATTACCTCAGCAGAATTATTACATATGGGATCCATATGTATAACTATAAACATATCCAGTTTTTCAGAAAGTTCTTTTTCAGCAGTGTCAATCACATCATGAATTTTCATAATTGGCATATTGCAGGGGACTTCAGCATGGAGAGATGCCATGGTTCTTCCTGGGCCATAATTGTGTATTATTAAATCATGTACTCCAGAAATATAATCATAGCTAAGCACACCGTCTCTTAGTTCTTTTACCAATTTAGGATTTGGGGCTTCACCAAGCAGTGGATTAAGGGTTTCCTTTATAAATGAAATTCCAGATATCAATATAAAAATTGCCACCACCATACCTACATAACCATCTATAGAAATATGAGTAAAATGTGATACCAATAGAGATATTATAACTCCAATTAGTATTACTACGTCATTTAAGGAATCAGCTCCTGTAGCTTCAATGGTAGAGGATTCAATTAACTTCCCTAAAGTTTTATTAAAGCGACTGAGCCACAGCTTTAATGGTATAGCAACTAGTATTATTATAAAAGTTAATAGATTAAAATTAACAGGCTCTGGATGCAATATTCTTTGAAATGAGCTTTTTACAAACTCAAAGCCCACTATTAATATTAAGAAAGAAACTACCAGTGCTGAAACGTATTCCATTCTTCCATGCCCAAAAGGATGTTCTTTATCCGCAGGTTTTCCTGCTAGTTTAAATCCCACAAGGGTTACCAAGGAAGAAGTTACATCAGCTAGATTATTTACAGCATCTGCAATTATGGCAATACTATTGGTAAAAATTCCAAGTATTATTTCAATGATAAAGATAAATAAATTAACTATTATTCCAATAATTCCACTTAAAATTCCATATTTTTCTCTAACATCTTTGTCATTTATATTATCGTAATTTTTTATAAAATGCGATACTATAAATTTTACAGTCATTTTAAACACTCCCTGCATGAGGCATGTTAAAAAAATAACTAAATGAATATAGTGGCTTATTTCTTTAAACATGCTTAATATTTTAAGTCCTATTATACGATATTTTAATTAAATAGTATAGTAATTATACTGCCTGTAATAATATTTATTATAAGTAGCTACTGAATTTAAGGTAAATATTTTTTAGTATTATGGAAAAATAAAGCCATTTTTTGATATACTTTATATTGTCTAAAAAATATGAACTCGGAGGTTTAATTAAATATGAATACTGAAATAGAATTAGCTGAAAATCTTATAGATTTTATATATGAAAGTCCTTCTGCTTTTCATGCAGTAAAGAGTATTAAAAAGGTGCTTGCTAAAAAAGGATTTATTGAACTTAATGAAGGCGAAAGATGGGAACTCCAAAAGGGTGGAAAATATTTTGTTGTTAGAAATGATTCTGCTATTATATCTTTTATTGTGGGAAGTGGTATTATAGCTAAAAAAGGCTTTAAAATTATTGGAGCACATACGGATTCACCTAGCTTTAGAATTAAACCCTGTCCTGAAATTACAGCAGAAAGAAATTATGTGAAACTAAATACAGAGGTGTATGGAGGTCCAATTTTAAATACCTGGCTTGATAGACCGTTATCTTTGGCAGGTAGGGTAACTGTAAAGGGAAAAAACCTTCTATACCCAGAATCTGCACTTGTGAATATAAAAAGACCAATTATGATTATTCCTAATTTAGCGATACACATGAACAGGGCAATTAATAAAGGTGTAGAGCTCAATAAGCAGACAGATGTACTTCCACTATTGGCAATTATAAATGATACTTTAGAAAAAGATAATCTTTTAGTTAAAACTATAGCTAAGGAATTTAATATAAAGCCGGAAGAAATACTTGATTTTGATCTTTTTCTATATGAATATAACAGAGGAAATATAATGGGACTTAATAATGAATTTGTTTCCAGCAGCAGATTGGATGATTTGGAGATGGTTCATGCAGGAGTGATAGCTCTTAGTGATTCTGATGCAACAGAAGCTACTAGTGTTCTAGCTTGTTTTGATAATGAGGAAGTGGGAAGTTCTACAAAGCAAGGAGCCGACTCAGAATTACTTGCCAGCACTCTTGAAAGAATTGTTATATCTTTTGGTGGTGATAGAGAAGATTATTTTAGAGCCCTTTATAAAAGTTTTATGATTTCTGCAGATGCCGCTCATGCAGTTCATCCTAATAGAGGAGAAAAAAGTGATCCTACCAATAGACCTATTATTAACAATGGACCAGTTATAAAGATAAGTTCAAATCAAAAATATACTTCTGACAGCAATAGTATTGCCGTATATGAAGCCATATGTGAAAAAGCAAAAGTACCAGTACAAAAATTTGTAAACAGATCAGATGAGCCAGGTGGCAGTACAATAGGTCCTATATCTTCTACTCATGTGGGCATAAGAAGTGTAGATATTGGAACACCGCTGCTTGCTATGCATTCGGTGAGAGAACTTTGTGGTGTTGATGATCATTTCCATGTAGAGAAATCTTTTGAGGAATTTTATAAATTATAGTGTAATTTGTGAGAAAGGGCGAAGTAACTATAAAGATTGATTAAACTAATAGATGATAATTTTGCTCATTGACAAGTGAAAGCTTTTCACCCGGCTTACACCACAAAAGCTTTCACTGGTTAATGAACAGAAACCTTCAAGTTAGTTCGCAACTTTCTTAAATTACTAATTAAAGATTCAGTAAAACTTTAACAGCAGTCACCATTACAGTCTGAATTTCCAGCACAGCTTGCACAAGGAGATTTAGTTTGTAGAGGTGTATATTCTACTTTGAAAGTACATTCATCAATAGAATATGCATCTTCGCTGTTGTTATTGAAACAAACTTTATTATCATTGAAACTTACCTTCATTGGAACTACTTCCATAACTTCATCATTGATAACACTTACTTTTAACCCTGGTTTATAGATTTTCTTTTCTCCAGCCTTTGTAGTAATTTCTATAGTATCTGATGAAGTTATCAGTGATTTTATATTTCCATCTTCAAAGAAATTTATAGAATTTAAATCTCCATGAATACCAAGTGCATTTGTATCATAAGAGGTTATAGTACCTATTGGAGTTTCTACTTTAGTTGGTTTAAGTGGTTCAAAGGATTTTAGTTTTCCACTATTATAAAAAGCTAAACCTATACGCGCCATAACTTTACCAATGGGTGAAATTATTTCTACAGGATTATTAGGCCAAAAAGTAATACTCTTTACAACTCCATCTTCATAGAAATTTACAGCTATAATTTTCTTTTCAAATTTTCCTACAGAGAGATCAAAGGAAATATCCTCTGCTAGTTTATATTCATCAAGTTCTGACCAGTAGGCTGTAATTTGACCATTTAAAGGGAATATACGTTTTATGTTGCCATTTTTGTAAAAAGTAATTAATTCTGCTGGTAAAGTTCCTATAGAAGTGTTGATTTTAGTTTGTTTTTCTAAATAAACACTTTGTAAATTTCCATCATCATAAAAAGAAAAAGATTTAATATGTTTACGTCTTTCACTACCATTCTCATACTGTGGAATAAAAGTTCCATAAGTTGTCTTTAATTTATTGACTTCAGTTACAACACAATCTCTTGGATTACCGTTTTTATAGTAGTCCATAGAAGATATGCCTTCAATAACACCATACTTAGTATTTAACTTTTCCATAATCTTCTCCCCCTAGGATATAATAAATATTATTTATTAATAAATTCTAAAAATTAATATTATTTTATACAATAATAATTTTTATGTCAATGTTAATAAGAGTGTTCATAATATATTACATAAAGTTAATAGTATAAATTTAACTATGCGAAGTAAATATGGTAGAAATTAAATGTAGAATTAAGATTAATATATGAAATTATGAACATTTGCCAGTATAGAAGGAAAATGTTTAGTATAATCGATTTTATAAAACAATATTGAAGTATTTAAGTTTATATGATATACTTAAACACAATTTAATATTATTTGATAACCTAGGGTAGAGGTGCTGTAGTTAATAGTATTTATTTGGAGTCGGTAGGCATTGATAAATTTAAAAAGGAACTGCAGCCGAAGAAAATAAGCTGACAAGATTATTTTCTGGCCTTACATAGAATATATGTGAGGCTGTCACTGATAGAATTAATAGATGTATATTAAAATTTATTATCTAAGTGTATATTATTATTGTTTGTGATTTAGAATAAGGGATTTATTAATTCGTTATGAAATAGATAATAAATAATATAATATATATTGAGTGGAGAGCTACAGGGTACACAAAGTTGCGGAATATTATGTAATAATATAAGGCGGCAAGGGTGTTCCTTTGCCGTTTTTATATTTTATAGATAAAAAAGCTTTAAATATATAAGTTCTAATAACAACGGGAGGGAGCTGGATGGCATTAATTGTACAAAAGTATGGCGGAAATTCTTTGTCTACCATTGATAAGATAAAAAAAGTAGCAGAAAGTGCCATTAACAAAAAAGAAGATGGTAATGATATAGTGGTGGTTGTTTCAGCAATGGGAGATGCCACAGACAGACTTATAAATTTAGCAAATGAAATTTCAGATGAACCAGATAAAAGGGAACTGGATGCACTTTTATCTACGGGGGAAATGGCCTCAGCTTCTTTGCTTGCTATGGCTATAAAGGAAATGGGTTGTGATGCCATAAGTTATACTGCTTATCAGATTGGTATGAGAACTACTGGTGATTATGGTAAGTGCCTTATAGAGGATTTGGATGACAGAAGAATAAATAGAAGTTTAAGAAAAGATAAAATTGTAATAATAGCTGGCTTTCAAGGTATTAATTCCATAGGAGATATAACAACCCTTGGAAGAGGAGGCGCAGATACTACAGCAGTGGCCATAGCTGTAAAGCTAAATGCAATATGTGAGATATATACTTATGCAGATGGTATATATAATATAGATCCAAGGCAATATGCAGAGGCCGAGAAGTTAGAAGAAATCGATTATGAGGAAATGCTTGAACTTACCAGTCTTGGCGCGCAGCTTTTGCATTTAAGATCAATAGAACTTGCACAAAAATATAAGGTACCTATACATGTAGGACTTAACTTCAGTAATGTAAAGGGGACAGTTATAAGGGAGGTAGATACTATGAATATGGAGAGTAAACCTGTAACTGGCATTGCTACCAGTGATGAGGATGTGGCAATAACTATTAAAGATATATATAGTGATATAAATATTCTGTCAAATCTTTTTGAAGCTTTGGCTAGTAAAAAAATTAGTATAGATATGATAAGTCAGACTGCTCCTATAGATGGAAAAGTAAATGTATCTTTTACAATACCAAAGGAATCTTTAGAGGAATGTCTTAATGTAATTGATGATTTTGCTGAAAGAGAAAATGTATATGTAGATAAGGATATAGATAAATTTTCTGTAGTCGGCATAGGTATGAAAACAAGTTCTGGAGTTGCTGCTAAAATGTTTAAATTGTTTAGTGATAATGGCATAGAGGTAAAGATGATAACCACTTCCCAGATAAGAATAACCTGTGCTATTAAACAAAGCGATAAGGAAAAGGCAGTACAGCTGGTAATAGATAATTTTAGACATTAACAAATAAAAATAAACATAAATATTAAAAAAATTTTTATATATTTTTATTGCTTAGAGTAGTTAATTTAGTATAATTATAATGTATTCTCAGGATAATTGCTTATTTATTATAGATATTAAAAAAATTTAGAGGTGATTTGATGAAGCTGTTTGGTACTATGGAAATTAAGGAAAATGAATTATACATAGGGGGAATAAGTTCTAATGAACTTTGTAAGGAGTTTGGAACCCCTCTTTATGTAATAGATGAAGAACTTGTTAGGAAGAATTGTAGAGATTACTATGAAAACTTTGATGTGGATAAAGGTAAGAACAAAGTTGCCTATGCGGGAAAGGCATTTTTGCCTACTGCAATGTGTCAGGTAATAAATGAAGAAGGTTTATATCTGGATGTGGTATCTGGTGGAGAACTTTATACTGCACATAAAGCAGATTTTCTTATGAAAAGGGTACTATTTCATGGAAATAACAAGACTATTGATGAGATTAAAATGGGGATAAGCTTCAATGTAGGAAGATTTGTTGTGGATAATTTTTATGAGATGGAAAAGATAAATGAAATAGCAGGTAAAAATAATAAGGTTCAAAAAATACTGCTAAGAATCACTCCAGGAATTGAAGCACACACCCATGAGTATATAAAAACAGGACAGGTAGACTCAAAATTTGGATTTACTCTGTTAAATAATGAAGCAATAAATGCAGTTAAAAAGGCAATATCACTTCCAAATATAAAGTTAAAGGGACTTCACTGTCACATAGGTTCTCAGATTTTTGAAATAAAGCCTTACGAAGAAGAAGTTGACATAATGCTTGATTTAATAAAAACTATAAAAGACGAACTGAATTATGAAATTGAAGAATTAGATCTTGGTGGCGGCTTTGGAATATATTATAAAGAGGGAGATAAGCCTAGAGAAGCTAAAGAGTTCTGCAGTGCCATATTAAAAAGAGCAGAAGAAAAGGCAAAGGAGCTGCAAATAAATTTACCAGCTTTAATCATAGAACCTGGCAGATCCATAATAGGAAATGCAGGAACTACACTTTATACAGTAGGTTCCATTAAGAATATTCCTGATATAAGGAAATATGTTTCTGTAGACGGAGGCATGACTGATAATATAAGACCATCACTTTATCAGGCAGAATATGAATGTGCTATTGCCAATAAAATTAATAATGAAGCCAATGAGGAAGTAACAGTTGCGGGAAAATGCTGTGAATCGGGTGATATACTTTTAACAGATACCAATATTGCACAGGCTGAAAGTGGAGATATACTTATTGTTTCAAACACCGGGGCCTATGGATATTCTATGGCAAATAACTATAATAAAATACCTAGACCAGCAGCTGTATTAGTAAAAGATGGTCATGCAAGAATTATCTGCAGAAGGGAATCTTATGGGGACGTTCTGAGAAATGAGCTTCCATTACTATAAACATATAAAGCATCAATTAATTGTTAAAATGAGTTTGAAAGCTTAGAGTACAAAATGTATTTAGTGCATTTTTCATTGTATAAAGAAAGAATAAGTTCGGGAAGTCGTCTATGGATAGCTTCTCGAATTTTTTGTTTTTGGAAATCTAAAATTACTTATAGATAAATCCAAATATTTTTTAAGTATAATTATAATTTAAATAAACAGTTGTGACATTTTATAGTATAATTAACTGGTAATGGAGATAGGTAATATTAATTATATACACATATTTTAAGGAGGTGGCACATATTAACGAGGATTTACTTTTTTTTATAATATTCGTTATATTGGTTGTTCTTATAGTAGAAGCAACTTTATTTCTACACAAATATTTTAGTGGATTTATTAGTTTTATTGTTAATCTTATCAAAAATAGATGGTTAAATAAGTTATTAAGTAAAAAAGATTATAAACAAATTTCAAAAAAATATCACAGCTTGGCCAATAAGGAGAAAAGAAAATTTGAAAGAGATAATTTGTTGGGAATAGCTGCTTTGTATGAACATGATTCTAAGACAGCTATTGATTTATTTAAGATTTCTCTTAAAGAGGCGCCTAGAGGCCATGTACGTACAATAGAAGATAATTTGGCAACAGCATATCTCCAGGATGGCTTACATATAGCTGCTTTGAATTTGTTTGAGGTGCACTATGAAAATGGTGGAGTAGGAGTAATTGGTTATATTTTAGCTTTATTGATGAATGATAGAGAAGGGGAAGCTAACACTTTCTATGAATATAATAGAAATATGTTAGATAATCAGGAAAAACATTTTATGGAACTTATATTAAGTTTTTCACTTTCAAAAACTGAAATAATAGAAGAACTTGAAAAAATAATAAAAGCTGATGAACTTTGGATCTATCAGCCAGTCCTTAAAGGGATTGTCCTTAAATGGAAATTATCAGTATTTTATAATTCTACAGAAAGATATAATATTCTTTTAACACAGGGGAAAAAACTTTTATCAGAGTTTCAAAAACAACCTGAATTATTTAATAATGAAAATGTTAAATACATGCGTTTACTTATTTCTAAGGTTATTCCAAGAATAAATACTTATGATGATGTTGCAGGATTGTGGGGAATAATTGATGGTATAGATGAATTAGCACTTAAATTGCCTCTGGATAATGAATTATGTGAGGAATGTTACTTGTTTTGGAATAGAATTTATTTTCTGTTTTCAAAGACTTCTAATATAGAAACCTATGATTTTGAGAAGGAGAAAAAGTTTATAAAAGAGCAAATGCCCTTAAATGCCAGATCAACAATAGATTGTACACACATATGTGATTTGTTTTTAAGTGAAAGTTTACATTTTGCAATTAGACTAGTGGAAATTTATAAATATGGTTTTACCTATTATTATTTAGATATAGTATCTGAGGAATTTGCAAAGGAAATTTTAACTTATGCTAAGCCTATTTCTGAAATTATTAAAGAGGCACCTTCTACAGAAGAATTTCTTGAACCACTTTTATATGATTTAGTTTGCAGCATTGATTCTGTTAAAGCTTCTGACGTAATAGATGCACTTAATAGAATTTCTCCAGAATATCGTGAAAAATTGCAACCTTTAAGAGAAAGAGTGTTAATATAGAAAATGTAATTATCAATGAATCTTGCTTAGTGGGAGTTTGTACTCCAAAAAAGTTTAGATGAATTATCCAGGGACGTAGCATCCGTTATCTCCAACTTTGATAGAAAAGCAGAGAACCAAAATCTTGGATTTTGTGTGAATCGCTTTCGCTGTGTGCGATGGGAGTATTACGGATGGTAGTCATCGGATAAATTTAACTTAGATGGTAGGGGAGTCAAAGTTATGAATAATACAGATACAGTCTTAATAACCGGAGCCTCTAGCGGAATAGGACGTGAGATTGCCAAAGTATTTGCCTTGCATAAATATAACCTTATTTTAGTTTCAAGGAGTACTGAAAAACTCAGAAAATTAGCTTATGAATTAATTGATGAATATAAAATAAAGGTTGAAATAATTGGACAGGATTTATCAAAAGTGGGTGCTGCAAAGAAACTATTTGATAATGTTACTGATAGAAATTTGCAGGTGGACATTCTTATAAACAATGCAGGCATGGGGGCGGTAGGACTATTTCATGAGATTGAAATTGAAAAGGATATGGAAATGCTGCAGCTTAATATAATTACCTTAACTGAGATAACAAAGCTTTTTTCAAGAAAAATGATAGAGAGAAAAAAAGGTAAAATTTTGAATGTAGCCTCCACAGGTTCTTTTGCCCCAGGCCCATTTATTGCAATTTACTATGCTACAAAAGCCTATGTGCTATCATTTTCAGAGGCACTTTATAAGGAATTAAAGCCTTACAATATAACAGTTACTGCCTTGTGCCCGGGAGCCACCAGAACAAATTTTGCAAAGGCAGCTGGAAGAGAGAATTCATCAATAGCTATGGAACCGGATAAAGTAGCCAAGATAGCTTATGAAGGACTAAAAAATAATAAAAGAGTAGTGATTCCAGGGGTAGCTAATAAAATACTTACAAGACTTCCAAGAAATTTTGTAAGTGATATGGTTTTTAGATATCAAAAGAAACTATCCGTTAAGAGAAAGTAAGTATAAATAAATTTATATTATTTTAATAGCAGAATAGTTAAAAAGCTGCCTCACAATAGATATATGCATTGTGAGGCAGTTCCTTTTTATATACTTATATAGTAATTTACTAGCCTATGTTATCTTCTTAAATAGAAAGTTCACAGATGTAAGATAACTTTCCACAAAAATTATTTTATATAATGGTAAAAAAATAATACTTAAAAGTGTTGATTAATTACTTATAAATACTTATACTAAAGGTAGGGGGTGATTATATGTATCAAGATAATGAAAGTAAATATTGCAAACAATGTAATCATTCTTATGAAGAAAGACTTAGTATACACTCAGAAGAGAAAAAGAAAATTGTTGAAAAGGCTCTAATGTTTATTAGAGAAGGCAAAAGCTATTTTTTTGATGTTTCTACAAGTATTCAATTTTTGGCCCAATCTATAGATAAAAAAATTACTGTATATACTCATTCAATAGATAATTTGTATATTCTTTCAGAGAAAAAAGATGTTGAAGTGCATTCTGTTGGAAACACTCTTAATAAAAATAATAGATTTTTTTATAGTGAAGACAACAAAAATTATTTTGAAGGAATAAATTTTGATGTTGCTTTTTTAGGGGCTACGGCTATAACGAAAGATGGAATATATTATGATGATAAAGAAGATGCTGCCATTAAAGCAGAAGCTGCTAAAAAAGCTAAAAGAGTCATTTTACTTGCGGAGCATGAAAAATATAAAAATATTTCCTGCTATAAGGGATTGAAGCTAAATGAAATAGATATTATCATTGTGGATCCAATGTCATGTAATTCCTTTGTTGATATTATAGTATCGCAAAATATTAATATTGATCCACACAGCTTAATTATTATGTAGATAGTGTTATAAATTAAGGGATAAGGTGATTGAATGTACCAGGAAGAAAGACTTTTAAAAATACTTGAATATTTAAAGGGACACAATAACATGTCCATTCATAATATTTGTGAAATGTTCAGTGTGTCAAGGGATACTGCAAGGCGTGATATTATAAAGCTTATAGAGCAGGGAACGGCAATTCGTACTCATGGTGGAATCAGTCTGCCAACTCTAAGAAACACAATTGAGGCCTACAGGGAAAGGCTTAAATACTATTCTGAGGAGAAAAAGGCTATTGCTAAGAAAGCTATGGAATTTATCAATGAAAAAGAACATTATTTTTTTGACGTGTCTACAACCGTTAGCTTTTTAGCAGAATATCTAAATAGGAGTGTCACTGTATTTACTCATTCTTTGGATAATATTGAAATACTTTCAGAGAAAAAAGAAATCTCCGTATATTCTATAGGAGGTCAACTTCACAACAAAAATAGATTTTTTTATAAACCAGGATGTACAGATTATCTTGATGGAATAAAGTTCGATACAGCTTTTATAGGGGCTGCAGCAATTAATGAAGATGGGATATATTATGATGACGAAGAGGATGCTTTTGTTAAGCAGGTTGCTGTAAAAAAGTCTGATAAAGTTATTATTCTTGCTGATTGTAAAAAATTCAAGCTTTCCAGTTATTATAGGGGGGTAGATTGGGAGCAAGTGGATGTGATTATTACGGATCAAAGACCACCAGCTGTATTTATGGATATTATTGAGGAACATGATATTCAATTGATTATTGTTGATTAATTAGTCTTTAATTCGTAGTAGGGAGAAAGGGCGAAGTAATAAATGGTAATATTTACACCCAAGGGGTGCAATTTTCCCCAATTTTGGTTCGCAACTTTCTATATTACCGAAGTAATTAATAAATATATTTAATAGGAGATGGGTTAAATGAATAAAATTAAAATGATATGCTTAGACATTGATGGTACCTTACTAAACTCTAGGCATGAAATTTCGGAAGGTACAAAAGCTGCAATTAAAATAGCTTCTAACGAAAGACAAATACCAGTTATATTAGTTTCTGCTAGGATGCCTAAAGGAATATTATTTTTGCAGGAGGAGCTTGAAATAGAGCAGCCGATTATATGCTACAGTGGTGCCTTGATTTTGGATAAAAGCAATAATATTTTATCCAAGAATATTATACCAGCTCATAATTTAGAGAAATTATATAAGCTTGTTTGCAATGAAAAGGTTCACATGAGCTTGTATAAAGATGATGAATGGTATATAGAAAAAATGGATTACTGGGCTAAACAGGAAAGTGATATAACAAATATTACTCCAAAGATTATGGATTTTAACAGCTTAATTCAATTGTGGTTACAAGAGGGTACAGGACCTAATAAGATTTTATGTATGGCAGAACCTGATGAAATAAATTTATTAAAGGGAAAAGTTAAGGACTATGATTTAAATATATATCCTTCTAAGCCAACCTATCTTGAGATTATGCCTAAGGAAGCATCAAAAACCTCAGCAATTAGTGTATTGAAAGAAAAGTTTGGCATAGAAAGAGATGAAATACTTGCTATGGGAGATAACTATAACGAT
Source organism: Clostridium sp. (assembly GCF_047718555.1). GTDB lineage: Bacteria > Bacillota > Clostridia > Clostridiales > Clostridiaceae > Clostridium_I. Next base: position 10,985 of record NZ_JBDNRK010000039.1, on the reverse strand, counting down.
ATGGATATGATAGAATATGCAGGTCTTGGCATTGCCATGGGTAATGCTCCAGATAAAGTTAAAAAGTGTGCAAATAAAGTGGCTCTAACTAATGATGAGGATGGGGTGGCAGAGGCTATTAGGGAGTATGTTCTAGCTAGTGATTAGACTTTGACTTCAGTATCTTTAAGTTTATGTTAAACTTCTAAAAAATAAAAGGTTTTTTATAGGACATAAAGAATATTGCTTATTAATAATAAAATAGGGAGTACTTAAAAGAAATGCCTAAAGTCTAATAAAATACAAATTTGAATATTCAGGAGGGTTAAAATGAAGAAACTCAATTACAAAAAAACCTTTCTACTTGGATTCGGATTTTTTGCTGTGAGCATAACCTGGTCAGTATATAATGCTTTTATGCCTAAGCTTCTGAGCAATTTTATAGCCAGTTCTGCACTTATCGGTTTTATAATGACCATAGACAACTATCTTGCTCTTTTTATACAGCCAGCAGTAGGCATGTACAGCGATAGAATAAATACCAGATTTGGGAAAAGAATGCCCTTCTTAATGCTTGGAATGCCACTCGCAGCTATTGCCGCCATTTCTCGGAGCGATTATGGATTTTATTGGCTATAGATATATGTTCTTCTATGGAGCATTCTTTTTTATTCTTGCACTGTTCTTTATGAATAAAGTTAGGATTAAACCTTAAGAGAATCTTTGATTTTATAAATCATCGGATAAAATAATTTAAAATATTAAAAAGTCAACAGTATCCCAAATATCTGTTGGCTTTTTAATATTGATTTTAATTTTCTGATTAAATGTTTCAAATATGGGAATAATAAATTAAGCATCTAAAAATAAATAATAATTCAAAGATGCTTTGCATTTTTTTAGGAAAGGACGGTTATTTATGCCTTACATATATATACAGATAAGTGCTGTAATTTTAATTTTATCAATATTCATAGTTGTTACCTTTGAGGTAAGACATAGAAATGATTCTTTTGAAGAGTTCCCTCCTATAAATTTAGAGGGAGAAGGCTTAAAAAGACATGCAGCTTATATATCTGATTATCACAAAAGGATTAAAACTACAAATAGCAAAAGAAAAATAATGAAAAGTATTGATAAGAATTACAGAGATATACTTGCGGGATATGAATATATAGATAGAGATACAAGATATAAGAGAGATGTTATTCCAGCAGCAGAGTGGCTAATGGATAATTTATATTTAATAGAAAAAGAATACAAAGACATAAAACATAATTTGCCAGAATACTGTTATAAAAATTTGCCTGCTGTAGATAAGGGACTATTTAAGGGGTACCCTAGGGTATATCATATTGCTATGGAAATAGTATCTCATACATATGGAAAAATTGATGAAAATACTATATTGTCATTTATTGAAGCTTATCAGAAACAAACTGTACTTACAAATAGTGAACTATGGGCTTTGCCGAATATGCTTAGAATTGCTTTACTGCAAAATATAGGCAGCGTTACAAATAAAATAGTAACAGCTCAGAAAGAAAAAAATAGAGCCGATAGCTTAGGAGACAGATTAATAAATGCTGTAAATAATGAAAATGTAGATGAAGAATTAAAAAATATAATAGCTGAAAAACCTAAGTTTACATCACATTTTTCAGGAAGACTTTTAAAGGATTTAAGAGATAATGGAATAGAGAATGAGAATATATACAATTGGATAGAAAATAATTTGGCTGCTATAGAGAGCAGCAGTGAAAAAATAATGATAACTGAACATCAAAAGGAAATCGCATTTCAGCTTTCCATGGGAAATTGTATTAATTCAATAAGAGAAGTAGAGGCTTTAAACTGGATTGAAGCTTTTGAAAAATTAAGTTATATGGAGGAAATATTAAGACAGGATCCTAGTGGAATTTATGGAAAAATGGATTTTAATTCTAGGGATTATTATAGACATAATGTAGAGAGAATGGCTAAGCATATGGGTATCTCTGAATCCTATTTAGCTAGACTGTGTTTGGAATGTTCTCTAAATGCCAGTGAAAGATCTAAAAATGAATATGAAAAACATGTAGGATATTATATCATAGATAAAGGAGTAAATTATCTTAAGAGAAAAATAAGCTACAGAGCCAGGGGAATGGATATACTTGCATATGCTTTTAAAAATCATAAAGCAGCATGGTATATATTACTGAATATTGCTGGTACCATAGGGCTTATGGCATTCATTATAGCAAGAAGTTTGGCAGATGATACTAATTTTATTCTATGGAAATATATAATTTCAGGCATAGCTATAATAATACCTTGTAGTGAGATTATTAACTCAATTCTAAATTGGAGTATAAACCATCTTGCCACACCGAAATTTATACCTAAAATGGAGCTTTCAGAGGGAATATCAAGTGAATGTAAAACTATTGTTGCCATACCGGCTATATTAAGTGATGAGAAAACTGTTCATGAAATTATTGCTAAGCTTGAAGTATACTACCTTGCAAATAAAGAAAATAATTTATTTTTTGCTGTACTAGGAGATTTTAAAGACAGTGAAAATGAAAGTGAGCCAGAGGACAATAAGATTAATGAAGCAGCATTAAATGATATAAAATTACTTAATGAAAAATATAAAAGAGAAGATGGAGATATATTTTATTTCTTTAATAGAGCTAGAACCTATAATAAAAAACAAAATAGCTGGATTGGATGGGAAAGAAAGCGTGGAAAGCTAATGGAATTTAACCAGCTTCTTCGTGGAGATAGCAACACAAGCTATAATGTTATAAGTGGATCAATAGTGAATTTGCAGGATGCAAAATATGTTATAACACTGGATTCCGATACTCAGCTTCCTAGAGATACAGCTAAAAAATTAGTTGGGGCAATGAGTCATGTATTGAATAAAGCTATTGTAGACATTAAGAAGAAAAAGGTTACAAGGGGCTATGGCATCATGCAGCCAAGAATAAGTATAGATACAGTAAGTGCCAATAAGACCTTTTACTCAAAAATATTTTCTGGAGAAACAGGTATAGATACTTATAGTACTGCTATTTCTGATGCTTATCAGGATTTGTTTGGAGAAGGCATATATACCGGCAAGGGGATTTATGATATAGATATTTTTCAAAATGCAATTGATGGAAAGATAAAAGAAAATTCAGTATTAAGTCATGATTTATTAGAGGGAGCCTATGCAAGATGTGCATTGGTAACAGATGTGGAATTTATTGATGCATATCCGTCTTATTATAACTCTGGAACTAAAAGATTACATAGATGGGTAAGAGGAGATTGGCAGCTGATACCATATATGTTTAAACCTTCTTCGTTAAATGTTATTTCAAAATGGAAGATGTTAGATAATTTAAGGCGAAGTACTTTATCTCTCTCTATTATAATCTTATTGATACTTTCACTTACAATTGTTCCAGATGGTATAGATAAATGGCTCAGTTTAGCATTTATAGCTCTTATTTCCCCGTGGCTTTTTGATGTATCAGAGATTGTAGCTTCACCAATGAGGGGAATAAGTATATCTGGAAAGATGAATAGCAATAAAAATGTCATTGAACAGGTATTTTTAATATTTACTTTTTTAACTTTTAATGCATGTTTAATGCTGGATGCTATTTTTAGAACTCTATATAGAATAACTATAAGCAGAAAAAAATTATTGGAATGGCAGACTGCTGCTGATGCAGAGGCAAATAGTAATAAAAAATTTACAGGTTATCTATTATATATGTGGACGGGAAGCGCTGTAGCAGCAATAATAGCAGCTTTGGGTTTTAAGGCACAGCAGCCTGTAGGATACATTATACTTCCATCCTGCATTATTTGGTTTATAAGTCCTATTATAGCTTATTTTATCAGTAAGGATAGAAAAAAAATTGATATTAAGTTATCTGATGAAGATAGAAATCTACTTAGAAGAATAAGTAGAAAAACTTTTGCATATTTTGAAGATTTCATAAATGATGAAGAAAACTGGCTGGCACCAGATAATTATCAAGAAGATCCTGCAATGGGAGTAGCCCACAGGACTTCACCAACAAATATGGGAATGGGCATTACATCTAATTTAGCTGCTTATGATTTAGGGTATTTAACACTGGGTGAGCTTGTAGATAGGCTTGATAAAATACTTACCAGTATGGAATCCCTAGAAAGATATAAAGGACATTTTTATAATTGGTATGATACAAAGACAAAGCAACCATTAAATCCTAGATATATTTCAACAGTAGACAGCGGAAATTTAGTAGGATATTTATGGCTGGCATCTAGGGCTTTACAGGAATATATAAGTGAGCCCTTAATAACTATTAGATATGCAAAGGGAATTTGCGATATTTTAAGGCTTTCCAATGAGGAGATAGAAAATGCTTTTTCAGTAAAGAATAACTATAATTCTATGATAAGCGAAATAGAAGCTTATCATATGGATGCTGCTACATGGAGAAGAACTTTAACCACTTTATCAAGTGATTGTGACAAATTTGAAAAAAATAATAAAAATATAGTACTTTATTGGAATTCCAAAGCAAAGCATCAGATAAAAATGGGCTTAGATGAGATAGATAGAATTTTTCCTTGGGCAGAGTTAGTCTCAAAAAGAGATGAGATGATAAATGATAAGGGAAATGCCATAAAAGATTTATCAAATAAGGTGCCTCTTAAAGACATACCAAGAGAAATTGACAAAATAATAAGCACCTTTACTGTAAGCGATGATGCTTTTTCTTTTGGAAAGGATATAACTTGGATAGATAAAATTATTAATATGTTTAATGAGAGCAAGACCCAAATTGAAAAACTTATTAATAAAGTGGAAAATATAAGAATGAGATTAAATAACATGGCAGAGGAAACTGATTTTAAAATAGTTTTTGATTCCAGAAGACAATTATTTTCCATAGGCTATGATATGGAAGCAAATAAAATATCAAACTGCTACTATGACTTGTTGGCTTCAGAATCAAGGCAGGCAAGTTTTGTGGCCATTGCCAAGGGAGATGTAGAGCAAAGTCATTGGTTTAAACTTGGCAGGTCTATGAGTTTTATGGGAAAAGGCAAAGGACTTGTATCTTGGAGTGGAACTATGTTTGAGTATTTTATGCCTATGCTTATAATGAAAAACTATGAAGATACACTTTTAAATGAAACCTATAAAAGTGTAATAGAAGGCCAGAGAAAATATATTAAAGATAGAAAAATATCTTGTTGGGGAATATCTGAATCAGCTTTTTATAAATTTGATATAGCTTCTAATTATCAGTATAAAGCTTTTGGTGTTCCGGGTATAGGACTAAAGAGAGGTTTGATGGATGAATTAGTAATATCTCCATACTCAACAGTACTTGCCATGCAGCAGGATGTAAATAGTTCCCTTAGTAATATTAAGAGAATTATGGCAGAAGGACTTGAGGGAAAGTATGGATTTTATGAAGCTGTAGATTATACAGAAAATAGATTACCTAAAAATACAAAAAAGGCTATTATAAAATGTTTTATGGTTCATCATCAGGGAATGAGTCTTATGGCCTTGGATAATATATTAAATAATTTTGTTTTACAAAATAGATTTCATGATATTCCAAAAGTAAAGGCAACAGAATTATTACTGCAGGAAAGAGTTCCTAAGAGAGTGGTTTATGATAGAGATAAGGTATTTGAAATAGCAAATAACGAGAAAAATGATAGAAGTAATTTTATTGTGAGAATTTACAATAATGCTAAAACTGAAATGCCTGAAACTCACATATTGTCAAATGGAGTTTATTCTATGATGATCTCCAATAGTGGAAGTGGATATAGTAAAAAACAGGATATGATGCTTTATAGATGGAAGGAAGATGTAACCACTGAGGATAAGGGATTATTTTTCTATATAAGAGATATTACAGATAATAGGCTTTGGAGTGCTGCCTATGAGCCAAGTAAAACAGAAGGTGATTCTTATGAAGCTATTTTTGCTCTGGATAAAGTAGAATTTAAAAGAAAAGATGGAGATGTAGAAACTCATACTGAAATAGCTGTTTCTAATGAAGATAATACCGAGGTAAGAAAGCTTACGTTAAAAAATAATGGGAGCACTGAAAAACTTATTGAAGTAACCAGTTATTCAGAAATAACCTTAGCCCCCTTAAATGCAGATGAGGTTCATCCTGCCTTCAGTAATTTATTTATTAGAACAGAATTTGTAGAAAGTCCTATGTGTATTTTGGCTAACAGAAGACCTAGAGCCAAGAATCAAGATAAACCATGGCTTATGCAGACTATGTTTATAGATGGAGAAAATGATGACGATATCCAGTATGAAACAAGTAGAGTGAATTTTATAGGGAGAGGTAGAGATGTTACCAGTCCCTTATGCCTTCATGAGGGTAATGATAAATTAAAGAATACAGTTGGAAATGTGCTTGATCCTATAATAAGTATTAGAAGAAGTATAAAAATAAAACCTGGTACTTCCTGCAGTATTGTTTTTGTGAATTCTATTACTGATTCAAGAGAAGATGCATTAAATATGGCAACAAAGTATCATCAAGTGCAGAATATAAAAAGAGTCTTTGAACTTTCATGGAGTCAGAGCCAAGTTGAACTGAATTATCTTGGTATTAAGCCAAATCAAGCAAATCTATATCAGCTTATGGCTTCAAAACTTTTATTCATTAATACAATGGTAAGAGAAAGAGAGTATTACATTAAAGGTGTGTCTAAATCTCAAAGTGCACTATGGGCTTATGGCATATCAGGAGATTTACCTATAGCTTTACTGATTGTTAAAAATGAGTCGGATATAGGACTTGTAAGACAGATGCTTAATGCTCATGAGTACTGGGCTATGAAAGGCTTAAAGGTAGATCTTGTAATAATAAATATGAATGGGAATTCTTATTTGCAGGAATTACAAAATTCCTTAGGAGATGTAATTGCGTCAAGTCATTCTCGTGATAAACAAAATAAACCCGCAGGAATTTTTCTTCACAGCAATGCAACTATGAGTGAAGAAGATATTAAACTTTTAATGGGAATAAGCAGACTTGTTATAGATTCTGATAAAGGGCTTTTGGTAAGTCAGGTAAAAAGCAGCATAAAGCTGGAAGAAGATTCAGATTATATAGTGCCTAAGAATATAAATTATAGAGCAGCTGAATTTCAATATCCAGAGAGAGAGCTTACCTATAATAATGGTTATGGGGGCTTTGACACAGAAGCTAATGAGTATGTCATAACCTTGGAGGATTATAAAAATACACCTGCTCCATGGATAAATGTTATATCAAATAAAAATTTTGGTTTTCATGTTTCTGAAGCAGGCAGCGCCTATACTTGGTTTAAGAATAGTAGAGAGAATAAGATAACACCTTGGTCTAATGACTACGTTACTGATGAATTAGGTGAGGCAATTTATATAAGAGATGAGGATACAGGAAAGCTATGGAGTATTTCTCCAAAACCTATAAGAGATGGTGGTAAGTATATTATAGAGCATGGTTATGGATATTCTAATTTTAAGCATACAGCTAATGGTATAGCTGGGGAAATGATAATGTTTGCCTCTATGGAGGAAAGTGTTAAGCTTATTGAGATTAAACTTAAAAATATATCAGATATTAGAAGAAGTCTATCTGTAAGTTATTACAGTCAAATTGTATTGGGAGTTGTTCCTAGCCATACTGGTATTCACATAGTAACTGATATAGATAAAGAAAAAAATTTCATGTATGCTAAAAATCCTTACAGCCAAAATTTTGGGAACTCTTATGCCTATTTAAAAATTGCAGGTGGAAGTGAAGAAAGCTTTACAGGAAACAGAAAAGAGTTTATTGGCAGAGGTGGAAGCTTAATTTCACCACAGGCACTTAAAAAGATTAATCTCTCCAATAATATTGGAGCAGGATTAGACCCTTGCATGGCTGAAAATTGTAAAATAAGTCTGGAACCAAAAGAAGAGAGCAGTCTTTGGATTATATTTGGAGAAGATGAAAGTCTAGAAAAGATAAAAGAGATAATTAATAGATATTCTGATTATGATAATGTTACTAGAGAAATGTGGCTTACAAAAACATATTGGAAAAATATGCTTGGTAAAATCAAAGTTAAAACTCCAGATGAAACAATGAATATAATGCTAAATGGATGGCTAATGTATCAAGCAATAAGTTGTAGATTATGGTCTAGAACTGCATTTTATCAGTCTGGAGGAGCTTATGGCTTTAGAGACCAGCTGCAGGATGTAATGCCTTTAAGCTTTTTAAGACCTAAAATGACAAGAAAGCAGATACTTATAAGTGCATCAAGGCAGTTTATTGAAGGAGATGTACAGCATTGGTGGCATCCTGTAGTAGATAGTGGTATAAGAACAAGATTCTCAGACGATTTGTTGTGGCTGCCTTATGTAACCAGCGACTATATAAAGAATACTGGAGATTATAGTATTTTAGAAGAATCAGTGGAATATCTTGAAGATGAGCCCTTAAAGGCTGGCGAAGATGAAAGATATAGTATATCAAGGAAGTCCGATAAAGCAGGAACCATATATGAACATTGTATAAAAGCCTTAGAAAAGGGACTTAAATTTGGCATTCACAATATACCTCTAATGGGAAGTGGTGATTGGAATGATGGAATGAGTACCGTTGGAAATCAGGGAAAAGGTGAAAGTGTTTGGCTTGGATGGTTTGTTTATAGTATTCTAAGAGATTTTACAGATATATGTAAAATTAGAGGAGATGAATACAGGAGTCAAAGATATTTAGAGTTAAGTGATTTTGTAAAAGAAAATCTTGAAAAGAATGCTTGGGATGGAAAATGGTACAGAAGAGCTTACTTTGATGATGGAACGCCTCTAGGATCTTCTAAAAATGATGAATGCAGAATTGATTCACTTTCTCAATCCTGGGCAGTTATTTCAAAGGCAGCAAGTCCTGAAAGAGCAGAAACGGCTATGGATTCATTGGAAAAATATCTTGTTAAGGAAAATGAAAGAATGGTTTTATTATTAACGCCTCCTTTTGATAATTCTAAGTTGGAGCCAGGGTACATAAAGGGATATGTACCAGGAGTAAGAGAAAATGGAGGACAGTATACTCATGCGGCAACCTGGGTAATACTTGCTATGGCGAAGCTGGGTAAAGCAGATAAGGCCTGGAAATTATTTAACATGATAAATCCAATAAATCATTCTAAAACTAAAGAAGAAAGTGAAATATATAAAGTAGAGCCCTATGTTATGGCAGCAGATGTATATGCTGGTGAGCATGTGGGAAGAGGTGGCTGGACCTGGTATACAGGTACTGCAGGTTGGATGTACAGAGTGGGCATAGAAGGCATTTTAGGCTTATCGCTTGTAGGTGGAAAAGGCTTTAGAATACATCCTTGTGTTCCAAAGGAATGGATGGAATATGAGATAAATTATAGACACGAAAATTGTGTATATAATATAAAAATTAAAAGATCAGAAAATAAATCTGTAACTATAGATGGAAAGCATGTACAGGATGGAATAGTTCCATTTATGGAAGAGGGAACGCATATTGTAGAAATAAGATTTTAAGATTACACAAGGGTAATTTTCCTTAAATCAAAAAAAGAATTACATTAATCTTTTAATAAATCTACTGTATGATTAAATATAAATTATCAATGAATCTTACTTAGTTGGAGTTTATACTTCGACTAAGTTTATAGATATTCAATTTTATAATTAAACATTGTTTTAATCTACAAGGCTTTCTAATTTTATATCTTAAAACGTAAATTTATATATCAAGTTCTTTATCTATACATGAATTATCTAGAATAAAAAAGCTGATGCTAGAATACTTTAACATCAGCCTTTTATTTCAATTATTTAGTTGTTAGTGTATTTTTAGTCGTCGTAATCATCTAGAGGATCATAAGTGTAATCAAATTCCACATTTGAAATATTATTTGAAACTATAGGATCTATCACATTATCAGGAAGTTCAGTATAATCTCTTTCTGAATAAGCTTTAACTTTTTTTTGCGGAGCTTCAAAATATTCTCTTTCCTTTGGCAAATATGGTATCTTTTTTGACATATATAAAAACCTCCTTTAAAAACTTTTGTGAAAAGTCTTTATAAAATAGTATGTCCTTAAAAAAATAAATTAAACTTAGAATTTTATGTAAAAGATTTCTCTAAAATATTTATTAATTGCTTTGTTAATGATATAATTAAAAATAAGCAAATGTAGAATAAATCTTATTTAAAAGTAATTGTCCTATTAGCTAATTTGTGGAAAAGTGCTTAAGATATAGGTTTATTTTATTGAATAGTTTATCATGTCAAGGGTAAACTATTTAATAAAAAATAAGATAGTTGCTCTTATTTCTGCATTTAATTAAAATATACTTATTTATTAAAGATTTTGGGAGGGATATAAAATGACAGAATTAAAACAAATATACAAATGTCCTATATGTGGAAATATTGTAGAGGTTGTTAATAAAGCTGGCGGAACTTTGGTATGCTGTGGAAAACCTATGGAATTAATAACAGAAAATACTCAGGATGCAGCTTTAGAAAAACATGTTCCTGTAGTTGAGCAAAAAGGGGAAGAAGTTTTTGTAAAAGTTGGAGAAGTAGAGCATCCAATGATTGATACCCATTATATACAGTGGATTGAAGTAATTACAAAAAACAAGCTGTATAGAAAATATCTAAACCCAGGAGAAAAACCAGAAGCAACTTTTAAAATCGATGAAGAAATAGTATCTGTAAGAGAATACTGTAATATTCACGGTCTATGGAAAAAATAATTTAGTATATAACATATGCAGCATGCCCTAAATGAAGTAATGTTTTTACTTTATTTAGGGTTTTTTATTTCACCTGACTAACTTGGCGTAAGTCGCCCACGCGCTTTGTACAGCCATCATAGAAAATCGAAGATTTTGGTTCTCTGCCTGCACGCTGTGAAAGTGGGAGTACAACGCCAAGTAAGCCATGCATTTGCAGTTCTA
>NZ_JBDNRK010000038.1:0-40260 GCF_047718555.1 Clostridium sp. | reverse complement strand
GTTCAACGCCAAGTAAGCCATGCATTTGCAGTTCTAAAATTCAGATGGGGTAAAAGAATCCCCACCTGAATTAAGAACTTGCTTCAATTGATTTTAGAAGAACTATAATTATCATTAAATTTAAAGTTTTTAGGAGATTTAAATTTTATTCTCTCATTCATAGCTAATACAATTATTGAATTAATTGTATTTAAAGATTTTGCAGTAAATGCATCAAAGTACCCGAAAAATGCCATTGTTCCTAAAAATATATTGTATAATTCGGAGACGGCAATACTTTGTTTCATAAGTCTATATGACTTTTTAGATAGTGAAATAAAATCTGCAAGGCTTTCCATATTATCATCAAATACAATACAATCTGAATGAAGCTTTACTTTATCGCAAGCGGAACTGCAAAAAGATATGCTTATATCGGCAGCTTTCATTGCCTGTGAGTCATTTATGCCGTCACCTACCATCATTATAGTCTTTTTATCTTTCATGCTATTTATAACAGTTTCCTTGTCTGAAGCAGTACATTCACTATAGACATTGTTTATTCCCAGTAATTTGGCAGTATTATTTGCCTTTTCATCTACATCTCCTGTTAAAAGGTATATATCATTAAGACCCAAAGCTTTTAATTTTTTAATTAAATACATAGATCCATTTCTTATAATGTCTTCTAAAACCAATATAGCACAAAGTTTTCTGTCGATACTTACCAGTATTGGTGTATAGAGATTTTTTTCAAAGTTGTAGTAGTCCATTTCAGCTATCTTAATGTTTATATTTTTAGCTTTCATAAGCTTTATGTTTCCAATTAATACATGATGGTTGTTAAAGTTTGCTTCAATTCCACTAGAGGGTATGAGTGTAGAATTAGTTACTTTACTAATATCATAATTTCCAGCCTCTTTTTGAAGAGCTATTGAGATTGGATGATAATTATCTAATTCACTTGCAGCACATATCTCTAAAAGTTCATTTTTTGAATAAAAATCAGTGTAAAGTTTTGTTTCTTTTATTCTCATAATTCCTTCAGTTAGAGTACCAGTTTTATCGAAAACTATACTGTCTGTATTTATAACTTTTTCTAGGGAATTTGGATTCTTATAGTAAATTTTATGTTTATGCAAAAGTGAAAAATAATTTCTCATTCCACTGTTTAATGCTGTAGTTGAAGCTGCCGGGCATAAAACTAGTAATATTGAAAGAGCATTCAGCATATTTCCTGTTAATATGTAATTTAAGGCGGATACGCCTATAGAAATAGGAGCAACATTGTTCTGATAGCGTCTGATCTTTTTGCTTATAATCATATTTTCAAGTACAGCTTTAGGTTTCATAGAAGGCTTTGGAATTTCCAAAACCTTAGCTTTTATATTTCCAGAAAGCAATGTTATTCCCTCATGACCGGTGTTTCCCTTTTTTAATTGACTGACTACTGGCTGGCCATTGTAGTATAGAGTATTAACAATGCAGTTACCATCTTCCACAATAGTTTCTGATGGAATCATTTCTCCAGTGTGAACACGTATGTTATCACCAATATTTAATGTTTCTACTGGTACTAAAAATTCTTTATTGTCATTGTCAATGAGCCATGCCATGCCAGCATTTTTCCTTGTACTTTGACCAAGTTGCCTTATGCAATTTACCTCAGCTGATAATTTTATGTACTCACTTAAGGATTTTAAGAATAATACAAACATACCTTTTGAATTTTCACGCATGATTATAAGTCCAAGAGCAGTTAATTTCAATAATATATCTGTATCGGTTGGGACGTGTTTTGTAAATTTTTTATAGAATGTTTTTAAAAGAGGATACCCTCCTATAATAGTAACAACTGAAGCTGCCTCTAATATTTTTACATTTGTACTAAATGAAAATTTACCATGAAAATTTTGCTTGATTTTAAAAGAAATATAGGCAAGGCCAAAGGAAATAAGTTTTAGTTTCGCTTTATCTCGTTTTTCAATTGTTTCAAAATATTTATCATAAGTTTTTAGGTCTCTTCTTTCGTTTTTTAATACGGACAAAAGAGCTTTTTTAATATTACCTTTTATAAGGTTATAATTTGATTTTTTTTCATCATAAATAACAAGAATTGTTCCAGTATTTATATTTATTTTGCTATAGTTTACTCCGTACAAATTATCAATATAAACACTTATATATTTAGCTAGTGCTCTGTCCTTATAAACACTGTTAGCCTTAAATCTTACACGTCCAGGTAAAACATGTAATTCATACAAAATTATCACCACCTGTAAATGTGACATACTCCCACCACATATACTGTGATTGGTGGTGGGAGCTTCTTGGGAGGTACCAACTAACGTCAGTATACTAACCAAGCTAACTCCGTTTGCCCAACGGTTTTTTGTAATCTATGTACTTTTATTTTCTAGGTTAAATCTTCCTTGCTTTTATTATTTTTATTACGATTTTCAAGTGCTTCCTCATTAATACTGCTGAGACAGTCTATTGCTTCATCTTTCATAGTTACAGCCTTACTTAGAAAAGTTATTGCAGCAGGCTTTAAATAAGATTTTGTCTTTGGTAAAATTTTTACTATGATTATTCCAGCTGCTGCTCCCAAAAGCAATTTGTTAATATTCATATTATGAACCTCCACGTTAAGGCACATTCAAATAAATAACTAGTCAGTATGCTAGCCTATTTTAACCTGACTAACTTGGCGTAAGTCTCCCACGCACTCTGTGAAAGTGGGAGTTCAACGCCAAGTAAGCCATGCATTTGCAGTTCTAAGATTCAGATGGGGTAAAAGAATCCCACCTGAATTAAGAACTTGCTTCAATCCTACTGCGTCAACAGGACCCTCAGATAGCTCACTATCCTCAGAACCTGTTTCCTTGTATGATTCAAAATATACGTCGCATCTTTGACTTACTATTTATTTTCATATGCCTAAAAAGTAATTGAACATTAGTCTATATGCATCGTAAAGAAATAACTAATAAGTATACTTTCGGATGCTGTATTTTAATTATTGACCAATATATATATTTTAATAACGTGGAGAGCAAATTTTAATATTTTTTTAAATTATTTAAACATCATACGTCTAAATACTTTTTTATAAATGTCTTTATTTCCACTACTTTCACTAGCTACCAAAAAATAATCACTTAAACTTTTTAGATAATTTGCCCAAGAGACAACATATTCTTTTTCACAAGATGGATTAGAGTTGATATCTTCCAGGGTAAGTTTTATGCAATCTTTTATTATGGACTGAGAATTATATAGTCTCTCTTCTACATTTTTAAGATTTTGTGTTTTAGAAGAGGTATTTTCATCTAGAACAGTAAACTTCATAAATAGACTCCTTTCCCATTACGTAAAAGACATTAAAAAAAATAACCGGTCATCAAGTAGTGTAGTTTGTTATCTATTTTTAGGTACTTAAGTTTAGAAAAAGAAATTTAGCCTTGCTCTGCAGTATGAATTCTTCTTTTTTTGCTCTCGTATTGTGCTTCAGCAAAAATATCTTCGGCATTTTCCTTTACATTGTATGCACCTTCTAAAGCTTTATCAGCTACAGTATAAATTCCGCTTAAGGTTCCAACTGCTAATCTTCTTAAAGGTCTGCCTACTAAATTTCTTAGTGAAAAATTCATTCTAGATCTATCAACATTGGCATGTCTAGTAGTACCTGGATCAACAGTAATTCTATCTAACCTTTCAAGTATATCTCCAATATTTTTATTGATATCTCCAAAGCTTGAATGCATAGTTTTTATGCTTTCCTCCATGCCATTTTTCATATTCTCTAATGATTGTACTTCCTTACTTAAATTATCATATTTTTCTTGAAGTGATTTTAAATTATCTTCAGTAACCTTATTATTTTCAGCAGTATCAGTAGCATTAATTTTGCTAGTACTGTTTTCTATTTTGTTATTGTTATTTTCCATATATGTATCCATATATATCAAACCTCCATTAAAGTATTCTTAAATTTATTAATGTATCCAATTATTAGATGCTGTGACAATCTTGACGTCTAAAGAAAAAACGAATAAATACATAGATATATCATTTACTATAAATAAAAATTTAATACATGGAAATTCAAAAATAATTTTGTACCTTAAGTTCCTCTTTTCTCACAAATATGAATATTTTTTATAAAGCTTGGGAAACTAAAACAACTAATTAAGGCATTTTCAAATAAATAATTGATTATTTGACTTGCTGTTTATTCACGATGATTAGATAGAAATTATATTATACTTTAATATGAAAAAGGATGATGAATATGAGTCAGAGCGCTGCTGCCAGTGTTGATTGCAATAGTATATGTAGAAAAGAAGTCATACTTTATAGAAGAATAAGAATACCAGTAAGATATATTTACAGAAGCAAACAAAATGCTCAACATGTAGAAGTGCTATTGTATAAGAGACAGGGAATCAAATTTGTAAAAGCAAATCCAATAACTGCAAAAATACTTATTTTATATGATGAACATATAATTAATGAAGAAACTATAGTAGATTTCTTGGAAAGAGTTATTGATGAGCTAAAAATACAAAACAAAAATGCCAGAAAGGATATCAGTGGGAATTACAATGAAGAAATTGCACTTGCTATAGCACCAAATTTAATGGGAAATGAGTCCAATGGCAATACGTGGCATGCTATGAATATTAAATACATAAAGGCTGTTTTAAAGACAAATTACGAAAAGGGTATATCAAATAGATCTGCAGAGGATAGATTAAGAAATTTTGGATTAAACGTTATTTCGGAAAATAAAAAAAAATCCATACTTCAAAAGTTATTTAGCAATCTAAATGATACATCTGCCAGACTTTTAGTTGGAGTAGGTATAGCTTCATTTTTCTTAGGGCAGATTGCAGATGCAATAGTTGTACTTGGTATAGTTTTTGTTGAAACTTCATTAGGAATAATCCATCAGAATAGGGCGGAAAAATCTATACATTCACTTAAAAATATGATTGTTCATAAGGCAACGGTATTGCGAGGAGGACGAGAATTAGAAATAGAATCAAAGAATTTAGTACCTGGAGACATTATATTAATAGATGCTGGAGAAAAAGTTCCTGCTGATGCAAGAATAATTCAATGTAATTACCTTAGAGTTAATGAATCCTCACTTACAGGTGAATCAGTACCAATAGCAAAAAGTACAAGGATTTGTGATAAAAATGTGGAACTTGCAAGCAGGGACAACATGCTGTATATGGGAACTAATATAGTTTCAGGCAATGCCACAGCTGTAGTAGTAGAAACAGGTATGAATACTGAGATAGGTAATATTGCTGCGATGCTTCAGAATATAAAATTAGATGAAACTCCACTGCAGAGAAGGATGAAAAATTTCACACAAAAACTAACAAGGATTTGTATTTTACTCTGTATTGGAGTAGGTGCAGTGGGAATTCTTTCAGGGAGAAGCTTAGCTGAAGTCTTAACTCTATCCGTCAGCTTTTCTGTTGGTGCTTTACCGGAAAGTCTGCCAGCAGTAGTGGCTATAGCCATGGGCTTAAGTGTTCAAAGACTTGCAAATAGAAATGCTATAGTTAGAAAAATGAATGCTGTGGAAACACTTGGATGTGCTAATGTGATTTGCTGTGATAAAACTGGAACACTTACATTAAATGAAATGACAGTAAAGAAAATATACTGTGATAAGTCATTGTATAAAGTCACAGGACTTGGCTATGAGCCAAAGGGAGAAATGATTCTTTTAGAGGGAGAGCCTAATAAAAACCATTCTACAGAGGAACTCTTAAAAGCAGGAATTTTGTGCAGTGATGCAAAGCTTGTGAAACAGGAAAATAAATGGCAGGTACAGGGAGATCCAACAGAAGGAGCACTTTTAACTGCGGCTGCAAAATGTAACATAGATGAAGAAGATGTGAAAGAGGCATTTGAAAGGGTAAGAGAAATTCCCTTTGATAGCTGCAGAAGATACATGACGGTGGTAGTAAAAAGTGAGAATCACATAAGAGCCTATTGTAAAGGGGCTTTTACTGAGGTTATTGATAAATGCAGTATGATTTATGAAGATGGAGAGGAAAGATTATTTACAAAGGCAGATAAAGAAAGAATAATATCAATTCGTGATGATATGACAGGCGAAGCTCTAAGGGTATTGACTTTTGCATATAAAGATTTAAAGTGTGAAAATGAGGAAATTGATGGTAATTTTACCTTCTTAGGGTTAGATGCCATGGAAGATTCCCCAAGACTTGAAGTGAAAAATTCTATAAAAAAATGTCATAATGCAGGCATAAAGGTGGTTATGATAACTGGTGACAATAAGGATACAGCTTCTTCCATAGGAAAACAACTGGGTCTATTAGATGGAGGCTTAGTGGTATCTGGAGCTGAACTTGAAGATATGAGTGATGAGGAACTGGACTCCAAAATAAGTAATATAGAAATATTTGCAAGAACATCACCAGAACAAAAACTTAGAATTGTAAAAGCTTTTAAACGGTTTGGATATGTGGTCGCTATGACGGGAGATGGTGTCAATGATGCGCCGGCTATAAAAGAAGCCAGTATAGGTATTGCCATGGGTAATAATGGCAGTGACGTTGCAAAAGATGCAGCAGATATTACTTTGGTGGATGATGATTTTTCAACTATAGTAAGAGCAATTGAAGAGGGTAGAGCTGTATCTAATAACATAAAAAATACAACAAAATATCTTTTAGCAGGCAGTCTCGGAGAAATAATAGCAATAGGAGCATGTTCTTTTGTCAGTGGAATGCTGCCACTAATTCCAATTCAAATACTTTGGACTAATGTTATTTGCGAAACTATATTAGGAGCCTCTCTTGCAGTTGAGTCTCCTTCCGAAAATGTTATGGATTATCCTCCTGTTGAGAGAAATGCACCTCTTATTGGTAAGGGTATGAGCTCTAAAATTATAAAAAGAGGAATTGGAATTGGACTTACTAGTGCAGCCGTTTTTGAGGGATATAATATGTTGGGATTTGGAGTTCAAAAGGCAAGAACAATGGCTTTTTGCAATTTGATTTTGACTCAGCTTGTCAATGTACATGATTGCAGGAATAATAAAAAAGTAATGAGTAATAGGTACATGACCTATTCTACCCTATCTTCAGCAGCATTACTCGGAATCATAATATATGTTCCAGTTATAGGTTCAATTTTTGGAACAGTACCTCTTGGAATTGCTGATGCAGGTGTACTTTTAGCATCAACTTCAGTTAGCAGAGTTTAAAAAATATGAATAGTCAGTTTCTATTGATTTTTTTATTGATAATTAAAAAATAGTAGCTGTCCAATTGCGTGTGGGGCTACTATTTTTTTGAGATTTTTTTTATAAGTAACACTACTAATGTTAATAGTGTTATGAAGAAAAAATCACATTTTACTATTCTTTTATAAGTACTTTTTCAATTTCTGCTATATACAGTGTGTGGTAATCTTTGTCGGGATACCATTTTGTATCAAGTTCACTTTCAATGAAGAATTCAGGCTTAAACTCCTGTGCATATAGTTTTTTGCATATAAATACAAGATTTGCTTCTTCAAAATATGGTGTATCATCTGAATGCTCAATTGTCAAATTAGCCTTGGAAATTTTATCTTCATCTCTACCAGATACAGTTCCAAGATAGCCCAATTGTTTTTTGAAACTTTTATCAAGAACTGATAGAGAAAAGCTGCTGGAGTTATCTATAAATTCTTTAGTATAACGCTGAGGTCTTATAACAATGTGGGCTACATTTTTACCCCACATAACGCCAAAACCGCCCCAAGATGCAGTCATTGTATTAACTTTGTTATCTTTTTCTGCAGTAACAAGCATCCAATCAGTGCCTACAATTTGAAATAGATTTTTATTTAATTCTTCAGGTTTGATTTCTGTAAAATTGCTCATAATTTACTCTCCTTCTAACACCTAATTTTATAGGGTATAATCACCCTAATTATGGTTAAATTCATATAGTGACTAGCTATTTTAATATATAGTTGATATTTAACTCATATAATAAAATAGTAACACATAAATAATAACGAAAGCTAGTATGCACTTTAATGTTATATAGTATACAAGAGGAAAGTAATGAAGTTTATAAAATATAATGATATAATGTATCTAATAATTTATTTCGTCTTGGTGAGAAAGGGCGAAGTAATGAATGGTAATATTTACACCCAAGCGATGTAATTTTTTCCAGTCTTAATTCGTCATCTTCTTATATGACGAATTATCCATAAAGTTGACAGCACGCTATACATAAAAAATAGTATAAAAGAGGTGAATTTTAGTGAGGGTTTAGTACTTGTAATATACTCTCTCATTAAATATAAATTATGAATAAAAACAGAATAAAGAAAATCTCAATATTAGCACAGACAAAATTTCTAAGTCTTTATGATGCAGAATATGAAAAGAAAAATGGAAAAACAGGGCAGTGGGCCATGGCTTCAAGAAAGGATCTTGAAACTCTTAATGGACAGTGCTTTGAAAATAGAGAAGAGAAAACAGATGCGGCCATAATTGCTGCACTGCATGAAGAATCAAATAGATTAGTTTGCATAAGACAATTCAGAGTACCCTTAAATGATTACATATATGAATTGCCAGCAGGGCTCATTGATGGGGAAGAGAATTTTGAGGAATCAGCTGCCAGAGAACTTAGAGAAGAAACGGGATTCAAACTTGCAAAAATAAATCATGAAAAAACTAGAAAGAGGATATATGCTTCTCCAGGTATGACTGATGAATCAGCAGCTATGGTATTCTGTACCTGCACTGGAGATGGTTCGGATCAGCAACTTGAAGAAGAGGAAGATATAGAGGTAATGCTTCTTTCTCAGGAGGATGTAAGAGATTTACTTAAGAAAGATGTTAAAATTGATATAAAGGCCTATATGGTTTTCCAGACCTTTGTGGAAATAGGAGAGAAGCTGTTTAAATAAAAAGTTTAAAACAGTCCGGGTTGTGCCGCCCGGACTATTAGCTAACTAATTTATTTACCTACAGTTTAAAATTTTCGTTTAATATTATTCATAACAAATCCACTCTTAGGCAATGTAGGTATTCTGGCCATATCATAGCTTAAATCTTGATGGGGGACTTCAAATTCAATTTTGTTCACAAGGAAATCCAGGGTTGTTTTCATAATTTCCACGGTAATACCTTCCCCCGGGCAGCGGTGTCCTTTGGCAGGATCGCCTCCACCTTGGGGGATGAAATCAAATAAATTGTCCTTCCGTTCTTTAAAACGCTCTGGCAGGAATTCATAAGGATTATTCCATATTCTGGAGTCGTGATTGGTACCGTAAATGTCAAGTAATACGAGCATTCCCTCTTTGAATTCACATTGATTCCAGATAAAATCTTTTCGTACCCTTGCGCCTAGGAAAGGGGTAAATGGATAGTAGCGACGAACTTCCTGTACGAACATTTCAAGATTATTACTGTGGCCTGTAAGCAACTTATCTTTATACTCTGAATGTTTATGTAATGCTAAAGCAGTGAAAGTTATAAAGGTTGAAATAGCAACAATGGGCCGTAGTATGTTAATAAGTTCTACTGCAGCCATTTGAGTATCAAGCTGACCGCCATGAAGTTCTCTGTGAAATGCTATTGCATAAAGTGCTGAACCTTCTTCAGCCTTTAGCTTACCAGCTCGGACATCTTCAATTACACTACTTATCCACTCCTCAGCTCTAGACCTTGCTCTTCTTCCTTTCCAGTGTCGCGGTCCCACTGCTCCGAAAGCATCAACCATTGCACTAAAATCTTCTGCCCGATCTTTTACTGCAGATTCAGGAAGTGGAACTCCAGCCCAATGGCATGCTGCCCAGCATAGAATATTCTTTGCTTCATCGAAAAGTACAATTTCACCAGCACTTTTCCAGTTGTCAATAGAAGCTTGCAACTTCTCCATTGTAAGTTTAGCAAGATGCTTTTGATGAGCCGGGGTCATCAGTGACATGAAAAGAAGCTTTCGGTGAATATGTGCGTCACCATCCATAGTTTGGATTGCATTCATGCCAAACAATGTTTTTTGTATCCGCTTGGGTGCCGCACCTTTTCTTTGAAATCGTTCCGGATCGTAAAATATTTTCGATGCTTCTTCTCCGCTCATACAAATTACTTTTTCTCCAAGCAAGTGTGCCTCAAATAGATTGGACTGATACTGATCAATTCTGTTTTTGATAAATAAATACCCCTCCTGAGATAGAGCGAGAGTGTGGCTTTTATCATGTGGTACTCGTTCCTTCATTAACATATATCTATGTTCTCCTCTCTGTGCTAATTAGAAAATATATTTGATTCAGGTAAAGTCCTTCAATCTTTGGAAAATTTTCTTTGACATTTTATTTTCCCCAGTATACCTAGAAATTATTTATAATATATCAAATACAAAAATAACAATTTCATGACAATTACAGTATATACAACTGCGATCCTTGGTGGATAAAATTGAAAATACAAAGTGAGTTTAAAATTAAATTATAAGGAGCTGTCTTAAGGGGAATAACTGTTGATTAAGTTTGAGAATGGCCTTGCTTACTTATTAAAAATCATATTTTCACCTGACTAACTTGGCGTAAGACTCCCACGCACTCTGTGAAAGCGATTCACACAAAATTAAAAAAAAGATTTTGGTTCTCTGCTTTTCTTCAAGTGGGAGTTCAACGCCAAGTAAGCCATGCATTTGCAGTTCTAAAATTCAGATGGGGTAAAAAATCCCCACCTGAATTAAGAACTTGCTTCAATATTAGAATAGATAAAAAGCTGTATCATAATACGTACATATGCATTATGATACAGCTCCTTTTTTTAAAAACTAATTCACTGATTCAAGCAAGACTTTTCCACCTTCGTCATAGAAAAATTTTCTTAATGCCAGGGCTACTCCGCCTAAAAATTTATATTTATAGTCCATATTGCTAACATTAATTATATCAGGTATATCGTGGTTACCTGTAATATCTTTTAAATATAATTTTAATTTATCTATGAAAAAATTATATTTAAAAGCTTCGCCATAAAGAACCACTTGTTTAGGATCATACAGGGTAATAGCCGTAGATAGAGCTACGGCAAAATAAAAGGTAGCTTCATCGAGAATATCATCTATGTGTTTATCGCCTTTCTGAGAACTTTCAATAATATGAAGTAAATTTATATTTTCAGACTTTCCTTCAATAAGCTTATAAAGAAAAGGGGTTTTATCTTTAGAAAAAGTTTTTTTAGTCTTAACAAGAATTGCATTTGGAGAAGCCTCTGTTTCAAGGCAGCCTCTTTTACCACATTTACACAACTCTCCATGATGTTTAACTATTATATGACCAAGTTCTCCAGCATTATTATTGCTGCCCTCATATATTTCATTATTAATAATGATGGCTGTTCCTATTCCGGGGCCATATTTAACGAATATCATATTGTTTTCAATAATTTCAGAGGAATTAAAATCTATTTCAGCCATGGCTAAAGCCCGTACATTGTTATCAACGCATACTGGAATATTAAGCTGTTGTTCAAGAAGTTCTTTTATGGGCATGTTTCTTTCAAAAACACCATAAGCGTTTTTGCTTATACCCTTTAGTTTGTCTACAGAGCCAATAATGCCTACACCCATTCCTAAGATATCCTGTCTCTTCACATTGTTTTTCCAAAACAAATTAATACAAGTATCACTTATAAGCTTTAAAATATTGAGTGTGGATTTACTGATTTTTTCAGAAATATCAAACTGCTTACTATCTAAAATTTGTCCCTTTAAATTGCAAAGTCCTATACTGAGACTTTCACTTTCAATAGAGATTCCTACAACATATTTTGAATTATAATTTATGTCTATTAGTACTTTTTTTCTTCCTGCTCTCTTATTGGGTTCTATTTGCTGGCCTCTTTCAGTAATAATTCCTTCGTCTTTCATTTCATTAGTGATTATAGTTACTGCAGCAGGAGTAAGGTTGATTATATTTGATATATCTTTACGTGGAAGAGCACCGTAATTTTTTATGGTCATCAATATTTGCTTTCTGTTTTTTTTCTTTAAATCTAAAAAATTAACGCCTTTTTCCATTGTAAAACTCCATTTCATAATAAATTTATATTTTTCACCCCAGGGGTGAAATTTTTTACAATTTTAATTTTCAACAGGAAGGTTGTTTTGCCTTTTTATTATATTACTAATTAGAATTTTAAATATACAGTCAGCCTATCATTAATTGTTTACAATGTCAATAATTAATACTGTTAATTAATAAATACATACTAAACTTATATGAGAACTAAAGAATTTGTAAATTAAAACTTTTTATAATATATGTATATTAATATTAGCCGTAATCTATCTAGTATAGAAGATCTTATTGAGGAAAAAATTAAGTAGTAGGTATTATAAAAATATGGTATTTTTAATTAATTAATATTGTTAATTAATTATTGACACTGAGAAATATCTGTGCTACTATTAATTAAACATATAGGAATAGTATACAAATAAAGCTGATCAGAAAAACTGAAGGCTAATACTATTTAGGGACCAATTATATTAGGTTTTAAGAAAGTAACATATATAAGCTGAAATTAAAATTTTACATTTAATTAGTAACGGCTAAATAGAAGCGAGTTAGCTAAAATAGATGTTCTATAAGGAAGATAATTTTGCTGCAACATATATATTGAAGATTTAACCTGACTAACTTGGCGTAAGTCTCCCACGCACACAGCGAAAGCGATTCACACAAAATCTAAGATTTTGGTTCTCTGCTTTTCTTCAAGTGGGAGTTCAACGCCAAGTAAGCCATGCATTTGCAGTTCTAAAATTCAGATGGGGTAAAAGAATCCCCACCTGAATTAAGAACTTGCTTCAAAGTTTTGTATTATAACCATACAAAATCAGCTATGTCAAGGGGCTTAATGCCTTGCACACTAGAAATTTATAACAGGAGATGTTTTAAGCAATGAATATAAAAATAGCATTTTTCTCACTTGCTCGTACTACCTTTTTTATGCCTAGTGCTGAGGAGAATTTTAAAAAATCCTGTGATATGTTGAAGGGAATCTTCAATAATATAAGTATACCAGAAGAGCTGCTCACTTCTCCGGAAATGCTCAGTGAATTTTCAGAT
This sequence comes from Clostridium sp., assembly GCF_047718555.1. GTDB lineage: Bacteria > Bacillota > Clostridia > Clostridiales > Clostridiaceae > Clostridium_I. The sequence goes on along the minus strand of NZ_JBDNRK010000038.1, from coordinate 27,135 downwards.
ACTCTGCCTCAGCAGGATTTAATTATTTATCAATGCAGTACATTTATAGGGGGTGAGTTTGTTACTGAACTGACCCGCCAATTTAATTGTCCTATAGTTGTCTGGGCGGTAAGGGAGCCTTCTATTGATGGAGGACGTTTAAAGCTTAACTCCTTAACAGGGGCCTTTTCTGCAGGTAACAGCCTGCGTATGCAGGGGCATCAGCATGAATTTGTATTTGGAAATCCAGAGGAAAAAGCTGTTATTACGAAACTTCGTAAAATTGGCAGTGCAGTGGAAATGACTAAAAAATTAAGGAATCTAGTTATAGGAGTAATAGGTTCACAGCCTCAGGGCTTTGGTTTTGGCGATATTGATGAGGCTAAACTCTCAGGTACCTTTGGCACTAGAATTGTGAGAACAGAGGCTGCCAGCATAATGAACAAGGCTTCTGCCTACAGTAATGAGGATATTGCTAAAGCTCTTGAAGAACTAAGGTCCCGTACAGAAGGCTATGATAAAATTCCTAAAGAGAATTTAGAAAAATATGCTAGGCTGCGCAGAGCTTATGAAGATTTTATAGAAGAAACAGGAGCCGGTGCAGTGGCATCCCGCTGCTGGCCAGATTTCTTTACAGGCTTTGGAGCGCCGGTTTGTGCTGTACTCTCCATGTTAAATGATAATGGTGTTGCTGCCTCCTGTGAAACAGATATTGGGGGCGTAATAAGTATGTTTATTGGTGCTGGTTTTAGTGGGGAGGCAACCTATTTTGGCGACCCTGTTGCAGTGGACGAAAAATGTGACGGCATAGTTTACTGGCACTGCGGAGCGGGGGCAAGCACCCTTGCCAATGATAAGGAAGGCTCTAAACTAGGCGTTCATCCAAATCGTAAAATTGGACCAACTATGGAATTTGGTCTTAAAAGCGGTGAAGTTACAGTGTTAAGACTTGGAAAAGATAGAGATGGTTTTCGTATGTTTATTTTCAAAGGAGAAGCTTTAGAAGAGCCACAAAAGTTTTTTGGCACTTCTGTAACCGTAAGACCAGAAGGGGGAAAAGCTGCTGAAAAGATAGCAGAATTTGTTAGAGATGGCTGGGAGCCTCATTTTGTGGTTGCTTATGGTGATGTGAGGGAAGAGATTAAAACTATGTGCAGTTTTTTAGGCATTAAAGTTTTAGAGTATTAATAATAAAAGTTTCAAACATTAATAAAGTATTCAATAATGTTTGTTTGTATTTTTGTGTTGGAATATCAATTATATGAGTTTCAACCTATTTTATGTTTTGAAAATTACTATGGCCACCACTCTTTTAGCATGTGGTTATTATTTTATATAAAAGAGGTAATTTACAATGGATTTAGAACAATTGATAAAAATAAATAATCATATAGAAATTAAAGATGTTCAGGATAAAGCTTTTATTAAATATGGGAAAATAATAAATGATTATAATTTTAATGAGCTAACTGAATATATGGAGAAAAAGACGCAGATACCATCTAAAGGCAATATTTACGTGGCTTCAGTTAGTGAAATGGAAAATACAAAAATAAGAGAAAGATTAGAAAATGAGTTTTATGGTGAAATACCTATAGAAATAGGTTATTGTAATGGAAGCAATTCAACTTTAAATGGTCTTGAATACCATAAGGGCAGTGAAATAAATGTGGCTGTTACGGATATGGTACTGCTCCTTGGAGAATTAAAGGATGTAAGTAATAATAAGTATGATTCCAGTAGAGTTGAAGCTTTTTTTATTAAGAAGGGAACAGCGATACAGCTATATGAAACTACGTTACACTTTGGCCCTTGTAAAACATCAAAGAATGGCTTTAAGTGTATAGTAATACTAATTAAAGGAACTAATGAGCCTTTAAGAGAAACTGCATTAAAACATAATAGAGATATACTTTTATTTGCAAAGAATAAGTGGCTTTTGGCTCATCCGGAAAGAAAATCTCTTATTGAAAAAGGGGCCTATGCTGGAATAATTGGTGAGAATATTGAGATAAGATTTCAAAATGATTAGGAGATTCAATAAATGGAGTTTATTAATATAGAAAATGGATTTAGTATACTGGTTAATGGTAAAAAAATAATTACTCATACTATTGAAAAGCCATGGATATATGTAGGAAAGGGAGAAGCTACCTATGATATGTTTCGTGGTAATTTTAAAATAAAAGATTATTTAATAGAAAAGATAGCACTTAATGATTTTCAGGTGTGTAAACAGGAAGATGAAATAATAGTTACTTTTTCTAAAAATGGATTTAATTCTTTGAAGGTTTTATTTATTACAGAGGATGGAAGAACAGTAGTTAAATTTTTAGAGAATGCTGATAAACTGAATAGACTTTGGCTAAGAATTACAGCTGAGAAAGAAGAACATATATACGGCTGTGGAGAACAATTTTCAGATTTTGATTTAAGGGGAAAGAATTATCCTTTATGGACTTCTGAGCAAGGTGTAGGAAGAAATAAAAATACATATACAACATTTCTGGCAGACAAACTGGATCAGGCTGGAGGAGATTATTATACTACATTTTTCCCACAGCCTACCTTTGTATCCAGCAGAAAATATTATTGCCATGTAGACAGCAGCGTGTATATGGATTTTGATTTTAGTCATGAGGAGTTTCATGAACTGCAAATATGGGGTATGCCAGAGAAATTGATTTTCGAAACAGGGGAAACCTATGTGGAATTAGTGGTAAAACTGACGGCGTTATTAGGAAGACAGCCGGAACTCCCAGAATGGGTTTATGATGGTGTATGTCTTGGAATTCAGGGAGGAACAGAGGTAGTATTGAATAAACTGGAGAATGCCATCCAAAAGGGTTTAAAGATAAGTGGTATATGGGCTCAGGATTGGGAAGGAATAAGAATGACTTCCTTTGGGAAAAGGCTTATGTGGAACTGGCAATGGAACAAGAAATTGTATCCAAAGCTTGATATAAAAATAAAGGAATTGAGAGAAAGAGGTATAAGATTTTTAGGTTACATAAATCCTTATATTGCTGTAGAAGGTGATTTATTTAAAGAAGCCAGTAAAAAAGGATATTTAGCTAAGAATAACAAGGGCAAAGACTATTTAGTGGAATTTGGAGAATTCTATGCAGGGGTAGTAGACTTTACTATACCTGAAGCCTGTGAATGGTATAAGAGTGTAATCAAAAGAGAAATGATTGATTTTGGACTTTCCGGATGGATGGCTGATTTCGGTGAATATCTGCCAACAGATGTTATTTTAAACAATGGAGTCAGTGCTGAAATAATGCATAATGCATGGCCTGCTATATGGGCAAAGCTAAATAGAGAAGCAGTAGAAGAAGCGGGAAAGCTTCAGGATATTACATTCTTCATGAGAGCAGGTTATACAGGAAGTCAAAAATACTGCACAATGATGTGGGCAGGGGATCAAAATGTGGATTGGAGCCTGGATGATGGATTGGCTTCTGTAATTCCAGCAGCATTATCCCTAGGAATGACAGGATGCGGACTTCATCACAGTGATATTGGAGGCTATACTACTCTATTTGAAATGAAGAGAACAAAAGAATTATTTATGAGATGGGCTGAAATGGCTGCATTTACCACCGTAATGAGAACTCATGAAGGCAATAGACCGGAGGATAATTGGCAGTTCGATTCAGATGAGGAAACGCTGCAGCATTTTGCAAAGATGAGCAGAATATATACTACTTTAAAACCATACACTAAAGCTCTGGTAAAGGAAAATTCAGAAATTGGAGTTCCTGTACAAAGACCTTTGTTTATGCATTACGAACAGGATAAAAGGGCTTATGATATTAAATATGAATATTTATATGGAAGGGATATATTAGTAGCACCAGTTTATGAACCAGGTAAAGCTGCTTGGAAGGTATATCTTCCAGAAGATGAATGGGTACATCTATGGACTGGTAATGTATATAGAGGTGGAGATATAGAAGTGGAAGTACCACTTGGTAAGCCTGCGGTATTTTATAGAAAAGTCTCTGAATATATTGAGGTATTTAAGGCGTTGACGGATATTTAATTCACCCTAAGGATGAGTTAAGGACGGAAGTGAACTTGTTTCAGCAAGCTGAAACATCGGTAAATCAGGTGGGGAGTCTACCACACCTGATTGGAAAATCCCACCTTCGCTTCGCTCAGAGGCGGAGGTCTGAACCTTTCAGTCAGGAAAAGATAAAAATATCCATAAATTCCATAAATCACACCCACGGGCTTTTAAATAATAAGCATTAATACATAAATATTATGTGTTAATGCTCATTATTATTTTTATAGTTTTATATAGAATTTTAAGAGTATAAGGTATATAAATATATATTAACTGCGAAATATGTCAAAAAAAGAGAACTCTTTTTTTATATTTTTGATTATTTTATATAGTATAATTATACATAGTAGTAGATATCAGTATTAATAAATAAAGTATATGAAATTTTTACTATAAATAACAAAAATAAAAAGCACATTAATTGAAAGCAGAGGGATATGTAATGAAATATACTTTAAAAGCTATTAAAAAACTATTTTTTTGTAGTAATAATAATTTTATTACTAAAGTTAGTAGGGATTTCGTAGATTTTAGTGGATATTCAGAAGATGAATTGGTTGGAAAATCTCTTAATGAAATAAGTATGTTACTTAGAATTGATTCTGTAGTGAATCTTGAAGATATTAAAGATAAATTTGAAGGTTATATGTTTACTAAACAGTGCAATGCTAGAGAAGTAACTATTATTTGTAAATATTTAGAAGGCAATAATAAAAGAGAATATTATTTTAGAGAAAAACCAAATTCACGTATTGAGGACAAGATGATGTTTGTGGCACAGATTTGTAAAAATGATAAAATTGGAACTGCAATTTGGAGCTTTCCGGATTTTATTATGCTTAATTGTAATAATAAGTTTTTAAACTACTTTTACCCATCTTATGCTAAAAGAGAAAATTGTATAGGAAAATATAAGAAGGAAATAGTAAATGGTATTGAAGATGATAATATAGATAAAATATGGTCTGCTATAAAAAGGACTGGAGAATCCTATCATATAAATGAATTTAAACATGAAGATAAAGTAAATGGAACTAGCTATTGGAATTTAATTTTTGTACCTATATATGTAGATAATAATATTAAATACGTAGTAGAAAATAAATGGGATATAACGGAGAAAATACTAGGTAGAGAATTAAGGGATAAACAGAGCAAAATCATTGAAAATCATATGTTTATAGATAAGCAATATAAAATTTTAAATCGGGTGATAGAAGAATTAGATTTACCAGTATTAAGATTTTCCTATCCAGATTTAAAACTTTTAGATATTAATAAAAAAGCCTACAGTTTTCTAAAGCTAGAAAATTCATCTATAGATTCTATATCATCTATTAAAGGCATGAATTATAAAGATATAGTTAATAGTTTTGATAAAGATTATATTCTTAAACATGTTAAAAGTATAATAGAGAAAAATAAAATGTCCTATTCTAAATATAGAAAATTTACAATTTTAGGTGAAGAAAAATTTGTAAATACAATATATCAGCCTGTTTTTGGAATTAATAATGAAGCGGTAGAGATAGTTGCCATTGGAATTGATGTTACTGAAGAGATAATGGCTAATAGGGAAATGAAAAAAACTCTTAAAGTACAGGAAGAAATTTTTGCAAATTTATCTCATGAGATGAGAACACCTTTAAATGTAATTTTTAGTGCAGTTCAATTAATTGAATTGTATTTAAATGATAAATCTTTCTGTGGAGATAAGGAGAGGTTTAATAGAAATATACATTCAATAAAGAAAAATTGTTATAGGCTATCTAGAATAATAAATAATATGGTGGACTTATCAAGAATAAAATTAGGTGACTTCGAAGTAAATTTATCTAATGAAAATATAGTTAGTATGCTTAGAAATATAGTTAAAGATATATCGGAATATTTTAAAGGCAAAGATGTTAATATTGTTTTTAATACAGATATAGATGAAAAGATTATTGCATATGATGCTAACAATATCTGTAGGGCTATTCTTAATCTCATTTCAAATGCTATTAAATTTTCAGAAAATAGCGGTGAGATTTCTATAGAACTAAGAGATAAAAATGATTTTATTGAAATATTTGTAAAGGATAAGGGGATTGGTATTGAAAAAGGAAATTTACAGAATATATTTGAAAAGTTTAAACAAGTGGACAAGTCTTTTCAAAGAAATACAGAGGGCATTGGCATAGGGTTATATATAGTAAAGTCCATTGTTGAATTGCATTATGGAAATATAAGTGTAAAAAGTAAATTAGGCGAAGGTAGTATATTTAAAGTAACATTACCTGCAAGAACTGTAGAAACAAATAATAATAGAAATATATTATTTAGTGATAAAATGATAAAGGCGGAGTTTTCTGATATATATCTATAATTGGCAATTTTCCATATCTTACACCTCCGAGATGTAAAATTTTCCATCTTTGAAAAATAATACTCCGCAGGGATGAATAATTTTATGATATAATCTCGTAGGAGAGTAGTGCTTTATCAATGAATCTTATTTAGTGGGAGTTTTTAATCCCACTAAATTTAGATGAATTATCCAGGAATGTGTCGCTGTTATGTCCACCTTGTAGAAGGTGGAGTGTTACAGCGACTAGTTATCGGATAAGTTTGTTTTAAATTTAAATACAGAAAATTGATTAGTCTCGAGGTGTTTTATGAAAAATAAATTAAGTAAAAGACACAGTATGGGTATTTCAATAATTATGAAAAGAGCTAAAAAAATGAAAAAGGAGATTGGGGCATTATATTTTGCATATAAACGTCCGGATGTACCTTTTTATGCAAAATTAGTTTCAATATTAGTAGTATGTTATGCTTTAAGCCCTATTGACTTGATACCTGATTTTATACCAATTTTAGGATACGTAGATGACTTGATTATATTACCACTGGGTATTGCCTTTGCTATAAGACTAATACCTAGTGATATTATGAATGAATGCAGACAGCAATCAGAAAATATTTTTAAAGAGGGTAAGCCTAAAAAATGGATTGCTGGAGTTATTATAATATGTATTTGGATTATAATAATCAGTTACATTTTAATTAAAATAATTTCTGTAATTTACCCTGGGAAGTAATTTGTTTCAATTTTCACTTGCTATAGTGATGCGAATTATTTTATTATTAATTAGTAAATACTTGTCCAGCAGTATTTTCATTCCTGGTTATGCCGAGGCCGGAATGGATGGCTAATTGGTAAATGATTTAAAAAGTTAATATAAAGCTGTTTAGGGATCTTGATATTACTGAATTTAAGAGGAATAGTAGTAAATTTAGACGAAATATAAAATAAAGGATTTGACAGAATTGAACAATAAAAAAATTTTTACAAATAGAAAGATAGTAATACTGCTTGCCTCATTTTGCTGTATATTATGGGGAAGTGCCTACCCAGGAGTTAAGAGTGGATATGCTCTTTTTAAAATAAGTACAGATAATATATTTTCTGAGTTGTCTTTCGCAGGGTACAGATTTATAATAGCAGGATTGATGGTTTTAATAGTTGCTTTATTTTCATCTAAGAATTTATTTTCATTAACAAGAAAAAATATAAAAGAACTTATACTTTTAGGTTTAACTCAAACAACCCTACAGTATATGTTTTTTTATATTGGACTTGCGCATACTAGTGGTGTAAAAGCTTCTATAATGAATTCAACATCTGCTTTTTTCAGCGTCATACTTGCCCATTTCCTGTATAATGATGATAGAATAAATTCTCAAAAAGCAATTGGATGTATATTGGGATTTATTGGTGTATTGTTAGTGAATTTCAGCAGTGACCTTTTAAATTTCAGCTTTAAAATTAAAGGTGAGGGTTTCATTGCTGTAGCTGCCTTTGCATTTTCTGCCTGCTCAATTTATGGAAAAAAGATTTGCAAAAGCATAGATTCCATGCTGGTAACTGGTTATCAATTGCTAATTGGTGGACTAGTTTTACTGATTTTAGGTATTTCCAATAAAGGTCATGTTACAAACTTTACAATAGGTTCTACCCTTGTTTTATTATATCTTGGACTGCTTTCAGCTGTGGCTTTTTCCATATGGACAATACTTTTAAAATATAATAAAGTTGGTTCAATCGCTCTTTTCAATTTTTTGATTCCAGTATCTGGTGCTATTTTATCATCAATATTTCTAAAAGAAAATATTTTTGACTGGGAAAACGCCGTTGCACTTATATTAGTATGTATTGGAATTTACATAGTAAATCATCATCCAAATAAATTATTGAAAACTTTAAGATTTAATATGAAATAAATGAAGTTTGATTTTAATGTTTAGTATTTTGTAATGTATATTGAAGTTGAAAGGTTGATGTACAATGCAGCAGAAGATAATTAAAACAACCTGTACAAGAGATTATCCCAATACCTGTGGATTACTGGCAGTGGTTGAAAATGATAGAGCGATAAAATTAATTGGAAATAAGGAGCATCCCATTAGTGAAGGGAGAACTTGTATAAAATGTACTCACTATTTAGAACGGGTTTATCATAAGGAAAGAGTATTACATCCACTAAAGAAAGTAGATGGGAAGTTTAAACGTATTTCCTGGGATGAGGCTCTAGATGAAATTGCCAATAGAATTAAAGAAATATGCAGGGTGAAAACACCAGAGTCTATACTGTACTATATTATGAGACCAGAGTTAATGTACAAAAGATCCATAGCAGGTAGAAATTTGTTTTTAAGGTAAGTATAAAACATAATACATTAATGGTTTAAAATTTATGTGATAATAATTCAAAATTTAAGTCATAATATTTTTAATGATATTGCCCTGATTATTACAAGATATATAAAGAATGCGCATAGATTTGATTTACACAAATCTATGTATGTTCCCAATAATATATTCCTCTAAAATTATAACTTTATGTTTTTAATTATTTGTTATTTACAAAAGTTAAAAGTTCTTCACCCTTGTCATAATACTTATACTTATTCTACATATCCATAACCGATAATTTTATAGTTATCTGATGATGCAAACACAATCATATTATTGGGCATTGAAATGTTTTTTGTTGGAAAATCAATAACATACACTTCTTTACCAATATAAGATTTGTCATTTATAATACCCATGTTTTCATTTAATGTTATTTTACTCAGTTTACTGTATCTCCAGCTTCCTTTTACTCGATCTTTATTTTTTGAAGTTAGCTGGTTCCACACTATTTCTCTAACATCTCGTTCTTTTACAATTATATTGCTTTGTTCTTTTACTGTTACACTATTTGATTCTTTTTTATTTGAACAAGCAATGAGTCCTATAAAGAGAATTAATGAAAAAATAATTAAAATAAATTTCTTCATATTTTACCTCCTCGTATGGAATAAATAATTGATATTAAATAGTGAAAAATAACTATTCAACAAAAAGCAAATCAGGATATATTTTTTTATCACCAAAATAATCTCTAGCAACATCATCGAAAGAAACCCAATCACAGTTTTCTAAAGCAAACATATTTACAATATGTGATGAAACTGATGGGTCTTCAGAAATTTCTTCAAAATTCTGTGGATGAAGTATACGTATTAAATCTTTCCTATCAATTTTTCCTTTAATATTATTATTTTCTATAAAATCTATTAGAATATTTAAATCCAGGTTATTGTCATTAATTGCGATATCTTCTAACCACGTACATTCATAATGGCATATTCGTTTATTAGAATTATAAATTGAGAAATATAAACCATAATCTTCTGCATTGACGAAATGAATTAAATTACCATTATTAGCTTCAATAAGTTTATTGTTTGGCGTTAACTTGCTGCCCTCTGCCACTAAAGTAATCCATCCATTTGTCTCTGGAAACACAAAGCCTTTTAGTTTCGCCTTCTTTAATAGATTCACACCATCATTTCGATTATAACTTCTTAAATTATAGTTATCACTAAACTCACTCATTTTATCTTCTCCTCACTATATAAATTTCAATAAACTCTAATACATAACCATTCCACCATCTACATTAATAACTTGGCCTGTAATATATTGCGACATATTTGAAACAAGAAACAAAACTGCATTTGCTACAGATTCTGGCTTACCATAAGTTTTCATTGGAATTTTAGATAGTATTTCCTCAGTGGTTTTATCAGAAAGTGTAGATGTCATATCGGTTGAAATATATCCTGGAGCAATGGCATTTACAGTTATGCCTCGGTCTGCTAATTCTCTAGCCACTGTTTTAGTAAAACCAATAAGTCCAGCTTTAGAAGCAGAATAATTTGCCTGTCCAACGTTGCCTGTTATTCCTACAACGCTTGTTATATTAACTATGCTGCCTGATTTTTGTTTTAACATATGTTTAGATACAAACTTGGTACAGTTAAATGCACCTGTAAGATTTACGCTAAGTACTTTATCCCATTTTTCTTTTTTCATCATCATCATTATACCATCACTTGTAATACCTGCATTATTCACCAAAATATCTATTCTTTTAAAATTTTCAACTACAGTTCTTACAACTTCCTTTGTTGATTCCTCGGAACTCACATCATGTTTTAAACCCAAAGTTTCAACGTTGTAATTCAATGATATTTCATTTGCTACTTGTTTTGCCCGGTCTTCATTAACGCCAGTTACAACTACCTTTACCTTTTCTTGTGCTAATTTCTCTGCAATAGCTCGGCCAAGCCCACGGGTACCCCCGGTTATTAAAGCTATTTTATTAGTTAAACCTAAATCAATCATACTTAACCTCCTTGTTATGTATATACTCAATTAATATTTCTGTAAAGCATTCAGTTTTTAATAGCTTACATTTTCTACTTAATTTATGTAAAAATTATATCATATTATCTATATAATTCCATTATTAAAGATAAAATATATTGAAGTAATAATAAGATAATTATCAAGATATGGAATTGCATGGTATAATTGTTTTATAAATGTTTAGTTCATACTTGTAAGAAAGTGCGAACTAAATCTATCTTCAAGTAAAAAGGTTACTAACAGAAAATATTTGTCTGTCAACAACCTCAGTTTTTATATAGGGCTTAATACTAACAACATAGAATGTGTTTATATTTTTTAGAATTATTCTTTGCCTTCTAGATACAATTCTTAAGACTTAATAGTACCAATTAAGAACTTAAGTTTATTTATAACAGCTCAATGTTTTAAAAGTAAGTTTAAAACTTAATAGTTTTAGGTTCTCCTGTAAAGGAATAGATAATGGCGGTTACATCTTTTAGATAAAGTACTTCACTATTCCCATCATCAGCAGCATACCTCCTTTTAAGGCCTGGATTTTCATCAAGCATATGTTGTCTAGCTTCCATTCTATCATCCTGAACAGCAGTCGCTGCAACACGCATCCAAGTTCCATCCTTGCCCACAGCACAGATTTCAACTTTAGGATTCTTTTGCATTTGTGCAAATACGTTTTTAACATTTCCAGTCTGAATGTAAAGATTTCCCTCAAAGATATCTATTGCCCCAAAAGGTCGAACCCTTGGTTGGTCGCCTTCGGATGTTGCTAGGTAAAAGGTACCGATATTTTTTAGATACTGATAAATTTCATTCATTTTAATTACTACCTCCAATTTATGTGATATAATAATTTTAATCCTTATATTTAAAATGACAAGTACGACATTTATATAATGTAAGTATCAAATTGATACTATAGGAGGTGATATGATGGAGAATGAAGGTAGTAATTTTGGAAAATGCCCATATTTTACGGCGCAAAAGGTATTCTCAGGAAAATGGTCGATTTTAATTATGCATCATTTGAATGACGGGGTACTACGCTATGGAGAATTACAAAGAAGAATGGGTAATATCACACAGGCTACGTTAACAAAGCAATTAAGAATGCTTGAACATTTTGGATTGGTTAGTCGGTATGTTTATTCAGAAATTCCACCTAAGGTAGAGTATTCACTAACTGATTTAGGAAAAGAATTCAATCCAGTATTAGAACAATTTAGAATTTGGGGAAATAAGTATATTGAATCTCTCAAAAATGAATAGCTAAAAATAAAATTACAGGTAAAAAGTCAGTAATAATGTGTTATTATGTTAGTTCGCATATTTCTTCTAAGACGCAACAGTAAAATTTTGCGAATAAGTAACATTTATATTTCATATTAAAAGTATAATTTTCTGAGGGGATTTGTAGATGGAAATTGTTAATGTAAATGCAAATAATATTGAACTATTTTCTAATGTTTTAATGGAATCAGCAAAATGGTTAGACTCAATAGAACAATCAATGTGGAAAATAAAGGATTTGACTGTTAATGAACTACTAAAAAAATATGATATTAATGAAATGAAGTTATGCTATGAAGATGGAAATTTGATTGGAGTATATATTTTACAATGGTATGATTCTCTTTTTTGGGCAGAGCTTAAGAAGAATGATTCAGGTATTTTACATAAGTTAGCTGTATGTAGAGAATATAGTAAAATGGGTTATGGTAAAAAAATAATTGGATCTGCAGAGCTACTATGTAAAAATCATGATGTAAATTCGCTAAGGCTTAATTGTGGTACTTCAAGGCCAAGACTACGCAATTTTTATGAAAGTGTTGGTTTTAAAATGGTTGATAGAGTTTTTATTGATGATAGAGACCAGATTAGATATAAGAAATCAATTATTGTAAGTGGTTAATTTAATGTTTTGGTAAGATTAAGCCAATCAAATAAACTATGGAGGGGTAGCTAATAAAGCTTAATATTCTAATAGGTTATTATATTAATGTAAAATAGTAAGACAATGCGGCATATGAATGATGTAAATAACTCAATAAATAGTAATTTATCTGTTAGTTAATGGGCGTATTAATTTTAATGGAATAAGAGGGACAAATAATGATTCAATCAGTTGTACATATTGCTTTAGTAATAAAAGATTATGATGAAGCAATTGAGTTTTACACAAAAAAACTTCATTTTACATTGGTAGAAGATACATATCAACCTGAGCAAGAGAAAAGATGGGTAGTAGTATCTCCACCAGGTTCAAATGGAACAACAATATTACTTGCAAGAGCGTCTAAGCCTGAACAAGAGCCTTTTATAGGGAACCAAGCAGGGGGGAAGAGTCTTTCTTTTCTTAGGAACTGATGATTTTTTGCGTGATTATAATGAAATGAGAAAAATAGGAATAGAATTTGTTAGAGAACCTAAAGAACAGGATTATGGAATGGTTGCAGTATTTAAAGATTTATACGGCAATTTGTGGGATTTAGTTGAGTTCAATGAAAATCATCCAATGTTCAAAAGAGTTAGATAAGTTCCAATTTAAGGCTGAGTAATATAAATAGTAATTTGTAGGGGAGATTATTTATAAATAACATATCAGATAGAACTTGAATCTAAAGGAATAAGCCACTGAAACGTCTGCAGATTGTCTGCATTCGTTCGGTATTCATGGACGTTTTTACCTTTAAATGGTAATACTTTCTTCGCTTTAGTTTGTTAAGATTGATTCGTCAAGAAATAACATTTCTGTTATACTGGGATTAACAGGAACAGGAGGGAATCATATGTCAGAACAGAAGTGTCAGGAAGAGTACATACGAAGAATTCATAAAGTGCAGGATTACATCGAGCATCATTTAGGACAGTCCCTGTCCATTGAGGAGCTTTCCAATGCCGCCAGGTTTTCCAAATATCATTTCAGCCGGATCTTTCAGGGCATGTTACATGAGCCGTTAGCCCATTATGTGAAGCGGATTCGCATGGAGAAGGCACTTTTTTTGCTGGCACACCGGGCAGATAAAAATATGACGGACATTGCCTATGAACTGGGCTATACGGATTCAGCCGTATTTTCCCGGGCATTTAAGAATTATTATGACGCCAGTCCAAGAGAATACCGGAAGGAATATAGCAAGAATTGCAAAGATTCTTTTTTATTGTCTGAGTACAATAAGAATACAGCAAAGAAAGAATGGGCAGGCAATCTGTTTCCCGTGACCGGGCAGATTACCATAGCAAATCTGGAGGAAAAACAGGTCGCTTATGTGAGACATACAGGTACCTATGAGACATTAGCAAAAGAGTATGCCAATCTGATGCAGACGTTATTTGCTTATGCAAGGAAGCAGCACCTTCTTGTGGATGGTCAGAACTGGCTGCTTACCATGTATCATGACAATCCGGAATTCGGAGAGGAGAGCCAGTTCCGTACCAGTCTGTGTCTGACGGTGCCAGAGGACATTCGGGTTCAGGAAGACGGAATCCTTGGAACGATGAAGTTAGAAGGCGGTCTGTATGCGGTCGGACATTTTCAGATTCAGCAGGAACAGTACAGCGATGCCTGGAATTACATGTATCAGGAGTGGCTCACGGGCAGTGGTTATGTTCCAAGAAACTCCTATCCATTTGAAGTGTATTGCAACGATCCGTATGCCAATGAGAGCCATATCCATGAGGTGGACATCTACGTTCCCATTGAGCCCATTCTTCTCTAACATGCTGCAAATCGATTCAGAGGTGAGCATATGGAAGAAATTAAGATTCAAGGAGCACGAATCCATAATCTGAAAAATATCAATCTAACGATTCCTAAGCATCAACTGGTGGTCATTACCGGTATCAGTGGTTCCGGAAAATCCAGTCTTGCATTTGATATCCTGTTTGAAGAAGGCAAGAACCAGTATCTAAGGTCGATTGGGATTCTGGCTGGACTTGATAACGAGGATCGGTTCGATACGATGGAAGGCATCGGTCCAACGGTGGCGGTACGCCAGAATACAATCCGGCAGAGCAATCCCCGTTCTACAGTTGGCACAAAGACCGGAATTCTAAGACAGCTGGCCCTGTTATATGCCAGTGAAGGAAAAGCTTTGGATGAGCATAGTGAACATCTCTCCCCAGGCTTATTTCTCTATACAACGCTCGATGGCATGTGCCTTAGCTGCCAGGGCAGAGGTTCTTATTATGATATCAATCTGGAGCAGTTGATTCCAGATAAAACAACAACCTTATTGGAGGTCTATGAGTGTTTGCAGGTAACAGCTGGTTTCTTACGGATTCTAAAGAAGAAATACGGCATGTATTTTGAGACCCCATTCTGGGAACTCCCAGAAGATATCCGAGGCGAAGTGGTCTATGGAACGTATGACAATGGCAAACAAAGCTACTGTCTGGAGCGGATACTAAGAAATGCTTATGAAAAAGATGAGGATGTGGAGAAAGTCTATGTGAAGACCATCTGTCCAGATTGTCATGGTGAGCGAATCGGCGAAGAAGCAAGAGAAGTCTTCCTTCATGGAAAGCAGATCGGTGAACTGGGACAGATGACACTGACAGGTCTTCTTGATTTCCTAAATGGAATACCGGAGGAAGAACTATCACAATTTGGTAAGAATGTGGTAAAGAATGTGATGGAGAAATTAAAGCATCTAATCCAGTTTCGTTTAGGACATCTGACTCTTTACCGGGAGATGGCTTCCTTAAGCGGTGGCGAGGTACAACGCATCTTTCTCCATCTCCATCTGGAGTCCAGACTGGATTCCCTGATCTATGTCTTTGATGAACCGATGGCAGGATTACATCCATCGGAGAAGCAAAGCATGATCGAAGCGGTAAAGAAATTAAGAGACCTTAGTAATACAGTGATTGTGGTGGAGCATGATAAAGAGATGATTCGTCATGCCGACCATATTATTGAGATTGGTCCTAAGGCAGGTGTAGAAGGAGGAACAGTGGTCTACCAGGGTGATTATGAAGAATACGAGAAAGAGGACACTCTGCTTAGTCAGTATCTTTTCAGCAAACGTTTGATGCCGGAACGGACGGTCAGAAAGCATAGATTTAATAAAAAAGACTGTCTTACCTTGGAACATGCCAATACCCATTATTTAAAGGACTTAACAGTAGCATTCCCACTTCATGCCATGGTTGGTATTGCCGGATTATCCGGAAGTGGTAAGAGTTCCCTGATTGAGAAGACACTTTTGAAACGTCTTGCCAGTGCCAGGAAATATGGCCATGCAACTGGTATAGCAGGAGTAGAACGGATTAGTGGTTTTGCAAAGATATCCCAGGAGCCCATTGGAAGAAGTGCCAGTTCTACGCCTGCCTCTTATATTGGTATCTGGGATAAGATTCGGGAACTTTTTGCAAAACAGCCAGAAGCAAAAATAAGAAACATGGATGCCGGACATTTTTCATTTCATTCTAAAGGAGCATGTCCAGACTGTGTCGGTAGTGGTTATGAAAGAATCTTTCTGACCTCTGATTTTTCCGTAGATAAGCTCTGCCAGACGTGTCATGGCAAGCGGTTTAATGAAGAAAGTCTTTCCGTAGACTATAAAAGAAAAACGATTTCCGATGTGTTAGAGATGAGCATTACCGAAGCCATTTCATTCTTTGCAGATCAGAATAGCATTGTGAAACCCATGCGTATCTTAGAGCAGATGGGCATGGGGTACTTAACGCTTGGTCAGCCATCTTCTTCTTTAAGTGGTGGCGAGGCACAGAGAGTGAAGCTTACCAAAGAGTTGGGACGGCAGCTAAAGGGCAATATGCTCTATGTGTTAGATGAACCAACGACTGGACTTAGCCTGTATGATACGGCATTGTTACTAAAGCTATTAGATCAGCTGGTTGCCAGTGGCAATTCGGTGATTGTCATCGAACACAATGTAGAGGTCTTAAAGAACTGTGATTATATCATTGAACTTGGTCCGGAAGGTGGGGACAAGGGCGGTGAGATCATTGCCAAAGGAACACCAGAGAAACTAAGAGACAATCTGAATTCCAAGACAGGGAGGTATCTTGCATGAACTTAGAAACACTGGTGGAAAAGGAATATTCCAATATCCGGGGAGCAAAGTACTGATTTGTTGACATAGAACCTGAATTTGAAAGGAGTTATTCTATGGATTTAAACCGAATTAAAAATAATATGGTACAGGTGATTCTACAATTCTCCATACCTTCCATTATTGCAATGGTTTTAACATCAATGATAAGTATTACAGATGGTTTCTTTATTGGTAATTATGTTGGTAAGGAGGGAATCATATGAATCAAAGAAAAAAGATATGGTTAGAAAAGACAATAAACAGTAGTTATAACAATATTGCGGGCATAATTGTACTAAAAAACGGTAAAACATTATATGAAAACTACTATAATGGATATACCGCCGATAACGCCATTCATGTGTATTCGGTGACAAAGAGCGTTTTTTCAGCGTTGATTGGTATGGCCATTGATAAAGGCCATATTAAAAGTGTAGACCGGAAGGTATTGGACTTTTTTCCGGATTACACTGTTAAAACACGTGAAAAAACAATACAGAGCGTTACGATTAAGGATATGCTGACTATGACAGCCCCGTATAAATATAAGTTAGAACCATACGAAAAGTTTTTCGCAAGCGATAACTGGATAAAAGCTGCACTCGATTTATTAGGAGGTAAAGGGCAGGCGGGAGAATTTATGTATTCTGCCATCGTAGGAACACATATTCTGTCGGGCATTCTTGTAAAAGCAACAGGACAATCAGTGTTTGATTTTGCAACAGAAAATTTATTCTCGCCATTGGAAATTCATGTTGGACACAATGTGGTGTTACACAATAAAGAAGAACATATTGCCTTTTTCCAAGATAAAAATGCCAGCGGTTGGGTTGCTGACCCGCAAGGGGTAAATACAGCAGGCTGGGGTCTTACCTTAACCCCTATGGATATGGCAAAAATAGGTCAGTTGTACTTAGATGACGGAATATGGAAGGATAAACAAATTATATCGGCTCAATGGATAGATGAGAGTACAAAAGAACATAGCCGATGGGGCAAGCTGTCGTATGGCTATCTGTGGTGGATTATTGATGATAAAGAACATATCTATGCAGCTTTAGGAGATGGAGGAAATGTGATTTATGTCAATACAAAGAAAAGAATGGTAGTTTCTATTGCTTCTCTTTTTATGCCACGTGCTAAGGATAGAATAAAACTTATTAAAGAGTATATTGAACCAATGTTTGAGAATTGTGTATAGTGAATCTCAATTTCGGGGAGATTATAAGCATAATACGAAGTTAATCAAATTCCAATTTATCTGACTGAATAAAATGAGCATAATGTGTGATTAATTTAATGCACATTTTTCTTTAAGAACGAAATGCTTACTTTACTAAGTAAGCATTATTAATTATAGTAAGTCATTAATCCTTAACTCTAAAGTATTTTAATACTTACACAAAAAAGGTTATCCGTCATTTATGGTACGGTTCTCCGTATCGGTTGTAGGGGATAACCTCTTTATCATTTTAACTTATTAAAATACAAGTTTTTAGGTAACTTTTAGATTGACTGTGTAAATTACGATAAATTAACCATACAAATTTCGAATTTAGAAAGTTCAAGACATGCTCATAATCCGATTCTAAATTGACAATAATGCCCTAAATATTCATCTTTCTAACACTCATTGAGCTTAGCACTATTTTACCTTTTCATTATATCTCAATATATTTTTCAATTTTTTTAACCCACACATTCATAATTAATTTTTGCGGAAGTATTTTAGCTAGAATATGCAGGTACTTTACGTACAGTGTACAAACTGACATATCTTTTCCCATCTTTGCATCTCTCAACGCTTTTTTTGCAACCTTTTCTGCTGAGACAATACCAGGAAATTTTACCTTTCTTCCATTCAGTTCTTTAATCAGTAAATCCGTATCAACCCAGCTTGGACACACTGCTGTTACTGTAATACCTTTCTTTTTCAATTCTATATTTAATGCTCTAGAATAGGCTCTTTCAAATACTTTTGTTGCAGCATATAAATTAAGATACGGTAAGGGTTGAAAAGATGATGCAGACGATATGTTTAGAATTTTACTTCCTCTTCTCATATATGGAATGCATAATGTACATAAAATAGCAAGTGCACTACAATTTATTTTAATAGTATCTTCAATTTCTTTTACTTGAAAATCATCATAGTTTCCCATTCTTGCAACCCCTGCATTATTTATCAAAAATGTTATAATTGGTTTTTGTTCTTCTAACATTTTTCCTATAGAAATTAAGTCTTCTGATTGAGATAAGTCCTTTGAAATAGTAATTATTTTATCACCTAATTCACGTTTTAAAGCTATAAGCTTTTCTATATTTCTAGCTAATGCCCATACCTCATCTACTTCTTCCTGAATCAATAATTTTGTGATTTCTTTTCCAATACCACCACTAGCACCTGTAACAATTGCAATTTTCTTTTCCATCTTATTAACCTCTCAAACCGTATAATTAATATTTACTAATCCGATTTTTTATATATTTGCACTACTTTATTTTTTATACTTAATTATAACATAAATTACAATTTGTAGAGTTCAAGTAACATAATTTTAGCTTCAGTTATGTCGTATCTTTCTAATTAAAAGTAACAATGATAAAAACAAAATATTTTATAAAATGAACTGCACCCTGTCAAGTAGACAGTGAAAATAATAAAAATTAATCTAAACGGCTAAAGCCCTAAATTCTAATGGACTTAGGCCGTTTAGTCTTTTTTTGCAATCTCTTTGTATTGTAAAAGCTAATATATCCATCGATTGCATTAGAGAGTTCCTCATACGTGTGATATTTATGCAGATAATACTTTTCACACTTGAGTACTCCCCAAAAAGCTTCCATAGGACCGTTGTCAATACATTTACCCACTCGTGACATGCTTTGTGTCATTTTTGCGGCAGCTAATTTTTGCTTAAATCCATATGATGTATACTGGAAGCCACGGTCACTGTGAAGCATTGGACTTGCACCATGCGAAGCAGCTAGAGCTATATCTAGAGTCTTAAAAACAAGCTCATTATTGTTAGAATGTCCAAGTACATATGCAACGATAGAGTTATCATGTAAATCCAAGATAGCGCTTAGATATGCTTTTTTAGAGTTTCCATACTTAAATTCAGTAACGTCTGTAAGCCATTTTTGATTCAGCCTATCGGCCTTAAAGTCACGGTTCAGAAGGTTTTGAGCTACCTGCTGTGGAATAGATTTTATGTAACGTTTCTTTTTTCTTCGAATCACAGATTGTAACGATAAAAGTCTCATAAGCCTATAAATACGTTTATGATTAAAATTTTGACTTAGCTTTCTATTCAAGTTCATTGTCATTCTTCGATATCCATAAATACCATCTACTTCCTCATAGATTTTAAACATTTCATTAATAAGCATCTTATTCTCATTCTCTAGAATAGACGCTTTACGTTTTTTCCACTTATAGAATGAAGAACGTGGAATCATTGCTATTTCACACAATAAGGAAATAGAGAACTTCTTAGTTTCATGAAGTTCCGCGATAGCAATATATTTGTTTTCTTGTCTTATACGGCTTAATATCGCCTCCTTTCGAGTTCTTCCAATTTTTTTAAGAGTGCATTCTCCACTCTTAATCTTTCATTCTCAGCCTCAAGTTTTTTCATTGCAAGCTTTATTCTATCTTCAGATGTTAGTTCAGCTTCAGCCTTTTTCCTGCCGCGCGCATCTTGTAATGCATTTTCTCCGCCTAATTCATATTTTTTAACCCATTGGTATACTTGATTATAAGAGACTCGATAAGTTTCAGCTGCCTTATGGTAGTCATTGTTGTTAGCGATACAATACTGTACAATTTCAATTTTTTCATTCCAAGATGCAGCTCTTCTCTTTGTCATAGATTGTTTCATTCCTTTCGGTGTTGCCGTTATTTCTCTATGACTATTATACTTGTTTATCCAATTTTTAAATACTGATTTATCTGGTAATTCGTATTTTCTCACAATCTCTCCTTGTGAGTATTTTCCAGACAAATAGTCTTGTAAAGCTTGTTTCTTTAGTTCATTTGAATATCTCCGCCATTTTTTTGATTCTCTTAGTCCATCTATTCCATACTTTTCATAGTTATATCTCCAATGATAAAAAGCGTAGACACTAATTTTATACTTAACAGCAATGTCGGTGATAGATGCAGTTCCATTTACATAATCATTTAAAATTTCAACTTTTTCTTCTGCTGTATATTTAGTTCTTTTAGACACAAAAATACTCCCCTTTCAGTGACAAATTTTTATTTTTTTATTTGTCTACTCTAAGGGGAGCATATCAGAATTGTACTTTCATAATTGAATAATACGGTGTTTAAAAAATAAATCTTCAATATATTTTACTTTTAATAATGGATTATATAGAATATTATAGTATGATTTTTACATGATTCAAATTGAAATTGTAAAAAGATGCGAACTTATTTTAATAATACTACTGGGGGTAATGTATGATTATTGAAGACAAAAGAATAGAAGGTAATAGTCTAACATAGATACTTCGTTGTCCAACAAAATATGATACAATTGAATTATCTAAATTAAGAGTTAAAATTGATGGAGAAACAGAAAATCTTGATAGGGAATCTGACGAAGGTTTATTAACACCAGAAGATTTTGAAAAACTTATTTATGAAGATTCAATAGCAGAAAAAACTATATTTTTAGTTGCAGAAGTAGAAGGTAAAATTGTTGGATTTACTCGTTGCGAAGGAAGTAAACTAAGCAGATTTAGACATAAAGCAGAGTTTGGGATATGTATATCAAAGGAATATTGGGGTCATGGAATTGGTAAAGTGCTATTAGAAAATATTTTGATGTGGGCAGATACTGTGGGGATTGAAAAGATTACGTTAACCGTAGTAGAAACAAACACAAAGGCAATTCAATTATATAAAAGATTTGGATTTGTAGAAGAAGGATTACTAATAAAGGACCGAATTCATAAAGATGGTAACTATCATAATACTGTCATAATGGGAAGATTCAAAAATATGGTGGATTAGTTCGGAATATTCTAATAAGTCGTCATAAATCCTATATTTTTTAGAGCAAATTTACTCTTTTTTATTTTTTCCAATTCAAAACTTTTCAATAAATACACATCCCTTTAAAATAGCATTTAATTTTTCACCATTTTCAGGAATTGATCCCCATAAAACAAATATAAGACCTAAAAAATATATAATACCTGCTATTGAGAACTCATGATTAATTAATAAAAACATTGTTGCTATAATAAGCATAGTACAACCGAATATAGTTTTTTTCATATATTTTACTCCTCTTTATTTAAATAAGAACTTGATTAATATAGAAATTATAACATATTATTCTGTATAATCTATTATTACAATTATAATTTAATAATCTTATGTTATGGAAAGCTACTTTTACATAAAGTAAAGAATATGATATTATAATTATGGAAAGTGTGCTTTCCATAACCTCTGGAGGTGAAAGCTTGAAAAATAGATTAGAGGAAATACGTAAACAACATGGTATGAAGCAGGAAGAACTTGCAGAAGTATTAGAAGTATCAAGACAAACAATAGGTTCTCTTGAAAATGGAAGATACAATCCATCCATTCTTCTTGCTTTTAAGATTGCAAGATATTTTAATATGAGTATTGAAGAGATATTTATTTATGAGGGAGAGTGAAGATGATGAAAAATAAACTAAGTTTATTTAATATTTTTTTTATTGTATTTTTAGTTGTGATATTAATTGGCGGAATAAGTTATTTTTGTGTGGTAGGAATTACATCAAAAACAGAAGAATTAAAAATAATATATTCATTTTTTATAGGAATATCTACAGTACTAATTAGCAATGGTTTAAAATATAATTTTTTTACTAAAGTAAAAGATAAAGATGAGCGAAATCTTATTATTACAAACAAATCTAAGGCAAAGGCTTTTGATGCTCTAGGAATATTAATTGGAGTTCTAATAATTATATATGTTTTTATAAAAGTTAATTTAATTATAATTTTACTATTAGCCGTGACATATGTATTTGCTTTTGCAGTTTATATGATATATTTTACTAAATATCATAAAGAAATGTAGAGAGTGATGATTCTAAATTGATTATAGATACCCAATAATATAGATAGTAGAAAGGAAGTGTAAAATTATGAATGAAATAGATAAAAATAAAATAGAACAAATTGCAGATGCAAACAGAAAACTTTTAGTAGAATTGCCAGATAAAACAAAGGTTCCTACCCTAGGCCAAGGTACTTGGTACTTAGGTGAAAAGTCAAATGACAGAGAAAGAGAAATAGCTGCACTAAGACTAGGTGTAGAACTAGGAATGACATTAATAGATACGGCAGAAATGTATGGTAGTGGAAGATCTGAGACTTTAGTAGGGGAAGCTATAAATGGGATTAGAGATAGTGTATTTTTAGTATCTAAGGTTTATCCTCACAACTCTGGATTAAACAATATTTTTAACTCCTGCGAAAATAGCCTGAAAAGACTTGGAACAGATCATTTGGACTTATATTTATTACATTGGAGAGGAAATGTGCCCTTAGAGGAAACTATAGAAGGTATGGAAAAATTGAAAGAGCAGGGGAAAATACTAAGATGGGGTGTTTCAAATTTTGATACAGAGGATATGAAGGAGTTACGGGAATGTGAGAATGGCAACAACTGCGTTACCAATCAGGTTCTGTATCATTTAGGTTCCAGGGGAATCGAATTTGATCTATTGTCATGGCAGAGATTACACAAAATGCCTATTATGGCTTATTGCCCTGTGGCTCAAGGTGGATCACTGAGAGAACAATTGTTAAAGGATTCTACAGTAAAGAAAATAGCAGAAAATCATAGTGTAAAGCCGCTGCAGATAATTTTAGCTTGGTGCATGAGATCAAGAAATATAATCGCTATTCCAAAGGCTTCTCAAGCAGAACATGTACTGGAAAATGCAGAAGCTGCTTCTATTGTATTATCAGAAAGTGAATTGGCTGAACTGGATAAGGTATTCCCAGGGCCAACTAGGAAAGTTGGGCTTGATATAGTGTAATTAATAAAAAGAGAACTACATAATTTTAGTAATTCTCTTTTTTAGGGTTCATCCAACATGGGAGAAATCTATTTTAAATATTTAAATATATCCTCTAATTTTTCAAAATCAAGTATATCATCAACTATAATTTCTAATGCTGTAGTGTCAGAATTCTCTATCTTGTTTTTTATATCATCAGGCAGAATTCCAAATTTTTTAGTTAATAGTTTAATTGAGGTTCTCACTAGACCTTCTTTTAGACCTTCTTTCCTGCCTTCTTTTAGTCCTTCTTCTCTGCCTTCTTCAATACCTTCTTGTTTTAATAATTTACCAAGTTCAGTCATCCCGAACACCTCCTTAATTTTATTCATATTTTCTTTGCTTACAAATTTCTCAGCAAAGGCATAGAGTAGAGCGAGGGAATTATTCTGATTCTCTTTATCATTAATAGCTTTTGAAAGCATTATAGCCTCCACTATCCTATCAGTTTTATTTTTGGTACTATCCATTATAGGTAAAAATACAAGAGTTAATATATCCTGTTTAGTTAAAAACTCATTGTTACGAATTTTATTATTTAGATAATCTAATTTTTTATCTCCATCAATAGAGTTCATATAAAAGGCTTTTACTGAATATTTTATAGAACCAATATTAATACTTGTGACAGCCTTTTTTATATCAGAGGAATAAACTACAATTGTATTAACATTTTTATTCTCTTTATAGTGTAACGCAGCATCATAAGCGAGAAATCTTGACAAATCATCTTTTTTATCAGTAGTTTGGAACTCAAGATGTACGAAGGAATTATCATCTAATAAAAAAGTATAATCCATAAAGGCTGTAGTAATTTGTAAATTCTTAAGCTCAGTTCTAGCGGATGATACTATTTTAGCTTTTACACCGAAAAATTTTAAAGCATCTTCTCTAAAAACATCCATTACACTTTTCATGATAGCATCTTCTATATTTCTTATTTTTGTATCCATTGAGTAATCCACCTTTATAGCATCTTATAGATTATAGCTTTATATTAATATTTTATCATATTTTATTGAGAAATATCAGAGGACTATAAAATGAGATATAAAATTTTTAAAATCATTCAATTGTGCAATTGATAAAGCACTTGATAAGTCTATATTAAGACAGTTTTTTGATTCTAATAGATTACTAAAGATATATTGATTAAACTATCATACGTTAGTATAATTAAATTGTAAACTAAGATATGATAGTTTGTTTATCTATAATAAAAAGGCGGTTAAAAATGGAAAGTATAAAAACTAAAATAAATACAAAGGAAAAAATATTTGAAAAAGCTATAGAGCTATTTTCAAAAAAAGGTTGTAATGGTGTATCCATGAGAGAGATAGCAAAGGGGGTTGGAATTAGGGAAAGTTCAATTTATAATCACTATAAAAGTAAAGATGAGATAATAGATAATATATTTGATTATTTTGCAGGTTCTATTAAGAATTACAGACCTTCTGAATTAGAATTAAATGAAATGATGGATTTTATGTCACCAGAAGATTTATTCAAGCATCTTGTAATAAGCTATGGAAGATCATTAAATGGAAAACTTGACAGTATAGCAAGGATAATATATTCAGAACAATTTAGAAATGAAAAGGCAAAAAAATTAATGCTTGAAGTTATATTGAGGGAGCCTTCAGAATTTATAGCTAAATTGATAGATATGATGATGGAGAAAAAGCTTATTAAAAAAGTAGATAGCAAATTGGTTGCCGAAGAATATAATTACGCATTAGTTGCAATAACCTTTGAATATGCTCATGCCGTAAACAATGGAGAGGATACAGCTCCAATAATTAAGAAAATGTTCAATAATATAAATTTCATCTGTAATTATCTAAGGACTAATAAAATAAAGTGATATTTTGTCCGATGAATAATTGCTGTAATCCTCAGACTTATAAACATATAGATAACATCGGCATATCCATAAGTGTTTAACAAATCGAAAATATACAAAAAGGGGTGTGAGTAAAAATGAAAAAAATTTATTCGATATTTGGAATGATTTCACCTTTGTTTTACTTAATACATGTTATTATTGGAAGTATGTTGTGGAGTGGTTATAATAACATCACACAGCCTATAAGTGATTTAACTGCAACAGGTGCGCCAAATCGAGAAATATTAAATATTTTTACAAATATGTATGGTATATTTGGACTGATATTTTCAATAGGTTCATTTAATTATTTAAAAAAGCTTAAGATAAAAATTATAAATTTTTCTATGATTATTTTTATAGCAATGGTGTTAATTGGTGTTTCTTATGGATTCTTTCCTGAAGATATGGCAGGCGCTACTATGACATTTGAAGGCTTCATGCATCTTGTTGTCACTGCCCTAATTGTTCCTACAGCTATTTTAGCACCTTTATGCACAGGAATTGGATTTAGAAAAATTGCTGATTTTAAAAAATTTTCAAGTTATTCCATCGCTACTTCTGTAATTATATTTGTATCTGGTGGAATGTCTGTTATTGCTATAGCAAATAAAATTCCTATTTTTGGTGTTATAGAGAGAATAAACATAGGGTCTTTACAATTATGGATATTTATATTTGCTTTAATAATCTTTACTAAGGATATAGGTAAGATTACTAAGGCAAATATAAGTAGTCTAATTTAAAATTATAAAATCTAGAATTGAAACTTAACTTTAGAGGGAGTACAAACTCCCTCTAAGTAAGATTTGTTGATAAAGATTCTTTGGGCATAAGACTTTGAACTTTCTAAACTACAGTAACATGTCTTTGTTGGAAGTCACTTATAGTAACAGTGATTTTAGATGAATGGTTCACAACGTTTCCCACATTTACAAACATCATATAGCCATATTTGCCTCTATGACCTTTTTTAGTTATCATTTTTCCGAACTTGGGAAGGCTTAGTAAATAAAATTTTATTCCGGTTGCCTCATCTATAATATAAATTTCTTGTGGAGTTTTAGCAATATAGCCTGTTCTGTTGATTTTAAAGCTAATATTAATAATGTTATCATCAGCTGTTAAAACACAACCTGTTATTTCAAAAGGATGTTTCCTTGGGAGCCAATAATGGTAATAGTATATTGAGAAAAATGCTCCCGTGATGGCGATTAACATACTTATAGTAATTAGTACTGTAATCATAATATACCTCTCATTTTAACCTGACTAACTTGGCGTAAGTCTCCCACGCACTCTGTGAAAGCGATTC
>NZ_JBDNRK010000037.1:0-28065 GCF_047718555.1 Clostridium sp. | reverse complement strand
AGGATTCAAAATAGGCTAGCATACTGACTAGTTATTTATTTGAATATGCCTTAAATAAAGTTATATGGATTTTGCCTCAACGTCCTGAAGACTATACACTATATTTATGATTGTACTGGTTATCCACAGAATTACACCAGATACAGTGAGTAACTTTATATTAGTCCACACGCCAATAATAGAAATACCTGCTGCAAATACCATAAAAAGAATTCTCCATACTGTATGTTTTTTAATCATCTATCGCACCTCAAATTTGTTTCCCTATTTATGTGTAAGTTTAAATATTTACCAAATCTTTATCCATTATATTATTTTAACCATCTAACTATTTTTTATTATTATATCTAAATGCACTACCATGCTTTTAGATAAATATATCCTTCGCTTTGTTTATTTATAAGTTCTAAAGTTCCAATTGAAACTATATCTACAAAATTAATTATGTCATTGTTTTTTATATGACAGGCTGTTAATGAATTATTACATGCAACAAATTTTATCCCTCTATCATTTAAATTTCTCATAAAGTTAACATCTGTGTTTAAAATTTCATTTACATCATAAAACTTAACCGCTTCTGAAGTAGCTAGAACTTCAATATAAAATTTGTCGTTACTTAAAGCATCTAATAAAATACTTACATCTTTTAATAACAAATTCCATTTATCAAACTCATCAATATGAAATATAACCTTATTTTCTGACATAAAAAATCCTCCTTGTACATATTCTAGATTGCAACTACTAGTTGCTGTTAATTTTATAAACAGAATTCTTGGCATCAGATGAAGTTTTTGTTTATGATTTCCGATAGGTTTATTCGTTTACAGTCACCATTAGTACTCTTATACTAAGGTAAAACATCAAATTCATACATTTTAAATATGGAGCATCAAGTATTTACATGGTGCTTCTCAACTAATGTTATAAGTAAATTATAACATTAGCCTTTGAATCAATAAAAAATTTTTATTCCTGTATCAGATGTACAGCAAATCCTATTACCTCATCTTTTAAATAGATAAGTACAAGGTTTCCATTAGAATCATATTTTGCAGAATCAGCATCAAAAACATATCCCATGTCTTCTAAATATTTCTTTCCTTTATGAATGTTCTTTACAGAGATTGCAATATGCCCCTTGGTACCTCTTCCATTACCTTTCATTATTTCAATCATGGGCCCTGCAAATACTGAATCTTTTTTGTCGTTCATGGGAAATCCAAAAAGCGTCATAAAAAATTTTGCTGCTGACAATGCTTCCTCTTCATCTGATGAGTTAATTCCTAAATGAACTACTTTAAAATTCATATCCTGTAGTTCTTTTAATTTTTCTTCCATGTTACATACCACCTATCTTTTTTATACCATTATAGCAAATAATATCACATATAATTACGTATATTTTATTATATTTTGTTAAGGTAAATTTACAACAACGCATTCATATATTCTTTGAAATCATCACAAACGTTTTCACGAATGTATATAAAGCATCTTTGCTTAATTTTAGTATATATTATCGTTAAATGCATCTCAAGTATTATATGAAAATTTTTCATAAATTAGTAATTATATTCAAACTATAATTGGCGTATTTTTACTAAGCAAGGATATATATAAATTCATTCTTTATTTGTATAAATATGTATATTATGTTACATTATTATTGAAAATGCTTTGATAAGGATAATAGCATGTCCTAGGATTGATTTATATCGACTTGCTAGAAATTAAATTCACATTTAATCAATACTAAATCTCAATTTAATTTTGTGAGAATGCTAAATATAATTAATATTAAGAAGATGAGTTTTTATGTTAGAAAGTGAAGTACCTAAACAAATTTCTATGCCACTAACTACTCCAGCATTTCCAAGAGGTCCCTATAAATTTCATAATCGTGAATATCTCAATATTGTGTATCGTACAGATATTAACGCATTACGCAAAGCTATACCAGAACCTTTAGAATTAGATGAACCCTTAGTTAGATTTGAAATGATGGCTATGCCTGATGTAAGTGGACTGGGAGCTTATACTGAATGCGGACAGGTTATTCCCGTAAACTTTAATGGTAAAAAGGGTGACTATTTACATATGATGTATTTAGATAATCATCCTGCTATTGCCGTTGGAAGAGAACTTAGTGCATATCCTAAAAAGCTTGGTTATCCAAAACTATTTGTTGATTCAGATACATTAGTTGGTACATTAGATTACGGAAAATTAAGAGTATTAACTGCCACTATGGGATATAAGCATCAACCTCTAGATATAAATGAGGCCCGTAATCAAATTTGCCGTCCTAATTATATGTTAAAAATTATACCTAATTATGATGGAACTCCAAGAATTTGTGAACTAGTATGTGCTGAAATTACGGATATCACCATACATGAGGCTTGGACCGGTCCTGCAAGATTACAGTTATTTGATCATGCCATGGCACCATTTAGTGATTTACCTGTAAAAGAAATAGTATCCAGTTCTCATATACTTACAGATTTAACTCTTCCTTCTCCTAAAATTGTATATGATTATCTTAAAAAATAATTAAAAAATAACCTATATAAATTTCAAAAAATTTATATAGGTTATGAAAATCAAATTTATTCTTTTACTCTCTTATCTGTGAACAATCCAAATATTGAAAATGCAAATAGGATAATATAGGATACCCTAAATGTATTATTAAAAGCCTTACTGGTTTCCTTATTTCTTACATCCTGACTATAATCAATTATATTTAGTACTTTACTCTTTTGCTGTTGTAAATTGCTTAATACAAATGCCCTTTTCTCCTGTGGAGTTTTAGCCAGTAACTTTTCACCTTCTTCATTAATATTTTTCACTATATCATCCCTGGAAAAAGAGTTTGAATCACTTTTCACATTATTAACTTTTACTAGCATATTATCTTTAATATCAGAATTCAAAGCTTTATCCATATTTATCTCATATTTCACATCATTCTTAATATTAATAACTGCATTGTTTACATTGGTATTTAATATACTTACAAGAATTGCTACTCCAATACATGTTCCAATTTGTCTTCCTGCATTAATAATTCCAGAAGCCATACCACTTTTTTCTAATGGTAAATATTTTATTGCTGATGATATTGACTGAACAGAAAATCCAAAGCCAAATCCGAAAACAATGAGTATTATCCTTATATTTAAAATTGAGGTATTATTATCTATATGGGCAAGACCAATAGTCGCAATCCCCATAAGAATAGATCCTAAGAAATTGATTATTCTCGTTCCTATTTTACTAGATAAAAAGCTTCCTAGTGGTACACTTATTACTCCACTTAATGAAAGTGTCATGAGTATTAATCCAGACTTTAATGCTGAATACATCAATATCTTTTCCAGATAAAAATTCAATATGAGTAAAGGAGCAGCCATTCCAAAGCCCACTATCATGTAACAAATACACGAAGTAGTAAAAGTACTCTCTTTAAATAAATTTAATGGAAGCATTGGTTCCGGGATTTTACTTTCAACAATTAAGAATATAATCATTGATAAAACAGAAACAATGAAAAGAATTATTATAACAGAAGAATTCCATCCATAATCACTACCCTTAAGCAGGGGAAAAGTTAAACAGAATAAACTTACAGTTAATAAAACAGTACCTGCTATGTCTATTTTCTTTGAAACTGTATTGTCAAAGGATTCATCTAAAAATACTAATCCTAAAAATACAGCTAGTACACACAGGGGAACATTTACATAAAATATAGTTTTCCAATTTAAATATTCAAGCATTACTCCCCCAAGTGGTGGACCTGCCGCAGCGGCTAATGCTGTGATTGCTCCCGATACCCCTATTATAAAGCCTCTCTTTTCCTTTCCAAAAATATCAATACCCAGTGGTATAATCACAGGTGTAAGGATTGCAGCACCAATACCTTGAATAAATCTCATGATGATTAGAAATAGAATTGAATTGGAAAATCCACATAAGCCTGAAGTCGTTCCAAAAATTATAAGTCCAATTATAAAAACTTTTTTTCTTCCAAATTGATCTGCAATTTTAGAACCTATAATAAGAAATACAGAAAATGAAAGCAGGTATCCCGTAGCAATCCAGCTTATATTATTAATACTTTCATTGAAATAATTAGCTATATCAGGCAGTGCTATATTTACTATAGTACTATCCAAAGCGCTTAAAAAGCATCCAATAATTAGAGCAGCAAATCCAAAAACAACTTTGTTTTTCTTCATAATATCCCTCCTGATAATTTTTCTCTATTGATAATTGACACTATGTTTATTATAATTTAAAGAGGAATATACAAACAATGTGCAAAAAAATCAAAAGTGTATATTATCTATCTTTTTTAAAAAATGGGTATTAAGAAAGGAGGTTAAAGTTAGAGATTAGCACTTACCATATAATCTCTAACTAAAGATAAAACATATGAATAAAAATGATAAAAGATATATTCAAACAGAAGAATTGATTCTAAAGGTTTTTTACGATTTAGTCTATGAAAAGGGCTTTGATAGAGTAACAGTTAAAGATATAACTAAGGCTGCAGGTATAAGCAGAGGAGCTTTTTATATCCATTATGAAGATAAATATGATTTGTTATCTCACTGTGAAAATACAGCTTTAAATGAATTAAAACTGATATCTTATGATATGAACAAACTTGAAAATGCTTCTGACGAAGAGGACTTTAAATATTTTTTTACTAAAATCATTTGCTATTATAGAGATAATTACAAGCTAGCAAAATCACTTTTAGATGAAAACAGAAATTCAGAACTTCAAGAATGGATAAAAACTAATCTTGGAAACAACATCTTTAACTTTTATTGTAAGATAACTGGTAAAGATAATTTACCTATATCTAGAGAATACTTATCTTCATATCTCTATTACGCTCATTTAGGTATTATCTCTGAATGGTTTAATTGTGGAATGAAAGAGCCTCCTGAAAAAATTGCTGATATTATAACTAAATTGTCTTTTAATGGTGTTTTCAATTTATAAAAAAATCATGGCACTAAGTGTCAATGCCATGATTCCATAATTTATTATACAGTTTTAACTTTTCTCATATATAATCTAAATGCTAGTTCTTCAATAAAATTGAATAGACTAGTGGTTATCAAATATATACCCACTGCAATAGGCGCTGCTTTAGCAATAAATAGCCCAACCACTGCCATTATTATAATATTTCCTTTGGTCATCTTAGCCTGACCTTCAATTTTGAAAAAACTTACATATGAAAGTAAACTTGGAGTTAAAGATGCAAAAATATATATCAAAGGTATAATAAAATAACTATCTGATAATTTAATACTGGATACCCAAGGTATAAGCATAGTTCCTGCACTTACAGGCATTTTATTAATTACACTCCACATAGTCATTAATATAGGTAACTGTAAAAAGGTTACTAAACATCCCAGCATACTTTTTGCACTTAAAGCTGCTTGTTTTTTTCTCTCTTCTTCAAGCTTAACTTTATCGTCCTTATACTTCTCATTAATCTCCTGCATTTTTATACTAAGCTTTTGCTGCTGATGCATGGATTTCTTTTGTTTAAAAGACATAGGTGAAAGTACTAATCTTACCACTACTGTCAATAAAACAATTGCCAATCCCCAATCACCAGTAAAATTGAAAATTATACTTAATAGATTACTTAAAAAATCAAAAA
This sequence comes from Clostridium sp., assembly GCF_047718555.1. GTDB lineage: Bacteria > Bacillota > Clostridia > Clostridiales > Clostridiaceae > Clostridium_I. The sequence continues at coordinate 22,364 of NZ_JBDNRK010000037.1, read as the reverse complement.
TGATGTTCATTTCCATCTCTCCTTAGAAATTAAAATATTTATTTCTAAAACATCATTTTTATTTTTAAACGTTCCACGTATCTCCATATTCCGTATTTTTCATAAACAATATACTGATCAGGTAACAGCTTTTCTATAAAATTAACCCATTGAAGTAAAACTTTCTTTACAATATTTCTTTGAAATTTATGTTTAAAATTATTATAAGTATATAACGCATAAGAAAGTATGCTGGTAAAACACATTATTAAAAACATAAATTGAATTATACTTATTAAGTTAGAATTCACTGCACACTCCCCCTCATCTAATATTTTATTTATTATAGCATTAACACTTTAAAATTCCAATAATGTGATTTTAAGAAATATCTACTTATATAAAGCTTAGTCATTAATGTCCTTTACGTTTCATTAATTTCTTCTGTTGTTTTAACTGAAACTTTCTCTTTTCTTCCTCTTCCTTTTTTTCTCTTGAAATCTTTTTTCTCTCTACTTTAGTAACTTCATATTGTAACTTCATAACAAGCTGTGCTTTAGTTCCAATCTCTGTACTTTTTGTTTCTTTTTTGATCTTCCTTTTAAGTCTTTTAGGATTTATTTTTTTTTCTTTAATATCGTTAGTCCTAATATTAGGTATAGAATTGCTGAATCTTAATTTATGAAAGTTTTTTAATATAAATTCATATACTTGGTAATCCTTTGGTTCTGGACCAAACACAATCTTTAAAACATCATATTTTTCTTCACAGGATCTTTCAAATATTCCTACCCAAAACGGCTCCTCAAAAAATACTGTTAATTTTATACTGTTATTCACTTTTAGCTTCCTCCTGTTTTATTAAAACTTGAAGAATGGACAACCCCAGGAGGGCAGGTTACTGCCATATATAATATAGGTTCGGACTACCAACCGAAACTGTGTTTTTATCTTCATTTACATATTATAAAAAAATAGAAGATTGTGCAATATATAGATTTTACCTAATAATGTTACTTTTAAATCTTATTTATTTAAATATTCAAAAAAAGCTGTCTTGCAATGCATATATGCATTGCAAGACAGCTTTTCAACTATTAAAACTTTATTTTTAGTAAACAAATTAGGACATTCTCACACTTAATGAATATTTACTACTTTTGAGACAGCCCCCTAATTAAATAATACCTTAATGATGAAACAATCTAACCTCTGAAAAAGCCATCACCATATCATATTCATTACATGCCTCTATCACTACATCATCCCTTATGGAGCCACCAGGTTGGACAATGTATTTGACTCCACTTTTTGAAGCCCTATCTATATTATCGCTAAAAGGAAAGAATGCATCTGATCCCAAAGCAACTTCTTTTAAGTTAGAAAGCCATGCTATCTTTTCTTCCTTAGTTAACCTTTCTGGAATCTCTTTAAGTATATCCTTCCATCCTTTAGTCTCCATAGAAGTAACGTCATCTCTTAAAAATTGATCAATTACATTATCTCTTTCTGCCCTTGAAACACCCTCTTTAAAAGGCAAATTAAGTACAGTAGGATGCTGTCTTAAATACCAAAGATCTGCTTTTGATGCAGCAAGTCTCGTACAATGTATTCTTGACTGCTGTCCTGCTCCTACACCGATGGTCTGACCGTCTAAAGCAAAACAAACTGAATTAGACTGAGTATATTTTAATGTTATCATAGAAATAAGTAAATCTCTTTTTGCCTCATCTGTTATATTTTTATTATCAGTTACTATATTATCAAGCATTTCCTCTTTTATATTAATGTTATTCCTCTTCTGTTCAAAGGTCATACCATATATTTGTCTTCTTTCTATGGTATTTGGCTCATAGTCAGGATCCATTTTAATTATACAGTATTTTCCCTTTTTCTTTTTCATTAGAACTTCTAAAGCTTCATCTGTATATCCTGGAGCAATTATACCATCTGAAACAGATTTACTTAAAATCATGGCAGTAGGTAAATCAACAATGTCACTTATGGCAGCCCAATCACCATAAGAAGAAACTCGGTCTGCACCTCTTGCTCTTGCATAAGCACAAGCTACAGAAGATAATTCTATATCCTCAACAAAATATGCCTTTTTTAATACATCACTGAGGGGCATTCCCACTGCTGCACCTGCTGGACTTACATGCTTAAAAGAAGTTGCTGCTGGTAATCCTGTTGCTTCTTTTAACTCTTTCACTAATTGCCAGGAATTAAAAGCATCCATTAGGTTTATATAACCAGGATTGCCATTTAAAATTTCAAAGGGTAAAGACTTATTATCTGTATAAATTCTTGCTGGCTTTTGATGTGGATTGCATCCATATTTAAGTATAATTTGCGAATTTTTCACAATAACAACCTCCAAAAAACCGTCTGAGTAAATAATGAACTTACCCAGACGGTCGATATTTTTCTCAGACATATGAAAATAAATAACAAGGCAAAGATACGAGGTATATTTTGTGTAATACAAGGAAACAGGTTCTGATGATAGTGAGCTATCAGAAGGTTCTGCTGACGCAGTATGACGCAAAATAGACTAGTATACTGACTGGTTATTTCTTGAATATGCCTAGAATCATGTTCCCCATGGTTAACTCCATTTCCGCCAGTTACATGATTCTCTTATTAACTTTTATTAAATTATATTATATTTAACTTATTATGTCAAATTCAAGTATTCGATTCATAATATTTCTAAAATTCATTCCAACATGTATAAACAAGTGTTGACAAACTTGTTTATACATGTTACCATACAAATATAACGTTTACATATATTATAAGGGGGAGTCATTAATGGATGTTTCAAAACAGTCTGTAGAAGAAATTATTGCAGCCGTTGGTGGTAAAGATAATATAACTGCTGCAACTCATTGTGTTACTAGATTAAGATTTGCTTTGAAAGATGAAAATAAAGTGAACAAAGATAATCTTGATAAAATAGACATAGTTAAGGGATTTTTTTCAAGCAATGGTCAGTTTCAAGTAATTATAGGCCCTGGGCTGGTTGATAAAGCTTATGATATGCTTGTTTCCATTACTGGAATTAAAAGTGCAACAAAACAAGACATAAAGAATGCACAGAGGACAATCTTAATATAATTCAACGTTTAGTGAAAACGTTGGCAGATGTATTTATACCAATACTTCCAGCTATTGTCGCTGCGGGTCTATTAATGGGTATAGATAATATTCTTGCTGGTAAAGGCATCTTTTTTGCAAATAAATCACTGGTTGACGTTTATACTCAGTGGAAAGATCTTTCCGATGTTATAAACCTTATAGCTAATACCTCCTTTACATTTTTGCCAGCATTAATTGGTTGGTCTGCCGTTAAAAAATTTGGTGGAAATCCACTTCTTGGTATTGTATTAGGATTGATGCTTATTCATCCGTCCTTACTAAATGCTTATAATTATGGAGAAGCTGTTACAAAGGGCACAGTACCTTACTGGAATTTATTTGGACTTAAAGTAGCTAAAGTAGGATATCAAGGACAAGTTTTACCGGTGTTATTTTCATCTTTTGTACTGGCAAAATTAGAAATACAGTTAAATAAACGTATTCCTGATTCAATTAAATTACTATTTGTTGCACCAATAGCTTTACTAATAACTGGATTTTTATCCTTTATTATAATTGGACCAGTAACCTTCTCTATAGGTAATGCAATTACTTACGGATTAGTTTTCGTATTTGATAAATTACCACTACTTGGTGCTATTTTATATGGTGGTTTCTATTCAGTATTAGTTATAACAGGCATGCATCAAATGTTCCTAGCAATAGATTTTCAGCTCATAGCAAGTACAGGTGGAACTTTCTTATGGCCTATACTTGTTCTTTCAAATATTGCACAGGGTTCTAGTGCTCTGGCTATGATGTTTATATCTAAAGATCAAAAAATTAAAGGACTATCTTTTACATCTGCTATCTCAGCCTATCTCGGTATAACAGAACCAGCTATATTTGGAGTTAATCTAAGGTTTAAATTTCCCTTCTTTTCTGCCATGATAGGTTCAGCAGCAGGTGCCATAAAAATGAATGGAGAAGGATTTAAGAGTTTTATAAAAGAAGGAGAAAGAGTAACAGCTGGGCAGAAAATAATTGAATTTGATTTAGATTTAGTTAAAGAAAAGTCACCTTCATCACTGACAATGATTCTTGTAACTAATGTAGATGATTTGAAATCTGTTGAACCATTAAATGTGGATAATATTAAACAAGGTGATGGATTATTGTCAGTATGTATATAAGCTTATATTGGGCAAATAATCATTGTAAGCATTAACATTACTAAATTTGTTCATAAAATTTTTTAAAATAAAAAATTGGGTAGTAACAATGGTTTGCTGGATTACTTGTCAAATTGAAGTCAAATTAAATGTAAGATTTAGTAAAAATAAATAATAAAAAATATAAATGGTGGTGTTAATCGTGAATGAATTTTGGTGGAAAAAGTCTGTTGTATACCAAATTTATCCGAAGAGTTTTAAGGATACAACAGGAAATGGAACAGGAGATTTACAGGGAATAATAGACAAGCTTGATTATATAAAAAATTTAGGAGTAGATGTTATATGGCTAACTCCTGTATATGAGTCCCCTCAACGTGATAATGGCTATGATATAAGTGATTATTATAAAATAGATTCTCGATATGGGGATATGAAAACTTTTGAGAATCTATTGTCAGAAGCTCATAAGAGAAATTTGAAAATAATATTGGATATGGTAGTTAATCATACCTCTACAGAACATAATTGGTTTAAGGAATCCTGTAAATCCAAAGATAAGCCATATAGAAATTTCTATATATGGAAAGATGGTAGGAACAATGGCACTCCTAATAACTGGCAGTCTAAATTTGGAGGCAGTGCTTGGAAGTACGACGAAACTTCAGGACAATATTATTTACACCTTTTCGATACTACTCAGGCAGATTTAAATTGGGAAAATCAGGCACTTAGAAAAAGCATATATGATATGATGAATTTCTGGTTAAGCAAAGGAGTAGATGGTTTTAGATTAGATGTAGTTAATTTATTATCTAAAGACCAAGCTTTCCCCGATGATACTTTAAATACTCCTTCTGAAGATGGTCGTAAATACTATACAGATGGTCCTAAAATTCATACATTATTAAAGGGAATCAATAAAAATGTATTCTCAAAATACAATAATATGTTAACTGTTGGTGAGATGTCTTCTACTTCTATAGACAATTGCGTTAAATATACAAATCCTGATGAGAAAGAGCTAAGCATGAGTTTTAGTTTTCATCATCTAAAGGTGGACTATCCTAATGGAGAAAAGTGGTCCGCAGCTCCCTTCGACTTTCTAAAACTTAAGCAGATACTCAGTGACTGGCAGTATGGTATGATCAATGGTAATGGATGGAATGCATTATTTTGGTGTAATCATGATCAGCCTAGAGCAGTATCACGTTTTGGAAATGATAAGGAATATCATAATGAATCCGCTAAAATGCTGGCAACTACTATACACTTATTACAAGGTACTCCTTATATATATCAAGGGGAAGAAATAGGAATGACTAATCCAAGTTTTGACAAAATACAGGATTATAGAGATGTAGAATCTATAAATGCCTATGATATATTAAAAGCCAAAGGTAAATCTGAAAATGAAATTATGGATATACTTAAGCAAAAGTCTAGAGATAATTCCAGAACCCCAATGCAATGGAATGATTCTAAAAACGCAGGTTTTACTGATGGAACCCCTTGGATAAATGTATCTTCAAACTTTTCAAATATAAATGCAGATAAAGCATTAAAAGATAAAAATTCTGTTTTTTACCACTATAAAAAGCTTATAGAATTAAGAAAAGAATATGATATAATTGCCTACGGAAATTTTGATCTTATATTAAAAAATGATACACAAATATTTGCATATATCAGACGTTATAAAAACGAGAAACTGTTAGTTGTAAATAATTTTTATGCTAAAAATACAACTTTTACTCTTCCAAAAGATATAAACTTTGAAGGAAAATCACAAGTATTAATATCTAATTATAGTGACACACAAAACAATGTAAATGAATTTGTATTGCGTCCATACGAATCTGCAGCCTTCTATATAAGATAATCTATAATGATTATAGAAAGTATCAGTAATTACGAACGCATTTTGAAAATTCACTGATACTTTTTTATAATTTATTTTGCTTATGATATTAGTAAATGGTATACTCTTTATGAAAAATAGCTTTCGGAGGCTTACTAATGGATAAGAAGTACATATGCATATACGAAACCATAAAAAATAATATACTTAATGGAAATTACAAGCTAGGTGAAAAACTTCCTTCTGAAAATGAATTTTGTAAAATTCACAACACAAGTAGAGGTACGGTTAGAAGAGCTTTAGACCTCTTGTCAGAAGAAGGTTTGATAAACAGTGTTCATGGTAAAGGAGCTTTTGTTCTAGACAACAATCAAATCACTTTTTCCTTTGGTAATCTTGTAAGCTTCGCTGAAGTTTCCAGTATAAACGGAAATGATTTTATTACATCTGTACCAGTATTTGAGGAAGTATTAATCGATAAATCCTTACATAAAAAAACTTGTTTAGCAGAAGGAAAAGGAGCTTACAAATTATATCGTATCAGAAGTTTAAATAATGAAAACATTATTTTAGATATCAATTATTTTCTAAAAGATACTGTTTTAAATCTTACAAAAGAAATTGCAAAAAAATCTATTTATAAATATATTGAAGAAGATTTAAAAATTAAAATAGGTTTTGCTAAGAGAATTATAAAAATTGAAGCTGCTAATTCCATTGATAAAAAAAATCTGAATATGAAATCTTATAATTTTGTAGTGGCAGTAAAGAACTTTGTATATTTAAATGATGGGACTCAATTTGAGTATACAGAATCAAGGCATCGTCCTGATCGCTTTGAGTTTTCTGATTTTGCTAGAAGAAGATAATGCTAAGAACATAAATTCTATTAAAATGTTAAAGGTTAAATTATATGCATTATTTAGTCTTATATCATTTCTATTATTGAAATTAAATGCATAACTTACATCAATAGTTTCACCAGCTTTCATTTTAATAGGAAAGGTTATTTTAGAAAGCGGTACACCACCATTCCTATTACTATCAGTTTTTTATTTAAATTCATATTTACCTCCCAATCTCTTATAATTTTATCTAAACTAATAACATATAAATAATATTGTTAAAAGTATCAATTACATTTCTTCTCATACTACACCTCCATAAAATATTACTGCATAAACAGAACATCAATAATCACACTTCAGACATGTATAGATAATAACATATAATTGATTACATGGAAATTTGATATTAAATGCTATAATAATAGATTTTTACTTTAACAGATAAGTATTGACATGACTACATTAAAATGATATCCTTTTATTTAACAGTGTTCAATAACTAAACTTCGTTTAAAAGGAGTCATAAATATGGGTACAAAAGAACGTAAGGAACGTGAAAAAGATGAACATCGAGAACTAATTCTCAATGCAGCAAGTGAAATTATGGAAAAAGAAGGTTTAGAAAAACTTTCTATAAGAAAAATTGCTGTCAAAATAGAATATTCTCCAGCAATTATATATCACTATTTTAAGGATAAAGAAGAAATAATAAATATTATTATGCAAAAATCCTATGAAAAAATATTAGATGTTCTATCTTCATCTGAAATTTCGAATTATACTCCTGAAAATAAAATAAGACATTCCCTACATAAATATATATATCTGGCTTTGGAAATGCCTGAAGAATATAGAACCATACTTCTTAACAACTCACCTAGAGTACGTGAGCATACATCAGTACTTTTCAAAGGTGCCTCTATAAAAAGAAAAGCTTTAGGTATACTATATCAATCTTTAAAAGACATTTATATGGACAAAAACATTGAGGATAATGTAATTGAGCTAACTGCACAAATAATATGGACTTCTACTTTTGGACTTATCTTAAAGCTAATAGTTGAAAAAGATACTCCTGAAGAACAGCAAAAGCTGCTTATTGACCACCATATAAACCTTATAGTAGATGGCATAATACTAAGAAAACCATTAACTAGTTATGTGAATTCTAACTCTTAATTTAAACCTGTATTCAGTAAATAATACTTATACCCTTTCTTCTGTAATAGCTGTTAAGGGAATTACCATGCTCACTTCAATTACAGCCATGATAATTGGACAAATTTTATTAGGAGTAAAAGTAAGTTTTGCAGAAGTCATTATATTTCCTGCATTTAATTTGATAATAATATACTGCCTATTTCTCATTATGAAATGTATAAAAGAATCCTAAATTCAAAAAGGCATTAAATCCGCCATTATCCAAAATTCTAAAATAAATTGATAATATTAGTAAGGAGTGAATAAAAAATGAAAACACTTATAATCTACGCAACAAAACATGGTTTTGCAGAAAAATGCAGCAAGCTTTTAAAAGATAAACTTTCTGGTGAAGTAGCAACCGTAAATATTAAAAAGGATACTATGCCTAATATATCTTCCTTCGATAAAATTATCATTGGTGGATCTGTTTACATGGGAAAAATTCAAAAAGAAATAACTGAATTTTGTACAGAAAATTTTGATACATTAAAAGAAAAAAAGCTAGGGCTATTTGTTTGCGGTATGCAAAAAGATAGTATTGAAACTGAACTAGCCGCTTCTTTTCCAAATGATTTATTAACTCATTCCTCTGTTAAAGAGTGCTTTGGCGGTGAATTTATAATGAAAAATATGAATCCTCTAGAAAGATTCATAATAAAAATAGTAGCTAAAACAAAAAATGATGTATCTAGTGTTTCTGAGGAAAATATCAATAAATTTGCTCAGATAATGAATACTCTTTAACTATTAACGAGGAGAAGTACTTAAATGAAAATTATTTTGAAAGTTCTTTTATATATAGTTTTAGGAATACTCGCCTTATGTATATCAGCCATGTTGTTTTTCTTTGTACTTATACATTCAAATAATACAGAAAGGGGAAACAAAACAGTAATTATGAAAACAAATTCTATAGCACATTCAAAAGCACTTATTGTATATCAACCCTCTTTAATGACTGCTTCAACAAAAAATGCAGCTTATGACCTAGCTAAAGGACTAAACAGTAAAGGCTATGATGTAACTATTGCTTATCCAGGGAAATATCTTTCAACTGACCTTTCAACCTATAAGGTAGTTGTTTTTGGTTCTCCTATTTATATTGGACAAACTTCTTCTGTGTTAAATGATTATATAAAAAGTGTTAAAAATTTAAAAGATCAAAAAATCCTTTTATTTGTCACAGGTGGAGCCGATGATTCGGAACAGCTTAATAGCTTAGAAAAGCTCTTTACAAATGCTGAAGCTCCAATTAAAATGTCATTCAAATATAATGATAAAGACAATAAAAATAAAGCTTTTAATTTAGGTGCTGAAATTGGAAAGGAATAATTATGGACATTATATACAAAGTACTCCCTAATATAATTACTCTATCTAGAATTTTATTGACTTACTTATTTCTTTTATTACAAAATAAACAATATCATGATATAAAAAACAGGGAGACTTTTTTGTATTTATCAATTATTTTTTTATGTATATGCATTACAGATTTAATGGATGGTAAAATTGCCAGATTTCTCAATAGTAAATCCTTTATAGGAAGTTTTCTAGATGTGGCAGCAGATGCTGCCTTCATTTTTTCATCATTTATATCCCTAAATATTCATGGAATTATACCTTTTTGGTTTACAATAGTTATATTAATCAAATTTGTTGAATTTATAATAACATCCTATGTATGGAAAAAGCTGAATAACAAAACTTCTGAATTATTCATATCTGATCCTATAGGTAGATTAACAGCAGTTTTATTTTATATTATTCCTGGATTAGTAGGAATTTTATTTTACAAATTTCAAAATAATCTATTATTAACAACTAATATATTAATATTTATTACAACTATATTAGCGGTTGTTTCATCTTTCATAAGGTGTTCAAATTGTTTTAAGTACTTTAAGAGAATACCTTGAAAGCCATGCCAAAACATCTTCAATAACTTCATCTTTATTGATTTCATTTAACATGTCATGTCTGCCATCCTTATAAAGCTTAAAGGTAAGATCTTTCACTCCCAGTGACTTATAAGTTTCAGCTAATCTTTTTACTCCCTTACCACTTTTTCCTACAGGATCTTTTCCACCGGAGAAAATATATATAGGTAAATCTTTAGGAACATTTTTTAGATTTTTCTTATTTTCTATTTCTATTAAACATCTAAAAAAATCATAGTAAAAGCTGCAGGTAAATACAGTGCCGCAAAATGGATCTTTTATATACTTGTCTACTTCCTCATTATTCCTGTTAAGCCAATCAAATTTAGTTCTGTTTGGCTTAAATGGTTTATTATATCCTCCGAAAATGAGATCATTTAATATCTGGCTCTTTGCTTTTACTCCATTTTTTTTAATTTCCAATTTAGAAACTAGTAATCCAATCCTTAATATAAGTCCTTGCCTACCATTAGAACCATAAAGTATAGCTCCTTTTAATTCCTTTCCATAGAGCATTATGTATCGTTGGGTCAAGAAGGATCCCATACTATAACCTAATAAAAATATTGGCAAATCCTTATTTTCTTTTTTTATAATATCCGTAAGGGTATGCATATCCTTCACTAGCCATTCAAAACCATCTTTTTCTGCTAAATAACCAACATTCTCTATATTTTTTGCAGTCTTACCATGTCCTCTATGGTCATTAATATAAACAATATATCCATTCTCCGTTAATACCTTTGCAAAGCCTTCATATCTTGCTGCTGTCTCCGCCATACCGTGAGCTATCTGTACAACACCTTTAATATTAATATTTTTTTCTGGTTCGCACTTATAAACGTAAATTTCCAAACTATCTTCACTTTTAAAAATAAAATTTGTAGATTTCATTATCTATCTTTAGTGATAGAATGTATCTCAGTACAATCCTCCACTAAATTCTCGCCTCTTTTCTTTTTATATTTTTCTCTGTATAAAATTTTTATAAATCTATAAATCAAACAGTGTTGACTCTGTTACTTTTTCGAATAGAAAAGGTTGAATTAAAGGATATGTGAGATTTTCAGGTATAGCATCGAATAAATTAATTTCTCCCTTAGTCACTATCAACACTTCTTCTATTATTTTATGCAAATGACATTTCTATGTAAGATTAGGTAGTATCTTACTTACATAAATTTCATATTCATCAACCTAATTTTTACAAGTATGTATTTAAATTTTAGTATACTCTAATATTGAACAATGTAAGATTTTATCCACTGGTACTAATGCAGCAAATATTTCTGCATGAGCAACCACCGTTACTTTTGAATAATCTAAATATCTCACCAAAACCGAATCAATTCTTTTTCTAAGATTTTCTTTTGTCTCCCAAAGTTTTAACTCATCTTGTGGATATACTCCTCCATGCATAGTATAGTCATGCCATAATTCAATTAATTGATCCTTCGAATCATAGTTAAAATTTAAATCTGACTGCCATTCTCTCAAGTCAAATTCTACGTGTAAATCAACTCCAGTCTCCTTTGATATAATAGAAGCAGTTTGTAGAGCCCTAGTATAAGGTGAAGTAATAATAATATCTGATTTGCCTATTCTTACATCTTTGGAAGCTTTTTTAGCCTGCTTAATACCATTATTAGTTAAGGGTATTAAATCCATTGCTTGTCCTTTTAAATTATATTTCTCTATACTATCCCAATCTTGCTCACCATGCCTAATGAAATAAAATTGTGTCAATTATAACACTTCCTTTCATCAACTTAAATAATTACAAAATCACTATCTCATACAGCTTAAACCAAACTAATTTTGGAATATTTAAGCCTAAATCAACAGTTCCAGCATATTTATATCCACTCTTCTCATATAATGAGATTGCCGGTGAATTATGAATAGAAACATCTAAACGAATTGCTTTCATTCCCTGTTCAATACTATACATCTTTGCAAAATCTAATAACTTTTTTCCAATACCGTTTTTCATATACTTCGGATGAACAACGAGGGTATGTATTACAATAATATAATTATAATCTGTTTCAATTCCCCATTTTACTTCAGAGTATGCACTTTCAGGTTCATGATTTAGTATTATAGAACCTGCTATTTCATTATTAATTTTTAATACAAATAAATTATTATTTTTAATTCCGTTAACAGCTGTTTCTCTAATAGGATATATTCCCTTTATCCATCCTGGATAATTTATTCCTGTTTGTAAATAATCATTTAAATCATCATATAAACTTGCCAGTTCATCTATGTCATTTATTGTTCCTTTTTCTATTATATAATCATTGCTATCTGCTTTTTCAAGTAATCTATAATTCAAAGTAATCATCTCACCTTCATATGAGTTATTAATCTATATGTTAATTTTTCCATTACCAATGTGTTAAACTTATCACTTTTTATTATATGTCACATTTTCTTAATTGAAATTTCCCATGCTATTTTACTCACATTGTACCTATTTATCTCTGTTTCCATTATATATTGAATATCCCATTCTCTAAAAAGTTCTCTCAATTGTGATTCATTAAAAAATCTCTTTAAATTACCATCAATATTATAAAAATTTTCTTCTATTTTTATTCCTTGTCCTGCGCCATAATTCATATCTCTTGTTGAATTAACTCTACATATCAATGTACCCTCGTTTATTAAAACCCTTTTTATTTCTTTCAATATATCTTGAGTTTCATTCCATGTAAAATAATGTAATGAAAGATCTGAAATAATTACTTTTGCAGAACTATCTTGAAAAGGCAAGCCATCTTTCATATCAAAGCATTTAACATTTAAATTATCAATAAAATTACTCAATCGTCTTAATGCCTTTTCTGAAAAATCACAAGAAATCACCTCATATTTTCTCTCTTTGAGATAGAGAGTATCATTCCCAAATCCACATCCTAAATCAATAATTGGAATATCCTTTGATTCCATAAGTATATTTTCATATTTATCTAACCATAAGTCATACTTTGGTTTTCTATCCAAAATTGACTGATATATTTTATTCCAATATTCTTTTTGTAGATTCATTTTTAAATTTTCCCCTTTTTAATAACATCAGTTATTAGATTTTCATTACTCTTCATAATTACCTCCTTGTAATAATTATTATACTTAAATCTTTATATAGTGATAATCTCCATTTAGCTATACAAAACTTCACCAATTATCATGCACAAAATCCCATTTTATCTTAACTTATACATCAATATTATAATATAGCATATTAGTTATCAACTAATAATTTCAATAGGATGCAAATATATGTATTCTATTTTTGCAGCAAAAAATAGAAAAACACTATCAAACTATTGCATTTAATAGTTTTGATAGTGTTATAATTTTTACTTATGAAGCTTGGCTATCCTCAAAAGAATCAGCTTTATTCTTATTCATTATGTTACTTATCCATCCTGGCAAAGCAATAAGTGATGGTACAAATATTGGCAGCAGTAATAAACTTAAAGCTGCAAGACCAATAACTACAGCTATAGCCAGTTGAATTAATAATCTTACTCCAGATGGTGCCATAGTAATAAAGGTACCCCCAAGAATTAATGCTGCTGACATTACTATTCCACCTATATTTCTTGAAGCTATGATTATTGCTTCATTTTTAGAAATGCCTTTGCATTCTTTAAACCTCATCATAAGGAATATACTATAATCAACTCCTAAAGCTACAATCATAACGAAGGAGAAAAATGGTACGTTCCAGGACACTCCATCAAGTTTAAATATATGAAATACTATAAAATTAAGTAGAGAGGATGATATATAATAAGCTGCCATTAATGCTATGCTTATATACAATGATATTAAAGGTGACCTTATCACTAATAAAAGTACCGCAAATATGGCAATTAAAACTATTATCTTTATAGTATTCAAGTCACTAAGTGCTATATTATTAAGGTCATAGTCGGAAGCACTGGTACCAGTAACTCCATAAGTTGCACTCTTAAGATCAGTTCCATTAATAGCAGTTGGTATTATATTATTAATATTTTTTACAGTATTCATAGCTTCTGTTGAATATGGATCAGAATCTAAAACAACTATAAGTTTAGTTATCTTTCTATCATCTGTCATATACATATCCAAGGATTTTTTAAAATCATCGGAATTTAATTGTTCACTTGGCAAGAAAAATGTCTGAGTATTATTTAATTGATCCAAATAATTATTTGTCTGATTAAGACCACTAGAAATGGAAGATAATCCATTACTGCTTTGTCCTAATGCATTTTTTAATTCAGGTATACTTGAAGAAAACTTCTTAAGTTGATCATTAAGCTGAACCTGACCATCCTTTACCTGACTTAATCCAGAATTAAGTTTGCTCATATTTTGTATTATTTCACTTTGACCATTTCCACCTGTTCTAAGACCACTGGCTAAGGCAGCAGAACCATCCTGAAGTTGTGAAAGTCCAGATAATATTTGATTTTGAGCAGCATTAATATTATTTAAATTTGTTGTAATATCTCCAAGATTAGAAGTAAGAACGTCATAATTTTGTTTGAATTCATTAACTCCTGTATTAAGCTGTCCTACTCCATCATTTAGTCCAATGATACCAGTACTCAACTGTCCAATACCACCATTTAACTGGTCAATGCCAGTATTCAATTGACCAATTCCATTATTTAATTGTCCTATATTATCCACGGCTGTCCTTAAATATGGATCATTATTAAGCGCTTCTTTGAATCTAGGATCATTATTTAGTTGAGCAAGTGAGTTAACTATTTTATTTGAATTTTCATTAAGTTCACCAGACTTCTCCACTATTCCCTTTCCACCATTGCTTACTTCATTAATACCTTTTTGAAGTCTATTAACTCCATCTTGTACCTTGCCAACTCCCGGTATAATGCCACTATTATATTTAGATCCAAGTTTATCATATCCATCATGGATTTGTGATAATCCATCCGATAGTTTTTTGGTATTAGTTACTACCTGTGCCAGACCATTCTTAGCCTGAACTATACCTGCATTAATCTTATCTGCACCGTCAGTTCCCTGAGAGATTCCCGTATTTACCTGATTCATTCCTGAAGTTATAGCAGTTAATCCATTTTGAACCTGTGAAGTTCCAGCTACAAGGGCATCAACTTTAGATAAATCATTTAGATTAACGGAATTTAAATTATTATTAATCTGCGTTAAACCATTGTTTATTGTATCTACACCATCTTTAGATTTTGAAATACCTTCCGTTACCTGCTGAGTCTGTTTTCCTATATAAAGTAAATCGATTGGATCAGACAATGGTTCTGTGGCACTGGACACAGATTTAACTCCCTTAATATTTCTAATCTGTTTAGTTAAATTATCAATTACTCCTAAATCAGAATTGTTGTTCATTGGTTTATTATTCTGAAGAACCACTGTAGTTGTCAGTGCCTGCCCCTTTCCAAAAGAATCTGCCACTAGATTAAAACCTTTTACAGATCCAACAGAATCACTCAGTTCATTTATTGTATCATAGGAATACTTTTGAACATTAAATAAAACTGTAGGAATAAGAATAACTATAACTATAATTGAAACTAAAGCTGGTTTTTTTACTGAAAATGAAGTTGCTTTCCCCCAAAACTTACTTGGCTTGTGATTATTAACCTCTTTTGAAGGCCAGAAAAGTTTTATTCCCAAAGTTTTCATTATGAAAGGTGTAAGAGTTAGTATTTCAAGTAAAAGTATTATTACACCAATAGCAACACAGTTTGCAGAACGATACATTCCAAATTTAGCAAGAGTAAGACTTAAAAATGCTATAAAAACTGTAGCTATACTAAAAACTATTGTTTTTCCAGCAGTTTTATAGGTTTTTATAATCGCCTCATCTATTGAGTTACCCTTTGACATTTCATCTTTAAATCTATTAAACAATAAAATATTATAATCTGTTCCAATACCAAATAATATAAGCACAAGTACCATTTGAGTAAGTGATGAAACAGAATAATTAAATCTATATACAAATTGTCCTACAATTGCCATGGAAACAATATAGGATATTCCTACTGCAAGTAAAGAAACAATTGGAGTAACAAAAGACCTGAACATAATTATCAATACAACTAATATAAAAATTATAGTAAGTATTGCACTTTTATCAACACCACTAGAAATAACTCTTATATAATCATCATTTATAAAATCTTCTCCTGTTAAATAATAATTTATATGAACATCTTTAAGTTTATTTTTGAACTCATTTTGTATATCGCTTACTTCACGTCCATTTTTATTAAGTCTGAAACTTACCATAACAGTTTTTTCATCTTGCGAGATTAGCTTTGATTTAATATCTGGTGTATTAAATGGATCAAGCATATCACTTACGCCAAGGTCCTTTTGATTATCCTTAATAACATTTACTCCAGCCTTTATATTATCCATATCACTGGAAGTCAATTTATTTTTACTGTTAAACACAATAAGATCTGCATTTCCTGAGGTCTTATTCATTTTCTTTAGGATGTTATCCGCTTTAACAGAAGGATTATCATCACTTAAAAATTGCTGTCCCTTATCTCTAAGTACCTTATTTAAATCTGGTGAATATATTACAGATAATACTATTGCAGCAACCCACACCACAAATATAACCCATCTGTATTTTATTATTTTATGCACTTTATTCCCCTCCATCAATAATCTTTAGTTTTTTTTGATATATCACCTCACTTAAACTCCTACTAATTTTTTATATAATTAAATCTATATATTGAACTCCAATTTCACAACTAACTCAAAAAATTATTGGTAAAGCTTTATTATTTTCATCAAAAGTTACACAAATAAAATAGTTATTTTAATGCTTATGAGCATTAATTGTGAATCTAAGTTTAATATAATTTGTTAGCTAAAAGTATGATATAAACTTATTTGAGAATACCCTTCAATGTTATTTTAATAATACCGTCAATAATATCATCTATAGTCAAATCGTTATTAACAAGAAAGTCATAGTCAAAGAATATATCACTAATTTTTTCAATTAATTTACTTAAAATTCTATAATCTATATCCTCTTTAATTTTTCCCTCTTTCATTGCATCTTTTATGAGTTTTTCTACTATGTCTAATTTAAAATTTTTTAGTTTCTGTATTTCTTCCCACTGTTCTGGATAATATAGTTTTGCTTCATTAATAATATTTATAGGTATTTTATATTCATTATTTGAACAGACAATTTTATGAAGCTTATCACTAAATTCTCCTTTATAATTAATAGCTTCAACAGTGTTCTCCTTACAAGTTCTTATAACTTCATTAAAGAATTCTTTTACTATTTCATCTTTACTGCGAAAATACTTATATATAGTTTTTTTACTGATTTTCAATTCTATTGCAATTTCATCTATAGTAAATTTTTTCAAACCATATATCTCTATTTTTGAAGCGGCCACATCCAGTATTCTTTCTCTCATATTCTCACCTAGTTTCACTGTAGTCTACGGAAACTATATTAGTTTAATTAGTTTCCACATAGTTATATTATATCATCATTAATATGTTGTCAATTATGATTTTTTAACAATTATACTTTTATTATAGAAAAATATAGGTTATTTCTCGTATATTTTCCGTTCAATTGTAACAATCTTTCAAATAACTTACTTATTCATTGAAAGTGGATATTTTACATATAATTATTAATACTAAATCTGGCAAGTAATCTTAATAAGTATTAATATATCTATATTTATGTACAAAATTTTCTTAAACATAATTAGATATTACCAACTACTTATTAAATCACTTGACATCTACAAATTAATACAATTTTAAAAATTTTTCACCAATTTTATTTTTGGAATATACTCTTTATTATTAAATATGTGAGGCAATCTCATATGCATCCCAAATAGCATACATAATATTTGAAACTTTACGTGAATCACCTAGCAAATATATTTCTGGTATTTCCTTTTTTAGAGCATCATATATTGACCTTTCAGAATTATACCCTACTGCCAATATAACACTATTACATTCAATAGTTCTAGAACCTTGTCCATTTCTATTTATTATTACTTCATCTTTCGTTGCTCTAACCACAGTAGAAGATGTTAAAACTTCAACTCCATTAAAAGTAATGAGCTTTTTCAGCATATCACTATTAGCTGGACAAGATGGTGCATTTACTGCAAGAAGCTTATCTAATGCTTCCACAATAGTGACATTAACACCTTTTTTAGCCAACCAAAGTGCAATTTCACAACCAACAAGACCACCACCAACAACAACTGTTTTTTCCCCTGGATTAACTTTTCCAGTGAGAACATCTGCTGCTGGAAAAACATTATTGTCATTACCAAAATTAAATATTTTTGGGATAGAACCAGTTGCAACTATTACTGCATCTGCATTATAGTTTTTAGCCTTTTCAAAGGTTATAGCTTCATTTAAGTGTACTTCAACATTAAGTGAATCAAGCTGATATTCATACCATTTAATCAGTGCATGATCATCATCTTTAAAATCTGGCATTCCACCTGGAATTAAATTTCCACCAAGCCTACTGCTTTTTTCATAAATCACTGGTTCATGACCTCTAAGTGCAAGTACTCTTGCAGCTTCACAACCAGCAACTCCTCCGCCTATAATTAAAACTTTCTTTTTCTTTAATGCAGGCACAATTCTATTCACACTCTCACGACAAGCTTCTGGATTTACTGCACAATTAAGAGAAACATATGTAAACATACGGCCAAGACATCCTTCATGACATGAAAGACATGGACGTATAGCTTCTACTTTTTCAGCCTTCAATTTATTGACATAGTATGGATCTGCTAAAAGAGGACGGCCAAGACTTACAATATCACATGCTCCATCTGCTACTGCCTTGGATGCCATATCTGGATTATCCATTCTTCCGGCACAGATAACTGGTACATTTACATTTTCCTTAATTATTTTAGCATAAGGTATATATAACCCTTTTTTCTGATACATTGGCGGGTGATTCCACCACCATGAATCATAGGTTCCTACATCTACATCAAGAGCATCATACCCGTAACTTACAAGCAGCTTTGCGGCCTCAATACCTTCTTCAATGTCACGACCTTTTTCTTCAAATTCTTCTCCTGGCAATGCTCCATCTTTCCAATCCTTTATAAAACTTTTTAACGTATAACGTAGAGTAACGGGAAAATCTGGTCCACAGGTTTTTCTTATCTCTTCCACAACTTCTCTGGCATAACGTAATCTATTTTCCAATCCTCCGCCATATTCGTCATTTCTATGATTATAAAAGGCAGTTGCAAATTGATCCATTAGATATCCTTCATGTACTGCATGTATTTGCACACCATCAAAACCTGCATTTTTTGCAATAAGGGCAGATTTACCAAACATTTTAACAATATGTTTAATTTCATCCACTGTTACTTCACGACAGGTTACATCAGTCCATACATTTTTTATAGGTGATGGTGCTACAGTTTCAGCTTCATAAGGAGTGTACAATACTCTTCCAAATCCACCACCTAATTGTATAAATATCTTTGAATCATAAGCATGAATACGTTCTACCATTTCTCTGGAAGTTCTTAAAAACTGATTTGGATTTTGTGTTGCACATGGAAAACCTGTTCCAATGTGATTCTCAACAATATTATCTACCTGAGTAACCCCTGTAATTATAAGTCCTGTTCCACCCTTGGCACGTTCAGTATAGTAGTCTATACCACGCTGATTAAATCCACCCTGAGAATCTCCTAAACCCATAGGCCCCATAGGTGCCATGACAAATCTGTTTTTAATTTCAAGTTTTCCAATTTTTACAGCTTCAAATAAAATTTCATGGTTCTTCTTCAATCCCAAATCCCCCTTTAAATATTCATAAATTTATAGTTCTTTTGACAGTTCACTTAATATCTGTGCATTGGCATTAATTTCTTCTATAGCTGCTGTAATTTCCTGAAAGGACGCTGACTGTACCTCAAAAAAAGAATTAGACTTTTCCACTCCTGCTGATATGTTGGAAACTCCTGATTCTATTTCCTTCAATACAGACTCAATCTTTTTTATTGATTCACTGCTGGAGCTGGATAGCTTTCTTATTTCTTTAGCAACAACACTAAATCCTCTTCCTACTTCACCTGCTCTTGCCGCTTCAATTGCTGCATTTAATCCAAGTAAGTTCGTCTGATTAGAGACCTGTTTTACAAAATCTACTATTTCATCTGTATTTTCTGTAGTACTATTTGCTTTTTTGACCTCTCCCAATATATTTTCATTTAAATATACTAAGTCCTGAGATTTTTTTGATATATCCTGTATTGACTTAGATATTTCATTTAATGAATTTGCCAGATTTTGTGAAAATTCGTTTACCTTCAGTCTCTTTTCTATACTCTTTCCAGTGACGATTGCACCAGCGATTTCCCCATTTTCATTCTTTATTGGTATAGCATAAGATTTAAAAGCTACTCCATAAGCTTCCTTTGGTACATCTTTAATTATAATTTTTCCTGTATTAAGTGCATCATAAATTGCACCTTTTTTAGAAACATGCTCTCCCACAGCAGCACTCATAGGCAGCTTTTCATTTTCCAATATAGCTATATATTTTTCAGTATCAGTTACTGAAAAGGCAGCTTCATCATCAAAAATTATTTTTAAATAAGGCATTACTGTGGAAAAAGCCTCCAATACTTTATTACTTTTGTCTTCCATAACAATTTCTCCTCTTATAATTTACTCTAGTTATTAATTTAAGAACTATCTAGTTGGTATATCTTTAATTGGGTAAATAATTCAATAAGACATTGATAATACTTAGTTTTCTTTTTAGGAAATTTTATACATAAATATAATCATATTATATTTTCCATGATTAATTACCAAACCTAGGATATTATAAACACTAAAGTAAATATTTCCTTATTATATATATCGTAGAATAATTGTTATTCTAAACATAAAATTCTTCTTTATCTTCCAATCTAAGACAAGCCAATTTCCCATCTATTTGTGTAAAAACGCAACCGCAATCTATATAGTAGGTATCATTTGCTTTTAATATTTTTGCATTTTCACTACTGTTATTAATAATTTGAACTGGAGTATGACCGCAAATAATATTATAACCCTCTATCTTTTCCTCATGGTCTATGCCACCTCTATACCAAAGAATAGTTTCTTCATCCTGAATATCCATTATTTCTTTTATTGATAATTTTTTATATTCAACTGGCAGCTTTATCCCTGCATGAACTAATATATTATTATCAACTATTTCATACAAAGGAAGATTGCATATATATTCATATAATGAATCATTAAAAGCTGCGCCTCTTTTCATTATTTCAATATAAGTCCTCTGTCCACCATTCATAAACCAGGTCACACCATATATTTTATTCTTATAAAAATTTTCATACATATTTTCATGATTGCCCTTAATTAAATGTATATTATTGTGATTTCTAATATAATCAAATATATCAAGTGGTTTATTTCCTCTGTCAAATATATCCCCTATTACATACAATTCATCTTTATCAGAAAAATTTATAAGATTTAACATTTCAATAAACTTTTCATAGCACCCATGAATATCACTCATTGCATATTTACTCATTTTTTATCACCAGATCCTAGCAAAATTTTATGGTATTAAAAGATTATATATAAAGCCCATAAACTTATTTAGTATTCATTTACACATTATGAATACTAAATAAAATTTGATAATATTCTTTTAATAAATTTTTCTAAATCCTCTCACACTATCTGTAAATCCCAGATTTTCATAAAATTTATGTGCTCCTTTTCGAAAATCAGAAGATACAAGTATTGCATAGGTGCAGCCTTTAGTTTTAGCAAATTCATCAAGAGTAGACATTAATCTTTTACCTATTCCTTTTCCTCTTAAATCCGCCTTAACAATTACATCTTCAATTACCAAAAAAGACAATGTTAAACATTTACAATATATGCCAAGCATAGATCCAATAATCTTTTTATCTTCCTTGGCTACTGCTAAGAAATAATTTTCATTCTCTATTATTTCCTTGTAGTTTTCTATAGATTTTTCCAATGACATTTCAAAGGGAATTAACTCATCATATAATTCTAATAAATGGGGAATATCTTCTGACTTCAATTTTTCTATAATCATAATTGAATTATCCTTTCATCAATATATTACTATCCATAAAAACAATTTATTATATTGTATATTTTATATTGTAAATATTCAACCAAGTTTACTATTTAATCA
>NZ_JBDNRK010000036.1:0-41218 GCF_047718555.1 Clostridium sp. | reverse complement strand
GTAGGATTCAAAATAGGCTAGCATACTGACTAGTTATTTATTTGAATATGCCTTAAAGCGTTAAAAATATTTCTAGCCAAAAAGCCTAAATGATATTTTTAGGCAGATATCTATACTATAAAGCAATCTTTGTGCCAATTAAAAAAACAGATCTTTTTTTATCATTTTATTAAATTAAGACCTGCTTCTCTAGCATTTTACTATTTAATTTGTCATATTTTGCATTTGTCCGATGACTACCCACTCTAATACTCCCATTGCGCTCTATGAAAGCTATTCACATAAAATATAAGATTTTCTCTGCTTTTTTAAGTGGGAGTAAAGAGTGGGTACGTCCCTGGATAACGATTCACCCTAAAGGACAACGATTTCTAAGTATCGAAAATACCGATACTAAGGACTCTATTTACCTTTATGATAATTAATATCATTTTGATAATTTTTATTTTAATTTGATAAATTTCCTATTCTTTTCATATATAATATTGATTCCAGCACAGCTCCCCCAATATTTCTGGCTTTATCTGAAATAGTAAAACAATTTTTTACTTCTGAAAGCCTTGGATCAATATCTGCAATTTTTAAACCTTTAGACACCTCTGTTTTATTTCTTATTATTCCCCTTAGAACTCCATTTATAGTAGCTCTTACAGGCTCATTGTCTATATAAGCCAATATATCTTCTTTTCTAACTATATCGCCAATGTCTTTTATGTTATTGATAATGCCACTGATAGGGCTGTATATTACACGTTCCTTTGAATATCCTGCTATTACTCCAGGTACACCTGTATTTTCTGCCGCTTTTCCATGGAATATTAATCTTCCCAAATTATGTCCTCTATTAGTTTCTACAACTATATCTACATCTAAGCCTGCTTCAAAACCAGGGCCAAGAGCAATGGTACAGGTCGCCATATTCCTATTTGTTCCTAAGTTTTTTTTAGCCAGTATGGCATCCACTACAATTTCCGGTCTTAACAAATCTATGTACTTACCCTTAGGATCTATTACCACAGGAATAATATCTTCTCTCCAGGCTTCAAATATTTCATCTTTATTTTTTACCTTAGCTGCTGTTATTTCCTCTATAGTAATTCTGTTTTCATACACCGCTTCACCAAAGCATACCTTTCTTCTAATAGAACTTGGCTTTTCTATTTCTAAAACTAAAACTCTGAAGCCGCTTCTATATAATTTTTGTATGGAACCTGACGCAATATCTCCTCCACCTCTTACTACAACAATTTCATTAAACAAAATTTATCATCCTTTTCCTATTGTTTTTAACATATAATAATCTTCCCAGGTATCAACATCCATAAGCACTTCTTCTCTTTTAACATCCACAAATATTATGGATTCCCTGTGATCATTAATAACCTTTTTACCTCCTGTATCTCCTTGAAGCTGTATTAATTCTTTAAAAAATTTAGATGAAAATACTACAGGACTTCCCTTTCTTCCCATGAACCTAGGAACAATTATACTATTACTATTCTTATAAAAAGCATCCATTAAAAGTTCAATAGTTTCAATATCCAGAAGGGGCTGATCCGACGTAAAAAACATATATCCATCACTAACAGGTGAATTATTCAATCCAAGCTTTATGGCTTCACTTTGGCCTTTATCTGCCCATTCATTTTTTACAGTTTTAAAATCTAAACTCTCAGCTAATTCAATTATAGCTTTATCCCTTGCTACAACTATTTTACTATAAAAATTACATTTTTTAACTTTATCCAGAGTATGCTGAATAAAAGTTTTGCCTTTATATTTTAATAACAGCTTATTTTCACCCATTCTCCTAGCATAACCAGAAGCCATGACTATAGCAGTTATTTTCATTATATCACCTTATTTTTACCATATTATAAACAGAGTTCTTGGTATCAGGTGGAGTTTTTATTCCACCTGATGCTTAGAAATCGTTATCCAGGGACGTAGCCACTCTTTACTCCCACTTTTAAGAAAGATGGAAGTATTAGAGTGGGTAGTCATCGGATAAATTTTACATAACATCCTTTAAATACCATATTAAGGATGACATTTTTGCTAATCTTTTTATTAGAATTTTATTATATCTCACTAAAATTACATTTTTCAACAAACATTTATTCTTTAATATTGAATATGCCCGCACTTTAATATATAATCAAAATAAAATTAAGTTTTATTGATAGCAAATAGAGAACAAAGGGTGAGATGCTACTTGATAACTTTTATGTACCTATCCATAATAATCATTATACCAGTTATCCTATTATTCAATTGGCAAAATAATAAAATAATCAAAAAGAATTTTACTCTCAATTATAAATATAAAAAAATGTGTCAATTTCTCATAATAGACATTTTCATTGCCTGCATAGGAATTTTTTTTATAACTTTTATTCTTCCTTTTTTAATATGGAATTTAGGTAACAAAGGATATGTAGTTGAAACTGAAGTTTTAAATAGTTATAATATAAAACCCATATCATCAAATAATAAAAATAATATTTATGTAAAAGAAAGTTCTATAGATAACAAAAAAGAATATATGATTAATGTAAACGGATCATTACAAAATTACGATGCTGCATCAATAGAAATAGAAGAAAATAATTATTATGCAAACAGTCCCAAGTACGAAGAAGTGAATAGTTACAAAGTTTACGAATTAACGGGGAGCAATATAATCGCCAAAAGTGTTAATGATATTTATGTAGATGTATATCTAGATAAGGGTAAAAGCACTTTTTTATATAAGAAAATACATATATGTATACCTGAAAACTCCATTGACAATTCAATTAATTAGGTACTGAAACATATGATTAATAATTTTTCATTCTAACTTATTAATTATCTGTACCTCCTAATTCTAGATAATTAGCAATTTATCACCTTCAATTTTCCCTTGACATTAAGCAATATATAGTGTTATAATGTGTAAAATAATTACTTGACAAAATATTTTGAAAACTTAATATTCTTGACTCTTATCAAGAGTGGTGGAGGGATCGGCCCTTTGAAGCCCGACAACCGGCATTATTTAAATGTATCGGTGTCAATTCCTACAGAATATAATTATTCTGGAAGATGAGAACTGTAGTATAAGTTTTTTTATACCCCAAAAGCTACTTTTCTCATAGGAAAAGTAGCTTTTACTTTTTTCATTAGTTAAATCTTAAAATTCTAAATAGATGGAGGTATTTTAAATGGATATTGGAAACAGGTTTCTAAACATTCTCAATGACAGCTTTGAAAATTCTAAACAAAAGGAAAATTTTATCATTTGTCCCAAAGCTTTTTACAGCGGCCTAACTGAGCGAGAAATTTCTGCTATGCAAGAACTTTATAGCAGAGCTTATGCAAAAGCATTAGAACAAGTAAAGAAAAAGAAAAATAAATATGGCGACTTTTTTAATGGAAGTGGAATATAAAAACTATGATCATCTTACCCATAGAGTTATATCAATTTATCAGGTAAAACTTCTTAATGTAATATTTAATTTTACACTTGACATCAATACTAATATGGAATAAAATACAATTAATAAGAAATTCTATTAGGTTAAGGAAGGCGTAAGCATGAAGTTATTAAAAGTAAATTTATTAAATAAAAATTTAATAATCAATGATATGTCACCTTCTGCAACTATGGATAAATCTATGAATATTACCTATTTTTCATGCTGTATGATTATGTACCATTTATGTTGTTGCACAATGAATGGAATGTGTATTTTGTATACCTGTTTATGTAAAATTATAAATAAAAATTATGAATATATTAAATATAGAACTACAGTGATATTTATGAAATATTTTATGAATACTACTGTAGTTTTTTGTGTTTAAAATATACAGATATTAACCTGCTGACCAGAAAACTGGAGGCATTGGCTGACTAGATAAACTAGAGGTACTACTCACTGGAAAAACCAGAGGTACAGCTTACTGGAAAAACCAGAGGCAAAACTTATTAAACAACCAATTATATGGCTAACTAGTAAACTAGAAGCAATTTATTATCAATTTTTAAAATTTTAGGAGGGTATAAAATGCAAACAACAAAAATGATGGGTTCTAACATGAATATGATGATGGGTAAAGGTATGATGATGAATAATGGCATGGGTATGATGGATATGCCAATGACACAAATGAACATGATGATGATTCCACGTATGGAAATGAAAATGGAAAAATGTGAAAATGGAATGAAAATGATGTGCATGTCAAAAGATGAAACAGCAGTTGCAATGATGCAGAATCTTTGCTCAATGTTAAGCGGCGGAATGACTAGTATGTGTATGATGATGAATGGAATGAAAATGATGGAATGCAACATGATGATGGGAATGTGCAAATGTGAAATGACTATGGACGGAATGTGCATGACTTGGACTAGTGGTGATGAAATGATGTGTTCTATGATTCAACGATGTTGTGAATGTATGATGAGCATGATGGAATGTGGATGTACTGCTATGATGTGCATGAACAATACTCCAGTTTGTTGCTGCTAGTTTCTAGTTTATAATAAACATAATTATAATTCAAAATGTTCAAATTGCAGATTTGTGTAAAATAGAACATATCTAGTTATAAAATAGTCTTGATAAACTTCTTTCTATGAAGCTTATTGAGACTATTTTATTATTTTTTCATTACATTTCTTTACCATATTATACCAAACTTATGTAAAATTTTAGAATTGATTAATATTATAGAAAAATTTAATATAACAAATATTAATTTTCCTTAATATTCTAAAATCTTGCAATTCTAAAATACATTGTCTTTTTTTCACCTGCATAAAAAACAAGAGGTACACTCTAGCACAGTGTACCCTTTTCAAATTATATATTAAAATTTAGGGGAATATAATGAATAATTTTCATCACCTTTTAATTATTACCACAATTCTTATTATATATTCAGTATTTAATAAATTAATTTTATTTTTTAAGTATAAGTACTGATTTTACACTAAAACTATATTAAGTATGATTTTGATAATTAATATAAATTTTATTATTCATCAGGCATTGATATTCATGCATTTAGACTGCTTCTAAATCCAATTGTTAAATAACTGCTATTGATTATTCAGTAATTATTTTATAAAATACAATTAAATGTTTAATAGCTCTAATTTTACCACAAACATTTATACAGTTGCTTTTAAATTCTATATAATAAAATAATAATATAATTTATCCATTTGATTATTGGTTGTATTTTATATGTAAAAAATTATTCAGTGGAGGTAAAGACAATGTTAAATAGATTTCTTGACATATTAATTGGTAAACCCCTGGCAAACGAAAAACGTAGTGGTGAAAAGTATAACATCCTCTTTGGACTCGCAATAATGGCCAGTGACGCAGTTTCCTCTGTAGCCTATGCAGCAGAAGAAATTTTACTTGTATTAATAGCAGTTATAGGTTTGGCATCCTATCAATGGCTTGGATGGGTTTCCTTGATGATTATAGGATTACTTTTTATGCTTACAATTTCTTATATTCAGATTATAAAAGCCTATCCTCAAGGTGGAGGAGCCTACATTGTAGCAAAGGAAAATTTAGGCATTAAAGCTGGTCTAGTTGCAGCAGCCTCTCTACTTATTGATTACATATTAACCGTTGCCGTTAGTGCCAGTGCTGGAATGGAAGCCGTGGTATCTGCATTTCCAAGCGCTGCAAAGCATGAGGTTCTACTTGTTGTTCTACTTATTGTAGTATTGACTATATTAAATTTAAGAGGCGTTAGCGAGTCTTCAAAGATATTAAGTATACCTACATATTTATTTATATTTAGTATGCTTTTCATGATTGTTTATGGGTTAATAAGATATTCTCTTTATGGAGCTCCAGCTCCCATGATAAATACACAGATAAAAGTAACTGGAGATATAAGTTTATACTTAATTTTAAGAGCATTTTCATCTGGTTGTTCAGCTTTAACTGGTCTTGAGGCAGTAAGTAATTCAGTTCCAAACTTCAAGGAACCAAGTCAGAAAAATGCCATAATTGTTATGCTTTTATTATCCAGTTTAATATTTTTTATATTCGGAGGTACTTCACTACTTGCAAGATTTTATCATGCATATCCTACAGCACAAGGTAGTCCAACAGTAATAGCACAAATAGCCCATGGAGTTTTTGGAAATACCTTCATGTTCTATGTTGTACAAATTACTACCGCTATAATACTTCTTATGGCCTGTAATACTGCATTTACTGGCTTTCCAATGCTTATGTATGTAATTGGTAAAGATCGTTTTGCACCAAGACAATTTACAGTAAGAGGTAAAAGATTGAGTTTTTCTACAGGTATTGTAGCACTCTCTTTTATAGCATGTATACTTGTTATTTCCTTCAGTGCACAAACTCATAGATTAATTCCATTATATTCAGTAGGAGTTTTCTTTTCTTTTACATTAGCTCAAACAGGAATGGTTATGCATTGGAAAAACAAAAAAGAAACTGGATGGGAAAAACGTGCTTTCATTAATGGTCTAGGAGGTGTTGTTTCTGCAATAACAGCGATAATCATTATATATGAAAAATTTAGGCAAGGTGCATGGATAGTCATAATACTCATACCAATTATTGTACTTATTATGATATGTATAGAAAGACATTACAGTAATGTAGCAAGACATTTGAGTACATCCCATGAAGAATTATCTAATGCAGATATAGGTAAAAATTTCACTCATATTATGGTAGTTCCTGTTCAAAGTTTAAACAAAGCTTCGCTAAATGCACTACAATATGCTAGAAGTATTACATCTAATGTAATAGCGCTTAATGTATATACAAATAAAAGTGAATTAGAAAAATTGCAGAGCAAATGGAATGAACTTAATACAGATATACTTTTAGTTTCTAAATACTCTCCTTATAGAGCAATATTTACACCTTTAGTAAGTTATATTGATACCATAGCAAAAGCTGCAGGTAAGGATGAAAGAATTACATTATTATTATCCCAATTCATGATTGATAAATGGTGGGGAAGTATACTACATAACCATACAAGTTTCTTATTAAGAGAAACAATTCTCCATAATGAGAATATTGTAGTATCAACTTGTCCTTATCATTTTGATGATAAATATTCTAGAAGTTATAGAGATAAGACAAATTAGACTATATTATAATTGAAGCAAGTTCTTAATTCAGGTGGGGATTCTTTTACCCCATCTGAATTTTAGAACTGCAAATGCATGGCTTACTTGGCGTAAGTTTCCCACTTGAATAAGTGGGAAACTTACGCCAAGTTAGTCAGGTTAAATATTATACCAATGAATTCTGGAAAAATTAAAAGAAGCTGCAATACATGCAGCTTCTTTTAATTGTATTTAATCAACTATATCTTATACTAAATATAGAGTACAACTATATCTTATACTAAATATAGAGTACAACTATATTCCATGTTTAGGGTAAATAAAAAAATTGTTTATTTTCTAACAACCACTTACAAATTTATTTTCAATATATTCTTCACTAAAAGTCCCACCACAAATGAAAATCCTGCAACTCCGAGACTTACTACAGACATTTGCAAAAATCTTTTTTTGAAATTAAGTCCTTTAGCTACTGATATATAATAATTGAATATGAATATTATAATAACGGCAATAACAAGACTTATTATAAGTGACTGTACATACATATCATTATTCATAAAAATGAATGGAAGTATCAATAAAATTACAGTACCTAAGTAAGAAAGTCCTGTATACAAGCTAGCTTTTAGAGCATTTTTAGCGCCTTCCGTTTTTTCAGCTATATATTCACTGGCGCCCATGGAAAGAGTTGCAGCTATCCCTGTAATTAGTCCTGCTAGTGCTATTACCCTAGTGTTTGCCATAGACAGAGTAAATCCCGCTAAGCTACCTGTTATCTCTACCAATGCATCGTTTAATCCAAGTACTATAGCCCCTACATATTTAAGTCTTTCCTCATCCAGCATATCAAGCAATAAGAGTTCGTGTTTTTCCTCTTCCTCTGCTATTTTAGAGAGCTTTGGAAAATTAACTGCTAATTTTTCATAGCTGTATCCTTTAACTACTTCATTCTCCCTACCCTCCATTTGCTTAACAGCAAAAGTAAATCCAAAAATCTTAGCTGCTAAATAGTAAAACCATACTCTTATTTTATTTACAGAAACCTCTGTATTAGTATAGTATTTTATTAAATTATAATGCTGCTGCTCTTCTGCTGCGATTTTAAGCATTATTTTTTTATTATTTTCATCTTTTGTAATTTTTGAAACCTTGATGTAAATTTTCTTTTCAGTTATTTCATTACACTGCATTGTAATAAGTATATTTTTTAAATTCTCTTCCATAACTATACATCTCCATGTATGTTTTGTATACAAGCAACAAAAAGCCCAATAGTTATCTTTAATCTTAATTTTTTATTTTTCATTTAACCCCACTCCCCTTATACCATATAAGCAGAATTTAAATTAAAGCTTACATATTCATACAATTTAATTATACTACTATAAATATCATCTTAGAAGCGCTGTATATAATCAAATAATTTTTTAATAAAAATCTACATATTTAAATACTACAAAAAAAATTGTCATCTACTTATTAATATATAAATAGATGACAATTTTTTATGTAAATCTCTACTTTATAATATTGCTAGATGTATCCTTAAGCACAACATCATGTGCTCCTCCCTCAACAATAGAAGTAGCTGATACCAAAGTAATTTTTGCCTTTTCCTGAAGTTCTGGAATTGTCATTGCTCCACAGTTACACATAGTTGAACGAACTTTATTTAAAGTCAATGATACATTATCCTTAAGGCTGCCAGCATAAGGTACATAGGAATCAACCCCTTCTTCAAAGGATAACTTGCTGTCACCGCCCATATCATATCTCTGCCAGTTTCTAGCACGGTTAGAACCTTCTCCCCAATATTCTTTCATATAGGTTCCATTAATACTCACTTTGTTAGTAGGACTCTCATCAAAACGTGAAAAATATCTTCCAAGCATAATAAAGTCAGCTCCCATTGCAAGGGCAAGAGTTACGTGATAATCATACACAATTCCTCCATCAGAACATATCGGTATATATATTCCAGTTTTGTCAAAGTACTCATCACGGGCTTTTGCAACTTCTATAAGCGCTGTTGCCTGTCCTCTACCAATACCCTTTTGCTCTCTGGTAATGCATATAGAACCTCCGCCTACACCTATCTTAACAAAATCAGCTCCTGCTTCTGCTAAAAACAGAAAGCCCTCTCTGTCAACTACATTTCCCGCTCCTACTTTAACTTTATCTCCATAATTTTCACGAATATAGTCTAATGTTAGCTTCTGCCATTCAGAAAAGCCCTCAGAGGAATCTATACATAAAACATCCGCTCCTGCTTCCACTAGAGCTGGTACTCTTTCCTTATAATCACGAGTATTAATCCCTGCCCCAACAATATATCTCTTAGAGCCATCTAAAAGTTCTAACTTATTTTCTTTATTTGAATCATAATCCTTTCTAAATACCATATAGACAAGATGCTGATCATCATCTACAATTGGCAATGAATTTAATTTATAATCCCAAATAATATTATTAGCTTCTTTTAAAGAAGTTCCTTTTTTTGCAGAAACCAATTTCGCAAAAGGTGTCATAAAATCAAGGACCTTACAATCTGGACTCATTCTGCTTACACGATAATCTCTACTGGTAACAATACCCAAAAGTTTTCCAGTAGCTGTACCATCCTCTGTAACTGCCACCGTAGAGTGTCCTGTCTTCCTCTTTAGTTCTAAAATATCCTGCAATTTTTGATCCGGTCTAATATTTGAATCACTAATAACAAAACCTGCTTTATGATTTTTTACACGTGATACCATAGCAGCTTCGTTTTCGATAGACTGGGAACCATAGATAAAGGAAATTCCACCTTCCTTAGCAAGTGCAATTGCCATTTTATCATCTGAAACAGACTGCATAATTGCAGAAACCAAAGGAATATTCATCTCAATTGCTGAGGTTTCTCCTTTTTTAAATTTTACCACTGGCGTTTTCAAACTAACATTTGCTGGTACACACTTTGAAGATGAATATCCAGGAACTAATAAATATTCACTAAAAGTATGTGAGGGTTCATCAAAGTAAAAAGCCAATTTTATCAACTCCTTAAAATATAATATAGTCAGTATTATCAATTATACATCATAAAGTACATATTGAAAATTTATTTCCTATGAATTTTATATATTATATATCAGCAACGATCCTATTCTTGCCATTTTTCTTAGCCTTATATAAATTTTCATCTAACATTTCCATTATACCATCAAAGTCTGCATAGCTATTGACGGTGCATACTCCAAGACTTAAGGTAACGTTAATACTCTTGTCCACATATTTAAATTTATGTTTTTCTATTTTTGCCCTGATATTCTCTACAGTCTTAAAAACATCTTTTCTATCAGTATTATACAATACAATTATAAATTCATCGCCGCCATATCTGCCTACCCAATCTTCACTTTTACTTAAACAATTTTTAATCAATTTGGAAGTATCTTTAAGTACTATATCCCCCATTACATGTCCATAATTATCGTTACCTTCTTAAAAGAATCTACATCTGCTATGACTACTGTTAAGGGTTTCTTAATTTTAATACTATTATTTATATCCACAGGCAATCTTTCACTAATATACCTTCGATTGTATACATTAGTAAGATCATCAATTACAATTTTTTTATTTAAATTATTGATCAACTCTTTTAAGTCACCTTTTCCATGAATATTTAAATCTTCTATAAAAATTTCCTTTATCATTTCTACAACATATGCCTTTTCATGAAATTTTATAGGAGTAGCGATTATAAAGAATATTTTTCCGTTATTGTATTCGAATTTAGTAAAGGTATCTTGATTTATATAAGCCCTCATAGAAATGCAGTTTTTACATGAAGATTTATTTTTCCAAAAATCATAGCAATTACTTTTAACTGTTTTAATATTATCATCTTTTGTTATTATTGTTCGCTTATTTATGGGATCTATAATTCTGATTGTGTCATATAAATTTTTAAACATAGACAATCTGTTTTTTACTTCTTCAGATACATTCAAATAACTACACCAACTTTTATTTAAATATTAACATTCATTATACTGTATTATTTACATTAAAAATACATATTTAACTATAAATTTTTCATATGTATTTAACTAGTTTTATTTAGTATATTATAAAATATGGAAAGCCAAAATTCAACATAAAATATAATAATTATTATCTAATAATATAAAAATTTACCTACTTATTATTAATTAGACAATTATTTAACAATTGTAAATTATAATTACTTGCATATTAACATTGAATAAGTTTCACATTGTAAAATTACCTCACTTAATTATCAGCAAATAACTGTATAAAAAACAAGGGCTCCATTGCGAAGTCCTCATTTTATATTCAAGGTTATACGGTTTTTACTAATGTCTTTTTCTATAGTAATTTTTTAAAAACAATGCTGTCAATATATCCATTGTTATTTTTACAAACACTTTCAACTAATTCTTTTGTTAAAACAATATCATTTTTATTTTCTACCTTATTTATAAATAAAATTTTTTCTCCTACAGCATCTTTAAATAAACCTTTAGGATGAAATATTAATTTTATAATATGATCTATATTTATAATATCACCTTTAGAAGAAGCGGTAATATTCATAAACTGCTCCAACCTATGAATATTATTTTCATTGACTTCTTTTCCTATGTTTTCTATACTAAAAACTCCTATAGTTTTATTAGTCATATCACTTATAACAGGTTCATTATCTTTCCAGCCCTTAATGGATTTTTTCTTAGAACCATCTGCTTCTATAAGTATATAATCAAAATAAGGCAATTGCTTTTGCAAAAGTTCACAATCCAAACCAATTAATTTATTCTCATGGTGATTTATTCCTTTTCCATATACATAAATTCCATTATTATTCATATGATTATAATAATGGAGTTTATTTTCACTATTGGCGATGTAATTATATTGCTGTTCCTTTGGTACATATATTTTTGTAGTAGTGGTTACAAGGACTTTATTTCCTTTTCCTAATTCTTCTGCTAGAGAAAACATCAATGTAGTCTTTCCGCCTGCTCCTACTATGGAGATAACATCGCCCTTACGCAGTTTAAGTAGACTTTTTAAACTTATTTTGTTATTATTTTTTTCGATCATTTAATAGTTCAATAAGCTCTATAGGATTGTCAATTATTTTCTTAGCCCCATTTTCTAACAATTCATCAGCTTTTCTGAAACCCCAGGTAACTCCTACGGCATACATACCAGCAGCATTAGCTGTTTTCATATCTACTCCGGTATCTCCTAGGTAAAGGTACTCCTCTACTGGTATTTTTGATAGTTTTGATATTTCCAAGGCTGCTGTTGGATCAGGTTTTTTAGGTACATTTTCTCTGGCTCCAAAAACAATTTTAAAGCGTTTTAATCCAAAAAACTTATCTATTAAAACCCTAGTAAAATTATTTGGTTTATTTGAAAGCACAGACATCTCTATACCATTATTATCAAGAGCTTCCATTAAATCATTTATTCCATTATATGGCCTTGTTAATTTGTCCCATCTTCTGTCATATTCTCTCATAAATTCATCTAAACATGTCTTCACCATTTCCTCATCCTGTAAAATACTTTCTGGTACAGCTCTTCTAATTAATTTCTCCATTCCGTTACCAATAAAGTATTTATACTTTTCCACATCATGTACAGGAAATCCATGCTTTTCTAATATAGAATTCACTGAATCAGCCATATCATCAAGGGTATTAAGAAGTGTTCCATCAAGATCAAAAATAACTCCAGAATAACTCATATTGTTTCCTCCATCTAATTATTTGTTCTCACATACATAATCATATTAAATATTTATTACCTTCAATTTGCAAAGTAATACGATAAATCATTGATAAGTTCTTTAACTCTCATATAAGAAATCCATATATAAGCACAGATATATTATAACACCTAAGAGTCTTATTGCGAAATTTAGTATTATTGAAGCAAGTTCTTAATTCAGTGGGGATTCTTTTACCCCATCTGAATTTTAGAACTGCAAATGCATGGCTTACTTGGCGTTGAACTCCCACTTGAAGAAAAGTAGAGAACCCAAATTTTAATTTGGTGTGAATCACTTTCACAGAGTGCGTGGGAGACTTACGCCAAGTTAGTCAGGTTAAATACTTCCTTAGTTATCATTATAATGCATAAAAACAATATGTCTAATATTACCATTATACTTTCAAACATATTTTTTGTACCCTTAAATTTATCTATTCATCTCCATAAAAATCTTCTCCGGGGTAATTGGAAGCTTGTTTATCCTAACACCGGTAGCATTATAAACTGCATTAACTATAGCTGGAGGTGGTGTATTTGCTACTACCTCTCCAATTGATTTTGCTCCAAAAGGCCCTGTAGGCTCATAACTTGGCTCAAAATATATTTTTATACTTTTTATATCTTTTCTGCTTGGAATTTTGTATTGCATAAAGGAATTTGTCTGAAGATTACCCTTATAATCAAATTTAACATCTTCATACAGCGCCATGCCAATACCTTGGGCAATTCCGCCTTCTGCTTGAATTTTAGCTAATTTTGAATTAATCACAGTTCCACAATCAATCACTGCCGTATAATCTATAAGTTCTACCTTTCCAGTTTCAATATCAACTTCCACCTCTGCAAAACCAGCCACAAAAGGCGGTGGAGATGTCTCGCTTCCATAAGTCCCGTTGCCTACCAGCTGCAGCTTTCCTGTACCCAAAACTGCCTGCTCTGCAATTTTCCTTAAGCTTATAGATTTGGACCCATCTTTTGTCATAATCCCATCTCCGCTGAAATCCACCTCACTGGAATCCACTCCTATAAATTTCGCTCCACATTCTATTATTTGCCTTTTCAGTTCCTCAGCTGCCCTTACCACGGCCATTCCTGTAACGTAAGTAGTGCTTGAGGCATAGGATCCTGGATCATAGGGTGAAACATCTGTATCCGCCGCATTTACTATGAATTTTTCAATGGAAGTTTCTAAAATCTCTGCTGCCATCTGAGTAAGAATTGTATCACTGCCAGTTCCCATATCCGTAGAGCCTATAAGAAGAGTATAGTTCCCATCATCACTTAATCTAACCTCTGCAGAAGCTGTATCTATATTAGCTATACCTGAGCCTTGCATGGTCACCGCCATGCCCATTCCCCTAACTTTATTCTTTGATACCCTTCTCCTTGGATACTTTTCCTTCCAACCTACTAGTTCCCTACCTCTCTTTATGCATTTATGAAGAGTAGAGCTTCCTAAACCTTCAGAATGTATTAGAGAACTTTCTCCTTCTTTTATTAAATTCTTTAATCTTATTTCCGTACTATCCATATTAATTTTTTCCGCTAATTCATTTATAGCTGATTCAAGAGCAAAAGTTCCCTGAGTAGCACCATATCCTCTAAAAGCACCAGAAGGTGTCTTATTAGTGTATACTACATTCCCCATAAATCTTACAGCTTTAGTCTTATTATACAATGGAAGAGTTTTCTGACCAACAACTCCAAACACAGTAGAGGCATGTTCACCATAAGCTCCTGTATCAGATAAACCCTGAATATCAATAGCTCTTATAAAGCCTTCTTTGTCAACTCCAAGCCTGACTCTTATTCTCATAGGATGTCTTGTAGTTGTACACTGAAAAGTCTCTTTTCTTTCATATACAATTTTAGCAGGTTTACCTGTTTTTATAGTTACAAGAGCTGAGAATATTTCTACTGCTGAAGTCTGTTTCCCACCAAATCCTCCTCCTATTCTTGGTTTAATTACTCTTATCTTGCTGGCTGGCATTTCCAGAGCTATGGATAATTGTCTTTTTACATGAAATGGAATCTGAGTAGAACTTACAACTACCAGCCTTCCCATATGATCAAGATAATTGAAGGCGCGATAGGTCTCCATCATACAGTGGGCCTGGGCCTGAGTATAATAGGTTTCATCCACAACTACATCACATCTCTTAAGTTCTTCTTCCACGTCTCCAATTTCCACCTTTTGGCTTGAAACAACATTCCTTTCTCTGTCCATTCCTATATCAAAATTACAATGAATATCCTCTTCAGGATGCACAATTATTTCAGAATCTGCTGCTTTTTCAAAATCTAAAACCGGCTGAAGTATTTTATATTTAACCTTTATCATCTTCATAGCCTTTATAGCAGTTTTCTCATCTATTGCTGCTATAATAGCCACCTCATCCCCAGAATATCTTACTATCTTATCTAATATCAATCTATCATAGGGTGATGGTTCTGGATAAGACTGACCAGCCAAAGTAAATCTTGTCTTTGGCACATCTTTATAGGTTAGAATACACTCAACACCTTCTATTGCCTCTGCCCTTGAAATATCTATATTTTCTATCATTGCAAAGGCATGAGGACTTCTAAGTATTTTAACCACTAAAGCATTTGACATAGCTAAATCTTCTGTATAAACAGGCTTTCCTGTAGCAATAGACATTCCGTCTATTTTTGAAATACCTTTTCCCACAATTTTCATAATTTAAACTACCTCCAAATACTTTTTAATGGCTCTCATTTGCCCCATATATCCTGTGCATCTACATAAATTACCTGTTAAATAGTGAACTATATCTGATTCTTTTGGATTATGCAATTCCTTTTTCATAGCAATTACAGTCATTATAAAACCAGGACTGCAAAATCCACATTGCTCTGCACCTTCATCTACTAGAATTTTGGCAAATTTATCAGCCTCTTCTGAGATCCCTTCTATAGTAATAATCTTTTTACCATTAGCCCTAGCACTTAAGAAAGAGCATGATAAAATCGGTTTCTCATCTACCCATACTGTACAAAGCCCACAGCAAGTGGTGTCACAGCCTTTTCTTATACTGTATATTCCCTTTGATCTTAAAGTATCTGCAAGAAATTCATCTGGTTCTACTTGAAAATTCACTTTTTTGTTATTCAGCATAAATTCTATTTCCACTATAACACCTCCATTATTGCTCTTTTTACTAATACTTTGCACATGGCTTTTCTATATTCTCCTGACCCTCTCATATTAGTACCAAAGGCTAATTCTTTTGATGCCATATCAGCTGCTTTATCTATATCTTCCTCTGTTAAATTTTCTTTGGACAATTCCTTTGACGCTTCTTTAGCTATAGCAGCTTTTCCAGGTCTTGCACCTACAACTATAATCCAATTATTCTTCAAGGTTGATACTGTAACATTTAATATAGGATAATCACTAACAGCATTTCTAAAATCTTTATATACTGCTTTTCTACTGTTCTTTTTTATAAATATTCTTGTTAAAATATCCTTTTCATAGGGCATATTTAGAAAATCCTCTAAATTAATTCTTCCACCATTGTATAATTCAACCTCTGTATCCAATGCTAACAGCGCTGTTATAACATCCGAAAAACCATATTTTGAAAATACCGTAGCACCCACTGTAACAATATTTCTAAATTGAACTCCTATTATATTCCTTACCGCTTCTCCAAGAACTCCTCCAAAATATTCCTTAAATAAATAATGAGTTTCAAATTCTCTTAGATTTGTCATAGCACCTATTTCTATGTAATCGTCCTGTTCCCTTATGTAATTTAAATCTAATTTTGATAAATCTATGGCTGTACCTATACTTTTAGACCCCATTCTAAGGAAAGCACATCCACCTAAAATGTTATTGTTTTTTCTCTCTATCAAGATCTTATAGGCAGCAGCAAGTCTTTCTGGCTGAACTAGTTTTTGTATTGTAAACACTATTGAGATCCTCCTATTTCAATTATTGCAGTAAAATCTATATACGCTGCACCAAATTTACCTTCACTAGTAAAATAGCTATTTTATTTAATATCATATACTAGCTCCTATCAATCAAATGCATAATTTTAACCTGACTAACTTGGCGTAAGTCTCTCACGCACTCTGTGAAAGCGATTCACACAAAATCCAAGATTTTGGTTCTCTGCTTGCACACAGCGAAAGCGATTCACACAAAATCCAAGATTTTGGTTCTCTGCTTTTCTTCAAGTGGGAGTTCAACGCCAAGTAAGCCATGTATTTGCAGTTCTAAAATTCAGATGGGGTAAAAGAATCCCCACCTGAATTAAGAACTTGCTTCAATTCCAGCTTATATTTACTCATGAATAGCCCTTATTTCCTTAATTAATCCTGTCTTTTTAATATGATAATAACCGGACACCTGTATTTTGTCTTTAAATAATATCTTTCTTGCTTCATTTAAATCATCTAAATTTATTTTTATGGAAAGTCCACAGCCGGAAGTTATTTCTGTTGGCACAGGTATAACCTTAACCTTTATACCCACTGAAAGCAGCTCTTTTTCTGCTCTAATTGCACTATGGGTTGAATCAAAAGTAATTAAATTAAATATTTCTATATTCATAAATGCCACCTGTAATAAACCTAAGGTTTAATAATCTTATCAGCCGCGTTCATTTTTTCCACGATGCTGTACATATTTGTTATTGCTCCCACAGCTAAAGACTCTTTTATGTTGTAATAATCAAGACAGGTTCCACAGGTTAATATTTCTACTCCCAGCTGCTGAAGTTTTTGCAGATCCTCTATCACTGGGGATTCTTTTATGGTAAGCTTTGCTCCACCGTTATAAAATATAATAGAAGCAGGTAATTTTTCTATCTCTGTTAAGGCATATATAAATCCCTTAACAAGTATTTTCCCAAGTTCTTCATTGCCATCTCCCATTGTATTAGAAGAAATTACTACTATGGAATTGTTGCTTTTAGGGTAATTTCCTATTTCATTATCATTCTCTGTTTCATTCTGATTTTTTAAGTTCTCAGAAATTTTTTCTGTACCTTCACCCTTTACAATTTCCACCTCATAATGTTCTTTATTTATAGTTTCACTGCTATATTTATAACCAAGCTCTTTGGCCATCTTTTCTAAATTTTCCTTAGCTATTTCATTATCCACTACAACTAAAACTATTCCATTATCTTTAATATTTTTGAGTTCCTTTTTTGCCTTTATAATTGGTATAGGACAAGCTTCTCCCCTTGCATCTATTTTTATCATAATATATCCTATCCTCCTTCTATTTTCTTAGGCATCTTCAAAAAATAACCAAGTCAGTATGCTAGCCTATTTTGAATCCTACTGCGTCAACAGAACCCTCTGATAGCCTAACTATCATCAGAACCTGTTTCCTTGTTGGATTCAAAATATTCGTCGCATCTTTGACTTCTTATTTATTTTCACATGCCTTATTTCACTTCAATTTGTCTGATTTTTAACTACTATATTTACATCTTCTCTGCTTACTACTTCCCCTACAATCTCTGACCTTAACTGAAGCTCATTTAAATCCTTTAACAAAGTTTCCGCCTGCGAACTATCCACGCTTATTAAAAGACCGCCGGAGGTTTGCGGATCAAATAGTATTTCCTCCATGGCAAATTCTATATTTTCAAGTTTTACTTTATCCTTTAAATGATTTCTATTTTTTTGACCTGCTGCCGTTATAAAAAATTCCTTTGCATATCCATAGGCCTCTTCTATATAGGGAATCTTATTTGCAGCTACAGAAATAGTATACCCTTCAGTTACCATTTCATTTAAATGTCCTAGAAATCCAAAGCCAGTTACATCTGTGCATGCACTTATATTGTATTTTTTAGCTTTCTCTGCGGCATATTTATTTAAAGTTTCCATAGACTTTATGGCTTTTTCATAGGCGACTTCACTGGCCTCCCCAATCTTATTTGCCGTGGTTATTATACCTATTCCAAGAGGCTTTGTAAGTATAATTTTATCTCCTATATTACATTTATTATTTGATAATACCTTTTTAGGGCTAATTATTCCAGTAACAGATAATCCATATTTAGGCTGATCATCATTTATGGAATGTCCTCCACAGACTATACCTCCTGCTTCCTGAACTTTCTCTGCTCCGCCTCTTAGTATCTCTGCAAGTATTTCTCCTTGAAGCTTTTCTGGGAAACAAACGATATTAAGCGCTGTTTTCACTTCTCCCCCCATAGCATAGATATCACTAAGGGCATTAGCTGCGGCAATTTTCCCGAAGGTGTAGGGATCTTCTACTATAGGTGTAAAAAAATCTAGAGTCTGTATTATGGCTATATCTTCCGTAAGTTTATAAACTGCTGCATCGTCACAACTGTCAAAGCCTATTATTAAATTTTCATCGAATCTATTTGGAATTTTTTTAAGTACCTTTTGTAAAAAGCCCGGGGCCAGTTTTGCACTACAGCCTCCGCCACAGGAAAATTCAGAATTATTTGCTCCCATATTACATCACCTGATTTCTAAATATAATATTAACTTAAATTTACTTAGGCATATTCAAAAAATAAATAGGCCAGTATGCTCGTATATT
This sequence comes from Clostridium sp., assembly GCF_047718555.1. Taxonomy (GTDB): domain Bacteria; phylum Bacillota; class Clostridia; order Clostridiales; family Clostridiaceae; genus Clostridium_I. Next base: position 21,728 of record NZ_JBDNRK010000036.1, on the reverse strand, counting down.
TTATCTATTATTTATTTAAATCTTCTATAAGTTCACTACTCAAAACGCCCTCTGCTATTTGTCTAACTTCACCGGTCATTCTTATATTCCAATTGTCATCTATTTCTATAAGTAATTCTCCACCAAGCATCTTTATTTTAATATTGCCATCAACTAAATTTCTCTTTCTTAAAACACTTGCTACTGCACAAGATGAGCTTCCTGATGCTAAAGTAAAGCCAGCGCCTCTTTCCCATATTAATATTTCCGCCTCATTTCTTGATATAACCTTTGCAAATTGCACATTAGTTCTATTTGGAAATTTGCTGTGATTTTCTATAAGTGTGCCATATTTTTTTATTTCATCAATGCTTAATTCATCCTTTAAAACTACGCAGTGAGGATTTCCCATAGAAACACAATTTATTTCATACTCTTTATCTTCAACTTTTAATTTTTCTCCTATTACTTCATCAGTAGAAAAATTTGTAGGAATTTCTTTTGAATTAAAATTTGCTCTTCCCATATCTACTGAAATTAATTTTGCTTTTTTATTTGAAGTTTCAATAATCTTTGCCTTAACTAATCCTCCCTTAGTTTCAACAGAAAATTCCTCACTGTTAGTAAAACCATAGTCATAAATATATTTACAAAATATTCTTAAACCATTTCCACTTTTTTCTGCTTCCGATCCGTCTGGATTAAAAATTTTAAGTCCAAAATCTGCCTTTGTAGATTTAACATTTAGTAATATTCCATCTGAACCTATTCCAAAGTTTACATTACATATCCTTTTAATTGCCTTTTCTGTTAATTTGAAATTTATATTTTCCTCATCTAAAACAATATATTCATTTCCCAATCCGTGAGTTTTTACAAAACTATTTATACTCATCTTTATCTCCTCCTGCTATAATTTTTAATTTTAACTTTATAAGACATTTACTAATTTCTCAGACACTAAAAAACTAAAATATATCTATCAAAAATTTATTTTAAACTTAAATTCATTATTAATCCAGTAAAACATTAATAAAAATCAATTCTCTTTTAAAAATCTATAAATAGATCTTAAAAATTAATACTTACAGCACTTACTCACCTAGTTTAATTATTAAAAATTAAGATATCCCCCATTTATGTAATGATTTTAAAAGCATGATATAATAATTGCAAAGGAGGATTAACTAATGATTTACTTTGATAATGCAGCTACAAGTTTTCCAAAGCCACCACAAGTTTCAAAAGCAGTATTTAATGCTATAAATACCCTTGGGAATCCATCAAGGGGCGGCTATAAACTATCTCTAGATGCTTCAAGAAAAGTTTATACTGCAAGAGAAAAAATTGCAAAATTATTCAACCTAGATAACCCATTAAATGTTGCCTTTACTTCAAATGCCACAGAAAGCCTAAATATTGCCATAAAAGGTTCCTTCAAAGCAAATGATCACATAATAACTACATCAATGGAACACAATTCCGTGCTAAGACCTATTTACGAAATTAGAAAAAAAGGTGTTCAGATTTCTATTATAAAATGTGATAAAAAAGGCTTATTAGATTACTATGAATTAGAAAATAAAATAAAAGAAAATACTAAAGCCATAATCTGTACTCACGCTTCAAATCTAACAGGCAACCTAATAGATATTAAAAGAGTAGGCAAAATATGTAAAGATCATAATCTATTATTCATATTAGATGCTTCTCAAACTGCTGGTGTTTTCCCAATTGACATGAAAGCTGACTACATTGATATACTCTGCTTTACAGGACATAAATCTCTTTATGGTCCTCAAGGAACTGGTGGAATTTGCATAAATGATACTGTAAATATAGTTCCTTTAAAAACAGGCGGCAGCGGCAGCTTCTCTTTTTCCCAGGAGCATCCAAATACCATGCCTGATGCCCTGGAAGCTGGAACTGTTAACGTTCATGGTATTGCTGGGCTTTTAGCAGGTATTGAATTCATTAAAAACACTGGCATAGATAGAATAAGAGAGCATGAGCTAAATCTTATGTGGCAATTTTATAATGGAATTAAGGATATCCCAAAGATTAAAATCTATGGTGATTTTTCTACTACCCAGAGAGCCCCCATTGTATCCCTTAACATAGCTTCCTATGACTCAAAGGATATAAGTCAGGAATTAGCGGATACTTATGATATATGTACCAGATCTGGTGCTCACTGTGCCCCTTTAATGCACAAGTCCTTAGGTACGGAAAATCAAGGTGCTGTTAGATTTAGCTTTTCACATTTTAATAATTCAGAGGAAATAAATACTGCTATCAGTGCTATAAAGAAGTTATCAAATGCTTAATCACCTCCGAGATAATTACAATTATTATCTTCATCTCAGAGTGCATTTCAGTAATTAGGCTAAGGCACATTCAAATAAATAACTAGCCAGTATGCTAGTCTATTTTCATATGCCTAATATCCAAAACAGTTATTCATATTTAATTTTATTATATCCTATTATGGCTGCACCAATGGCGCCTGCATACTGAGATACGGGTGAGGTTTCAATTTTTGTATTAAGAAATCCCTCAACCTTCTTTTTCAATTCCTCACTTCCGCTGAGCCCTCCTGTGAAAAAAACTACATTTTCAATACTTAATTTAGAAACAAAATTAGCTGTTCTCTTAGCTATAGCAGACAAAATTCCAGATAGAATCTCTTCCCTTGGAATTTCCTGTGCAATTAAACTTACAACCTCAGATTCAGCAAATACAGTGCACATACTGGATATAGCATAGGGTTCTACCCCTTTGGACAGCTGATCTATAGCTTTCACATCTGTATCCAAAGTATTTGCTATTACTTCTAGAAATCTGCCTGTCCCTGCTGCACACTTATCATTCATTAAGAAATCTACTAAATTTCCGTCTTTGTCCAGCTTTATAACTTTACTATCCTGTCCACCTATATCTATTACAGTTCTCACGTCTTCATTAAAATATTTTGCTCCTTTGCCATGGCAGGTAATTTCTGTAATCTTTTTATCTGCAAAATCTGCTAATTCTCTACCGTACCCGGTTGCTACAACATAAGGCTTTTCTTCTAAATTTCTTGATAGTTCCTCATATATATTTAGTAGACTTTGACGCGGCTTTACAGAAGTCTTTTTAATAATTTTTTTTACTATCTTACCGTTATATAAAATACCTTTAGTTGTTGTAGAACCAGAATCTATTCCTATAGAATAAGCCTTCACCTTATCACCTCTCCGCTGCTTTACAAATAAATAGAATTATTAGCTTTAATTAGTAAATACTTGGTCAATAATTTACTCTACAACATTTCAATAAAAGCTGCCATCCTAGTGTTCAATTGACCTATATCAGACTGTGAATAGTCTGTCTCTACAGACATGTATGGAATATTACATTTGTCATTAACAAACCTTTTTATTGAAAGAGTTTCTACTGCATAGGTGTGACATGCCTGAAGTACCACATCTATTACTCCATCTACTTTATACTCATCTATCATTCTTCCAAGTAAATCTAATCTGTTAGGATTAGGTGACATGCAGGAACAACCTATAGACAAATATTTTTCTGTCAAAGCATCAAATATATCTTTATCTTCAGCCACTAAAAGTTCATTAGCCTTAGATACATTGCAATTTTCGAAGGCAACTACATAGGCACCATTATCTTCTATAGCTTTTATAACCTTTTCCGCTGCTCCTCCAATAGGGCAACCTGTTATTAAAATTCTAGGTTTAGATCCTAGTTTTTTACCTTCTTCATAATCTCTTTTAACTTTTTCTTTTAACATGTGTAGTTCCTTTATGGAACTTTCTTTATTAAATTTGAAACCTGCTCCATTTATGACTTTAAATATATCAGAACCTGTGAGAGCTGGTGGCTCTAATTTCCCTAATGAATAGAAATTTTTCAAAGCCATCCTCTCTTTATTTTTAATTTTAATAGCTTCTTTTATTCTCTCTTCAGATATTTTAACATTGAACTTTTCTTCTATGATTTCTTTTAATTTTATGATTTCATTTTTCCAAAGTTCAAAGCTCTTATCTCCATTTTGACTATTAGGCAATTGCATTACATGTACAGACTTAAATTCTCCTAAATATTCGTACATTTTCTTTTTACCATCACAGGTAGTTTCCCCTACAATTAAATCTGAAAAATAAAAATACGGACATTTATCTGTCTTGCCAAAACCATAGCTGCTTTTTATTAGAGGGCAAAGATTTCTTGGTAAATCCTTTTCTGCATCTCCTATAGTTTCATCAGAGGTAGAACATAGAGAAACTACTGCCGCTCCAGCTGCCATAGCTATTTCCTGAGGCATATAAGTGCAAAATGTTCCTATTAATGGTATACCCTTGCCCTTTAAATCTTTTGCTGTAATAAATCCATTTTTTCTAGCTTCTGAAAAACTCTCATATATTTCTGGTAAATCCTTTTTAATATTCATTAAAATCCTCCAATAAGGTAAAAGTAATGTTAAATATATCCGTATATTTTATTACTTAAACAAATAACTTGCTGACTATGAATCAACAAGTTATATTTCTTAATCTTCTATTGAAGCAAGTTCTTAATTCAGGTGGGGATTTTTTTACCCCATCTGAATTTTAGAACTGCAAATGCATGGCTTACTTGGCGTTGAACTCCCACTTGAAGAAAAGCAGAGAACCAAAATCTTGGATTTTGTGTGAATCGCTTTCGCTGTGTGCAAGCAGAGAACCAAAATCTTCGATTTTGTGTGAATCGCTTTCACAGAGTGCGTGGAAGACTTACGCCAAGTTAGTCAGGTTAAAAACTCAATTAATTTCGGGTAAATTACACTTCAGCAATAGCTTCAACTTCTAGTTTTGCATCCAAAGGTAATTTACCTACCTGAAAGCAGGATCTAGCTGGATAATTAGATGTAAAATAAGTAGCATAAACTTCATTTACTGCTGCAAAATCATTTATATCCTTTAAATAAACTACTGTCTTTACTACTTTGTCTAAAGAAGAACCCGCTTCTTCTAAAATAGCTTTTAAGTTTTCAAAAACTCTAACTGAAGCTTCTTTTATATCTCCATCTACAAGTTTTCCTGTTGCTGGATCCAGTGGTATCTGACCTGAAGTAAAAACAAGATTACCCACCTTATTAGCTTGTGAATAAGGTCCGATTGCTCCTGGAGCATTTTTAGTTGCGATTATTTCTTTACTCATTTTCTATTCCTCCATGTAAGGCATGTTCAAAAAATAAACTAGTCAGTATGCTAGCCTATTTTAAATCCTACTACGTCAACAGAACCCTCTAATAGCTCACTATTTTCGGAACCTGTTTCCTTGTAAGATTTAAAATATTCGTCGCATCTTTGACTCCTTATTTATTTTCACATGCCTAATTTTATTTATATCTTAATAAGCAGCCCTAAAGATTATACTTTCTACAGATAAAGCTTTAAGGGCATATTCTTAGATAATCTAATTTGCTATTTTAATATTTTCATAATAAATGAATCTTTAATTTATAAATAAATTTACCTTTATAGATATCCAATTTCATAATTAAATATTATTTTAAGCTGTACGGCTTTCTAATTTTATATCCTAAATCATAAATTTACATATAAAGTTGTTTATCTATAATTACTTCTTACTCTTGCGGTAAGCTGTATCTTCTAAAGGCAATTTTGTTCTAAAAATGCCATCTAATTTATAGTAAGCTCCCTGAACTGCCGGTGCTGTGGGCACCACCACTATTTCCCCTACTCCTTTTGCTCCATATGCCAGCTGCGCTTTATTCTTCTCTACTATTATAGTATCTATTTCAGGAACACTAGTAGCTCTAAAAAGACCTAAAGTTCCAAATTTAGCAGTAGGTATAGAATTCTTTAGCGGGTAGTCCTCTGTGAGTGAATAGCCAAGTCCCATTACAACTCCACCTTCAATCTGACCTTCTACCGTTGTTGGATTAATTGCTCTGCCTACATCATGTGCAGCTATAAATTTCTTTATTAAGCCCTTTTCATCAAGTACCACCATTTGAGTAGCATAACCATAGGCAACATGACTTACAGGATTTGGTTTATCTGATCCCATAGGATCTGTAGCAAAGGAATACTCACCATAGAAATCTTCACCCTCTAATTCCTGAAGAGTCTTAGTGGCCAGAGTTTTTTTCAGCTTTTCCGATACCACTCTAACTGCTTCTCCTGTAAATACAGTTTGTCTTGAAGCTGTAGTAGTACCTGAATTAGGAGTTATAAGAGTATCTGGCTGATCTAATACTGTGAGTTTTGCATCTATTCCTGTGGTTTCACAGAAAATCTGAGTGACAATAGTTCCAAGCCCCTGACCTATACAGGCAGCACTGGTTCTAATATGTACCCTACCATTTATTATAGTAAGCCTGCATCTTCCTATATCCGGGATACCAACACCTACACCACTATTTTTAAGTGCACAGGCTATACCTACATATTCATCTTTTTTAGCCTCATGAAATAAATACTGATCCTTTACTGCCATAAGGGTTTCCTTTAAAGCAGTACCTGCATCTGCAATCTGGCCATTAGGTAGTTCTTGTCCCTCTTCAATAGCATTAATATACCTAATTTCCCAAGGAGATATGCCAACCATTTCAGCTAATTTATTTAAATTACATTCTGTGGCAAAGGCCGACTGAGTAACGCCAAACCCCCTAAAGGCTCCTCCTGGAGGATTATTTGTATACACAGACTTACCCACTATATCTATATTTTGATAATTATAGGGTCCTGCAGCATGAGTACAAGCTCTTTGAAGTACAGGTCCACCTAAAGATGCATAAGCTCCTGAATCTGATATTAAGGTGGCCTTCATACCTGTAAGTATACCATTTTCATCACAGGCTGTAGTAAATTCCATTTCCATAGCATGTCTTTTAGGATGAATAGCTATACTTTCCTTACGTGACAGTATGACTTTAACAGATTTCTTGGTTTTATAGGCAAGTAGTGCCGCATGATGCTGAACACTCATGTCTTCTTTTCCGCCAAAACCACCGCCTACATAGGCACTTTTTACTCTTACATTATTTTCCGGAAGTCCTAAGAGTGCTGTTATTTCATGTTTTTCATCATATACACTCTGACCACCAGTATAAAGCAGCACACCATCACCTTCAGGCATACCTATGGCACACTCCGGTTCCAAAAATGCATGCTCAGTAAAGGGCGTAGAATACTTATATGTTACCACATATTTTGAATTTTTAATAGCTTCCTGGGCATTTCCTCGCTTTAAAACCTCTTTTACCAATATGTTTCCTTTAGGATGAATCTTAGGAGCTCCTTCCCTTAAGCCTTCCTCTGGACTTGTAATTGGTTCCAATTCTTCATATTCAACTTCAATAAGTGCTAAGGCTTCTTTTAGAATTTTTTTTGATGCTGCCGCAACTAACGCAACAGCATCCCCAATATATCTGGTTTCCTCTCCTACTGCAATAAGAGCTGGCCAGTCCTTAACTATATGTCCTAGGTATCTTTCTCCAGGAATATCTTCTGCAGTAAGTACTGCTTCTACCCCTGGGTGACTTAATGCCTTTGCTACATTTATACTTTTAATTAGAGCTCTAGGATATTTTGTTCTAAGAGCTGATCCATAAATCATTCCAGGAATTTTAATGTCATCTACATATTTAGCAGTTCCCAAAGTTTTTCTAATAGCATCTACTCTATGAAATCTTTCCCCCACTTTTCCATCTTCATCTTCTATAGGAAGTGATTTATTTTCTCTTAAAAATTCTGCTGCCATAAGTATTGCCTTTTCTATTTTTACATATCCAGTGCATCTGCATATATTCCCCCTAATAGCCGCCTTAACATATTCAGTAGTAGGATTATTATTTTTATCTATTAAAGCCTTTGCACTTATCACCATACCAGGTATACAAAATCCGCATTGCACTGCACCTGCCTCAGCAAAGGAATAGGCAAATACATCCTTTTCTCTTTGAGACAATCCCTCTACGGTTAGAACTTCTTTACCTTGAACCTTGGATACAGATAATATACAAGCTCTCATAGGTCTATTATCCACAAGCACCATACAAGCTCCACAGGCACCTTCTGAGCAGCCATTTTTTACTGAAATTAAATCCTCACATTCTCTTAAATATTCTAATAAATTTATGTCCTCATTAACTTTTACCTCTATATTATTGAGTATAAATGTATACATTAAATCACCTTCTTTATATACTCATGGAGTTTTTTTATTTATTTTGATACAATCCATCCCAAGTTATTCTTCTGTAATTTTCAGGATCTGTATCTCCTTCTGTACTTATAACAAGTATTCTTGATTTTTCATCTAATTTTAAATTCTCTGCTATTTCCTTTAAAGAACTGTCCTCAAGTATTAAGCTTAGTATCCCCAATCCAACTGCTCCCGATTCTCCAGATACAACTTTAGGATCTCCCTTTAGCGGATTTCCTAGTATTCTCATTCCCCTGGCACTTACATTATCAGGGCATGAAATATACATATCTGCATAATCCCTTAGTATCTTCCAGCCATTTATATTAGGCTCTCCACAGGCAAGTCCTGCCATTATAGTAGGCATATCCCCTGTTACTGCATGAGGACCCCCATCCTTCATAAGTGCAGATTTATATATGCAAGCTGCTTCATTTGGCTCTACCACTGTTGTTATAGGTCTTTCCCCTTTAAACTTTTCTGCTAAATATCCTTCAATGGCTCCTGCAAAAGAACCTACTCCTGCTTGTAAGAACACATGGGTTGGTATTTCTTTGCCCATTTCCTTTACCTGCTCAATTGCCTCATCGATTAAAGTAGCATATCCTTGCATAATCCAATTAGGTATCTCTTCGTAGCCTTCCCAAGCTGTATCCTGTACCATAACGCCATTATTTTCTTCTGCATATTTATTTGCCAGCCTCACAGCATCATCATAATTTAAATCTGTTATACTTGCTTCTGCACCTTCTGCTCTTATGTTCTCAAGTCTTATATTTGATGAACCCTTAGGCATAAATACAACGGATTTTTGTCCAAGTTTATTTGCCATCCAGGCTACTCCTCTTCCGTGATTACCATCTGTAGCTGTAACAAAGGTTATATCTCCTATTTTATCTTTTACTTCTTTAGATATAAGTTTTTCAAAGGATACTTTATCTATATCTTCCCCTATTTTATTGCATATATAATTTCCAAGTGCATAAGATCCTCCTAAAACCTTAAAGGCATTAAGTCCAAATCTATAGGATTCATCTTTTACCATTATTTCATCTACACCTAAATGTGAAGCTAACTTTTTAAGTATATGAAGCGGAGTTCTTTCATAATCAGGTAACGTCTTATGAAAGTTTCTTACTCCATTAACTACATCTTTTGATAAAAATGCTGTAGAAAATTTATTTCCCTCTGCTTCTCTAGCTATCGGATTGGATATCCATCCTATTTCATTATTATTCGTCATAATCTTACAACCCCTCTTTTATCTGATAACTAGCTGTAAATCACACTCAGTAAAAGAATGTGCTCAGCTACTAATTCCTATGAGCTTAATATTAAAGATAGTACTTATACATATATGAATAAGCTTCATTAATATTATCTTTATACATATGTAGCAAAGTCCATGCCAGATAATTAAGGCAGAAGTATTTTATCATCTCATCAAATATTTATTTGTTTTAATAACATTTTGATATTATAAATAAAATAATATCTTCTTGTCATTTTGATAATTTTATATCATTTTGATAATACTATATTTTAAAAAAATCCATATTATCATTCTTCTCTAATATATACTCCAGACTTTCCACCACTTTTTTCCATAAGTCTTATATCTTTAATTACCATGCCCCTGTCTATTGCCTTACACATGTCATATATAGTAAGTGCAGCAGCAGATACTGCTGTGAGTGCCTCCATCTCAACTCCTGTTTTACCTACGGTTTTAGTAGAGCATGTAACATCTACCTTATTTTCCTCAAAGTCTAAATTAAAATTTATATCGCAGCCTGTTATAAATATAGGATGACACATAGGAATAATGCTGGAGGTAGATTTAGCAGCCATTATTCCTGCTACCTGAGCTACTGCCAGTACATCCCCTTTCTTTATAGTACCTTCTTTTATTTTCTCAAGAGTTTCTCTTTTCATGAAAATAGAACCTTTAACTACAGCTTCTCTTTCCGTTTCGGCTTTTGCTCCTACATCTACCATTTTGGCTCTTCCTTCATCATTTATATGAGTAAATTCCATATTATTTCCTCCTAACACCAGTTATTTAATATAACATTATCATCTAATCTTTACTTTGTGCAAAAATTTCTTCTATACTAAATCGCCTCCTCAGCATTTTTAAACTGACTTTCATATAGCCTAGCATAAAGTCCGCCTCTTGCTAATAATTCTTCATGGTTTCCCCTCTCAACAATTTCTCCATTATTCATTACTAAAATTACATCCGCATCACGAATAGTAGAAAGTCTATGAGCTATGACAAAACTGGTTCTTCCCTTCATCATGGAAAGAAAGGCACTTTGTATTTTTAATTCCGTTCTAGTATCAACACTGCTGGTTGCTTCATCCAGTATAAGCATCGGAGGATCTATAAGCATTACTCTAGCTATAGTTAACAGTTGTTTTTGTCCCTCTGAAAGATTTGACCCCGATTCTGTAATAATAGTATCATAGCCTTCTAGAAGTTTTTCAATAAAGCTATCAATGTAGGCAGCTTTTGCTGCAGCTTCAATTTCACTCTGAGTTGCATTTTCCTTTCCATAGGCAATATTGTCCCTTATGGTACCTTCAAATAGCCAGGTATCCTGAAGCACCATTCCAAATAAACTTCTAAGATTATCTCTTTTAATTTCATATATATCAGTTCCATCAATAAATATTTTACCCTTATTTATATCATAAAATCTCATAAGTAAATTTACCATAGTAGTTTTCCCCGCACCTGTAGGTCCAACTATTGCAATTGTACTTCCTTCTTTTATTTCTGCACTAAAATCATTAATTAATGGCACTTCATCTACATATGAAAAGGATACATTGTCAAAACTTATATTTCCATTACACTTTGTAATTTCTTTAGTATTTTCTGCATCGGATACTTCAGGAGTTTCATCTATTACAGAGAATACTCTTTCACAGGAGGCTAGGGCTGCCTGAAGCTGTGTTGCCACGCTGGTTACATTGTTTATTGGCTGTGAAAATTGTGTGGAATAAGTTAAAAAGCTTGAAATTGTTCCTACACTAAGACCGCTTAAAACTGAAAGCAAGCCCCCCACTATTCCAACTAAAGCATAGGTAATATTATTTATATATCTGGTTCCCGGATTTGTTAAGGATGAATAAAACTGAGCCTGCTGGCCGCATTTGTAAAGCATTTTGTTAATCTCATTAAACTTTTTCTCTGATCTCTTTTCATAACCGAAGGCCTTAACTACCTTTTGATTTCCAATAATCTCTTCAATATAACCATTTAATTCTCCCACAGTTTTTTGCTGCTCTTTAAACATTTTATTTGTTCTTCCAGTGATAAATGAAGCTACCAAAAAACATAAAGGTGTCATCACTATGATTACTATGGTTATTTTTACACTTAATGCCAGCATCAATATAAGTGAACTTACTATAGTTATAATTCCAGGATAGAACTGAGTTATTCCCTGAAATAAGCCATCTGAAATAGAATCTATGTCATTAGTAAGTCTGCTCATTATGTCTCCATGGGCATTTCCATCAAAATATTTAAGTGGCAGTGTACTAATTTTACTAAAGGCCTGATTCCTTATATCTCTTACAGTATTAAAAGCTACAATATTAGCTATAACCGTAAATATCCATGTAAATAAGGCACTGATTATATATACTATACCTAAAATAATTATAACTTTTAAAAGATTATTAAAATCTACTTTTCCCTTTCCAATAATTCTATCTATACCTTTTCCTACAATAAAAGGAATAAAGGCTATTAAAACATTACTGATAAGTGCACATATAAGGGCCATAAACATATATACTTTATACTTTGCAATGTATTTAAATAATCTTAATAAATTACTATTCATCTTTATCACTCTCCTTTGAAAGCTGAGAATTACAAATTTCCCTATATACATCAGAATTTTTCATTAACTCCTCATGACTTCCAACTCCAGAAACTAATCCATTATCTAAGACTATTATCTTATCTGATGCTTTTATTGTACTTATTCTCTGACTAACCATAATAATAGTCATTCCCTCTGTATTTTTCCTAAGATCACTTCTAAGTGCTGCATCAGTGGCATAATCCAAAGCACTTAGACTGTCATCCATAATCAATATTTCTGGTTTACGCACAATGGCTCTTGCTATAGTGAGTCTTTGTTTTTGTCCTCCTGAAAGATTCACTCCTCCCTGTGATACATTTGTTTCGTACCTTAATGGAAGCTTTTCAATAAATTCTGATGCCTTACTAATCTCAGCTGCTTTTTTAATCTCTTCTATACTGGCATCTTCTTTTCCCCATTTTATATTTTCCAAAATTGATCCTGAGAACAAAGCTGCTTTTTGAGGCACTAAGCCTATTTTATTTCCAATTTCTTCTTTAGGATATTCCGCAACATCAATTCCATTAATAAAAACTTTTCCTTCTGAAGCATCATAAAGTCGCGGAATTAAATTTATAAGAGTTGTTTTACCAGAACCGGTACCCCCTATTATTCCAACAGTCTCACCTTTTTTTATATCAAAGGAAATATTGCTTATAGAATTTTTTTTAGAATTTTTATATGCAAAAGAAACATTTTCAAATTTTATTAAACTTCTATTTTTATTTGATAATTTATCTACTAACAGCTTATCCTTATATTCTATACTTGGATTTGTATCAAAAATTTCATTTACCCTGGCAGCACTTGCAGCTGCTTTTGTAAACAATACAATGAGATTGGCAACAATGATGAGAGCTGATAGTACCAAAGTGGTATAATTTATGTATGCAATAATCTTTCCTCTTGTAACGAATCCATTATTTACCCTAATACCTCCAAACCACAATATAAATAAAACTGAAAAATTCATTATTATACTTGTGGCAGGATTCATCAAAGCTGATATCTTACCAACCCTAATGGATGTATCCGTCTGATCTTTATTGGCATTTTTAAATCTTATTTTTTCATAATCCATTTTTGAAAATGCTCTTATAACCCTTATTCCTGATAAATTTTCTCTTAATATTAATGCCAATTTATCTAATTTTCTTTGAACTGTTTTATAGATAGGAAGGGATCTGCTCATTATCATGTATATGGCAAAGGCAATTATAGGCATGGATAAATACATTATGGATGAGAGCTTTACATCTAAAAGCATTGCCATTATAATTCCACCAAGACATAAAAAGGGCACTCTTATGGCAAGTCTCATAAACATTGCCAGTGCTAATTGCAGCTGATTTATGTCATTTGTAACACGATTTATTAAAGAGGATGTACCAAATTCATCAATTTCACTATAGGATAGAGTACCTATCTTATTAAATAATTTTTCTCTTAGAATTGTTCCAAAGCCCTGAGATGCTATAGAAGCAAAATATTGACAGGTAAAGGCAGACGTAACCCCTAACGTAGCTATGACAATCATTATGCCGCCTATTTCAAGTATATAAGGTATACTTCTAATTTTTATGCCCTTATCTACAATTAGAACCATTATCGTGGGCATTAATATTTCAAGTATGGCTTCTAACAATTTAAATATTGGTCCCAAAATAATTTGTTTTTTATATGGTTTAGCAAATCTCAATAGTTTAAACAAAGTGTAACCCCCTTAGATGTTACGCATCTTCCACTCATTATGTTCAGATGCCTTGAATATTTTTTACATTTCTTTTATCATTATATCAAACATAAATATATATAAAAAATACATAATATGTATCTGTTATATACAATTTCTATATAGGAAGTGATTATTATAGATATCAAACAATTAAAATATTTTTACACCATAGTAGAAGAGGGGCAGATAACTAATGCCGCAAAAAAACTTCATATGGCACAGCCGCCTTTAAGTTATCAATTAAAAAATCTTGAAAATGAATTAGGTGTAAAGCTTGTGGAAAGGGGAAGCCGAAATATTAAATTAACTGCTGCGGGACTTATGCTTTATAATCGTGCCAAACAAATATTGAATTTAACAAAAATTGCTATAGATGAACTTAAAGATTTCAACGAAGGCCTTCAGGGAACTTTATCTATAGGAACAGTTTCCTCCTCTGGTTCCTCATTACTGACTAATAGATTAAATGAATTTCATAATAAATATCCTTCCGTAAATTTTGAAATATATGAGGGGAATACCTATAAACTGCTGGAAATATTAAATAGAGGCATAATTGAAATTGCAATCGTAAGAACACCTTTTAGCACAACAGGCATAAATCACATTTATTTACCTAAAGAACCTATGATAGCTGCTATGGTTGAAAATTTCAATTGGAATGATAAAAAGATTATTAAAATAGATGAGTTAAAAGATAAACCTTTGATTTTTTACAGACGATTTGAAAAAATTATATCTGAGGCCTGTGAAAATTCTGGCTTTCAGCCAAAAGTTTTCTGCAAAAATGAGGATGCAAGAACATCCTTACTATGGGCAAATGCAGGCCTTGGAATAGCCATAGTTCCAAAATCTTCTCTTAAACTTATAGGTTCCTCAGATTTACTTTATAAAGAAATTGATGACATATCTCTAACAACTCAAATAGCTGCCATATGGATGAAAGAGGGTTATCTTTCCCCTGCTGCAAAAAATTTTTTAGATACTTTTATATGATAAATAAATATTAATAAACGTGGTGTTGCTTGATTCTCCCTTATACGGGAGTAAGTCGAATATAAATCTGTTAAATCCATCTCCTCTACAAACTGACTTAGCAAATGCACCGAATCATTATCTGGAATCATGTAATCAATATTTAATGGAAGTTTTAATTGATAATTTTCACGATTTGAAGTATAATTTTTGTGTAAATTAATGTATTTGGTCATATATTAATTTTACCATAAATCTTTCACTCTTCCGAGTGGGAGATTTATTTTTTATACAAAAAACTGTCGCACTAATTTTTTTAGTGCAACAGCCCCTTTATTTTATAATTACGATTAAATTATTTAAAAATTAATGATTATTATATTGCCTTCGTTCTTTTTAAATAAGTATATAATTTTGGTAAGGCTTCTTCGATTGTGCCATCATTTTCAAAAGCATGCAACCCACTGAATATTAACATCTTTTCAGCTTTATTGCCAATTTTATTTACTAAAACGGCATCATATTTTGAAAGCAGACTTATCCTTCCAATTAATTGAGAATCATCATGTCCTCCAGAGCATGAACCACCTCCACAGCTACCTTGAGAACTACTGCCACAGCCACTTTGCGAACCACTACCACAGCCTCCACCAAAACTTCCACTGTGGGTTCCATCTAAACTACGTACTTTTTTTGAACTATATTTTTTACTTTCAGTGATTATGTCTTCTTCCTTAATATCACATGTTTCAACATACTGGCTAGTACCATCTTCAAAGATTTCAAATACATAAAATTTATTTCCACTCCCAAAATGTTGATCAATAACCTTTCCATCACTGCTTCCTACAGCAATTTTAATAGACATAAATATTTCCTCCTTTAGTCTATATAGATATAGCGTTAACTCTTTGATTGAAATTCTTATTACTTAAAATAGAAGAGTAAATTTCTTCAATAAGATTTAATCCCCCAGTATAACCAATATAAGTTTTATTTACAATTAGTTTATCTAAAATTGGATTACTTATATAAACTACTGGTGCATTTAAATCTTCAGATAACTTATCTTCCCAGGTGCTTCCTAAAATGAGAGTTTTTCTAGGAATATTTACATCATTTCTTATTATTTTTTCTATAGATCCCCCATCAGTTTCAAAAAATACCTTTCCTTTATATTCCTCATGAATTCCTTCAAATATATTAGTAACATTATCTTTATATTTTTCTGGAACATTATCTATTAAAAAAGCACCCTTAGGAACATATCCTAATTCATTAATTAGGAAATTGCTGGCACCTATTGCATAAGCAGAATCAGCAATAGTATACAATTCAAAGGGTAATCCTGCCCTTGATTCAGCTATAAAATCACCAATATCTAAAAAGTATTTATAAAATGAAAATTCCTCTTCCTTTATTACTTGTTCAACCTTATCTTTATCAAGATTTGCAAACTCTCCAACAGTTCTTAAAAATTTACTAGTTGCAGCAGCTCCAACAGGCAACTCTTGATAATGAAGAAATTTAGTTCCAAATTTTCTTTCAAGAAGTTTTGCCGCCTTTAATCCAACCCATGGGTTTAGCACTAAATTAAATTCTGCATTAGGAATATCCTGCCACTCTTCAATACCTTTACTCTCATACCCAAAAAGTATATTTACTTCTAAGCCTATAGCAGTTAAAATTCTTTTTATTTCCTTTAAGTCGCCTCTCCAAAATGGATCTTGATTTGGAACAACTGAAAATACATTTACTAAGCCCTTTCTAACCTTTGGCTTAGCATCTCCTATGTATTGTTCAATTATGCTTTTTATGACAAGTTCATGACCTACGTAGTTACTTCCTTTGAAACCTGCTGTTTCTGCATTAATAACTGGTTTTCCCTCTCTTTGATATTTACTAGCTATAGATATAACATCATCTCCAACTATATCTGCTGTACATCCTGTCAAAACCACAAATAAATTACCCTTAAGTACCTTTAATGCACCATCAATTGTTTCATCAAGTTTCTTCTCTCCACCAAAAACTATATCCTTTTCTGACGAATTTGTACAAGGTATGTGGGTTCCTCCAAAATCACTTTCTCCTTGATAGCCTGCTGATGTAGTTAAATACAATGAAACTTTATTACTGCAGCCAGGTCCACAGTGTAAAACTGGTACTGCTCCTCTTATTGCAAGAACTGTGTGTTGTGCGCCTATTGCACAAGTATATCTTGGCTGTTCAATTACGTTACCCAAGTTGCTTTCCTCCCTTTGCAAATGTAAATGAGTCCTGCTTTGACCACCAATCCGTATATGGTGACTCAAAATGTTTAGCTAATGTTTCAACATATTTTTGGGTTCTTATTGCCTCATAAACTTTTTCTCCTAAAGCAATTACTCCATCATAGCCTATTATCATGTTTGGATCAGCTAAATGAAAAGCTGGGATGCCTAATTTATTAATTACTACTGCAATTCCTGGATGCCTTACAAGTACAAAATCAGGTTTAAATTCCTTTAGTATATTTGTAAATTGATAAGGCTGCTTATTAGTTACACAATAATTTTCAACATCTCCAATATGCTTTAACATGTTCCCTACTGTATTAAGTTCTTGATAATCGTTATCATAAGCTTGGTCATGGTGAAAAGCTACCGCTCCTATTACTTCAAGTCCTAGGGAATCAGCAACACTTACATAGCTTTGAACAATTGAATCTCCAGCCATAATATATATTTTCTTTCCCTTTAGCTTTTCTCTAAGATCGTCCAATTTGGGCTTAATTTTCTCATGTTCTTCCTTTATTACTTCTTCAACTCTTTCTTCCTTATTTGTCAATCTCCCTATTTCTCTTAACCATTCATCAGTCCACTTTATTCCTGTTGGAACAGGTGCCCTAACCTCAGGTACATCAAATTCACTTTCTAAAGCCGCTGCCACATATGAAGCTAGAGTTTCACATATGTTTGCTGTTGCCACTGCATCTGATATATTCTCAATTTCTTCAATAGTTGAAAATGGGAATAAATATCTTGGTTTTAAATCAAGTTTTCCTAATAAATCATCAAATACGTGAGCTCCCTGAAAATTAATAATATTTATATAATTAGTCTTTTTACTAGACTTCTTAACTATCTTTCTTAATATTGCATGCCCAGATGCATCAAAACCAGTTGTCCAAACTTTAGATTTAAATCCTTCACAATAAACAGGTACAACATTAATACCCGTTTCTTTGCTTAAATTATCTGTTAAACTTTCTAAATCTTCCCCAATAATTCCTGAGGCACAGGAGGCAGTTACAAATACTACCTTTGGATTAAATCTTTCTTTTGCAAGCAGCACAGCTTCTCTTAATTTACTTGCCCCACCATATATGGTGTCTTTTTCTTCAAGATTTGTACTTATAGCTTTAAAATTTCCAACATCTATTCCTCTCAAGGCAGATCCTCTTCTAATATTATTCTGCGCCGTAGCAAAATCCGATGCGCAGCCAATTGGTGCATGATTTATAACTACGGATCCAATAATATTTGATACAATTCCAAAAGCACAGGAAGATGAACAAGCTCCGCACTGACTAAAACTTCTTTCCTGTGGTTTTATACTACGCTCTAGAGATTTTTCATAAATATCTTGTGCAGAGCCATTATAGGATATAATTGCCCCTAATCTCTTATCTCTTATATCCAGTTCTGGTAAATTTAGATTTATTGCCATTTAAATCACCTCTTCATTTTTCTATTAATTCCTTGTTATAACCCTCTAATTCAAATATTTACATTGAAGCAAGTTCTTAATTCAGGTGGGGATTCTTTTACCCCATCTGAATTTTAGAACTGCAAATGCATGGCTTACTTGGCGTTGAACTCCCACTTGAAGAAAAGCAGAGAACCAAAATCTTGGATTTTGTGTGAATCGCTTTCGCTGTGTGCAAGTAGAGAGCCCAAATTTTAATTTGGTGCGAATCACTTTCACAGAGTGCGTGGGAGACTTACGCCAAGTTAGTCAGGTTAAATCAACTGTAATCTTCAAAAGTATTTTGTAAAGTCTTTACAAAGTAGAATGTAATAATGGTTAAATTTTAAATTACAACTAAAAAAAGGAGCACAAAATTCAATAAAGAATATTTGTCCTCCGGTTTTCCAGTTAGAAAATAATCATTTCCATATTTTTCAACTAATAATACTATATAGTAAACTGTTGATTTATATCCATGTTTGCATATATGTTTTATATGATTTTCAGTTTATCTTATTGCTTATCTATTGTCAATGGTTTTTAATTTTATTTAGGATAAACTTTTATCTTAACTAAACCTTCACTTATAAACTCAGCATAAAATCTTAAATTCAATTTTTTAAATTTATCTTCAAACCAACGTGGCACATGAGTGCAGTAAATTTCCAATTCTTTAAACTTGACATTTTGAAAAAATGGCAAAAGTACCTGTTTTGAACTAACTTTCTCATTCCCTTCCATAACAGTTCTAAGATCTATATAATAATGTGCAGGTGTCTCTCTTTCTATTGGTGTCGGAGCTTCTTCTATGCTGATTTTTTCAATCTTCTCTTCCTGCTCTCTTCTAAATACATATTCCAAAAACTCCTCTGGCATTCCATCTATGGTCCAGATATCAAATTCCATACAATCTAAAACTGTATAAAAAACACCTTTAACTTCTGATGCTATTATGACCTTGCATTTATCCAAGGATTCAGCCATATCTCTCATTTTTTCACATATTATATCTTTATCAATTATATTAGTAATATCAAATGGAATTTTCTTTATAATCTGCCATTTTTCTTCTTCTTTTGAATATACATTTATTATGCCACTTTCATTAAAAGATATTGTTTTACCATTATCATTTACAAATACAGCTATCTCCATAAATATTTCAATTTATCAGCAATTGTTTTAGACATCTTCAAAGAAATAAATAGTCAATATGCTAGCTTTGACTTATTATTTATTTTTAGGCGCCTTAATCTGATAAATTTGCCTTCCCCCCTATGTCGCATTTTTTTAATTCTTCAATAATTTCTTCTTCCACAAGGTCTATGTTTGTTTTTCCAATATATCCAAACTTAATTTGATTTATTCTTATAACTTTCATAGCTTTATTATATGTAGAGTGACTCATGAGCCCTGTATAGAAAAATACATAATCTACACTTTTTAAAATACTTATATCAAAATTTTCATTAAATCCATTTAAGGTACGTATTTCATTGTATTTTTCTTTAAATCTCATTCTCCAATATTTGCTTCCACCTATTATTAAAATATTTTTATCTTTAATATAATGATCCAAGGTTTTATCAGACTTAATAGGAATATATTCATTTTTCACCTGAAACATGTATTCTCTTAAATTATTTAATTCATATCTGTATTCTCTTTCTCTATCCAATTGATCTTGAAGAATTCTTATATCTTTCTTTATCTCAAATATTTCAGAATTATGATTTTTATTTAATTTATTTATTTCACTATTTAATGTTTTATCAAATACCGCTTTTTCATTTTTAAGAGATTTTATTTCCATTTCCATCTCTTTGTTTTCACTTTCAAGACTATTAACTTTTTTTTCTAAAGAATGTAATTTAAAATATAAAGTTTCCTGACTATTTTTAAAATAAATGTCTCTGGATTTTTTATATTCATTAATAAAAGATTGTACATAAATACCATTGATAACAGCTTGAATTATATCCTTAAGCTTTAATTTTTTATCATTGCCTTTTATACAGGCCAAAATTATATTATCAATATTTACATCTTGAGATTTATCAAAAAACTGAGTGATATCAATTTTATTTATCATAAAAATATTTTCTATTATTCCATCTATGTCTATAACATCATCATTTTCAGAACGCAAAATATCATTATAGTTTAGAAATTCACCATATGTTTCTTTTACCAAAGACTTAATGTCCTGTATTTCTCTATAATTATCTTCTACCTCTTTATCTATATTTGTTGTCATTGGACTATACATAGAATAATTTTTTATATCATTAATAATAAAGGATATGTGATTATAATCTATTTTTTTTGTATAACAGTACATAACAAAATATAAATATACTGCACCATCAAGTCTTTTTTCCGTGGATATGTCAACTATATCCATACCCAAATATTTTGTTATCAGTTCTTTATTACTGCACTTTTTTACAGCACGATAAATTAAATAATAATGCTTGCGGAGTAATTTAATAATTTCATTTCTTAAGCTTTTATCTTTTTCTGCAACCAAAAGTACTCCAAGCATTCTCCTAGCATGAATTTCCTGTTCTAATGAACCTTGACTCATTATAACATTATCAATACATGTAGAATTTCTATAAGCATCATAATATTTTAATTTATCAGCCTTGTACAATCTTTCTATATCATTTCTCATTTCTTTGTTTCTTGTAAGCCCTACACTTATATTCACCAGTATATAATCCTTCAGAATATTCGAATGCAAATTCCATTTATCTTCGATGTCGTCATAGAAGCATTCTACATTCATATACATCTTTTAGCACATCCTTTAAATATAAGAAAAATCAATATTTAAAGCTTCTTAATAAATGATTTTTCTGATAAAATATTTTAATATAATATAAACGAGGTGGTAGTAATTAGATAAATTTTATATTTATCTAGAAAAAAAGAAAAAATAAGATATAGACATTCCATTTTTAAAATTTACATAAAATGAATTTCTAGTTATATCTTATATCTTAGTTATATATATTTAATTATATTTTATTTTTTATAAAAAGTCAATAATCCTTGAAATTTATAATCAAATTACTATTTTTTGTTTGTTTTAATGATAATATAATAATTATCAACATTTTTTATTTTATCTACAGAGATTCGTTTCATTATTGAAGCAAGTTCTTAATTCAGGTGGGGATTCTTTTACCCCATCTGAATTT
>NZ_JBDNRK010000035.1:0-41446 GCF_047718555.1 Clostridium sp. | reverse complement strand
TATAATAATAAAACATTATAAAAATTTATATAACTATAAATAAAATAACGATTACTAACAAAATATTAAATATAAATTTATTATATTAACAACTTTATTCATTTAATTTCATCAAATTTCAGTTTAAATCTTTAGTGAAATTGCAATTTATTACGTCAAATTAATCAAAAGTTCTTGATTTTGAAAATCAAATAAAATATAATTGATTTAACAAGTTATCCCGTAATACATCTTTAACTTTATGTAATGTTTTAATTTGTTTTAATCATATAGACTCTGTTTTATGTATACTTTCATTTATTTTACTTTACATAAGGTAACTTTTTATAAATTTAATAATACGAATTTATATATAACACTACAAAACTTAATATCTATTATTTAAATTTTGAAAATTCAATATAAAAATATATCATATTTGATAGAGGAGGCTATTATGAAAACTATAAACAAAGTAAATGTAAAACAAGACTCAACAATTTTACTTTCAGATTCAGTTACGAATACACACACTAAATTAAAGCAAAAAAAAAATTATCTTCTTATAATTTTAGTGCTATTACCAATATTCGCCTTTATTATATCTTTTAGTGTTGGAAGATATTCTATTTCAGTACCTACACTTTTTGATGTTTTCTATTCTAAGTTGTTCGGATTGAGTATACATTATCCTGATACTCTACTTACAGTACTGTTCAAAGTTAGAATTCCACGAATTTTCGCTGCCATGATGATAGGTGCCGCTCTTTCTGTATCAGGTGCAACTTATCAGGGTTTATTTAAAAATCCTATGGTAGCTCCAGAGACTCTAGGCACTTCAGCCGGTGCAGGCTTTGGTGCAGCTATTGCAATTCTTTTTTCCTTTAACCTTGTAGAAGTTCAAATATGTTCCTTTGTATTCGGATTACTAGCTGTCCTCTTAACTTATTTTATTAGTTCCATAATAAGCAGAGAGGATAACGGAATACTGAGTTTTGTACTTACAGGTATGGTAATTTCAAATCTCTGCTTAGCCTTAATATCTCTAGTAAAATATGTAGGTGATCCATACAACAAGCTTCCTGAAATCACTTTTTGGCTCATGGGTGGACTTTCATCCATAACCACTAAAAATGTTTTATTCATGATTATTCCTATGGTGTTCGGATTATTTCCAATAATTCTTTTAAGATGGAATCTAAATGTCCTTTCCCTTGGCGAAGAAGAAGCAAGATCTCTTGGTGTAAATACTTCTAGACTTAGAATTATAATGCTAGTGTGCTCAACACTAATGACTGCTTCTTCTGTTGCTCTAGGCGGAATGATTGTATGGGTAGGACTCATTATTCCACACTTGGCAAGAATGATAGTAGGTCCTAATTATAGAATTTTGATTCCAGCATCTGTGCTTATTGGCAGTGCTTATTTATTGTTAGTAGATGATGTGGCAAGAAGTTTATTTTCCATGGAAATTCCGTTAGGAATACTTACCTCATTAATAGGAGCACCATTTTTCATATACTTATTATTAAAAAGAAGGAGAGGCTGGATATGATATTAGAAATAAAAGATGCAGCTTGTGGTTATGGTTCAAGAACAGTAATAAGCGGATTGTCCTTGGATATACATTCTGGTGAAATTCTATGTATTCTTGGACCAAATGGTGTAGGTAAGACTACATTTTTTAAAACTATCTTAGGCTTTTTAAAAATTCAAGGTGGAGAAATCAGTATTGATGGTGATAATATACACAATTGGTCACGAAAAAAATTAGCTAAAGTTATTGCTTACGTGCCTCAGGCTCACACTCCTCCATTCCCATTTTTAGTTAAGGATGTAGTGACAATGGGGAGAACTGTTCATCTTGGAACCTTTGCTTCTCCCTCTAAAAATGATGTAGCTATAGCAGAAAGAGCTATGGAACTCCTTGAAATATCCTATTTAAAAGACAGAATATATACAGAAATAAGCGGTGGAGAAAGACAAATGGTTCTCATAGCCAGAGCATTAACTCAAGAACCAGATTTTTTAATTATGGATGAGCCTACTTCTAATTTGGATTTTGGTAATCAGATAAGAGTTCTTGAGCAAATAAACAGACTTTCTGAAACTGGTTTGGGAATTATTATGACTTCTCATTTTCCAGATCATGCTTTTCTCTGTTCCAGTAAAGTTGCTTTATTTCAGCGAAATAATAATTTTATTGTAGGTTATTCCGACGATGTAGTAACAGAGGAGAATCTCAAATCTGCCTATGGAGTTAATGTAAAAATTGCTACTACAATTGATAAAGATGGCAGCGTTATTAAGTCCTGTGTACCTTTATTGGCATAAATTAAAAAACACAATAACTAGTTTTATATTTATTTAATAGAATGTATAACCATATCTCATTAAATAATTTATATAAAGATAATTATATTATTAATTTAAAGGAAGTGTTCTTATGAAAAAATTTAAAATTTCTATCGTACTCGTTATTTGTTTAATTTTTACTTTATTAGTTGGATGTGGTAATAGTTCAACTTCATCAAATACATCAAATTCCACAGCTTCAAAACCAGCTAAACAGACTATTACAGATTCAACTGGTGCAAAAGTAGAAGTCCCAACTACAATAAATACTATTGCTGATGGTTGGCCTGCTCATAATGAAGTGTTAGTTATGCTTGGTCAAGGCAGTAAAATAGTTTCAACTAACAAAAGTGATGCTCCACAAAGTAGACCATGGCTTGCTGTAGTAAATCCACAAATGAAAAAAGCAACAACTGCTTTTACCAATACTGCTGTAAATACAGACGAACTATTAAAAACAAAGCCAGATATAGTATTTAACTCTGTAGTACCACAAATTGCAAATTCAGTAACTCAACTTGGGATTCCAGTTGTTCAATTGACTTATACAAATTTTGATGAATTAAAAAATGT
The DNA here is from genome assembly GCF_047718555.1 of Clostridium sp. Lineage (GTDB taxonomy): Bacteria > Bacillota > Clostridia > Clostridiales > Clostridiaceae > Clostridium_I. Next base: position 38,539 of record NZ_JBDNRK010000035.1, on the reverse strand, counting down.
ATTTACATTATCCGGTAAAATATTAGGACCAGATGCAGAGAAAAAAGCAAACAACTATATAAAATATTTAGATGGTAAGCTTACTTCAATACAAGCTGTAACTTCAAAGATTCCAGAAAATCAAAAGCCTAAAGTTTTACATATAACAGCTCTTAACCCATTAACTATAGATGGTAGCAACACAATAATAGATAGCTGGATAAAGGTAGCTGGTGGTATAAATGCAGCTAGCAGTGTAAGTGGTAATATGAAGGTAGTATCTATGGAAAACATATTACAGTGGAATCCTGATGTTATTATCTTCAGTAGTAATACAGTTACTAATTCAAATGATAGAGCAACAGCTATTGAAAAATTATCTAGCGATCCAACTTGGTCAAAAATAAATGCTGTAAAGAATAAAAAAATGTACGTAAATCCAGATGGAGCTTTCTTATGGGATAGATATGGCGCAGAAGAAGCATTGCAAATACAATGGGCTGCTAAAACATTATATCCTGATAAATTTACCAACATAGATATGACTAAAGAAACAAAGAGTTTCTATAAAACATTCTTAAATTATAATCTTACTGATGATGAAACTGACAGAATACTTAAAGCTTTACCTCCAGCAACTAAATAATAAATCTTTTATGAGATAAAAAGCGTGGATTTATTCCACGCTTTTTTATCTTATAACTAATATAAACTACAATTTAATTAACTCTTATTATTTAGACATACCAGTCATATTGTACTTATAAAATTATGTACACTATATTGACTATTGCTTATTAAAATAAAACAAGAGAATCCACTTGTCAATTATTTTCAAGCGGATTCTCTTATTCAATTGAATATTTTTAAACTAATTACACGGTAAACAAATAACTAGCCAGTGAACTAAACTATTTCAAACTGATTAATAATTCTCCTGCCTTAACCTGTTGACCCTCTGATACATTTATTGATTCAACAGTACCTGAAGCAGAAGCAGATACTCTAGTTTCCATTTTCATAGCTTCTACAATCATTAAAGGCTGATTTTCACTTACTTCTTCCCCTTCTGAAACTAGTACTTTCAGAATAGTTCCAGGAATAGGTGCTCCCACCTCTAAAGGATTTGAGCTATCTGCCATCTTTGTGGAGAAGATTTCATTTACATTATTGCTATCCTTATCTTTGATTTTAATTTCTCTACGATTTCCATCCACTTCAAAATAAAGTGTCTTATTACCTTCTGCATCTATCTTTCCGATTCCTGCAAGTTTTATCATATAGGTCTTACCATTAGCTACTTCAGCTTCACAGGTTTCACCTTCAGCAAGACCATGGAAATATACATCACTACCTAATCTGCTTAAATCTCCAAACTCTTTAGTATAATTTAAATAATCTTCGAATACATCAGGATACAATGCATAGCTAAGGGCATCTTTTTTATTTGGAGCAATATCATATTTATCCTTTAAATATTCCTCTACCTTATTAAAATCTTCATCTGGAAGTAATTCTCCTGGTCTACAAGTAATAGGTTCTTCTCCCTTTAATACTAAATTCTGCAGCTTTTTAGGGAAGCCATCCATAGGCTGACCCATCATTCCCTTAAAATAAGCAACTACAGAATCTGGGAATGCCATATTAACAGCTTTATCATATATATTCTCTGGTGTAAGATCGTTTTGAACCATGAATATAGCAAAATCTCCTACCATTTTAGAAGATGGTGTTACTTTTACAATATCTCCAACCATCTCATTTACCTTCTTGTACATTGCCTTAATTTCATTAAATTTATGACCAAGACCAAAGCTCTCTACCTGAGGTTTTAAATTTGAATACTGACCTCCTGGAATCTCATATTCATAGATTTCAGCAGAACCAGATTTAAGCTCTGATTCAAATTTATAATAAACCGGTCTAACTGCAGCCCAGTAATCTGATACTTGCTGAATACCTCTTAAATCTATACCAGTATCTCTTCTTGTATTCTTTAATGCCGCTGCTACTGAATTTAATGCAGGCTGACTTGTAAGCCCTGACATACTGTTAAAGGCTGTATCCACAATATCCACACCAGCTTCTGCAGCCATTAAAACTGTAGCTACTCCATTTCCAGTAGTATCGTGAGTATGAAGATGTATAGGCATTCCAACTTCCTGTTTTAATGCTCCCACTAATTTATAAGCAGCATGTGGTTTTAAAAGTGCTGACATATCTTTAATTCCTAAAATATGTGCTCCTGTCTTTTCAATTTCTTTTGCCAAGTTTATATAGTAATCCAAATTATACTTAGTCTTTTTATCATTTAATATATCTCCAGTATAACAAATACAGGCTTCTGCAACTTTTCCACTCTTTAATACTTCATCTATGGATAATTCCATTCCCTTTAGCCAGTTCAAAGAATCAAATATTCTAAATACATCTATACCGCTATTAGCTGATTCTTTAATGAATTCACGTATTACATTATCTGGATAGTTTTTATATCCTACTGCATTGGCACCACGTATAAGCATTTGGAAAAGAACATTAGGAATTTTTTTCCTGAGCTGTGCAAGTCTCTCCCAAGGTGATTCTCCAAGGAATCTATAAGCCACATCAAAAGTAGCTCCTCCCCACATTTCTAAGGAAAATAAGTCCTTTCCATAAGCAGAGGTAGCCTCAGCTATTTTTATCATATCTCTTGTTCTTACCCTAGTAGCCATTAGAGATTGATTGGCATCTCTCATAGTAGTATCTGTTAAAAGCAGCTTATTTTGCTCTTTAATCCAGCTTACAAGACCTTCTGTGCCCTTAATATCTAAAATTTGTTTTGTTCCAACTAGGCTATCTTGAATTTCAACCTTAGGCACTACTGGTACATCGTATTCCTTTTTAATACCCTTAGTTTCATTAACTACCTTTTCACCAATAAATTTAAGTAATCTTAACTCTTCATCCTCATGAGGTAAAATATTAATTAATTCTGGATTTTCATCAATAAAACCAGTGTCACATTCACCCTTTAAGAAAGTAGGATGATTTAGTACATTAATTAAGAATCCTATATTAGTCTTTACTCCAGAAATATTAGTTTCCTTAACTGCACGAATAGCCTTTCTTACACAGTCTTTAAAAGTTCTTGACCATGATATATTCTTAACTAGAAGACTATCATAATATGGACTTATTACTGCTCCTGAGAAACCATTTCCTCCATCTAGTCTTATACCAAAACCTGAACTAGTTCTGTAAACTTCTATCTTTCCTGTATCCGGCGCAAAATTATGAGAAGGATCCTCTGTAGTTATTCTGCATTGAATAGAATATCCTCTTGCTTTTATATCATCTTGTGAGTAAATTCCTATTTCTTCAGAATCAAGTTTATATCCTTCTGCAATTAAAATTTGACTTTGGACTATATCTATTCCAGTTATCATTTCTGTTATAGTATGTTCTACCTGAACTCTAGGATTCATTTCTATAAAATAATGATTTCCGTGCATATCTACTAAAAATTCTAAAGTTCCTGCGCTTCTATAATTTACTGATCTTGCTATCTTTAAAGCATCTTCACAAATTTGATTTCTCTTTTCATCTGAAATTGAAATTGCTGGTGTAAATTCAATAACCTTTTGGTGTCTTCTCTGTATAGAGCAATCTCTTTCATGTAAATGAACAATGTTCCCGTATTTATCTCCTAAAACCTGTACTTCTATGTGTTTTGGTTTTTCAAGATATTTCTCCATAAACATAACATCTATACCAAAAGCTTTTTTAGCTTCGCTTTTTGCACTCATAAAAGAGGATGGCAGTTCTTCTTCATTCCTTACAATTCTCATACCTCTTCCACCGCCACCAGCAGCAGCCTTTAGCATAATAGGATATCCACATTCTCTAGCAAGCTTTTTTGCCTCTTCTACTGTTTTTATATCCCTTTCATATCCTGGTATAGTTGGAACCCCTATTTCCTTTGCAACTATTTTGGATTTAATTTTATCGCCAAGCTTATCCATCATTTCTGATGTGGGCCCAATAAATTCTATTCCTGCTTCAGCACATTTTTTTGCAAATTCAGCATTTTCTGACAGAAATCCGTATCCAGGATGGATAGCATCTACGCCTTTTTTTAGTGCTAAATTAATAATTTCTTCAATATTTAAATAAGCTTCAACCGGACTTTTATTTTCACCAATTAGATAAGCCTCATCTGCTTTTGTTCTAAATAAAGAATATTTATCTTCATTAGAATAAATTGCAACGGTACGTATTCCAAGCTCTTTACAAGCTCTAAAAATTCTTATTGCAATTTCTCCTCTATTGGCAACCAATACTCTTTTAAATTCTTTCATTTTAATCCTCCTAGTTTGTCTGCATTATCATATAAAGAATCTCATTTATTCCTACTAAATAGAATAACGTTTTTTTACGAAAAATGCAATATTGAAAACACTTAAAATTCATATCATTTATTTTTTTTAAATTTTTTGAATATTCAGTTGATATTCTTATATACTAGTGTTATAATGAATTCAAGAAGAAAGTTAAATCTTCTTACAAGTCCTAACTCATAAGATAAGAATGGAGTTAGTTAATATCTAATAGTTGTCATATTATAGATATACATGGTACAAATATTAATTATTTGACTAAAGTATAAATATATAATTGATGACTATAAGGATATAAATCACATTTAATCAAATGTGCGGAATTCTCCAACCCCAATAGGTTGAAGATGGATAGCACTTACCGACAGGCAAGGAATGTGATAATATGTAAATAATAGTTTTTCAAATTACCGTTGGAATGACGGAAAGGGTTTCTATAAAAAACCCATAGCCCCGGAAACTGATAGCTTGTAAAATAACATTTCCTATATGGTTAAGCAGGATTAAGGGAAGCCATCCACTTCTATAAGTGATGGTAGTTCACATTTTATAATATATAAAATATTATAAAAAATAAATTATAGAAAAGGGTGATCGAAATACAATCAGAAGAACCAGGCTGTATAGATGAGTTAGGATTTGTTTAACCACCAATTAGTTGTAAATTATAGCTAATTGGTGGTTATTAATTTTTCTGCATTTTTTGAAGACTCTTTAATAAAAAAATAACTCAAAAATATGATAAAAACTTTCACAACTGTGATATATATCACTGAAACTTTCGCTTAATTATAATAAAATACATACATAGAGTTGAATAACACATATAAAAAGGAGAGATTTTATAATGATTAATATATTTAAAAAAGAAGAAAACAAAAATACTTGCAATCCAATGTTCTGCTATCAATGTGAACAAACTCCAGAAGGTGGATGTACAAAATTTGGTGTCTGCGGTAAAAATCCAGAAATAGCAAGTCTTCAGGATACAATAATATTTGGACTAAAAGGAGTATCTGCATATAGAACTCATGCTGCAGAACTTGGAAAAACAGATCCAGAAGTGGACAAGATAATTAGTGAAGCATTATATACAACACTTACAAATTCAAATTTCAGTTTAGAAGAAAATGTGGGCATGGCATTAAAGGTTGGTACAGCAGCAGTTAAGGTTATGGATCTTCTAGATGGTGCACATACTTCTAGACTAGGGGTACCAGTACCTACAGTAGTTACACAGGACAAAGTTGAAGGTCACAGCATATTAGTTACAGGACATAATCTATACGCTTTAGAAGAATTATTAAAGCAAACAGAAGGAAAAGGAATAAACATATATACCCATTCAGAAATGCTTCCTGCTCATGGATATCCAGAACTAAAAAAATATCCTCACTTAAAAGGTAATGTAGGTAAAGCATGGTATGATCAAAGACAATTATTTGAGAAATTCCCAGGAGCAATTCTTGGAACTACAAACTGCTTAATGCCAATAACTACAGGAACTTATGCAGACAGATTCTGGACTTACGGAACAGCAGGGCTTGAAGGAATTGAAAAGATTCAAAATAATGATTTCACTCCATTAATAAATAAAGCTTTAGAATTACCAGAAGCAAATATTCAGTCAGATAAAACTTTAACTACTGGTTTCCATCACAATACAGTACTATCTATAGCACCAGAAATAATCGAGGCTGTTAAAGCTGGAAAAATCAAAAGATTTTTCGTAATAGCTGGTTGTGATGCACCTACTAAGGGAAGAAATTACTACAGAGATCTTGCAGAAGCACTTCCAAAGGAATGTGTAATATTAACTACTTCCTGCGGTAAATTCAGATTTAACGATATAGACTTTGGAACAGTTCCAGGAACAGATATACCAAGATATATAGACCTTGGACAATGTAACAATTCTGGTTCAACAGTAAAAATTGCACTAGCACTAGCAGAAGCTTTTGGCTGCGGAGTTAATGACCTTCCAGTAAGTATCGTATTATCATGGTTTGAACAAAAAGCTGTGGCAATATTACTTGGATTATTCAGTCTTGGTGTTAAAAATATATATGTAGGACCTTCAGCACCTAAATTTATATCAGAGGGTGTATTAAAGGTATTACAGGACAACTTCAATTTAAACCTAGTAAGTGGAGATGCAAAGGCAGATCTTGCTAAAATGATGGGCTAATATTAAAAAATACAGGGACTATAAACTATGAAATCTATCCTCTTGCTAGAATAGAGTAACTTAGTGAATAGTCCCTAATTTTTATTGTAAATACAGCTAAATACTCTCAAAAGATTACCTTTTTAATCTGAAATAGCGTACAGTTTCCAATACACTTATACAGAAATATGAAGAAAGCATTATTACCAAAGACATTACGGGGTAAAAATATCTACTCATAGTGAAGAATGGCAGATATACAATAATAAAATATATTATAGTTCCTATAATCAAAATTCCAGAAACATCCTTGTTACGCCTTATAAAATATAAAATAGCACCAAATAAACTTAATACCAGTAATAATACATGATATTTATCTTCCATTGCATACTTCACATTGAAAATACTTTTCCAATAAAAAGGAGTTCTAACCTGAATAGCACCTTTTCCTATAGTATACCAATAAATAAATTTTAAAGGTTCCTTTGGAAAAAGAGTATCTAACCTGTACTTTGAAAGAGATATTTCCATAGTATTTCTCTGTATCTCTGAAAGTTTAGGATCCTTAGTATTATAATGAGTGTAATCCAGCCCATCTATTGCTTTAGTAGTTTGATCATAATTAATAAATGTTCCCTGTAACATGGGATTTCCTGTAGCTAAAGTAAAGGGAATAAACCTGTTAAATGTTTTATAATTCCTTATCCACCAAGGACTTAATATTAAAGAAAATACTGCAGCTACAACTACAACATATTTAATAGCATTTTTAAAGCTTATTTTTTTTATTATCCAAATAATTAAAATTACTATTGGATAGGTAGATATAGTAGGTCTGAACAAAGTAGCAAAACCCAAGGCTATACCTCCTAAAATATAAAATTTAGTCTCATTCTTATCTATAGCCCATATTGAAAAATATACAAGTCCCAATACAAAAAACTTAAAAAAGCTTTCAGTCAATATTAAGTTTGGAACCCAAATTTCAGGTATATAAATTAAATCAAGCAATACTGCAGCAATAGCTACTTTACTGTTGAATGCTTTTCTAGATATGTAAAACAATAAAAGTAGTGATAGGACCTGAGCTACGCCCTGCATAATCCTAAAGGCTGTTATTCCACCAAACTCGCCAAAAATTTTCATCCAAAAAGCTAAAGTGTATGAAAGCCCAGGCATCATAAAAACAGTAGGAGCCGGTGGTTTATGATAAGTATATACTCCCGTCTGTACTAAGTTCCAGGCACTTCTTATAAATTTTACATCATCATTATTGGGTTCATAAAAATCTCCTAAAAGAGTACTATTTCCATAATAAAAAATAGAAATTAATATTAAATAAAATAAAATTATACAACTTAAAAAAAGTATAATTTTTGTCAATTTATTTTCATTCTTTAAACTAAACAATCTTTCACCAACTTTTATTTTAATATATAACATGTTAAAATAATCCATAAATATTATAATTATAAGTGTAATTTATATTTCTACTCAGTGCACTTTTCAAGTTCACCTTTATCAATAATTATAATTTTTTTAGCTGAGGTATCTACTACACCTTCTTTTTTTAAATCACTTATGATTCTGCTTACAGTTTCTCTAGAGGTTCCAACCATATTTGCAATATCTTGTCTTGTAATATCTATATCGATTTCAATACCAGTTTTAGTTTCCTTCCCATGCCTTTCACACAAATCAAGCAGAGTCCTTGAAGTCCTATTATATGTATCACTGAACGCCATATCTTTAATTGTTTTTTGGGATCGATACAGCCTTTTACTAAGTACCTTTATTATTTGTAGTGCCAACTCATTATTACTTAAAATCATTTTTTCAATGTCCTTATTTAAAATTATACCTATTTCACTATTTTCCATAGTTTCCACAGTAGCAGGATAGGAAACGTCATTAAATAGCGTAACTTCGGCAAAAATTGAACCCTCGCCCAATATATTTAATGTAATATCTCTTCCATCAAGAGAGGTTTTATATATTTTAACCTTACCAGATTTAACAAAAAAGAATGCCTCACCTTTATCTCCCTCGAAAAATATTATTTCACCTTTTTTATATTTTTTCGTGCTTTGTAATTTTAATATTTCCTCTAATATATTTTCAGAAAGCTGCGAAAACACAGGTATATTTTTTATTACTTTTATGGAATCTTGCAACATTATCACGTCCTCAATATATTATTACTCTAAGAAATAACATAATTTTTTAAATATCCATACAACTCTTTTAAATTATATAATAATCATGATAATATTTACAAGATTTAAATGCTTATGATTCTATTTAAGTATACAAAAATAGTGATACAATATACTTATCTATAAATAAACTATTTAAAAAGGATTTACATTATGAACTATGTCTATATTTTAAAATGCAGTGATGGAACTTTATACACTGGTTATACAAATGATTTAAAGAAAAGATTAAAGATACATAATAGTGGAAAAGGTGCAAAATACACAAGAGGTAGACTCCCTGTAGAGCTCATATACTATGAAGAATTTGAAACTAAAAGTGAAGCCACAAAAAGAGAATACTATATAAAGCAGCTTCCAAGAATAGAAAAAATAAAAATTATTCAGAAGCTTTAAGCTGCTTAAAAAATAATAAGTCAAAGATACTCGCTATTTCTTTACTATATATAGCTTATAATATTTTTATTAATACTTTACATCACTTTTATTTCCAAGTGAAAAGCTGCTGATTGCTAAATAAGGTTTCTTACAGAATTCTGCCACTTCATCTTTAATCACTATATTGGCTATAGCAAATGTAACTACAGCTATGGCAATACCATATACTGCATCTAAAATAACATGCTGTTTCACAAAAAATGTAGATACAATTATCAATATATTTAATATGGTCACAAAAATACCAATGGCTTTATTTCTTTCTCTACACTTCCATATGCCTTCAATCATAAAAAAGCAGGTCATTACATGTATACTTGGAAAACAATTATATGGATTATCTATCTTATATAAAATTCTAATTATATCTGTAAATATATCATTACCTACTAGAGTTGGCCTTGAAATTGTAGTTTGAAAAAAATAGAAGGTAAGATAAGATATTACCAAACCACAAACCAAACTAACTAAAAGCTTGCAATAGGTTAATTTATCCTTTGTACATATATATATGAAAACTATTGGCACTAAAGGATACCATACAACATATGGTATTATAAATTGTTTTATAAAAGGTATACTCATATCCAGATTAGTAGCTAAACTGGTAATTCCTCTACTAGGTGAATTTAAAAGTCCATATATTCCATTCAATATTAATATTGGAAGCATAAAGCAAAAAGCTGGTATATTATCACGTATCTTATTCATTTTAGTCCCCCTTATTAGATCAATAAATCAAATATACTATCAGATATCATTATATCATAATTTCCATTGGTAATTTAAAAATATGACCCAATAACTGATTATTGAATCATGGAAATTTAGCATTAGTTCCTGTAGATATTATTTAACCACCAATTAGTATACTATAAATACTAGTTGGTGGTTTTAACCTATAAATATTTATCCAATATATTATTGTCCTTTAAGGTGTTTACTAGAGACTTTATTTCTTGATCTTTGTTTTTGTCCATTATTAGAATTACATCCCCTGAATCCACTACGATTAAATCCTTTATTCCAAAGCCTATAACAAGCTTATCTTTTCCAAATATACAGCAGTTTTCACTCTGCTCTAAAAATGTATTACCATTAATGCTATTCCCTCGATATTCATTCAAAAATCTGGACAAAGCAACAAAATTGCCTATATCATCCCATCCAAAGTCACATTTTATTACATATGCTTTTCTAGTTTTTTGCATTACACCAAAATCTACTGATATTCCATCTATAAGCTCATATTGTTCCCTTATAACCTCCTCTTCTTTTTCTGTTCCCAAATATTGATATATAGTCATAAGGCTCTTATACATCTTTGGCAGATATTTTTCCATTTCTCTTAAAAATGAATCTGCTCGCCAGATAAACATTCCACTATTCCACAAATAATTTTCTGCCAGTAAAAAATCCTTTGCCACCTCAATATTGGGCTTCTCAACAAATCTTTCAACCTTATACGCAGAACTGGAGGAAGAAATTTTTTCTCCCATTTGTATATACCCATATCCCGTTTCTGGTCTTGTTGGTGGAATCCCTATAGTTACGAGTCCTCTTCTTCTCTGCACTATATCTACACCTTGTTTTAATGTATCTATAAATTCTTTATTTCCTTCTACATGATGATCTGAAGGAAGAACCATCATCACTGCATCATTATCTTTTTTTAACAATTTTATAGCTGACAATCCAATGCAGGTAGCAGTTTCTTTATTAATAGGCTCTGCATAAACATTTTCTTTGCTTATTTCTGGAATCTCATCATATACTTTCTGTATATAATTTTCATTAGTCACAATATATATATTTTCCTTATTAACTAAAGGCTTTATTCTATCAACGGTGTTTCTTAGAAAGCTTTTATTATTAATTACTTTTAAGAACTGTTTGGGATTCTCTTCACGAGATAGAGGATAAAGTCTTGTTCCCTTTCCACCTGCCAATATTAGTGCATATAACAAAAAAAACACCTCAAATAATTATTGCTCACACTAACATAATATGAACAAATACATTATAAGGTGATGATTGTAAACGGTTTACCTTAAACTAATGATGCGTTATTACAGATAGAGAAAATAAATCTTGTTAGAACAATTTTTAAATAAATTTTAGGGATTTACTTAGTTAGTAAATCCCTTATGTTTTATTACTTACACATCTTTATAATCTACATCTATTACTTCTCCATCCAACTCATCACTTGATGTAAAAGCAGAAGTATTATTATAATTATTTTTTGAACTTGTGTTTATTTTTGATTTACTCTTTTTAAAATACTTTTTAAAATATCTCTTTCCCATTACTATAGCATAAATCACCACACCTGCAATTATAAATAAAGGTATTAAATGTATTAATAGATAGCCCCCAATCAATACAGCTGCCACTATACCCATAAGCCATAATATTTCTGAAAAACCTTTCCCCACAAAATCCATTTAATTCACTTCTTTCTTTACAATTTATAGTATGTATAAATTGTTACTTTTATTTATATATTCATTATATCACAATTTTATAAAGAGTTATTTATTATCACTTAATAAAGTATTAATAAATTGTTAAATTTCAAATGCATATCTAAAATTTTATAAGAATATATCTATAATAGTACACAAATAAGGGGAGGTTAATATATGTATCCATTTACTCCTAATTCCCATGATAAAGTATCTAAATATCTTTTTAATCTAATATCAAATTCAAATGAATCCATTAAATTCATAAATGGAATAATAGATGAATTGCTAATGTTTGATAAATTTAATAAAAGTGCAGACTTTTTAAAATTTATAATATATTTTAAAAATGGAAGTTTTTCTAGTTTTAAATGTGAAGGATACCTAAAATGTCTTATAGCTTCTAAATTTTATGCTCCTTCTCTTTTAAAATATCTAATAAATGAAATAGATATGTGTTTTAATGATTTCACTCAATCTTTTATATATCTTGATATAATAAAAATAAATAATAAAACAACAGTTAATGAAGATTTTGAAAAACTATTAAAAGAAATAGATAATTTTACAAACATACTCAAAGTTATAGCAGATGTAATCAGTCTTTATAATTTCTCTTATTAGCAAAGCTATACCTAAGTTATCTGCTCTTAGAAACAAACTTATTCCCTTCTATAAAAAATCTCCAGGGAAAATCTTTTGCTTCCCCTGCATAATCAATTCCTATTCTCTTTGATATACCTATATCAAAGGGTTCTTTATGGCTCTCTTTAATAAACAAAATATCTTCACATAAATCTATTCCATTACATCCTCTTTTATCAATATCCATAGCTTTACAAAGCTTTGATGGCCCATTTGTTAAATTTATTATCTGCTTCTCTTTAAGCTCCTCAAAAGGCAGATTATATCTTCTCTCACTCATTATTTCCATGCCATCAACAGGCTGAAGTGCTCTGATGAGTACTGCCTCACCTATTCCTTCTTCTCTAGTAACCACATTCATACAGTAATGCATTCCATATATAAAAAACACATAAGAAAGCCCTGGCTTACCATACATTACTTCAACTCTCTCTGTTCTTCTTCCATTATAAGTATGGGCTGCTTTATCTATAATTCCCTTATAGGCTTCAACCTCAACAATTTTCCCAGAAGTTATTTTACCTCCAACGCTGTGAACCAATATCTTACCTAAAAGATCTTTAGCCACCTCTACAGTATCCCTATTATAAAATTCTCTTTTTAATTTCATAGTAAATCACTCCACAATGCTACTAAATTTAATTAATCAAAATATCAGGCATATGAAAATAAATAATAGATCAAAGATGTGACGTATATTTTAAATTAAACAAGGAAACAGGTTCTGATGATAGTGGGCTATCAGAGGGTTCTGTTGACGCAGTAGAATTTAAAATATACTAGCATACTGGCCTATTTATTTTTTGAATATGCCTAACCTATTAAAATAAAAAACCATTGTCTCTTAATAAACAGAGTTCTAAGTATCAGTATTTACTATACTTAGAATATGAATTGAATAAAACATGCATTTAATGTCAAAATTAATTAATATATACTACAAATATATATTTTATCAATAAAAAACAATACATATAATAGGTAGGTGCTTCAATGTATAATCTCAATAAAAATAAAATTCCAAACAATGCTCAAGTAGTTTTAAATAGATTCAAAAGAGATTTTTTTATTGAATATAATAACTCCTCAATTAAGTCTAAAACATTAATGAAAAAATATTTTCAACATATTTTTAGACGCTGGTACTATTCTTCCTTAATATTTAATAATTATCTTTCACCTTCAAATATAATAAATAAAATTTTTTTACAAAATAATATTACCAATACTACTATGTTAACTATAGCAAGGCCAGTACTAAAGAATAATAAAATTCGTGATATAAATTTTAATTCATATGAATATAATATAGAAAATCATCCTGTTATAAAAGATATCTGTTTACTTACAAGTTTTTTTACCCCAGATAGAGAAATTAAAAATAGCGGACTTTTGCAGACAGATCTTGCTGAATCTATTAAATATAAATTTACTATACCAGATATTTTCTATATAAACTACCTGACGAAGCTATCCTTTAAACTAGGAATTATAAAAAAACTGCCCTCAATAAACTGTAATCGTGCTCAAATTTGCTATAATGCTGATTTTTGGGAGAATGATAATAAAATACAATTTAATAAGATTGTAACAGCTTCTATTGAACTATCTTCAAAAAAATTATTGGAAGTTCTTTCTGAAGTAAATAATTTTTTTAATGTTGATTATTTAAAATCATTACTTAAAAATGGAATACATATAGAAAATACCATTGAAAGTGATTATTTAAATAAACTAAACTTAAATCTCAGCTATATTATGTCAATTATCGTAAAGGACCCGAATAAGTTATCAAAAGATGAGCTTAAAATTTTAGAATTATTTAATAAACTTGGATGTTTTATAGAAACCTATTTTATAACAATAATGGGCCAATATTTAGGAATAATAAATCCTATTAATACCTTTACTTTTATATTTCCTATAGAGATACAAAAGTATACAAATAATTATAATATAGATTGTACTAAAGAAATATTTTTATTTAGTCCATCTTCACTTTATGATCTTTCAAATTTTGGAGAAATTTATATGGGCTCCAAGGCAAAAGGAAAAAAACTTGAACATATACCAGAAAATATTGACTATAGAAAACTTAATCATTCTCTAAATACGTTAAACAGCTTTAATGAAATTAGGTTAAAGGATTTTATAACTTTTAAATAATTCTATAACTAAAATATATCAACAAACACATAAAAAATATAAGGTAAGCCTTTATAAACTTACCCTATATTCTTTAAATCATATGGAGTTTCCTGATAAACATAGTAATTTAACCAATTTGAAAATAATAAATTAGCATGACTTCTCCACCTTACTATAGGAGCTTCCTTTGGATCATCTTTAGGAAAATAGTTTTTAGGTATATTGGGATTAAGTCCATTAGCTAAATCTCTTTCATATTCCTGTTTTAAAGTCAAAGGATCATATTCAGAATGTCCTACCACAAAAATTTGTCTTCCATTTTTTGCAGAGACTATATATACTCCTGCCTCCTCAGATTCAGATAATAGTGTTAATTCTTTTACCTTTTCTATATCGGAACTTCTAACCTCTGAATGCCTTGAATGAGGTGCAAAAAATTCATCATCAAAACCTCTAAGAAGCTTTGTATTTTTTTTCATTACCTTGTGTGAAAATACACCTGACATTTTTTCTTCTAAATTATACTTTGGTATATCATAATGATAATTCAGCCCAGCTTGGGCACCCCAACATATATGCAAAGTCGAATGTACATTATGTACACTCCAGTCCATTATGTCCTTTAGTTCATCCCAATAATTAACATCATCAAAGCTTAATTGTTCTACAGGTGCCCCTGTTATGATTAAACCATCAAATTTTTTATCCTTAATTTCATCAAAAGTCTTATAATAGGTCATTAAATATTCTTCAGATACATTTTTTGATACATGAGTCTTAGGGTGTAGTAATTCAATATCAATCTGTAAAGAAGTATTACTAATCAATCTCAAAAGCTGAACTTCCGTAGAAATTTTATTAGGCATAAGATTTAAAATTGCAATTCTTAATGATCTAATATCCTGATGTGCTGCCCTATTTTCAGGCATTACAAATATATTTTCATTATTTAAAATTCCAGCAGCAGGTAAATCATCTCTTATTTTAATAGGCATAGTTACTCACCTCTAAAGTTCTTATTAACTATTATTAATTTTACGCTAATTTTTATTATATCATATATTAATGCATAAATGGTGAAATAAACTACAATTGTGACTTAATTCATAATTTTTTCCATTTTTAGTTCGTAACTTTCTTAAATTACTAATTGGAGTTCTATAAACATTACCATCTTAGTATACATCCTGTATTATACTCAAATTCTTCTTTTATAAGCTTAAGTTTATTTTCATCCTTGTTTTCAAGTTTTAATTCTACACTTAAATTAGAGCCATTAAAAGATGGATTTTTTCTTAAAATTATCTCATTTTTTGCGCAAAGCATCACTGCAAAATTTATTATTTCATTTTGATTTGCACTACGGGATATGCACATAGTCCATCCAGTATGTTTTACTAAACTATATAGTTTTTCTTTGTATTTATCACCTATAACTGGAGTTATAAAGAATAATTCTATGTATTTACCATTATTTGATACTTTTATACTCTTTTTATAAGGTTTAAATTCCTCTTCCTTAAAACTATTATCTATAAAACTCAAAGCTTGATTTTGCTCCATTGCATTGAGTTTATTTTTATCTTCCACAATATTATCATTGATTTCTTTAACTGCTCCATTATTTTGTATTATCAAATCCAGACCTGTTTTTTCTTTAAATTTCTGTAATCTTCTTTTATCAAAGCTGTATTCTGAATTTAATATCAATAATACTTTCTTGTTTTCTAATTTATAAGATATTTTCTTTATGTCCGCCTCATAAAAAAGTTCTTTAATTAATATGTTCACTGCATTTATATTTATGGAGAAATTTATATCCACATCCCACTGAACTTGCTTTTTAAAATCCTCTATACTATCATATATTCTTTCGCTTATAATATCCGGGAAATCAAAACTTAAAACAATTTTTTTATCCTCGTATATGATGCTGGCTTTCTTAAAATTAAACTCACTGAAATATAAGCTTATCTTCTCATTAAGCTCATTTGGCTTTAGTTCTCTATCCTTAGTTTCCTCTTCTATTTCTTCTCTGGATCTACATTTAAATAAAAATAATCTTCTTGTGTCGTTATCAAAATATACGCTGTGAACTATCAATTTTTCAATTTTATCTAAATCCATAGACGATATTTTATTATTTCCATTCCATATATAAATAATTTCTTCTATGGTAAAAAGCCTCTGACCATAGTTTTCAAATATAAACTCCCATAATTCTTTTATATTATCTTCATCTAATTCTTTAGAACTTCCCACAGTATTTTGTATCTGCCTTTTCCACTGTTTTCTTGGATTTCTTATACTTATTTCATAGCTTCCTCCACATTCTGGTGCATAGACTCTTCCTCTTACTTCTTCTGAAAGCTCCTTAGTAAAACTTTTTACTACATCTTCATTCCCATGTACCATAAATATATTACCAGGAGTTAATAAATTTATAAGAGATTTTATTTCACTTTTATCGCTGTGGGCAGAAAGTCCTACTTTTTCCACTTTACATTTTACAGGTATTATTTTCCCGTTAAGCTCCAGCTTTCTCTCCTCATCTTCCTCTAAAAGCTTTAATAATTTTCTTCCTGGAGATTCTTCGTCCTGATATCCGGTTATGATTATGTATCCATTCTCCATAGGAGCTATTTTTTCTGCATAATACTGACTATATCCTCCTGTAAGCATTCCTGAGCTTGAAATTATTATACAGGGTTCTTTTTCCTCCAATATTTTATCTCTTAATTCCCTATTATCTACAGAAATTATATTATCATCATAGAAGGGTTCAATTCCCCTCAATATTTTTTTACCCAAAGAATTTTTCAAATATAAAGGATTAAGCTTATATACTCTATTTATGTCCCTTATCATGCCATCTACATAAACTTTTATATTTTTTATACTTTTTTTATTTAATGCCTTCTTTATAATAAGTAAAATTTCTTGTGCTCTTCCCAATGCAAAAGCTGGAATCAGCATCTTTCCTTTATTTATCTCACATTCTTTTATAAATTCCAAAAGTCTTTGTTCCTCAACTTCTCTATTGGAATGGAGTCTGTCTCCATAAGTGGTCTCAAAAATTGCTACATCTGGCCTTAATTTGGGTACCTTTAAGCCTTCTATAGTTTTTTGAGCAAATATAGAAAAATCCCCTGAATAAAATACAGTTCCCTCATCAGAAGTAATATACACACAAGATGCTCCTGCTATATGTCCAGCTATGTAAAAGGTAAGCTTTATATTTTCAAAAATATCAATTTCTCTCATATAATTTATGGCAACTATTCTATTAAGCATGTCCTTCACATCTGCTTCTGCATACAGTGGGATTTCCAGCTCTCTATTGTTCATTATTTTTAAGCTATCATAAAGAAGAACCCTCATTAAATCTTTTGTCATTCTATTTGTATATATTTTAGCATATGGATATTCCTTGCTTATAATTGGCAAAGAACCTATATGATCCATGTGTGCATGACTTATAACAATGGCATCTACTCCGCCCTTATCTTGAATAGTTTTAAAATTCGGCAAAGGATCCTTAGAATTACTCTGCCTTATTCCACAGTCCAATAATATATTTTTATTATAAATTTTAATGAGTATGCAGCTTCCTCCAACTTCACTGGCTCCTCCTAAAAATGAAATATTCATATGCACTATCACCTACTAATTTAATTGAATTCATGTATACATTATATAATTATATCCAAAAAAGTACATTAGGCATTCAAAAATAAATAGTAAATAAAAGCTGACTACTACATGTTGTAAATTGATTATTATTTAATACTATTTTTTAATATTTCATCAAGACTATCTATACTAAATGGCTTGGAGATATAATTATCCATGCCACATTTTATAAATTTTTCTCTATCTCCAATCATGGCATAGGCTGTCATAGCTATAATTGGTGTATGTTTTCCAAGTAAAGCCTCTTTCTTCCTTATAATTTCTGTAGCCTCATATCCATCTAAAATTGGCATTTGTATATCCATTAATACCAAATCCACGGAATTCTCTTCTAAAATATCAACAGCTTCTTTTCCATTAGAAGCGCTAATGTACTTATATCCTAACTGTTTCAAAAAACCATACACTATTTTCTTGTTTATTTCATTATCTTCTACCACAAGAATAGTTTTATGCTCTACTGCTTTATTCTCTTTTAAGATATTCCTTCCATTATGTTTGTCTCTTCCATTGACTATATATTTTTCACCTAAAGAAAATTCAGCAGTAAAATAAAATATACTACCTTCCCCTATTTTAGTTTCAAACCATATGTCCCCTTTCATCATTCTTACAAGTTCTTTAGATATAGCAAGCCCCAAACCTGTACCACCATATTTTTTAGTATATGTAGTTTCTGATTGAGTAAATATTTTAAATATTTTATCCTTAAAATTATCTTCTATACCAATACCCGTATCCTCTATAGAAAATTCCAATTTTATTTTATTTACATCTTCACTTATCTTTTTAACTTTTAAATAAACATGTCCATAATTTGTGAATTTAATAGCATTATTCATTAGATTTATTAATATCTGGTTTAAGCGCATTACATCACCAACAAGTTCCTGCTTTATAAAAGGATCCAGATAATACATTATTTCTATCCCCTTTTTATGTGCTATTACAGACACTTCCTTTGTAATCATGTCCACTACATCTCTGATATCAAATTTATCAAAATTTAATTGAAATTTACCAGATTCTATTTTTGAAATATCAAGAATATTATTTATAATGTCAAGTAAATGATTAGATGAAGTTTTTAGTATATCTAAATATTCAATCTGCTGCTCATTTAATTTTGTAAACTCCAGCAGCTGTGCTACTCCTAATATACCGTTCATTGGTGTTCTTATTTCATGACTCATATTGGCGAGAAATTGACTTTTTGCCATATTAGCCTTGTCTGCCACTTCTTTAGCTTCTTCCAGTTCATCATAATTGGTTCTAAGTTCTTCTTCTGTTGCAGTAAGTTCTTCGTATACTGCTGACAATTCCTCATACTTTTCTGCAATTTCCCGTTCTTTTAATTTTGTTTCTGTAATATCTCTTCCTATAGTAGACGCACCTATTATATTGCCCTTTTCATTATAAATAGGAGAAATTGTAACTGAAATATTAATAATCTCTCCACTTTTCTTTCTTCTTATAGTTTCATAATGATCTATTTTTTCACCATTTTTTATCTTACTTAAAATCATTTCAGCACTATCGTTACTTTCCTTTGGAATAATACTAGAAATGTGTTTTCCAATTATCTCTTCTTTTTTATATCCGTACACTTTTTCTGCACCATTGTTCCAACTACAAATGATGCCATTCATATCCTTCCCTAAAATAGCATCATCAGAAGATTCTACTATGTATGCCAGATTCCTATTTTCTTCTTCTTTAAGTTTTCTTGCTGTTATATCTCTAATACTAACTAAAATATATTTAGTATGAAAATCCTCTACTATAGAAGATTTCACTTCCGCAACAAAAGTTGAGCCGTCTTTTTTATATTGCAAACTTTCTATATCTATATTATTTAATTTTGCCTCATTAAATTTTAATTTTGAGAATTCCTCAACATTTTTTAATTGAAGAATATTCATATTCAAAAATTCTTCATAGCTATATCCATATGTGTTGACAGCCGCTTTATTGGCAAAAATTATGTTTCCCAAATAATCTATAATAAAAATAATGTCTCTTAAAGTGTCAATAATATTTGTGTAAAGTTTAAGCTTTTCCTCAATTTTCATTATCATATTCCTCCATGAAATCCTTCAAACCATCTAGGATTTTCTATTTTTTCATGTGTTTAGCTAAAATTATTTTTAATTAAAAGTTTTTCAAATTCTCTTTTAGGTAGAGGCTTACTATAATAATACCCTTGTATATAGTCACATCCCATAGCTTCAAGTATTTCCTTTTGTTCCTTCTCCTCTACTCCCTCAGCAATTAAACTATACCTTAAATCTTTTGCAAGCCTAATTATACATTCTACTATAGCTCTTTGTTTGCTATTTTCATTAATGCTATCTATAAAAGACTTATCAATTTTTAATGTATCTATAGGCAGTTCAGTTAGATAATTCAGGGATGAATAGCCCTTTCCAAAATCATCTATTGAAATTCTCACACCTATATTCATAAGTTCACTTAATAACTCCGCGTTATCTCTAATAGATTGGATTAATGTTCCTTCAGTTATTTCTAATTCTAAAATTTGAGGATTTAAATTATTTTGTGACATGACTCTTTTTATTAAATTAAAAAAACATTTTTCATTCATTTGAACAGGAGATATATTTATAGAAATTGTATCAAAACTATACCCTTTGTCAATCCACTCTCTGCATTGCTTACAAGCATTATGAAGAACCCAGGCTCCAATTTTTAATATTAATCCTGTATCTTCTGCTATAGGTATAAATTCATCTGGTGCAATTAATCCAAGTTCTGGAGAGAACCATCTTAAAAGTACCTCTAGTCCTTTAATTCTATTGTTCTTTATATCCACTTGAGGTTGATAATATAAATGCAACTCATCATTTTCTATGGCATCTCTAAGTGCATTTTCTATATTGCTTTTTCTTATAATCTTTTCAGCTATTTCTTCATTATAGAAGGAATAACTGTTTTTTCCTGCAGCTTTTGAGCTGTACATAGCAGTATCCGAATTTTTTAATATTTCTGCAACAGTGCTTCCATTGCATGGGAAAACAGCAATACCAATACTTACAGTACAATATGCCTGCTTATCTCTAAGTTCAAAGGGACTTTTAAAGCTATTGATTATCTTTCTGCAGATATCATCCAAAATATCCTTATTATTTTCATCATATATGAGAATGGAAAATACATCTCCCCCAAATCGTGCTACTATTCCACGGTTATCAATTAATGACTTAAACAGCTCCCCACATATTGTTAGCAATAAATCTCCATAATTATGCCCTAGAGCATCATTTATATTTTTAAAATTATCTATTCCAATAAAGAGTACAGCACCCTGGCCATTATTCACAAAATGATTCAAGATTGAAGAAAAATAAACGTTGTTTGGTAGTCTAGTCAATAAATCATGATAGGCTAAATATTCAATACGTTCTTCCACCATTTTTCTTTCTGTGGTATCCGTAATAGAGCCTGCCATCCAGATTGAATTGCCATCCTGATCTTTTAGTACCTTTCCCCTCATGAAAACCCATTTTTTTCATTATTCTTTGTGTATATCTTAAACTCACTTTCAAAATGCATGCACTTACCTTCTAGATAGGATTTCAAATTTAACTTAACTTTATCTTTATATTCTGGGCAGGCTGCTCTATCTATAAAAGTATTTATATCATTTATATCTTTCATATTTAAATTAATAAGGAAATCATTATTTCCAAACATACTAAGCTTATTTTCTGATATATTCCATTCCCACATAATATCATTTACTGCTTCTAACATTAATTTATATTTAACTTCATTTCCTAAATTTAAAAACTTAGTTTTTCCAGTGAATGTATTCCATAGATCCCCTTCTAAATTTTTCAATCTGACCACCTCCCTAATTACTATTGTACAAATTTTTTAGCCAAAATATAGCAATATGTAACATATAAATATAATTTTACTATATTTATGACTTTATGTGAATATACAATTAATTTTACAAGTAAAATAGATTATTATTTTCATATTTATAAATTATTGTCATATTAAAATTTACAAAAATAAAAAACATGAAGACTTACAGTTTAATTTACGGTAATTTCTTCATGTTTTTAATACATAATTATAATATTTTATTCTTCTATTATATTAATCTCTCCACTTTTACTATCTCTTTTTTCTTTAATAAATGCAGCAATGGCAGGTATAACGGATATTATTATAATACTGATTACTACATATGAAAAATTTTCTTTTATTAAAGGTAAATTTCCAAAGAAGTATCCTCCTCCTAAAAATAGAGAAACCCACAAAAGCCCACCTAACATATTGTAAATTATAAATTTATAATAATGCATTTCTCCAATACCAGCCACAAAGGGAACGAAAGTTCTTATTATAGGTATAAATCTACCTAATACTATAGTCATAGATCCATGTTTTTTATAAAAACTTTCTGCTTTCTTAAGATGCTGTTTATTAATATATTTTATATCTTCTTTTTCAAAAATCTTTGAACCTATTCTTTTGCCAACGTGATAATTAACTGTATCACCAATAATTGCCGCAGATAAAAATATTACAAAAAGTGCAATTATATCAAGTGATCCTCTGGCAGCAAGTGCCCCTGTAGCAAAAATAAGAGAATCTCCTGGTAAGAACGGAGTGACTACCAAACCAGTTTCACAAAATATAATCAAGAATACTAAAGCATAGGTCCATGCGCCATAGTTCTGAATAATTAAATCTAAGTATTTATCGAAATGCAGCATAATGTTGATTATTTTTCCCATATTATCATCCTTTCTTCTTTTGATTTTAAATTTTCATTTACATTTTTACCATTAAATCTGAATTTTATAATAATATCATATCTATTATCTCATTAAAAGATTAAAATTAGATTAAAATATTGTTATTAATATTATATTTTATTGTATAACTAGTGGATATAGCACTCCGCCGCACTCTATGATAGCAACTCACACAAAATTTGCATCCTCCAGAATTGTTGCCTCTACTCCTGGTACAAATTTGATTTTCCCTTAGAAATTAATAAAAAAATCAGGAAGCTTAATAACTATATAATACAGCTAATGAAGCATCCTGATTTATTGTATGATTTTAATAAAAATTCTATTATAATAAATAACTAAAGCATGGTAAATAAATGACTAGTTAGTATGCTAACTATTTTACATGCCTAATTTTTAACTATTTGCCCAATCTCTTTTCTAATTCTTCCTTCTTAGACTCATAACCTGGTTTTCCAAGAAGAGCAAACATATTTTTTTTATATTCTTCTACTCCAGGTTGATCAAATGGATTTACAGCTAATAGATATCCACTTACACCACAAGCCTTTTCAAAGAAATACATTAAATATCCTAAATAATAAGGTGTTAATTCAGGAACATTGACTACAATATTAGGTACTCCTCCATCATTGTGAGCCAAAACTGTTCCTTCAAAGGCCTTTTTATTTACATAATCCATTGTCTGGCCTGCTAGAAAGTTTAAGCCATCTATATTTTCATCACTTTTTTCAATAACAATATTCTTTCTAGGACTCTCTATATTAACTACAGTTTCATATATATTTCTTAAACCCTGTTGAATATATTGCCCCATGGAATGCAAATCTGTTGAGAAGTCAACGGATGCTGGGAATATTCCCTTTCCATCTTTTCCTTCACTTTCACCATATAGCTGTTTCCACCATTCTCCAAAATAATGTAAGCTTGGTTCATAATTAACTAATATTTCCGTAGTTTTACCTTTTCTATATAAAGCATTTCTAGCTGCTGCATATTTATAAGCATCATTTTCTTCTAAATTAGGAGAACTGTATGCTTCTCTGCCTGCTGCTGCACCTTTAAGTAATTCTTCTATATCTATACCTGCAGCTGCTATTGGTAAGAGACCCACTGGTGTTAACACACTAAATCTTCCTCCAACATCGTCTGGAATAACAAAAGTTTCATAGCCTTCTGCATCTGCTAAAGATTTTAAAGCACCCTTTTCTTTATCAGTGGTTGCATATATTCTTTCCTTTGCACCATCTTTACCATACTTCTTTTCCAAATAATCTTTAAAAATTCTAAAAGCTATAGCAGGTTCAGTAGTAGTACCGGATTTTGATATAACATTAACTGAAATATCCTTTCCTTCAATCGTTTCCAATAAATCTGACATATAAGTTGAGCTTATATTATTTCCAACAAAAAAGATATTTGGTGAATTTTTCTTTTCTTTTGGAAGACTATTATAAAAAGTATGTGATAAAGTCTCTATAGTGGCCCTAGCACCCAAATAAGATCCACCTATTCCAATTACTATAAGTGCATCTGAATCACTTCTTATTTTTTCTGCTGCTTTTTTTATTCTTTCAAATTCCTCTTTATTATAGTCTACTGGAAGATCAATCCATCCTAAAAAATCATTTCCCTGTCCTGTTTTATTATGAAGCATATTATGTGCCTCTGTTACCAATGGTTTAAGATATGTAATCTCATTTTCATTTAGAAAAGAATCTAATTTGGTTAGGTCTAAAGATAATTTTTTTGTCATAATCTTACCTCCTAAAATATATTAATGACTATACTTTATATAGTTTTCACTCTTAATTATGATTATACCGTATTTATTTTTGGCTTTCAATACAACGTTTCCATAATTTACCCAATGACTATCCACTCTAATACTCCCATGGCACTCTGTGAAAGCGATTCAAGAAAATCAAAAATTTTTGTTCTCTGCTTGCACACAGCGAAAGCGATTCACAGAAAATCGAAGATTTTTGTTCTCTGCTTTTCGTAAAATTTGAGTAAAGAGTGGTATGTCCTTGGATAACGACTTCTATAGTTTGATTTTCACAACTATTTTCTTTACATTTATTTCTTCATCAAAAACACAACCTGGTTTATGTGCATCTTCTGGGAAAAGTATACAAAAATAATTTTCTTTTAAATTTATTTTTGAAGAATAAGAACCTTCCCTATAAAAAGTCACATCTTTTTCTTTTGAGTACTCTTCCTGCACAATTAATTGATCTATTGGAGACCATGCAATGGTTTCTTTGCCCTTTACAATAAACTGAATATCTATGTATTTTTCATGTGATTCCCATTTGTTTTCACTATTATTTTTTGTTGTATAAGATTGTACAGATGCATACACCTTATCTGAATCTATTTCATGTTTACCATCTGTAAGTTTTTCAAGATCATTATCTTTTAAAAATTTAAAAGCTTCTTCAAAGTTACTATTCACATTGGCATATAAATCTATATTTTCTAATTTGTCTAAAATCATTTTATATCCTCTTTTCAATATTAATTTTTTAATATATTTTTATTTAATTTACATCTTATATATAAGCATAATATTAAAGTAGTTAGTAATCAATATATACTTATTGCCATTGGGAATTAATTTTCCTTTGTAAATTTGCTTGCGCTATTGAATAAGAAACAATAACTTCACCACCAGCAACTCCATTTTTCTATGATATAATTTTTATTTGTAATATCCTTAAATATAATTAATATTTTATTTACAATTTCAACACAATAATTACATAAAAACTTATAAACTATCTATTGACAAAGTTATAATAATACAATATTATAATATTCAATAAAATAATTCTTACAAATCAAACTTTAATACTATGTGTTTATAAATAATCTTTATTTTAGTTAACCAGTAAACTGGAGGCTAAAATTATTTTCTTAAGTTCTTGGAAAATAATTTTAGCCTTTCTATTTTTATTACCAATGTTTATTTATTAAAATTATTAATTATTCCACAAATGAGGAGTTGTCTTATAAATGTTTTCAAAATTAAAAACTATACATGAAATTACTGGATTAATTAGTTCTCTATTAATTTTAATTATGTGCATAACTGGATTTCTATTAAACAATAAATCAATAATCGGTTATTCAACAGATACAGAACTAAACATACAAAAATTTATTTTTGCACTTCATACTGGAACTATAGGAAATATATCTATTGTATGGTTAATAAATATTGGAGCTCTTTGTATGATAATATGCACCATTACTGGAATAATTATGTGGGTAAACATTAGGTATGTAAAGAGTAAAAATACTTTAAAGCAATAAATACCATATATGTTTTTTTATTATATATTTTAACATAAGAAAATTAAAAAATGAAAGGAAATGAATATAATGAATAAAAAAATTATAAGCTTAATAATAGGATCTTTAACAACTATCTCACTGTTGACAGGTTGTGCTGCTTCTTCAGAACAAACTGTTCAAAGTACCACTCAAAATACTACAAATACTGCTCATGCTGCTGAAAATACTCAAAATCAAGCTAATGGTTCTGCCTCATCCCCAAATGATGAACTGAGCAAAGCTTTCAATGATGAATTAACTGGATTTAATACTATTGAACAAGATGTTAAGAAAAATCATTTTACTGACGCCCAAAAACTTGCGGATCAGCTCCATGAAACATTTCACATGGCAATTGTGCCACCTTTAACTGATAAAAAGGGAAAAGACTATGCAGAAGATATTCATAATAAATACGATGAATTACAAGATGCCGTTAAAAGTAAAAACACAACAAAGATTGCAGAACTTATAAAAGTAAATAGAGATAATCTTGATACAGTTGCTAATATTTTAGGCGTTTCTATAAAAAAATAAAATTTTTACAGCATATTAATAGTAGTATACATAGACCTGGAGTGGAAGAATAACTCAAACTCCAGGTTATATGTCTATTATATATGAAAATGTGCTATTTAATGGAGTTGTTCATCTCACGAAGTCGCTACCTTATTTTCTCATTAATCATTTTTTCAACCAATTCTAAATAATCACCATCATACTCAATAACCTTATTAGCAATCAAAAGTGCTATACCATGTACTAAACTCCACATTGACATAGTATGTATGTAATATGATTCTCTATCTGAATCAATGGATGACAGATAATATTCAGCACTTTTTTTAAAAACATCAAAAGGAGTACCCTCTGAATGCATCAATTTACTATTACTAATAATAACGGGATATTTATGCTCTGTAAGAAATAAAAATTTTAGATACTCAGGATTTTCAACCATAAACTTTACATAGGATTTTCCCATCTCAATAATTTGCAGTTTGGGATTATCAGGATGCATCTCTGTTGACTCCAGCAATGAATCTCTAAAGCTTTCTGAAACTTCAAGCACAATAGCTGCTATTAGTTCATCCTTATCTTTGAAATGCTTATAGGGCGCAGTATGACTTACACCACACATGCTTGCAACCTTTCTTAGAGAAAAGCCTTCAAATCCCTGCTTATTTAAGAGTTGCAAACCTTTTGTAATCATATCCTGCTTTAGAGTACCATGATGATATTTATCTTTAGACATTTTAATTCCCTCCAAGACATCTATTTGATAAAAAAATTATAACATACAATGTTGACACTGTAAACATAGTTGGTTATAATATAAATACAATGTTGACACTGTAAACATAAATTTATAAGGGGGAAATCATGAAAATTTTAATTGTAAGTGATAATTCAACACAGGATAATACTATTGGACAAAAACTTGAGGAAGAATTAATTAGAGAATTAAAAGACAGTAATTACAATTATAAACATTATAATGTAAAAAATACGGAAATAAAGAAATGTATAGGCTGCTTTAATTGTTGGTTAAAAACACCCGGAATTTGTATTTATAATGATATTACGAGAGATATATGCAAGGATAATATAGGTAGTGATGTATATATTATATTGAGTGAAATAAAATATGGTGGTTACAGTTCACAGATAAAAAGAGTATTAGATAGAAGCATATGTACAATTCTTCCTTTCTTTAAAGATGTAAATGGAGAAATGCACCATGCACCACGATATGATAAGTATCCTCAATTAGTTTTTCTTGGCTATGGTAGTGACATTACTACCGAAGAGGAAAAAACTTTCCGGAGACTAAACCAAGCTAACGCAATAAATTTTCAAATAGATAAATCTAATACTTATATATGTAAAAATTTAGAGACAACAGAAAATTCCATTCATAGTCTATTAGGCTATATTAAACAAAAAGAAGGTGAGATATAATGGGAAAATTATGCTTTGTTAATGGCAGTCCAAGAGGAAATAACAGTGCCTCTAATAATTTCATAAATGAATTATGTAAAATTGTTCAAAATGATAATCATGAAATAAATCATATTTCACTTAATAATGAGGTAAATTATAGCGATGTGGATAACTCAGATATTATTGTAATTGCTTTTCCTCTATATGTAGACACTTTGCCTTCAACAGTAATTGAATTCTTAGTAAATTTAGAAAAGTATGCTAAAGACAGTAAAAATTCACCAAGGGTATATTCAGTGGTTAATTGTGGATTTTTCGAAGGAATTCAAAATAAACATGCAATACAGATTATAAAGAACTTTTGTGATAAAACAGGATATAAATGGAGATTTGGTGTGGGCATAGGTGCTGGTGAATTTATGAAACACACTAAAGCAAGTATCCCGCTTAATAGTGAAATTAAACATGACATATATGAAGCTTTTATGGAAATAAAGAATGATATTAACATCACTTCTGAAGATATTAAAGATAATTTTTTTCTATCCCCTAAAATTCCCAAGTCTTCATTTATTTCTACAGGCAGCACACATTGGATAGAAGCAGCAAAAAACATGTCTGTAAGTGAAGAACAATTATACTCTAGACCTTTTGTCAGCATCACAAAATAATTGAAGCCATCCCGTAATAATATATTCAATGGGTAATTTTTTCCGATTCAAAGACTATAAATAAAATTATCCACAGAACATATTTAATAAGGAATATATTGAGTTTTTTCGATATATTCCTTATCTTTGTTTATAATATTTTTTATCAGTTGATCTTGCAAGTGGGAGTCCTATACTCCTGCTAAGTTTAGATGAATTATCCATGAGTGTGTCACTGTTATTTTTGCCTCGTAGAAAGCAGACAAAACAAAATTTATTTTGTTTTGAGCACAAGTAGAGAACCACAATCTTGGATTTTGTGTGAATCACTTTCGCAGCATGCACTGGAGTGTTACAGCAACTAGTTATCAGATATACAATAAAAATTTACCTTAATAACTAATAATCATGACTTAAGACGAGTCAATTTTTGGTATAATGGAATTAATAAGTTTATTTTGTAAAAATAAGAGTTGATTACACTTAGCTAATTAAAAAAAGCTGATGCCCTTACTTTGTTATATTGTTCATTTGAATAAGCATTGCCTATTACAAGAATTTATTTGTTAAAAAAGGAAAAATTTAATTTATATACTTTAGAAAAATTTTAGAATTATTTTATTACTTATTTAGAAACAAATTATAAAATATATTTAGAAAACAATCTGATCATATGAAAATAAATAAAAAGTTAAATATAACATACTTACTAATTATTTATTTACCATGTCTTAAAATTAATAAGGGGGATATAATTTACTATGAAGAAAAAAGTTATTATTGCTATTATAGCAGCAGTAGTTATCGTAGGAATTGTAGGTTTAAGAATGTCAGCTAAAAATAAGAATAATTTTACCGCTGTCAGAACTGCAAGTGTTACAAAAGGAAACATAAATGCCTATTTATCTACAACTGCTGCAATAAAATCAAAAAACAGCAAGAGCTATTTTGCACCACAGCAGTCAAAGGTTAAATCAGTAAATGTAAAAGTTGGAGATAAAGTAAAAAAAGGAGATGTACTGGTTACATATCAAGTTCAAGATACTTCTGCGACAGTAAAGCAAGCACAAATTAATCTAAATAATGCTCAAAGTCAAAAGCAGGATCTATTGAATACAGTGGCAAGCAATAATCAAAAGCTTAATGATACAAATAATCAGATAAACGACATTACAAATCAAATAAATGCTTTAAAAGAACAACAAAGTAAAGATCCTAATTTTCAAAAGGATGGAGGCGCTACTCAACTGCAGCAGTTGAATTCTACATTATCTCAATTAAACAGCACAAAGAGTTCAATACCAGATCTAACAGAAAAGTTAAAACAGGCTGACAATCAAATATCTTTGGCACAGATAAATTTAGATACTGCAAACACAAATGCAGCTCAAAATACTGATAGAAATGTAGCAGATTTTGATGGAGTAGTTACAGCTGTAAATGCTGTTGTAGGAAGTTCCCAAGTTGTAAGTGCGTCAGCTGCAGGTGCATCAGGTGGATCCGCAGGTGCTGCAGTAACCATAGAAGATCAAGGTAGTCTAGAGGCAGAAGTAAATTTAGATAAATATAGTGCCACAGAAGTTAAGGTCGGACAGACTGCAAACTTAAGTTTTGCAAATAAAGACTATACAGGCAAGGTATCCTATGTAGCACCAGCTGCTGAGACAACAACTTCTACTACAGGACAAAACACAACTCTCACGGCGGATATTGATATTAACGCTCCACAAGATGGATTAGTTGAAGGCTTTGATGCTGATGTAAATATATTGACTGGACAAGTTAACGATATTATAAAGATTCCTGCAGAAAGCATAAAGACAGATAAATCCGGAAAGAACTACGTATTTATTGTATCAAATAATAAGGCTGTGCAAAAAGAAGTGCAATTGGGATTACAATCAG
Organism: Clostridium sp.; assembly: GCF_047718555.1. GTDB lineage: Bacteria > Bacillota > Clostridia > Clostridiales > Clostridiaceae > Clostridium_I. The sequence goes on along the minus strand of NZ_JBDNRK010000035.1, from coordinate 7,772 downwards.
ATACAGAGGCACAGATAAACAGTGGAGTCAATGTTGGTGATAAGATCATACTTAATCCAAGTGCCTCAATACAGAATGGTACAGCAGTGAAAGACAGTACAAGTACAGGAGGCAGGTAAAATAATGATTGAGGTTACAAACATAGTTAAAAAATATGTAACTGGAGAAATAGATTTTACTGCACTAAAAGGTGTTAATTTAAAAATTGAAAAGGGAGAATTCACTTCAATTATGGGTCCCTCCGGTTCAGGAAAATCTACCTTCATGAATATATTGGGATGTCTTGATAAAATGGACGGCGGCACATATATGCTAAATGGAAAAGATGTCTCCAATTTAAGTGGTAACGAATTAGCTCTTGTGAGAAACAAAGAAATAGGTTTTGTATTTCAAGCCTTCAATCTATTGCCAAGACTCACAATACTGGATAACGTTGCTCTTCCAATGGTTTATGCAGGGGTTCCTGCTAAGGAAAGAAAAGAGAGAGCATTGGAAGCACTGGTAAAGGTGGGACTGGGAGATAGGGTTAAACATAGACCTAATGAAATCTCTGGCGGACAGAAACAGAGAGTTGCAATTGCAAGGGCCATAGTGAATAGGCCAAATGTTATTATGGCAGACGAGCCAACAGGAAACCTTGATACAAAATCCACCTTTGAAATAATGAAAATTTTCCAGGATTTAAATGATGAAGGTTCTACAGTTGTTATGGTAACTCATGAACCTGATGTTGCCGTATATACCAAGAGAATTGTAAGATTTAAGGATGGAGAAATAACATCTGATGAAGAAGTAAAGGATAGAATAAGACTATAACAGCAATTATTTGCTAAGGTTTTGTAAAGGAGGTAAACATGAATTTTTTAGAGAGTTTTAAAATAGCACTTGAAAGCATTAAAGCAAATAAAATGCGATCCTTTCTTACTATGCTTGGAATTATTATAGGAATAAGTTCTGTAATAGCAATTGTATCACTAGGTCAAGGAGGACAAAGTGCTGTTACAGATGAGTTTAATAAAATAGGAGCCACAACGGTAACTATAAGTCTTGATACAAGTAAGGCACAACAAAGTGATTATTTCACTTTAAAGGATGCAGCTCAAATAAAAAGTGATGTAAGTACCATAAAATATGTCAGCCCAACAGTTCAAGAAAGGGGACTGGCAGTAACGGGTATTGCATCTAAAAATGCTACAATAACTGGAGCAACCATTGACTACGCAGATATCCAAAATGAAGATATAATTTATGGACGATACTATAACGAAATGGAACAAAATGAAGGAAAAGCTGTGGCTGTTATAGATGAAAATGCAGCAAAGACTTTATTTGGATATTCAGATGCTGTAGGAAAAACTATGAACATTGGACCTGGAAATGGAAGTAAAAAAGTTACTATTATTGGGATAAAAGCTTCTTCTGCCATGTTTGGAGGTGGTCCACCTAACATGCCAATTAGTGTAGAGGTTCCCATTACCCTATTACAGAGCATGTATTCAAGCAATTTTCAAATAAATAGCTTAACTATAGCGGCAGATTCCAAGGAAAATGCAGAAGATGCAGGAAATAGTGCTATCAGTATACTGGAAAGCAGACATAATAACAGGGGAAAAAGTATATACACAGCAAGTAATTTATTTCAGCAGCTAGATCAAATAAATAAGGTACTTGGAATATTTACAAGCTTTATAGGTGCGGTTGCTGCTATATCTTTAGTAGTTGGAGGTATAGGCGTTATGAATATAATGCTTGTATCAGTGACGGAACGAACAAGGGAAATTGGTATAAGAAAAGCTATTGGAGCTACAACACAAAATATAATGCTGCAATTTTTAACGGAATCCGTTATTATTTCTCTCATTGGTGGAATAATTGGAATGATAATCGGAATTGGCGGAGCTGAACTTGCCGGAATGGCTGTAAATGTTGTGCCAGTAGTATCTCCAGCGGTAGTTATAGCTGCCATACTATTTTCATCAGCAGTGGGAATATTTTTCGGAATATACCCCGCTAGAAAAGCAGCTGCACTTGATCCAATTGAAGCCTTAAGATATGAATAGGTAAGTCATTTTAAAAAATAACCATTAAAATATATACTAGTTATTTCTTTGAAGATTCCAAGAGAAAAATAAAAGGTCAGCATGCTATGTTGGCCTTTTATTAATAAAAATCGGAGGTACTATGTCAATAAGACGAAAGCTTACTGTATCTTATATTGCAATGTTATTAATACCAATTATTTCATTTATAGTTATCACATTTTTTACAGGGACAATTTTCAAAAATCGATTGGGAAATGCGTATAATGTCAGTTTGGGAGAAGCACCTATAGAGAACATTATTGAAAAGGATTCAAGAGCAATAGATAATATAAAAGATTATATCCTTAAGAATAAAAAAGATTTATTACAGGATGAGTTTTTTTCAGAACAAGAAAAATATTTAAATAAACATACAGGAGTAATTGTAAGAAAAAATGATGAATTTATATATGTTTCTCCCTTTCTAAAAAATAATTTTACTTACAATCTACTGCCCCAATTCGGTAAAAACACCAGGAACAGCAAAATTGATTTTTTAAGACAAAGTAAATTTGTAATATTAAAACAATATGATTTTTATATGGAGGATGAAAGCAAGATATCTATATTTTTAGTTTTAAATACCACCTCCAGTGAAAGTATTTTTTACGAGTTTATAGCCGTAGAAATAGGTATATTAATATCAATACTAATTATTACCAATGGTATACTTACCTTTTTTATGTCAAAGAGTATAGTTAAGCCTCTGGAAAAACTTAAAAATGGTGCAGTATTAATCAAAAATGGAAATTTGGATTTCAAATTAAGCAGTAGTGAAAATGATGAAATTGGAGAACTGAGCAGAGTTTTTGAAGAGATGAGATTCAGATTAAAAGAATCCTTGGAATTGCAGCTTCAATATGAAAATAACAGAAAAGAATTAATCTCTAATATATCCCATGATTTAAAAACTCCTGTAACAGCTATAAAGGCTTATATAGAAGGTATAATGGATGGAATAGCCGATACCCCAGAAAAGATGGAGCGATATGTAAATACTATATATAAAAAAGCTGTAGATATGGATAAGCTGATAGATGAGTTGTTTTTATTTTCAAAATTGGATTTAAAAAAGATTCCCTTTAATTTTGAAAAAGTAGAACTTTCAGATTATCTGAATGATTGTATAGAAGAATTAAGATTTGACCTAGAAAAGAAAAACATTAATATAACCTTTGTAAATGAGTTAAAAGAAACTTCCTATGTAATTGCTGATAGAGAAAAACTTAAAAGAGTTATAATGAATATAGTTGAAAACTCCGTTAAGTATATAAATAAGTCAGTAGGAAAAATAGATATTAAAATTAATGAGAATCATGAATATGTGTATGTCAGCTTTAAGGATAATGGTATGGGAATACCTAAAAAATCATTGCAATATATATTTGATAGATTTTATAGAGCAGATAGTTCAAGAAATTCCAATACTGGAGGAAGTGGCCTTGGACTTGCCATTTCGAAAAAAATTATAGAGGAACATGGTGGAAAGATATGGGCTGAAAGCGCTGAAAATAGTGGAACAGATATAATATTTACATTAAAAAAATGGAGAGATGATTGTATTGAAAAAGATATTAATAGTTGAGGATGAGAGAAGTATAGCAGAACTTGAAAGAGATTATCTTGAAATTAGTGATTATGAAGTAGATATAGAATGCAGCGGAAAAATGGGACTCATTAAGGCAAAAAACAACAACTATGACCTTCTCATATTAGATGTAATGCTTCCAGAAATAGATGGATTTGAAATATGCAAAGCAGTCAGAAATATAAAGGATATACCTATTATAATGATTTCTGCAAAAAAAGAAGATATAGATAAAATAAGAGGCTTAGGTTTAGGGGCTGATGACTATATTACTAAGCCCTTTAGTCCAGGAGAGCTGGTGGCAAGAGTTAAAGCTCATCTTTCAAGATATGAAAGACTTATAGGCAATAAGGAAGATAAAAGAGATGAAATTAAAATAAGGTCTCTAACTATAGATAAAGTATCTAGAAGAGTATTTTTAAATAATAATGAAATTATTTTTACCACAAAAGAATTTGATTTATTAACTTTTCTAGCATCAAATCCCAACAGAGTATACACAAAGGAGGAATTGTTTGATAAGATATGGGGCATGGACTCACTTGGAGACTTGGCAACTGTAACTGTGCATATAAGAAAGATACGAGAAAAAATAGAGATAGATCCTTCAAATCCTCAATATATCGAAACTATTTGGGGAGTAGGTTACAGATTTGAAGTATAGAACTCAGTTTTACTGACGATACTTATAATTGATTGAGAAAGACACTCTAATTATTGGATTAGGGGGCCTTTCTATACTCAGTCAAAGCCTAAGCCCAAATCCCTACCAATAATTTACTAAAAAATAATTGATTAAATAATTCAGTGGATAATTACCTTTCTCCAGTATCGGATCAAATAATATGTAAAATACTCTGAATACTCTAATGCAATCAGGTCGCTTTATAATTAACAAATACTATACTTGAAATAACTAAAAGAAATCCTACTATTAAATTAATATTTATTCTCTCATTTAGAAAAAAAACACTGCAAAGAATAGAAATAAATGGAATCAAAAACGTATACGAAGCTATCTTACTAACATCCCCTGTACTAATTAGCTTGAAATATATTAGCCATCCCATTGCAATAACAAAAAGAGACAAAAACAAAGTGTCATAAACAAAGGATCGATTCCAAATAATACTTGACCAGCTTTCAAATCTCCCTCCAAATCCTAGCATGATTATTCCACCAATAGTAAGCTGCATTGCTGTCAACCAAATAGAATCAACTTTTTCCCATGATTTTTTGATATATATAGTTCCAAATGTCCAGCTAAGGGCTGTAGCAAAAGCCAATAAAATACCAAGTATTGAGGCACCTTGCCGAATTCCATTGCTGCTCATAACGGCAACCCCTGCAAACCCAAGCAGCAAACCTAATGCTTTTAGAGTATGCATTTTTTCCCCAAGCCACAGCCAAGAAAACATTCCCAATAGAACTGGCTGAAGAAACACAATTGCCGAGAACAATCCTGATGGCATATAATGCAACCCAACGCTTTGCAACCCGTAAAATAAAACAATATTTAGAATTGATGATGTAACGTAAATAGGCCACATTTCTTTGAATTTAAGCATCTCAACTCTGTTTGATGCAAAAATCATTAAGATTAACCCACCGCCTAAAGTACGCAAGCCTGCAAATAACAATGGTGGAGAAAAAGACAACGCATATTTGCTTAATGGCCAGTTAATCCCCCATACAAATACCAAGAATAATAAGTATATACTCATTTTTTTACGAGAAATTTGCTCCATCTGCATCCTCCTTCCTATAATTAATCATTATAAATGATACAATAATTTTTAAGATAAGTAAAATGCACGTTTATTATAAGATTTATTTATAATTTTTTGATACATTAATTATCAATTTTTGGTAAATCAGCACATAAAAATACCGTAAAATTTATTAAAATAATACGGAATTTTTAAATTATTAAATTTTTACTTGTTCATTTTATTTAAAATCCATGCCATATTTTCTCCTATGGATTTCATATTTTCCATACCTTCTGCATCATTTAATACCTCCCCTATTTCTTTTCCGCGTACCATATTCCAATAAGTTCCACCTACTGAATACATTTGAGTGCAATGTAAGAAATAATTCATAGTATCAAAGGCATGCATGTCACCGCCTCTACGAACCGCCACAACAGCAGATCCTGCTTTGTGCTTGAAAAGATTTTCGTTAGCAATTGAAACCATACCAATTCTTTCAAGTAATGCCTTCATATTTGCTGTTACATCTGCAAAATATACTGGCGAACCTAAAATAATACCATCAGCTTCTATCATTTTTTCAATACACTCATTTACAATGTCATTTTTAAAAACACATTTTTTATCTTTATTTTTAAAACAACCACCACATCCTATACATCCTTGTATATTGTCACCAGATAATTGAATTAATTCAGTTTCTATATTTTCCTTTTTCAATTCATCAAATATTTTTTCTATAATAATAGCAGTATTTCCATCTTTTCTAGCACTTCCATTAATAGCTATAACTTTCATTTATATATTCCTCCTAAAATTTTAGTTTAACTTAATAAATAGTTTTCTTGATTAAAATCAATATTTTCATTTAAAATTATTAATATTTCTGATAAAATCACTATATATGTTGTACAACATATATTTATTCTAATATATATTTTTATATTTGGATAATATAAATAAAATATATAGTATATAACTATAAGTTATATAGGAGGATTTAAATGATTAGTATTGATCAAATGAAATATTTTATAGCAATAGTTGAACATGGAAGCTTAAATAAAGCTTCACAATATTTATATATTTCTCAACCAGCTTTGACAAAACAATTAGCTTTATTAGAAAAATCATTAAAGCGTTCATTATTATTAAGAACGCCTACTGGAATAAAATTGACTCCTTCAGGGAGGTATTTTTATGAGCGTTGTAACACAATCCTGAAAATGCTAAACGAAACTATAACTGGAGTTAGATGTTTTGGTGGTAAAGATACTATAAGAATTGGTGGACTATCTAATTTAATAACTTATTTTTTGCCCAAATATATTAATAAGATTAAACATATGGATTATGAAGTTTTCATTGAGGCCATGGATACAAACACTCAATTAATAAGGAGTTTAGAAGATGATTTTTTCAATATAGTATTTGTATCTGATGCATTGCAAAAGCCTGAACTGGTTACTATTCCATTGTTAGTTGAACCTTTTTTTCTAGCTATGAAAAATTCAAATTATTTATCCAAATTAGAAGATATTGATTTTCTTACTATTGCAAAAGAAAAGCTGATTATGTATAAAGATCCGTGCCCAATAAGAGCCACCATTAGAGAACACTGCAATTTAATGAATGTTTCACCAAACATTGTACTTGAACTTGAATCAACTGAATCTATAATCAGTTATGTTGAACAAGATTTTGGTATTACACTCCTTCCTAAAATGGTAGCTGACAGTATTAATAATCCCTCAATAGTAGTACGTGAAATCAAAAAATTTCCTATTCATAGAGTTATTTCTGCTGTATTAAAAAAAGATCAGGCATCTTCTTACCTGCCACTCTTACTGTAAATTAATATCAAATAAAATTAAAATAATTAATTGTTTATAATATTTTAATCAAATCTTAATGTTGAAACATTATTATAGAAAAGCATCATAAATAATAAGAACTTTGTCAATAAGTATCAGATGGAATAAAAACTCCACCTGATGCAAAGAACTCTGTTTATGAAATGATACATTAACATTAATAATTATATATTTTTAGGAGTAAAATAATGTGTAAATTTTTAGATATAGGGTTTGATAATTACGTAAATATAAATAAGATAGGAAAAATAACACAATATTCGTCAGCACCAGCTAGAAGAATTATTAAAGATGCAAAATATAATGAGCTTATAAATTGTACTGCTGGAAGAAAAACATTATCTATAATATTTACTAAGGATAACAAAATCATACTCAGTGCTGTTAGTAAAGAAATACTAATTGAAAAATACAAAAGCATAGTAAAAAAATAATTAACTATACACAAAATAAATAACTAGTAAAGGTGGAGTTTTAATGACAATTATTCAAACCTTGATATTAGCAATAGTAC
>NZ_JBDNRK010000034.1:0-42016 GCF_047718555.1 Clostridium sp. | reverse complement strand
GGATTCAAAATATTCGTCGCATCTTTGACTTACTATTTATTTTCACATGCCTAAAGTAGAGGGGTAGATTAAAAAATGATAGGTCATAAGAAATTAGCCGCATTAGTTGTAATGCTTACAGTAACACTTTCTGGTTCGCTTGTAACAAGTGGAATAGCAGCTACCAGTCCAACAGGAAATAACACATTAACAGCTGCAGCTACCGACAGTAATAGTAATTTCACTGATATATCACTTTCAGTAGGTTCAAATCCTACAGACTTAAATTTCACATGGTATTCACTAAATAGCAAAGGTACTCCAACAGTTCAGGTGGCATTAAAATCTGATTATAATGGTACAAGCTTCCCAGCTGATAAAGCACGTGTATTCACTGGAACTACTTCATTAGGAAATAACGGTTTTACTTCCTATAAAGTAAATACCAATGGATTTGCAGAATCTACTCAATACGTATATCGTTTAGGTGATGGAACAAATTGGAGTCCGGTGTATAATTACAATACTTATCAAACAAGTCAATATAGTTTCTTCTATATGGGTGATCCACAGATTGGTGCAGGCGGCGATATAGCCAAAGATACTGCTGGTTGGGTAGATACTATGAATAAAGCTACTAAGCAATTTCCTAGCACTAATTTTATGGTTTCAATTGGTGACCAGATAAACAATGGTGGCGAACTTAATGGACAAAGTAATGAATTAGAGTACAGTGGATATTTTGCACCAGACCAGCTTAAGAATATCCCTATTGCAGCAATTGCCGGAAATCATGAAACCTATGGAGCAGGCCATACAACTCATTTTGATGCTCCAAATATGTCAACACAATATGGTAATTTTGCAGGGCAGCCTACTTCAGGAGCAGATTACTATTTTACTTATGGTAACACATTGTTTATGGCTTTAAATAGTAATGATATGAATGAAGCTGAACATGAGCAATTTATGAAAGATGCCATTGCTAAAAATCCAAATGCAACTTGGAAAATAGTACTTATGCATCATTCAATTTATAGTTCTGCAAATCATGAAACTGATTCTGATATTAAACAGAGAAGAATAGATATACCACCAATTATTGATGAACTTGGAATAGACGTAGTCTTAGACGGACATGACCACGAATATACAAGAACTTATCAAATGAAGGGCGGACAAGCTCAGAAAGTTAATGTAGATGCTGAGGGAAGAGTTATAGATCCAGCAGGTACTCTTTATATGACAGTTAACTCTGCCAGCGGAAGTAAGTACTATAAATTACAAGAGCCAAATAATAATTACTATGAAGCTAAGAAAGAGCAACTTCAGGTACCAACCTTCTCCCGTGTTTCTGTAACAAGCAACAGCTTTACAATTACAACTTATAGAACTGATAATATGACAATAACAGATAGTTATACAATTGCTAAAACAACAGCACCTCAGCAGGCAGCTGTAAATGTCAATGATCAAATAAACAACTTACCAAATGCAGATTCTATTTCATTGAACGATGCTGATAAAGTTCAAGCAGCTCGCAATGCTTATAATGCATTAGATGCTAGTCAGCAGAAGTTTATAAGTAATTTAGATAAATTAACTGCTGATGAAAGTAAAATCGCTCAGCTTCAAGCAACAGCAAAACGACAGGCTGATAAGAAAGCAGCAGATGATGCTATTGCAGCAATTAATAATATTCCTGACAATATAGTTTTAGATTCTAATTCAAAGGTTTCAGCTGCACAAGAAGCATACAATGCACTTACTTCTGCTCAGAAGGCACTAGTAACAAATTATGCAAAATTACAAACAGCTGAAGCTACTGTTGCAAAACTTCAACAACCAACTTCAAATGGATCATCATCAGGCAGTAATTCAGGATCAATTTCTTCAGCAGCATCTAACGGAAGTTCATCTAATGGAACTTCAACAAGTACTACACCAACAACTACTTCGGTAGCAACTACTCTTCCAAAGACTGGACAGTTTGTAGATCAAAATGTTCTTATTGCATTGGGAGTATTATTAATTGCTATGGGATCAGCTGTTATGGTAATTTATAAAAAGAAGATAAATTTAAAAGAAACCTGTTCAAGATTTTTTAATTCTTTTAGACATTTAAGAGCATAGTAGAAGAATGTATGGCTCCTCACTTTGGTGAGGAGCCATTATTGCTTTAAGAAAGAAAAAAATTAGTTTGATAAAGATACCTTCGTGTTATATGCATGAAGGTGTCTTTTTTATTTTCAACAATCACATAAATTTCACACAATTATTTGATATTAGTGCAACAATTTCTCACTATAATTAACCTCAGACAGAGATATGAATTAAAAAATAATTATGAAAATTAATAATATAAGATTAGTGGAGGTATAAGAATGAAAAGTAAGTTGATTAAAGCTATTATTGCATGTGTTGTAGTTGCCATGCTTGGTACAGGTGGATATTTTGGATATAAAAATTATTTTGGAAAGAAAACAACAACTACTTCTACAAGATACTATAGTGCTTCGGTTACCAAGATGAATTTAAGTAAAACAGTTCAGGGAACAGGTGCTGTTTACTCAGGTTCTACAAAAGATGTTACACCAAATAATAACGGAACCTTATCGGGGTTAACTGTAAAAACAGGGGATACCGTTAAAGCAGGTCAGACTTTATTTACGGCTAGCAGCAGTGACCTTACTAAAGCTGTGACTACAGCACAAAATAATTTGACAAAGGCTCAGCTTTCATTGTCAACAGATGAAAGTGCAGATAAAGTGGATGCAAATAAAGTAGCTCAGGATAAAATATCTGTAAGTGATGCTGAAGATCAATTAACTACGGCACAAACTGCCTTAAATAGTATAACAGTTACTGCACCTATAGGTGGACTTGTAACTGCAGTAAATAATGTAAATGGAGATACGGTACAAGCTGGAAAAAGTGTACTTACAATACAGAATATGAGTTCATTAAATATTAATGTATCTGTAGATGAGCTTGATATAAATAAGATAGCTCTAAATCAAAAAGCTACTATAAAATTTGATGCTATTTCCGATAAAACCTATAATGGCACAGTGGCATCAATAGCTCAGACGGGTACAACTTCAAACAGTGTAACTACCTATAATGTAGTGGTCACTATAAGTAATCCTGATTCAAATATAAAGCTTGGTATGAATGGTACTGCAACTATTGCTGTACAGAGTAAAGAAAATGCTTTAGTAATTCCGGCAGAGGCATTAGTTGAAACTAATGGTCAGAAGTATGTAAGAGTAGCAGATACCAGTGATTCATCAAGCAGTAGTAATAATAGTGGAAGTTCAAATTCAGCTGCCACAAATGGAAATAGGTCATCTTTTTCAAATAGCGGTGGTAAATTAGTGGCTATAAAAACGGGATTAGAAACTGAAAATTATATAGAAGTAACGGAGGGAGTTAAAGAAGGAGATAAAATTTTAGTTCAGCTGCCACAATCAACTACTACTAACAGCAATAGAAATAACGGCTTTGGTGGTATGGGACAGGGAATGAATGGCGGTATGGGAGGTGGACCTCAAGGAAGCGGGGGAAGCTCTCAAGGTAGAAGCAGTAGTGGCAGCAGCGGAAAAAATTAATGTATTTATTTTATAAATAAAAGATTTCCAAAGGGAGGGAAAATAAATGACAGAGGTTTCAAATGGTAAGGATATAATTAAAATGACTAACATAGAGAAAATATATAAAATGGGAAGTAGTACTTTTAAAGCTTTAAGTGATGTTAATTTAAATATTGCAGAAGGAGAATATGTTGCCATTGTCGGACCGTCAGGTGCTGGAAAATCTACTCTGATGAATATTATAGGATGCCTTGATAAACCCAGCAGGGGAGAATATGTTTTAGATGGTATAAATACCAATTGTAATGATAATAAATTAGCTGAAATAAGAAATAAAAAGATAGGATTTATATTTCAGAACTATAACTTATTACCTAAATTAAATATATTGGAGAATGTGGAACTGCCATTATTATACTTAGGATACCCAAATAATAAATCAAAGGAAAAGGTAAGAGGTGTAATTGAAAAGGTTGGATTGTCCAATCATTTAAAACATAAACCTTCGGAGTTGTCTGGAGGGCAAATGCAAAGAGTTGCCATAGCTAGGGCATTAGTAACGGATCCTCAGATGATTCTTGCAGATGAGCCTACAGGTGCACTTGATAGTAAAACGGGAAAAGAAGTTCTAAAAATGCTAACGGATTTAAATGATGAAGGTAATACTATTGTAATGATTACTCATGATATGGATATAGCTTCTCATGCCAAGAGAATCATCACAGTACGGGATGGGAAAATAATTTCAGATAATTTGAATAAGAGGGAGGTAGGAGCATGAAATTTACAAAACTTGTTAAAATAGCCTTATCCTCTGTATGGAATAATAAAATGCGTTCTTTTCTTACAATGCTTGGTATAATTATTGGTATATCTTCAGTAATTATACTTGTAGGTATAGGTCAGGGAACTCAAAAGGAGGTTAGTGACCAGATTGATAGCTTAGGTACTAACCTCATAACAGCAAATATTATGAGTTCAAAGTCTATAACCATCAGTGATGAAGATTTATCTAGTTTGAAAACTAAGCCGGGAGTTAAAGAAATTGCTCCGCAAATATCTGAATCAAATATAAATGTAAAATCAGGTACTAAATCAAGTACTACAACTTTAGAGGCATCAACGCCTGAATATGTACAAATTAGAAATCTTACAGTAAGTTCTGGAAGGTTTATAACTGAAAGAGATATAACAAACAGATTTAATGTAGCTGTAATAGGAACTGAAACAGCTGAAAATGTTTTTGGAGATACAAATGTAGTAGGAAATAGTATATATGTGAATGGTATAGAATTTACTGTAGTAGGAGTTCTTAAATCAGAAGGTACTTCAAGTTCAGGTTCTAGTGATAATAGAATAATAGTTCCATTAACCTCAGGACAAAGACTTTTAAAGACTGCCAGTGCTAAGACTTATTATATAGAAGCAGATAGTAAGGATACAGTAGATACAGCAATGTCTTATATACAATTATTCTTAGATAAAAAATTTGGTCTTGCTGGAAATTCTACCAGTACAACCACCAATAGTTATTACAGAGTTATGAGTCAAACAAGTCTTTTGGATACTGCTACGTCCACTACTAAGAGCATGACTACCATGCTTGCAGGAGTTGCGGCTATATCACTTGTGGTAGGTGGTATAGGTATTATGAATATAATGCTTGTTTCTGTAGTAGAGAGAACACGAGAAATAGGTACAAGAAAGGCTATTGGAGCTAAAAGAAGAACCATATTGCTACAATTTTTAATTGAAGCAGCAAGTGTAAGTGCAGTAGGTGGAGGTATAGGTGTTTTATTTGGGTATTTAGGAGCATTTATTGGAGAAAAATTCTTTTCTACAACAATTGTTATTTCCAACAATGTTGTACTTGGTTCCTTTATATTCTCTGTAGTAGTAGGTCTGGTATTTGGAATATATCCAGCCAATAAAGCATCTAAATTAAATCCAATAGATGCCCTAAGATTTGAGTAAAATTAAAATTTATTTAAAGTGAAGTGATAAAAATGGAAGATAAAATAATTTATTCTGTTATGGTTCCCTTATATAATGAAGAGCTTGTAATTAATGAAAGTTATAAAAAGTTAGCTTGGGTTATGAATTGTACAAAAGAAAATTATGAAATTGTATTTATAAATGATGGAAGCAAAGATTCTACTAGAATTAAAGTAGAAGATATATGCAGAGAAGATAATAGAATAAAACTTGTAAATTTTTCAAGAAATTATTGATAGTATAATAAATTATAAGGAAGATAAAAATAAACATGAATTAGGTATGTAAAAATAGATAGTAAGTCAAATATACTATCATATTGACGAGTTAGTTATTTGAATATGCCTTAAATACATTGAGATATTGGGATAACAATATGTAAATTTTTGTATTTATTCCTATAACGTATCAAAAGTAATAGGTAAATATTGATAAAATTGCAAATAAAAACTTTTCTATATATTTAATTAATAATTAATCATATTGGTTATAATAACCTCGTAATAAATTATTAGGAGGTAACGATATGATAAAATGTGTAAAAAAAATTGCAGCTATGGCTCTTTGTCTGGCAATAGGAATAAGTGCAACAGCTTATGCTTCTCCTCAAAATAATAACAATACTATTAATAATGAAAATATTAATAATAAGGCTGGCAACGGAGCTAATGAAGGTAATGAGGGTAATGAAGGCAATGAAAGTCATCAACACCATCATAAGGGAAAAGTATTGGAAAAGTTGGGGATAACAAAAGATGAATTGGAAGAAGCAAAGAAATCAGGAAAAAGTTTCTTTGATGTTGCCAAGAAAAAAGGTCATAGTGAGGCAGAAGTAAAAAAAATTATGATAGAAGATAGAAATAATTATATAGATCAGGCAGTTAAGGATAAAAAATTGACCAAGGAAAAAGCCGATCAAATAAAAAATATAGTAAATGAGAAAATAAAAAATTGGAATGGAAGTCTTAAGGATAAAGACAATTCAAGTAATAAAGAAAATGAAGCTGAAGATAATAAAATCCAAAATAATGATTCTAAAAAAGAGTCTAATAGTGGAAATAATGGAGCAAATCAAAATAATGGCAGCCCAAACAATAACAATAACTTGGATAATAGTAGTCAGAATAACAGCAATCAAAACAATAACAACTTAAATAATAGTAACTCCAATAGTAGCAATCCAAATACCAGTAACACAAAAAATAATTCTAAAGATAATAGTTCCAAGGATAATAAATCTCAAAATAATGTATCTAACAATAAATCAAAAAGCACACGATAGAATATATAAAAATTAATTGAGTTTTAGTTCTAATTATTTGCCAAGTAAGTTTCATGACATCGATATTTGTAAATTTACCTATATAATAAGTAAATTTACAAATATCAAATGTATTGTGAATTTACTTGGCAAGTTCGATTTTAGGCATATTCACATAAATAACTAGTCGGTATATTTGCCTTACTATTTATTTTCACATGCCTTATATTATTTTTACAAGAAATTATCAAGATTTTATGATTATGGAGTTGTAAAATTTTATCCTTATATTATTGATAATGCAATTTGATAGTGATATATTTAGTTATAAGTGTATATACAGATGTAAATATAGAACGGAGGACTGTAAATAATGTCTGAATATTTAAATGAAGAAATAAGGAAGCTTAAGGAAAGTAAAAATGCTATAATTTTAGCACATTACTATCAAGTGCCAGAAGTTCAGGATGCTGCTGATTTTGTAGGAGATTCCTTTGAGTTAAGCAGGCGTGCTAAGGAAAATGATGCAGATTTAATAGTATTTTGTGGTGTGAGATTTATGGCAGAGAGTGCTAAAATTTTATCTCCAAATAAAAAAGTGTTGCTTCCAGTTAAGGAAGCAGGTTGTCCAATGGCGGATATGGCAGCAGCTCAGCAGATTATTGATATGAAAAAGGAACATCCTAATGCCAAGGTGGTAACTTATGTAAATTCTTCTGTAGAAGCAAAAGCAGTTTCAGATGTCTGTTGTACTTCATCTAATGCCATAAGGATTGTAAAAAATATAGATGCAGAGGAAATAATATTTGCTCCAGATAAGAATTTGGGCTCTTATATTCAAGAACATGTTCCAGAAAAAAATATCATTTTATGGAATGGCCATTGCTGTGTTCATGACAGAATCAGTGCAGAGGATGTTTTTAGAGCAAAAGAGCAGTGCAATACAGCTAAGGTTTTAGTTCACCCTGAGTGTAGAAAAGAAGTTAGGGATTTAGCGGATTATATAGGAAGTACCAGTGGAATAATTAATTATGCTGGAGAAAGTAACTATGATAAATTTTTAATTGTTACTGAAGAGGGAGTTTTGCATAAACTTAAAAAAGAAAATCCTAATAAAGAGTTCTTTTCAATAAGAGGTATGACCTGTAAAAATATGAAAAAGACATCTTTGGATAATGTATATTGGAGTCTTGATGAAAACTATTATGAAATAAATATAGATGAAGAAATAAGAAGAAAAGCAGCTGCTGCCTTAGAAAATATGCTCATTTTAGGAAGTGATTAAAATGGATATATACACAGATGTTTTAGTAGTTGGATGTGGTGTATCTGGAATGTATTCAGCTTTAAACATAGATAAAAGCTACAGAATAACCATAATTTCAAAATCTAAAACTGAAGAATGTAATACTTATCTTGCTCAAGGTGGAATTTCTTCTGCAAGAGGTATAGATGATATTGATCTTTTTGTTAAAGATACAATGAAAGCGGGAAAAAATAAGAATAATATAGAAGCAGTGAAAGTTTTAGCTGAGGAATCTATAGAAAATATCCATAGATTGATGGAATTTGGAATGGACTTTGACTATAAGGATGGGGAATTGGATTATACTAGAGAAGGTGCCCATAGTATAAATAGAATAGTTCATTCTACAGATGAAACTGGAAAAAGAGTATTTGAAACTCTTTTAGATCAGGTTAAAAAAAGAGATAACATAACTATATATGAGGATACGATTTTAGTAGATATATTGAAGTTTAAAGGAGAATGCTGCGGTGGTATAGTAAAGAGAGATGACAAGGTTGATTTCATACACGCAAAATATGTTATTTTAGCATCTGGTGGTATTGGTGGCTTATTTTCCAATTCAACTAATAGGAGAACTATTACTGGTGATGGCATAGCCATAGCTTTAAAAAATAATATAGAAGTGGAAAATCTGGAATATGTACAATTTCATCCTACTGCATTGTATGAAGAAGATAATACGGAAGGAAGAAAATTTCTTATTTCAGAATCTTTAAGAGGAGAAGGGGCCAAACTATTTAACATTAATGGGCAGCGTTTCATAAATGAACTTTTGCCAAGAGATGTAGTAGCAGCTAGTATCTGGGATGAGGAAAAAAAGACTAATTCAAAGTTTGTGTATTTAGATGCCAGTTTTATGAAAAGTGAATTTATAATAAATAGATTTCCGGGTATCTACAAAGAATGTAAAAAAAGAGGCATAGATGTGACAAACGACCCCATACCAGTTACTCCGGTACAGCATTATTTTATGGGAGGAATAAAGGTGGATTTAAATTCCAAGACTTCAATGGATAATTTATATGCCTGTGGAGAAGTTAGTTGTACAGGTGTCCACGGGGCTAATAGACTTGCCAGTAATTCTCTTTTGGAGGGTTTGGTGTTTTCTAGAAGAGCAGCTTTAGATATAAATAAATTTATATCTAGTAAAGATATAGCTGATGTAAGTAGAAATATTACTATAAAAGAGGCAGATGAATTAATAGACTCAAATTTAAAGTGTGTACTCAGTGAATTTAAAAAAGTATTAGGAGAAAAAAAACATGAACTCATTAACAATTGATAATATAATAATTAATGCCCTTAAAGAAGATGGTGCTTATGATGATATCACTACAAAATCTATTGTAAATGTAGAGGACAGATGTAAGGTAGATTTAATAGCAAAAGAAGATGGTATTCTATGTGGAATAGAAGTATTTAAAAGAGTATTTGAAATTTTAGGAGACACGTCAGTGGAGTTTTTTACTATGGATGGGGAAAAGATAAGAAATGGACAGGTAATTGGTAAAATTGAAGGATTAACTTTAAGCGTACTTAGTGGTGAAAGAGTAGCCTTAAATATTTTGCAGAGAATGAGCGGAGTAGCAACTCTAACTAGCAGATTTGTGGAAAAATTACAGGGTACTAAGGCTAAGTTACTGGACACAAGAAAGACTACCCCTAATTTTAGAATATTAGAAAGATATGCAGTTAAGGTTGGTGGTGGAGAAAATCATAGGTATAATCTAAGTGATGGTGTTCTTATCAAAGATAATCATATAGATGCTGCTGGAGGAATAAAAAATGCTATAGATATGACTCGAAAATATGTTTCCTTTGTCAAGAAGATAGAGGTTGAAACTGAGAGCTTAGAACAAGTAGAAGAGGCTCTTTTAGCCAAGGCAGATATAATAATGCTGGACAATATGAAACTGGATACAATAAGGAAAGCCTTAAGTATAATTGATGGGAGAGCCCTCACTGAGGTATCTGGCAATGTAGATCTTGAAAGCATAAGATCTATAGCTGAAACTGGAGTTGACTATATATCTACAGGTTACATAACTCATTCATATAAAGTACTTGATTTAAGTATGAAGAATCTAATATTAATTTAATGGGATAATGTCCCTATTTATCTAATAAAAAAAGAGTAAGGTATATCTAAAACTGTACTGTGGATATACCTTATTATTGTTATCTAAAAAAATAATATTTATTTTTTACTTATATGTATTATTTTACAATAAAAGTAGTATAATAATGGTATGAATTTAAACTAGCTAGTGGAATTTAAGATAAATAATGAAAAAATTTTAAAGATTCTTTAAAACTACTTAAAATTTTTAAAAAACTGTTTACATCCAATAAAATAGAGCCTTGAATGGATTTCAATATTTTTACATTTCATGCATATGATTATAAGTTTGCTTTTAATATGAAGAAAGCTAGAGAAATTTGAAGCATTTCAATGGTAATACCAGGTTATGTGAAATTTATTTCATATTTATAAGATTATGAAGTAGTATAGGATTTGTAAAAATGTCGAATTGGAATATAATAGTTTTATAGAAGAGATGGTACTATCTAATCTAACAACTTTTTAATAGCCTGTAGGATACATGAGTTCTATTTACTATTAAGTTTGTGAGGAGGATTTTTCATGAGTGTTATTAATTCAGTAGAAAAGGGTCTAAAAAATACGTTAGTTAATACTATCGTTGATATTTTAGATAAAAATCCTGAGAAGAATGTTGATAGGATTTTTGCTCTAATAAAGAAAGCAATTAAAGACCCAGATGAGAAGGCTCAAATAGACTTTGTATGTGATTACTATAATGAAAACCAACATATACATGATTTTGTACAAAATATATTGAAAACTACAAATAAGAATTGCATAAAGAAATTCTTTATTAATTTCTTTGCAAACGCTGCATGGTTTGGAGCTCCTATAAGAGATAGTCTTAAAGAGGAAGGCGGCAGCGTGCCATTCATAATTCTTTTAAGCCCTTCAATGAGATGTAACCTAAGATGTACAGGATGTTATGCTGGTAATTATAGCAAAGAAGATGATATACCTAGAGAAGAAGTAGAAAGAATCATAAGTGAAGCAAGAGATCTTGGAATTTATTATATGGTAATACTCGGTGGAGAGCCATTTATAAATAAATACATGTTAGACGTATATGAGAAGTTTAATGATGTTATGTTTACACCATTTACTAATGGTACAATGTTTACTCCTGAAGTAGCTGATAGATTACAAAAGCTTGGTAACGTAATTCCGATGTTTTCACTTGAAGGTTTTGAAAAGGAAACTGATGCAAGAAGAGGCAAAGGGGTATTTAAATCTGTTATGAAGGGCATGGATCTTTTGAAAGAAAGAGGAGTCCTATTTGGGGTTTCTTCAGCAACTGCCACAAATAATTTAGACGTAGTTACTTCAGATGAATTTATAGATATGTTAATAGAAAAAGGATCAAAAATGAGCTGGTATTTCATGTATATGCCAATTGGTGAAAAACCAGATATCAGCGCTATGCTTACACCAGAACAGAGATTGAGACTTGGAGAAAGAACAAGGGCAATAAGAACTGAAAAGCCTTATTTTACTATAGATTTCTTTAATGACTCACCTTATGTTGGTGGTTGTATCGCTGGAAAATATTACTGTCACATCAATTCAAATGAAGATGTAGAACCATGTATTTTCTCACATTTTGCAGCTTATAATGTTAAGGGCAAGCCTTTAAAAGAAGCATTTAAGACAGAATACTTTAAAGAGATAAGAAGCAGACAGCCATACAATAAAAATCTGTTATTACCATGTATGATGATAGATAATACAAATCAAATAAGAGAAATTGTTAAAAAGACAGGAGCATATCCAACTCATCCAAGTGCAGCTAAGATGATAGAGGATCCTTTGTTTATGAAACAATTAGATAATCTTTCAGCAAAATTTAAACCAGAAGCAGAGAAAGCTTGGAAAGAAGTTTTCAATGAAGAAGGAAATTACAAAATGTCTAAAGTGGATTAATTAATAGTTTATATAAGTAGATAAAAATATTCCCTAATATAAATGATCATTTATATTAGGGAATATTTTGTTTAAAGTTTAACATGGTTATTAGTAAAATAACAATTTATAGCTATGGACATTTTAAACATATAAACTTAAAATTAATATATACAGTATATTTAACTCATTAGTTTTATCCGATGACTAGCCGCTGTAATATCCCATCGCACTCTGTGAAAGTGATTCACACAAAATCAAAGATTTTGGTTCTCTACTTTTCTAAAGGTGGAGATAACAGCGACACGTCCCTGGATAATTTATCTAAACTCAGTGGAAATACAAGCTCCTACTGAGTAAGATTCATTGATCAATATACTTTAACTAAAATTTTCTTAAACTGGGAGAAACATTTATGAAAAAAATAATTATTATATTAACTATAGTTTTTATGAGTATGAGCTTAGTTTCTTGTGATGCTAAATCTAAAAATAACAGCATGGAGGAAATGAAAGGAAAAGTAAATATATGGACAACAGATGCAAATGAGGCTTTAATAAGTGATGCTATAGTATTATTTAAGAAAAAATATCCCAATGTAGATGTAAATATATCTACTTTAGCTGAGGATAAATTCGAAGATAATTTATCTAGCAGCTTAAAAGAAAAAATTAATTTGCCTGATATCGTAGTAATGAGAGACAAAAATGTACCTTTAATAATAAATAAATTTGAAAGTAGTTTTTTAGATACATCATCAATACCTCAATTTAATAAAGATATATTTATTAAAAATCAAATAAATAACAGTACATATAAAAATAAAGTTTATGCTGTACCACTATATGTGGAACCAACATTTATGCTTTACAGAGAAGATATACTTGGAAGTTTAAATATAAAATCAGAGGATATTAAAACCTGGCAGCAATATATAGACATTGGAGTTAATCTAGTAAAGTCCAATGGTAAGTTTATGCTCTCTTCAGATTATCTTAATAACGGAACTATCTACGATTTAGCATTAAGCCAACTTGGAGCTAATTATTTTAATAAAGATAAAGAAATAGACTTACTTAATGAGAAAGCTGTAAGAGCTGCAGCTCTTTTAAATAATATGTACAATAGTAAAATTTCACAGGATAATAAGGAAAACACTGATAAAATACAATCTTTTGTAAGAGGAGATACAATATCATTAATATGTAATTTAAGCACTATGTATAATATACAAAATAAATATCCGGATTTAAGTGGAAAGTTAAAAGTACAAAAAATACCAGCTTTTGAGCAGGGTGGAAATAGAGATAATATAAATTTTGGAGATAATTTAATGCTTTTAAAAACAAGTAAGAATAATTCTGCTGCCTTAGAATTCACTAAATTTTTAAGTTCTAATGTGGAGTTGTCCACCTATGAATATACCAGGTACGGATTTATGTCTTCTAATATTAATTCTTACACTGATGATAGCTTTTATAAAAAGAATATTTTTTATAATAATGAAAGTTTAGGGAGAATGGCTATAGATGAAATATTAGGGCTTAGAAACATGCAATATAGTTATGATTTTAATGTAATAAGAAATAAAGTATTACAAACTATAATTGATACGTCTATTGGCAGTAAGCCTTTAAATGATAGTTTATATAATTTACAAGCTAGCTTAGAACAGACAGATGAGCTAAAGTAATGTATTAATTTTTTATTGTAAATATTTTAAAAACAATTACAATAAACGTTTACAATATTAAAAAATTGTTTTATAATTTATATGTAACATATAGAGAGAGTTACTAGTTGCAAAAATTTAGGGTTTAATTAAGGGAATATTTGTTTAGGCATCTTTAAAGAAATAATCAGTTATTATGCTAGTCTAGCTAGTAGTTTTGACTTGGTATTCCTTTTGAGATGCCTAAATTGTTTTGAAATTATTGAAGCAAGTTCTTAATTCAGGTGGGGATTCTTTTACCCCATCTGAATTTTAGAACTGCAAATGCATGGCTTACTTGGCGTAAGTCAGGTTAAATTATATTTGAAGATATCTGTGAAATTTTATAAATATTCTCATATACCTTTAATGTATTCTCGGCTGTTTTGAGCCAGGAAAATTCTAGAGAACGTTTCAGTCCTTTAATGGATAAATCCTTTTTTATAACTTCACTAGTAAGGACTTTATAAAGTTTATCTGAAAGCATATCTGTATCAATAGGGTCTATTAGCATAGCACAATTATCAGTCACCTCTGGGATAGAAGTGCTATTTGAAGTTATAACTGGAGTCCCACAGCTCATTGCTTCTAATGGAGGAAGCCCAAAGCCTTCATATAGGGATGGATATACAAATACTTCACAGGAATTATAAAAAATTGGTAAGTCTTCAGTGGGAATAAAATCTGTAAAAATTATATTATTGGAGGTTTTTGAATTACAGCTCATTTTTATTAAATTTTCAATATCATCTTTTTTTGCACCACAAATCACAAGCTTAATATCTTTATTGATTTCATTTGATATCTTTTCATAAGCTTTAATCAAAGAAGATACATTTTTTCTTGCGCTGAAACCACCTACATAAAGTATAAAAGGAGAAATTATATTGTATTTTTTTGCAATATATTCTTTGCAGTTATTCTTGTTTAGAGGCCTATATATACTATCGGCAGCTAAGGGTGTAACGAATATTTTATCAGGACTAATTGGAAAAAACTTTAATATATCCTTTTTGGAGTATTCAGAAACTGTTATTATGGCATTTGCCTCTTCAATAATCCGCGGCATATCTCTTAAAAATTTTAGTAGATAACCTTTACCTACAGTCTCTGGCATAATATATGGAATTAAATCGTGTATTGTTACTATCTTTAAACAATTTATATTCTGTGAAAGTCCTATTCCATTTTGAGATATGTGGTATATATCTATATTATCTTTTTTTATGTCCTTAGGGAAAAAATATTCTTGAAAAAATCTATGATATCTCTTTGATGCCATTCTTATAGTTGTATTATTATTTTTAAATTTTTCATAATTTTCCCCGGACCAATAAAGAACGTATTTATTTAAATTATCTATGGAAATAAGGTTTTTTAAAATATTTTCTGTATAAGTACCTATACCAGTACCTTTATACCAATTTATTCCTCGGGCATCAAATGCAATTCTCATTGAATACACTCCTCAAAAATTGATTAATAAATAATCTTATGGGTTATTAACAAATGCTGTGTAATATAAAATGACAATTATTTTACAGATAATAAATTTATTTTTATATATTCATATTATATTTCCAATATTATTATATGAAATATAAAAATCAGTCAGATTATAATTGTTGTACTTATATTAATAATATTAATCTTCACTAGGAAATGTGCCATCATTCACATAGTTGAAAAAACCTCATATAATAAAGGAGAACAATGCTTATTGGAGGCATAGTTATGGAACTAGAAGCTGTAATAAAGCTAGTAGTTGATAATTATGAAATAAATGTTAATAAAGCAATAAAAATAAAAAATGTTTATAAGCTAGAAGGATACTCTGAGGAATATTGTCTTAAGATTGTTCACTATGAATATGGACACTTTTTATTCATATTGGAAGCAATGAAACATTTAATTAATAGGGGTTTTAACAATATACCTAAAATAATAAAAAATAAAAATGGTGAAGATTATATAAGATTTGGTCAGTATTATGCATTTCTTACCAAATGGGCAATTGCAAGAGAATGTAATTACGATAATCCTTTAGATATAATTTTAGCTGCTTCTACCCTTGCTAGCTTGCATAAAAAAAGTGAAGGCTTTGTTGTAACAGAAGAAATGCATCCAAGATATAACTGGCTTAAATGGAAGCAGGTATTTAGCACGAGAAAAGATGAGATATTGGATTTTAAAAATAGAATTGAAAAAAAAGAAAATAAGACAGAATTTGATTACAAATATAAAAGTATGCTTAGTAGAGAAATTCAGAGAGCTAATATAAGTATAATAGATTTAAATAAAACGGATTATTTTAATAAAATGAAAATGGAAATGAAGAAGAATGGATATTGTCATCATGATTTTGCTCATCATAATGTACTTATAGACAAGGACGAAGATGTAATCATAATAGATTTTGACTATTGCATT
This sequence comes from Clostridium sp., assembly GCF_047718555.1. Lineage (GTDB taxonomy): Bacteria > Bacillota > Clostridia > Clostridiales > Clostridiaceae > Clostridium_I. The sequence continues at coordinate 25,735 of NZ_JBDNRK010000034.1, read as the reverse complement.
TTAGATACGCATCTTCATGATTTATCAAGCCTTTTAATAAGAAAAATGAAAAATGGTAAATGGGATATGAGCGGTGCTATCTATGTATTAGATGCATATAACTCTATATACCCTATAGAAAAAAGCGATATACCTGTTATGACTGCATTTATGGAATTTCCACAGGACTTTTGGCAAGTAGGTATTCAATATTATTGGGAGAAGCAGCCTTGGGGAGAAGAGTTTTTCTTAAATAAATTAAAGAAGATGGAATTAGACATAGATGAAAGACAAGAATTCCTAGAGAAATTTAGAAATTTAAATTACGGAGGTAATATATGAGTAAACGTAAGCATATTGCTGATAATTTAATTGAAACTATAAATGATGATGAACAAAACATAAGTGATTATGATAAAAAAATTGAAGAATTAAGTGAAAGAGTTAAAAGATTAAAGAAGATAAAGAGAAGAACAAAAAAAATAGCAGAACTTGAGGAAAAAGAACATGAGATAATAAAAAAGTTAACGAAACATCACAAATCGAGGTGATTGTCTATGCTAGAAGGTGGAGTATCTTCCTTGCAAGAATGTTTAAGTAAAAACAATATTAAATTAGTAAAAGATGATAATTTCAATGATATATTAGGTGATATTACAGAGGATAAGGTCTTAGAACAAATAGATACTATGTACCTTTTCCATAAGGCAGTATTAAACTGTAATGAATCTGCTTCTAAGTTAATTCCTAATAAAATAGGCAAAACTGTTGAAAAATACAAAATGCGTATAAAAAATTTAAAAAGAGACTTAAAAACTTTTAAAGCTAGGAATTCTTTAAACCAATTTGAAAATATGGTGATTCAGAGTTCAGATTCCTATTTAAATAGAGCGGAAAAATGTATTGATATAGTGAATCACTGTAATTATATAGGCTTAGTTAAAAGAAGTATGAGAAGATTTGAAATTTGTCTTGGAAACACCTATTTTGATAATCTTAGAAAAGGTAATGAAATAGAAATAAATAATTTTAAAAAATGTGCTTATAATATGCTGGAAATGGACGGGGTATATTTAATTAATAGACTTAAAAGAAATGGAAGCCACATAGATTTAGAAAAAATAATAAATTATTTTTGTAAAGTGGAGGGATTTGATGATAATAGCAATAATTTTATTAAGGCTTTAGTATCTTATCCGCATGTATATATGAAGTGTTGTGAAAGATACAGGTTAAGTAAAAAACAGTGGGATATAAATGAGTATGTTATGAGTCTTAATAGAGCGATAGAGCAAGATGGTAATAGCATTCTATAGCATTCATTGATAGGAGGTTAAAGCAATGGTGGATTTAGGATATAGGGATAGAGCTTATCTGTCTAAATACGATTTAGATGTGAAACTTTTTGAAAAATTTGATTTAAAAGTTTTAGATTTGATTCCCATAAGAAAAGTATTTTTAATTATTACTGATAAAGGAGATAAAATATTAAAGAGAATAGATTGTACTCTAGAAGAATTTGATTTTGTAGTTAAGGCTTTAGAATATATAAGTACAAATTTTAAGCGTGTTATGGGCTTTGAAGATAGCGTAGATGGTAAAAAATATGCAGAGTGGAAAGGTGAATTCTATTGCATTATGAATAAAGTTGAGGGCAGAGAATGTGAATTTAGCAATCCTGTAGATTTGGCGGTTTCTGCTAAGGGGTTAGGTGAACTTCATAAAGCATCCGAGGGTTTTAGATATAAAAATTCTAATAAAAATATATGCGGTAATCTTTTGAAAAATATTAATAGAAAAAAAGAAGAGATGCTATTTTTTAAGAGGATGGTAAATCTTTATGAAAATAAAGCAGAATTTGATGATATTTTTTTAATGAATGTAGATAATTATATAAAGAAGATTGATGATTGTTTAACATTTTTAAATAAAACTTCTTATTATAAGCTTTGCAGCGAAGAGGACAAAATAGTATTGTGTCATCATGATTTGGCTCATCACAATATAATAATCAATGATGATGATGCCTATTTTGTAGATTTTGATTTTTCAGTAATTGATTTAAAAATTCATGATCTATGCAACTTTATTAATAAGGTAACAAAGGATTTTTCTTTCGATATGGATAAGGCGAAGATTATTTTAGATAATTATTGCACTGCTAATACATTAAATAAAAATGAACTCAATGTATTGTTTGGCATGCTTACTTTTCCAGAAGATTTTTATGATATATCTAAAGATTATTATTCTAAGAGAAAAGATTGGGAAGAAAAAATTTTTATATCTAGGTTAAAGAAAAAAATTCATTTTGAAGCAGATAGACAGGAATTCCTAAAGGAATTTAAACAAGAAATAGATAAGTTTTAAAAAATTAGTATAGAAAGTTAAAAGTTCTTTAAATCTATTAATTAAGATATAAAGGACTTTTAACTTTTGTATATGTCTTAAAGACTGTTTATTATTTTTTTGTAAGCGGTTAATGTGGAAACAGCTGTATTTTCCCAGGTTAATTTTTGATTTATATTTAAGCCTTTGTAAATCAGCTCACATCTAAGCTTACTATCTGTTAGACCTCTGTATAATGTATTACAAATTTTATCTTCATCTTTTGGATCTACTAATAGGGTACAGTCCTTAAGTACCTCAGGAAGGGATGTAACATTTGAAGCTACCACAGGTATACCGCAGGCCATAGCTTCAATAGGTGGGAGCCCAAAGCCCTCATACAGTGATAGATAAACAAATAGTTCCGCTGAGTTATATAAATAGGGCATATAATTTACAGGAATAAAACCAGGAAATATAACGTTATTTTCAATGTGAAGTTTTTCAGCACAGCTTTTATAATTTTCGTAGGATTTGCCCTTAGTACCTGCAATAACCAGTTTTAAATCTTTTGTGGTTTTTGATAAAAGCTTTTCAAAAGCTTGTAGAAGACCTATTATATTTTTCCTAGGACTAAAACCACCAACATATAATATGAAATCACCAGTTATCCCATAATTATTTTTAATGATTTCCTTGCTCATCTTTTTATTTAACGGTTTGTATATATTTTCAGCAGCAAGATAGGTTACATATATTTTATTGGTTGGAAAGTTAAATGCTTTTGCTATATCATCCTTTGAGAAATTAGATACCGTTATGATACCATCACAGAGAGAAACTATGTTTGGCAGTTCTTCATTAAAAATATGAAGATATCTGTCACTTACGGTTTCCGGCATTTTATAGGGAATTACGTCATGCAAAGTTATAACAAAAGGACATATTTTATCTAGAGGTATACCTACTCCATTTTGTGGAACATGATATAACTGTATATCCTTGTTGCTTAAAATATTAGGGACATTAACTTGATCCCAAAAATTGCTGCTGACGTTTTCGTTTATATTATTTATTTTAAATTTTTCAGAAAAATTTATATCTATATTTGAATTGTCAGGCATAAATAATAAATAATCATTGGTGGTGTCGATTTTATTTAAGCAATTTATTAATTGATAAGTATATGTGCCAATGCCAGTACCCCTATACAATTTGGCGGCCCGCGCATCTATTCCTATTTTCATAATATATACCTTTCGTAATTGGTTCACTTTAGTATATTAATATGAGCAGTAAAGTGTTAATGATTTTGTGTATATTAGGCAAATAATGAATTTAGTATGGTGTTATATTTAATGAAAAATTATAAGATATAAATTGAGAGCTGTTCAAATATATGATGCTTTATAACTTGTACAATAAACTTATTCTAAAAAAGTAATAATAATCATATACATATTTCTATGGGGGGTGATTAAGATGATGAGGGAATTTGAAATAGAGAGGCAATTTGATCTGAAAATCGAATCTATTAAACCCAATAGAGGAGTATATTATTTAAAAACTAATAAAGGTAATAAATGCCTTAAGAAGATAGATTACGGTATTCAAAAGCTTCTATTTGTTTATTCTGCAAAAGAACATCTTATTTCAAAAGAATTTACAAAAGTGGATAGATATTGTTTAAATATTGAAGGTAATCCCTATGCACTTGTAAATGAAGATATATATACACTTTCAGAATGGATTGAAGGTAGAGAATGCAATTTTCATGAAATAGAAGATTTAACAAATGCATCTCAAACCCTTGCTATATTACATGAAAAATCAAAAGGATATGAACCACCGGAAAATAGTAAATTAAAAACGGACCTTGGGAGATGGCCTCATCTTATGGAAAAGAGAGTTAGATCCTTTGAAAAAATGAGAGATATGGCTAGAAAAAAAGGCAATAAAGCACAATTTGATTTGAATTATATTAAAAATTATGATTTTTTTAAACAAATTGGGCTAAAAGCTATAAAGATCTTAAATACTTCTGAATATATAAATTTATGTAAGAAAACTGAGGAAGAAAAGGGCTTTTGCCACCATGATTATACCTATCATAACATAATTATAGATAGTGAAAATCAAGTTAATGTCATTGATTTTGATTATTGTAAAAGGGAAGTTAGGGTATATGATCTGTCAAATTACATGATGAAGGTACTAAAGAGATGTGACTGGGATATTAAATATGCTAAGCTTATAATTGATTCCTATAATAAAATATCACCTTTAGAGGAATATGAGTACAGAGTATTATATGCATTTTTACTTTTTCCCCAGCGATTCTGGAGACTTTGCAATAGATTTTATTATAATGAAGTTAATTGGGGGCAAAGTACCTTCAATAATAAAATACAAGAATTAATAGATGAAAGAGAAAAATTCAATAAGTTTATTGATGATTTTAGAGAAATGTATAATCAAAAGGAATAAAAGATTATATGATAATTAATTAAGTCATGTAAGTATAGAAATTATATTTTACATGACTTTTAACATTTCATCATTGTATTTCATAAAATATAATAGTAATTTTATGGAGTGAAGTTATGAAAATAGGTGATACTGTAGTAAGAAAGTCTTATGACAAAGATATAACTTTTAAAATTATTGACATTAAAGATACAGATAAAGGTAGTATATATATACTTAATGGCGTTAATTTAAGAATAGTGGCGGATGCTCCTTTAGAAGATCTTGAACAAATTGATGAAGACAGTCTTGGAGTAACTGACATAGTGTTTAATAGAAAGGTTAATGAATCTATAAAAAATATAATTAATTCTAGAAATATCAGCAAAAATACTAAAAGATATAAGAGTAATAGAGATAGAAAAAATACTAAAGATAATAGAGAAACTAAAAGTAAAAGAAATAGCAGGGGAAGCGAAATAGCTAAAAGCTATAATAGAGACTTAAAAAAAATTAAAATTACCACCATTGATAGCAGCGATAGTATGGTATTTAGCAGACCAGGTAAAATACTTCATGTAGATGGGGATGCCACCTATCTAGAGGTTTGTATTAAAGTGTATAAACAGCTATCCATTAATGTAGTGGGAAAAGTAATTCCTGAAAGTAGGCAGCCGGAAGAAATAGTTAACATTGTGAAAGAAGTTAAACCGGATATAGTAGTAATAACAGGGCATGATGGAGTAGCTAAAGGAGTAAAAGATTATTTTGATCTGAATAATTATAGAAATTCAAAATACTTTGTTGATTCTGTATCAAGATTAAGAGACTATGAACCTAACTATGACGATCTGGTAATATATGCAGGAGCATGTCAATCCTGCTACGAAGCAATTCTAGATGCAGGTGCTAATTATGCAAGTTCTCCTGAAAGAGTACTTATACATTGTTTAGATCCAGTTTTTGTATGTCAAAAGGTTGCATATACAAATATAAACGATATTGTAAATATACGGGAAGCGGTTACTAATACTATAACGGGAGCCAAAGGAGTAGGAGGACTTCAAACTAGGGGTAAATGTAGAGAAGGCTATCCAAGATCTACTTTTTTTTAATAAGCTAGGTATCTCGAAGAAGTTGGTTATCTTGGATAAAATATTTGTGGTAGCTTTATTATGATATTTTATCCGATGACTACCCACTCTAATACTCCCATCTTCTTCAAAGTGGAAGTAAAGAGTGGCTATGTCCCTGGATAACGACTTCTAAGCATCAGATGGAATAAAAACTCCACCTGATGCCAAGAATTCTGTTTATAGTAAGTAATAGAGAAATAACAAGTGAGACAGGTATAAAATGGACCTCAAGCTTAAATATAACTTGAGGTTTATTTTATTAACAAAAAATTTACCTTGACAACTTGTATTATTTACTGTTAAAATAATAAGTTTATTTGACATAAATAAATTTATCATGTATAATATAAGATATGGAAAGAGGGTGTTTTGCATGGAAAAAATGAATGTTTTAGATTCCATTAAAAGAAATATTGAGGATCACTTGGGGGAAAAAGTAGTACTTAAAGCAAATAGTGGAAGAAAAAGAGTTGTGGTCAATAATGGAATTATAGAAAAAACCTATCCTAGTATATTTGTAGTTAGATTAGAATCAGACACCCAAAGGAAGGTGACTTATAGTTATTCAGACGTGTTAACAAAGACAGTTCAATTAGTTTTTGCAGTATAATAAAAAACGATACTAATATTAGTATCGTTTTTTCATATTGAAAGGGCACCATGGTACAATAATTTATTAAATCCACATTGGGTTAGGCATGTGAAAATAAATAGTAAGTCAAAGATGCGACGAATATTTTGAATCCAACAAGGAAGCAGGTTCCGAGGATAGTGGGCTATCTGAGGGTTCTGCTGACGCAGTAGGATTCAAAATAGGCTAGCATACTGACTAGTTATTTATTTGAATATGCCTTATATCCTTGAACATATTAAGTTGAGCTAATATGATTTGTTAAATAAAAAATGAAAGTTTTATTATAATATAGAAATAAAAAAGAAAGATGGTGGGTTCCATCTTTCAACTATGGTATAAAAGGGTATTGAGAATTTATGAGAGGTTATATGGTCAATAACCATTATCTATAATACGTCATATTATGAACTTTGTCAATAAGTTTAAATAATTTATAACGTAAAAGCTAGTAGTATATAAAGGAAAATGATGAAAACCAAATAAATATGTAGAAATATACAAGTGATAAACTATATATTTCTACATATTTCAATAGTATTTAAAATGTATAAAGCTAATTTAAATTATACATTTTACTAATAATGACCAATAAATATTATTTGAATAAAATGTTTATTTCAATAGTGAAAGTGATTTATTGATACACATTAGAAATACTCGTTGAAATATATTTATATACATATAATAATTAAAAAATAATTATAAAGTTATCATATTTGTGATGAAATGCTTATATATATTATATTAGGCATCTTTGAAAAAATAATGAGTTTATTTATTTTCAAATGCCTTAGGTATTTCATAGGGGGGATAACATGGCTATAGAATTAGTTAAAGAAAATATAGAATATGAACAGTTACTAGGGGAAAATACAGCTGATACAGTGGTACAGGAAGAATACATTATACCAGATACTCAGCCAGATGTGTTAAAGGTACTCATGGTAGATGCAAAGCCTTCTATATTAAATACAGAAGTAATGCAAGACAAGGTATATTTAGAAGGTCAAGTAGAATTTGATGTGGTATATTTGGGGAAGACAGAAGATGGCACAGAAATCTGCGGAGTTTCGTATTCAGCTAAATTTAGTAATTATGTAGAAATAGAAGGCGCAGCCCACAAAATGATTTCTGATACAGATTATTATGTAGAACATATTGATTGTAACGCAGTAAATGAAAGAAAGATAGCAGTTGAGGGTATAATCAAATTAAAATCAGAAGTGTATAGTAAAAATGAATTAGAAATAGTTAAGGATATTACAGGATTAGGAGATGTGCAATTTTTAAGAAATCCCACTTCTATTGATAAAGTGGCTGGTAACACATCAGTAGATTTAGTTGCTAAATCTCATTTACAAGTTCCTATGGAAAATCCTCAAGTTGGGAACATACTAAAATACGATGTTAATATACACAAAAAGCAGGTTAAGCTGTTAGAGGGAAAGATAAGTATAGAAGCCTTTGCTGAAATCAATGTTTTATACAAGGGAAAAGATACTGCAGATGTATTCCATTTATCTGATGATGTGCTTTTAAGCCAGGAAGTTGAGCTTGAAGGTGTAAATTCAAACATGAATGTATTTGGGGAATTTACTGTTGATGCTACAGAGTGTAATATAAAGGAAGATGATTTAGGGGAGAATAGAAATATTGATATAGAAGCTCTAGTAAAAGCTAATGTAAAGGTCCAGAGTAAGGAAAATGTGGATGTTATACAGGATGCCTATTCACCAGATTTAAATCTTAAAATAGAAAAGAAGGATTATGAGTTTAATTTGGTATATGGTCATGCAAATACTGAAAATATAGTTAAAGAAAATCTTGAAATTAAAGAAGAAAATGCAGTTCCTATTGAGGTGATTTTAGCTGTGGGCAAGGTTTCCATAACTGATAAAAAGTTATTGGAAGATAAATTATCAGTAGAAGGAATAATAAATGTTTCTGTTATTTATAAGACAAATGATGAGAAGAACAATCTAAGTTCCTTAAATGAGGATATTCCTTTTAGTTCTACTGTGGATATACCAGGAGCTAAAATAGAGATGAGTTCTATTGCAAAAGGTGATTTGGATAGTCTAGAGGCTTCCATTGAGGCAAATACGATAGCAATTAAGGCCATTGTATCTGTACGTGGAAGAGTGAATTATAATTCCAATAAGGATTTTCTTATAAATATAGTTCCACTGGAAGGTGAAAAGCCTAAAAAGAAAGCTAGTGTTACTATATACACAACTCAGGCAGGGGATACACTATGGAAAATTGCAAAAGTGTACTTTACAACTGTTGAATCCATAGTAAATATTAATGGTATAGAGAATTCGGATTACGTTTTACCAGGACAGAAACTTATAATTCCAGGAAGAGCTGTTATATAGCTCTGATTTGAACATGCCTAATAAGGCAAATTCATATAAACAGAATTCTTGGCATCAGGTGGAGTTTTTATTCCATCTGATGGTTAGAAGTCGTTATCCAGGGACGTAGCCACTCTTTACTCCCACTTGAAGAAAAGCAGAGAACCAAAATCTTAGATTTTGTGTGAATCGCTTTCACAGAGTGCGATGGAAGTGTTAGAGTGGGTAGTCATCGGATAAATAACTAGCATCTTTGACTTACTATTTATTTTCATATGCCTAAGTTAAATATATAATTGATATTTGTATCAACAAAAATCCTTTTAGCACTATATGTGTTGGAAGGCTTTTTTGTTATAATGTAAGTAATATAATGATTATATGGAGGCTAACCATGTTACTAAAAGCATATGCAAAAATAAATATATCCTTAGATATAATAGGTAAAAGAGAAGATGGATATCACTTGTTAAAAATGATAATGCAAGCAATTGATTTATATGATGTGATGAATATAAATAAAATAGATAACGGAATAAAGTTAAGCTGTGACAAACAGTATGTACCTACTGATGAGAAAAATATAGCTTACAAGGCTGCAAAGCTTTTTATGGATACCTACAATATAAAATCAGGAATTAGTATTGAAATAAATAAAAATATACCAGTAGCAGCAGGACTTGCGGGAGGAAGTACAGATGGAGCAGCAGTTTTGCGAGCTATGAGAGATATTTTTAGTATTGATGTAACTGATGAAGAGCTTATGGAACTTGGATTAAAATTAGGTGCAGATGTGCCTTATTGTATATTGGGTGGAACTGCGCTTTGTGAGGGAATAGGTGAAAAAATTACGCCTCTAAAATCGTTTAAGAATAAAATATTAATATTGGTTAAACCGAATTTTGGAGTATCTACAAAGGAAGTGTATAAGAATTTTGATATAGAGAGGGTCTTTAAACATCCGGATATGAATAGCTTAATAAAAGCTATGGAAAGGGATGATTTAGAATTTATAAGTAATAACATGAAGAATTTGCTTGAAAATGTTACTATTAGAAAATACAGTATGTTAAAAAATATTAAAGATTCTATGCTTAGATATGGAGCTTTGGGTTCCATGATGAGTGGAAGTGGTCCCAGCATTTTTGGATTTTTTGATGATATGTTAAAAGCACAGTGGTGTTTTGAAGGTATGAAAGAAAAATATGAAGAAGTATACATAACTAGAACTATATAAAATTCAGGTCTAGAGTTGGTTTCAAATTAGTATGTATTAAATAAAGATTAAAATTCTTATTCTACAATTTACATTGCAGAAATATTTAATCAATTGAACGTTTACACATGATTATATAGTGAATAGATTATTAAAAAATAATCTATCACAAAATCAAAGATAGAAATTTTAATTTGCTATCTGTGGATTGAAAATTGATGTATTTAGTACCTTTAGTATTTCTTCAACTTTATCTGGTAGTTCTTTGCTGATTTTTTCAATATCCTCCATTGTTATTCCTAAAGAATCAGCAACTGTTTCATTTAGTACGTAGAAAGTATTAAGACATAATAATTTTTCATAATACAATGTGCTAATTGAATCAGCTATGCTCATAACATTAACTTCTTCTATATATTCAGTTGCAAGTAAAGGTGTATGATGGTAGGTTATTGCGGCATTAACATCCTTTGGTAAATTCCATTTTTCACATAACCAGTTCCCGATATCAGAATGGGTACAACCTTCCATGACTGTTCTCTCAGCAACAATTTGATGGACTCCTTTTAACTCTATTTTTACAACTTCATTAATGATACCAGGCAAACAAATGTCAAGTACAGCATTTCCGATATCATGAACCAGTCCATAGGCAAAATACTTGTATTTATCCTTTAGCCCTAGTTTATCAGCTATAGCAGTAGCAGCTATAGAGGTGCCTAAACAGTGTTTTAAATACTTAACTCTATCAATCGCATCTGACCTCCCTAGGTTATCAGGAAGTAAGCATTTAATTAAATAGGATAATACTAAACGATGGATGGTTGTTGTTCCCAAATACATTATGGATTCTTTTAAGCTAGAAACTTTTTTTGGTATTTTGAAATAACCTGAGTTTATAATAGTGAGAAGGGATGTTTTTAAATTTGGCCATTTTGATATTTCATCTACAAGTGTATCTATGTCAAAACTATTTGAAGTTTCCAAAATAGAAATTATATTAGTGAAATCTTTGTTTATTTTAGGTAATCTATTAGACTGCTCAATATAGTTGATAATTTCTGATTTATTCATATATAAATACCTCCTTGTATATTTATTATACTATAAGTTCATTTAGTTTGAAAATATTTTATGAATTACTAGATTATAGAGTAAATGAATTTTAAAGACAAGCTTCTATGGCTACGTTACTAAAAAAATTATCAATTTTATTTGGTAGTGAATTGCCGATTTTTTCTACATCCCTCATTGTAAGGCCTAGATACTTCATTGTTTCTTCGTTTATTATGTAAAAATTGTTAAGATATAATAATTTTTCATAGTATAAGGTATTTATAGAATCTGCTAAATTTACAATGGCAACTTCCATTTTATACTTAGTCTCTACTAGAGGATCGTGGTGATGTGCTACTATAGCTTATATATCTTCTGGCAAATTCTATTTTTTGCATATCCAACTTCCTATTTCGCAATGAGTACAGCCTTTCATTACTTCTCTTTCAGCAACAATTTGATTGACACCTTTTGATTGTATTTCTGTAACCTCATTAATAATTCCAGGTAAACAAATATCAATGGCTGCATTTCCAATGTCATGGATTAAACCGTAAGCAAAATACTTATATTTTTCACCTATATTTAGTTTTTCGGCTATATCAATGGCTGCAATGGAAGTACCTAAACAATGCTTCAAATATTTATCTTTGTCAATTTCATCTGATCGTCCTAAATTATCTGGAAGTATAGATCTTATCATATAGGCTAATACCAATCTTTTAACTGTATTAAGACCTAAATACATTATAGAATCTTTTAGGGTTTCAGCCTTCCTTGGCATTTTGAAATTTTCTGAGTTTATAGTTGTGAGTAGAGATTTTCTTAAATTTGGACATATTGATATTTCATCGACAAGTTTGTCTATACTTAATTCATCTGAAGTATTTAACATAGAAATTATTTTAGAAAAATCTTCATTTATATTGGGAAGATGTTGAAATTGATCCATGTATGCAATAATTTCTGATTTATCCATAATATGTACCTCCTTTATAATTACATTATACTACAAAAACTGCAAAATTAATTAGTAATATGTAAGTTGAAAAAGATTAAATAAAAAATTTTCGCTTCGAAGGTATTAATATTTTTTGCCCGGGATATAATACTTTCTCTATATTATTTTTGCTTTTTATAATTTCTGAGGTTCTCCAGGGATTGCATTCTGGAAGAAATTGCTCTGATATTGTGAGTAAGTTATCTCCTTTTTTTACAGTGTATAAAATATAATTTGCCCTTAAAAATATATATGCATCGTATAACCTTATGGAAATAAGCATTAAAATGCAAATAATAGCAACAATTATAGCTAGTAATATAAATTTTATCGAACTGTCATTTCTGTGTTTAAACAAGGTGAAAATAATTCCAATTTCCAATAGAAGAGTAGAAAATATACCAACTCTGAATGTTCTGTTCTCCTCATCTGTTTTATTTATGTTAAGACTTAAAAACTTAATTATAATTTTTTTCATAAGTCGTAGAACCCCTTTTAGTTATATATGCTAAGAATTGTAATTTCATATTAATTAAATATATAATTTTAATTGAAACTTATATATTATAGTTACTATATTGTGATAATAATATTTATTATTTTTATCATAATTATGAATTTATAATCTCCAGAAAAAAACTTTTTTTATTAGAATGAATATAAATAGTATTTATGTAAATAATTAACAATATAATTATTGATTTGGGGGATTATTTATGAAAAAAGTTTTGATATTGATGGGAATAATGTTAATTAGTACTATGTTTATTTGGAATTATAGTAAAGATAAAACTTATTTTACTGCAAAGGTTGAGGCAAGAGAAGTAAATAAACAAGCTAGCCAGCAAAGTATATCTGAAAAAATAATAAGATTTCATGTTTTAGCTAACAGTGATTCTAATGAAGACCAAGCTTTGAAGTTAAAGGTTAGGGATAAAGTATTAGCTTATATTGCTCCTAAACTGAGTAACTCTAAGAGCATTGAGGAATCAAGAGAGTTACTTAAAAAATACGATAAAAATATTAATGAAATAGCTGAGAGCGTAGTAAGAGAAAATGGATATAATTATGCCGTTAAGACAGAATTGAGCTATGTGGACTTTCCTGTTAAGTCCTATGGAACTATAGTGCTTCCACAAGGACGATATCAGGCTTATAGAATTTTAATAGGCAGTGCTAAAGGACATAACTGGTGGTGTGTAATGTTTCCGCCTCTTTGCTTTACTGATATTACTAAAGGTAATGTAGAGGTTGAAAAGACTCAAGATGAAATGAAAGGTGCTTTGACTAAAGATGAATATGCACTGGTAGATAATTCAAAAAATAATAGTGAAAATACCAATAATAAAATAATAGTTAGATTTAAGTTGTTAGATGAGCTAAAAAAATTGGTAACTGATATAAAAGATAAAATATAAAAAATAAGGGGAGAATGCTAATATAGAATCCTTCCCTTTGCTTTTTATATTTCATTTTTCATAATAGCAATTTCTCTTCTTTTAATAAGATCGTTTATAACATTAAAAATATTATATCCGCAGTTAGGCTTTGAAAATTTTTTACAGTTATGTTTCATTATTTTTAAAGTTTCAGAGGAACATAGAAGTTTTTCTATTTTTTCTCTGCAATTGCTGCCATCACCTATACTTATAGCAAGATTATGCTTTAATAAAAACTCCTCATTTTTTTCTTCTTGTCCAGGAATTGGGGAAAAAAGAACTATGGGTATTTGACATATTAAGGCTTCAGATATAGTTAGACCACCTGGTTTTGTAATGAGAATATCACTACATTGCATGTATTTGTTCACGTCTTTGGTGAAACCTAGTATTCTAGTATCTACATTAGAAGTCTTTTTAATAGACATAAGTTTTGTATAAAGTTTTTTATTGTTACCTGCAACTACTATTATCTGAATATTTTTAGTAGAATTTGCTATCTGAGAATATATTTCCGAAATTCTGCCCATACCAAGGCTTCCACCCATCATAAGTATAACTTGTTTATTAGGATCTAATTCTAGTTCTTTGAGCGTATCATTTCGGTTGTATCTATCAAAAAAATCAGAGCCTACAGGGATACCTGAATCAAATATAGAATCTCTATTTATGCCTCGATGCACCATTTCTTCTACCATATCATTATTAGAAACTATATAGGAATCAACTTGTGGATATATCCAAAAGCTATGAGGCGCATAATCTGTAATTATGCAAACAATAGGAATATTAAGTTTATTTTTTTCCTTTAGTATTGACACCATTTCTACTGGGTACCAGTGAGTACATATTATTATATCGGGCTTAAACTTTTCTATGGCGGGTAGTATTTTATGAGCCATAATCTCAGTTAATTTATTTTTAAAGGATGATATACCAGCATCTTTATCAGTGTTTTCTGTAAATCTATAAATTTTGCCAAAAAGCGAAGGAGTAATTTTTAATGTATTAAGGTAACCACCTATCAAAACTTTATTTAAAATTGGATTTATATATTTTATCGTATCTAATATCTTAATCTCCGAAACTGGTTCAAACTTTAAGATATAGTCTTTAAGTGCAAGAGCTGCATGCTTATGCCCCCCGCCTGCTGAAACTGAAAGTATTAAAGCTCTCATTATTTTCACCCTTCAATTAAATTAAACTCAAGTATTAAAATTATACGTGTACAACTTATATTATACAACTTAGGCGTTTGAAAATAAATAACAAGTGAAAGGATGTATGATTTATTTTACAGATATATTATATCGTAAAATATTAATTTAATTATATAAGATATAAAATATGAGATAAAGTATAAATATTTTACAAAGATTATAACTATAGAGATTATATGATGAATAAGGAAAAGTAAATTACAAATAATAAGAAATAAGGAATATAAAATAAAGGAGAGCTTTGCAATGAACACAACTAAAAAGAGAATAATATATACTATAGCAGTAGCCTTAATTGTAGTATTTTCAACCACATTTGCAATTCTTATGACTCTAGAGAGAATTGATTATAGAAATTATTTAATGGGAGAATACAGTAAAAGTATGTACCAATTAATAAATTCAGTTGAGAATATAGGGAGTAATTTAGCTAAAGTGCCAGTATTAGGTTCAAAGGATCAAGATATTGTAGCCTTAGAAGAGATATTTAGATATTCTTCTATAGCTAATGACAAGCTGCATTCACTGCCAATTGATGAGCAGCAGTTAAGTGGAACAAGTAAATTTATAACCCAGGTAGGAGATTTTTGTTATACATTAGCTAATAAAACTACTCAAGGAGTAGAACTTTCAGATGAGGATATAGCAAAAGTTGAAACTCTAAAAAAACAGGCATATACTCTTGAAAACCAATTAAAAAATGTACAAAACGATATAAATAATGGTGATGTAAAATGGGGAGAAATAAGAAAAAAGGCCAGCGGGGTGTTACTTTCCAGTAATGAAAATGCAGTATCTACTAGTTTTGAGAGTATACAAAAACAGATAGTTCAATATCCTTCGCTGATATACGATGGACCATTTTCAGATAACAATCTAGACATAAATCCTAAAATTAATTCTTCAAAAGATGTTACAGCAGCTGAGGCAGAAGGTGTTGTGAGAAAAGCTATTGGGAATGAAAGGATAGAGAGTATTGAGAGGCAAGAGGATGTAAATAAACAGAAAATTCCTTGCTATAGTTTTAATGTTAATATAAAGGGACGAAAAAACGATAATAAAGTATCCTGTGAAATTACAAAAAAGGGTGGTATGATATATTATATTCTAGATAATAGAAATATCGACAAACCTACTATAGATGTAAATAAAGCTCAGGATATAGGCAGTAAATATCTAGCTGATATGGCATATACCAATATGACGCCAACTTATAGCCTCGTTTATAACAATACTGCTATTGTAAGCTATATTTATAATATAGGGAATGTGGCAGTATATACAGATCAGATAAAACTCAAAATTGCGCTGGATAATGGGAATATAATTGGTATGGAGTCTGCGAAGTATCTTACAGCTCATGATAGGGAAAGAAAAATACCTGATGAAAATAGTCTTATAAGTAAAGATAAGGCACAGGAAAAAGTAAGTAAAAGATTGGATGTTACATCCTCAAGGCTGGCTATAGTGCCTACTGAATCAAACAAGGAAGTCTTGTGTTATGAGTTTGTAGGTAATTACAATGGAGATTCCTTTATTGTCTACATAAATGCTCAAACTGGATATGAAGTAAGAATACTGCAGATAAGAAATACACCAAATGGTAAACTGACAATATAATATTTTATATGAATTCAATTATGATATAATAGAACCGCAGAAGAAAAAAACTGGGCTTACTGTGGTTCTTTTTTTAATTATAGAGAAATTGTAAAATATAATAAAGGATAATTATTTGAATATTATTAAGGTCAGAGGAGAGAATTTGTATGAAAAAGAAAATAGCTGTATTATTTGGTGGAAAGTCAACTGAACATGAGGTTTCAAGAGTATCAGCAGCATCGGTACTTAGAAATATTGATATATCTAAATATGACGTTTATCCAATAGGGATAACAAAAGATGGTCAATGGTTTGAATATACAGGAAGTATAGATAAAATAGAGAATGGCCAATGGGAAAAAGATGAATATTATAAGAAACCGGAAGGTCAAAAAGTTTTATTTAATAGAGAAGCGGATGTAGTATTTCCTGTACTCCATGGGTTATGTGGAGAAGATGGTACTGTACAAGGGCTGTGCAGGCTTATAGATATCCCCTGTGTAGGACCTAATGTTATGTCTTCAGCAGTGTGCATGGATAAGGTATATACTAAATATGTATTGGAACATTTTGAAATAAAACAGGCTGATTATGTAGTGGTAACAGCAGTAGAATATGGTGTTAACAGAGATAATATAATAGACGCAATAGAAAAAAAATTAAAATATGATGTATTTATTAAGCCTTCTAACAGCGGATCTTCAGTGGGAATTACAAAAGCACATGATAGAAAAGAATTGATAGATGGTATAGAGGAAGCACTAAAATACGATAGAAAAGTTTTAGTTGAAAAAGCTATTAATGCTAGAGAAGTAGAAGTAGCTGTTCTTGGAAATGACAAACCAAAGGCTGGAGTTCCAGGAGAAATTCTTCCTGCAAAAGAATTCTATGATTATGAAGCAAAGTACGAAGATGTAGAATCAAAATTATTAATACCAGCAGATATGAATGACGCTGAATTAGAAGAAATAAAGAAGCTTGCTGTAAAAATATATACAGCTTTAGATTGTGCAGGTATGGCAAGAGTTGACTTTCTAGTAGATAAAGTGACTTCAGAAATATATTTGAATGAGGTTAATACTATTCCGGGATTCACTAAGATAAGCATGTATCCTAAAATGTGGGAGGCTGCTGGTAAGGCATATAAAGATTTGATTAGTGAACTTATAGAATTTGCTATAGAAAGAAATAATAATTAGTATTTAAAATATGTCTTAGGCATGTGAAAATAAATAGTAAGTCAAAGATGCGACGAATATTTTGAATGATACAAGGAAACAGGTTCCGAAGATAGTGAGCTATCTGAGGGTTCTGTTGACGCAGTAGGATTCAAAATAGGCTAGCATACTGACTAGTTATTTATTTGAATATGCCTTACGTTAAGGAGATAAAGATGGAGAAAAAAGCTATTATAACCATTTCTAGTATACAGGGAGATAAAGAAGAAGATTCCATACAGGTTGTTACTCCAGGAATTTTTTATTTAAAGGATGATTTCTATTGTGCTGTTTATGAAGAAACAGAAATATCCGGTATGCAGGGTACAACTACTACTCTAAAAATAAAACCAGAGGAACTCATACTATTAAGAGAAGGAACTACTAATGCTAATATGCATTTTGTTTGTGGAGAAAACAATTTATCTATGTATGATACTCCTTATGGAACTCTGAAAATGGAAGTGGATACAAAAGAAATAAATATAGATGTAAATGAAAAAGGTGGAAGTATCTCTGTTAAGTATGATATGAATATATCAGGCCAGATGGTTTCGGAAACCTCTCTTGATATAAATATAAAATTGCAATAATACAGGTTAAGGCTGATTTAATAATTACATTTAAAATAGTAAAACACTATGAAAATCTATTAGCATTAAATGTATCCTCCGGTACAGGATGCATTTTATTGCATAAGTTTCATAGTGTTCTTTAAAATTTAAATTTATTTCAATGAGGCTTTAATAAAATCTCTGAAAAGTGGATGAGGTTTATTTGGTCTTGACTTAAATTCAGGGTGGAACTGAACTGCAACAAACCAAGGATGATCCTTAAGTTCCACAATTTCTACTAATCTTTCATCAGGACTTGTTCCTGAAAGTATGAGACCTTTTTCTATTAAACTAGTTCTATATTCATTATTAAATTCATATCTATGTCTATGTCTTTCGTATATAACCTGTTCGTTATATGCTGCCATGGCATTTGTATCCTTAGATAATTTACATGCGTATAGTCCAAGTCTCATTGTACCGCCTTTTTCATCGATATCCTTTTGATCAGGCATTAAATCTATAACAGGATGTTTAGTATCAGGAGCTATTTCTGAACTGTGAGCATCTGAATAACCTAGTACATTTCTAGCATATTCTATTACTGCACATTGCATTCCAAGACAGATCCCAAGAAATGGAACTTTGTTTTCTCTTGCCCATCTTATAGATTCTATTTTACCTTCAATGCCTCTATCTCCAAAGCCGCCAGGTACTAATACGCCATCTACGTCTTTTAAAATATCATTAACATTTTCAGCAGTAACGTCAACGGAGTTTATCCATTTTACATTTACGTTTGCTCCACTTGCAAGACCACCATGACTAAGTGATTCTACAACTGAAAGATAAGCATCGTGCAATTCTACATATTTACCAACTAAAGCTATAGTAACTTCTTTAGATAGATTTTTTAATTTTCCTACCATTTCTATCCATTCAGTATTATCTACATCATTGCAGCCCAGACTAAGTTTTTCACATACTAAATTATCTAGGCCCTCTTTATGAAGTAATAATGGAATTTCATAAAGATTTTCTGCATCTAGATTTTGTATTACAGCTTTTCCATCTACATTACAAAACAATCCAAGTTTATTTCTCACATCTTCAGATAGTTCTTTTTCAGTACGACATACTATTATATCAGGTTGAATACCAATACTTCTCAACTCTTTAACTGAGTGCTGAGTTGGTTTTGTTTTTATTTCTCCGGCTTTACGTAAGTATGGTACAAGTGTTACGTGTATAAAACAAGAATTGCCGCTTCCAACTTCATATTTTATTTGCCTTATAGCTTCTAGAAAAGGAAGTGATTCAATATCTCCAACGGTTCCACCTATTTCAGTTATAACTACATCTACATCTTTTTCCTTAGCAACCCTATAAACTCTATCTTTAAGTTCATTTGTTATATGGGGAATTACTTGTACTGTACCACCGAGGTAATCGCCTTTTCTCTCTTTGGATATAACAGACCAATAAACCTTACCAGTAGTAACATTACTATTTTTGCTTAAATTTTCATCTATAAATCTTTCATAATGTCCAAGATCCAAATCTGTTTCGGCACCATCATCAGTAACGAAAACTTCTCCGTGTTGATATGGGCTCATAGTCCCTGGGTCAACGTTTATATATGGATCAAATTTTTGTATAGAAACTTTTAATCCTCTATTTTTAAGCAATCTTCCAAGAGAAGCTGCTGTTATTCCCTTGCCTAATGATGAAACAACACCACCGGTTACAAAAATATATTTAGTATTTTTCATTTAATATCCTCCCATGTATAAATAGTTATAATCAATGAATCTCACTTGGAGGAGGTTTGTAATTCCTCTAAGTTTAGATGAATTATCCAGGAACATGTCGCTGTTATCGTCCTCTTTGGAAAAGAGGAAGTATTAAAGCCACTAGTCATCGGACAAATTAATGAGTATAATATAAAAAATTAGTTGACAAACACAGAAAATAAATCTATAATAGAAATTACCCTACAAAATATTTATAATGGGATTCCTGTGTTCTTACTAACATAAATAATATTGTATCATATTCGATTACGTTTTTCTACATTTTTTTTTAATTTTTTATTTTATAAAGATTTTTTTATGTCATCTTCTATTTCAAAATATTCATCTCGGAATTCTTTATTTATAAAAAACTTCTCTTTTGCTTTTTTTAATCCATAATTTAAAGATTTTTTGCTGTAATCTGGAAAATAGCTATTTATTACATCTAAATCTATGCATTTGTATTTTTTTAAAAGTAATAAAAGAATATATTTACAATCTCTGTCCTTCAATATTTTCAAAAGCTCATCTTGAGAAATATTTTTATAATCACATACAAACTCAATTATTTTTTCATATTTACTATTAATTTTCATAAATTACACCTCCTTTCAATTATTATCCAAATGCAATAAAATTAAACTTATATTAGAGATTCTAGAGGTGAAAATTTGTTTATAACTACTTATTGTGGTACTTTCCTGAATAATTGATTTAAATTAATATTTTTTGTTGAGTTTAAAGGGATTTTTAAAAAATTATAGAATAAATATATATAAAATAATATGATCATATGTTTTATTTGATAGCCTTAGTTTGGATAAATAATTCACTTAAGTATTGATATAGATATATCTGCCTTAAAATTTTTTGTAAAGATTGTTATATCATTGCTCATAGATTAGTTGTCGAACTGGGGATAGTATAATGGGGGTGTGAAGTTTGTTGTTATATGATACCAACTTAAGTCTCGCTTTGAAAAGTGAAATAGGACAATATGAGGTTAAAGATTTTGTATTATTCCAAGTAAAGAATGGCAGTAGTAAATTTGAAAATCTATACATTAAATGTACTAAAAATAAGGAAATAAGATTTAAAGTTAAATGTCCATTATGTAACAAGTATCATTATTATACCTATAGTTTAGATGTCTTTTTTAAAAGAGAAATGATTATAGGTGGATGTGAACTTTTAGGGGAACAAATATTTTTTATTGGAAAGACTAAAAAAGTACAGGAAAGAATAAATAAATATATGGATATTAGAAATAAAATGTATGCTATGTTATAGACATGATGAAAATATATATCATAGTTTTAAACATAGTAACTTGAAAATTTATTAGGTTATGATATCATTAGATTAGTGCAAAGTGAATACTTATCATATTGGAGGGAAATATGGACGCGGATATGGAAAAGTGTGAAGATGATTTAAAAGATCTTTGTAATAATATGATTTATTTATTAAATGAACTTAAAGATAAAGGACTAATGCAAGAAGAGGAATACGAAAGACATATATATCTCAAAAAAAAATTTTTAAATAATACATATTAATAAGAGTATAATAAAATAATTTATATTAATAATTTTAAAACAACAGTATAATACAATTTATATTTTTATGTGCCAATATTTTTATGCCTTTCTATATAATTTTCTATATATTTCTTTAAATTTATGATTTATCTGATTAAGTTCTCTATTTTAGGCAATTTCTCATATGGATATCTGTAGAAATAAAATAAAACTAATATGCTTTTGATGTAATTTTAAATAGCTATTGTCTTAATATGCTTTTAAGGGTATTATTATATGGATGGAAATTTTTAAAGTATTAAAAAGTTTTTATTGTTTTTATGGATAATACGAAAAAAATAGGTTATAATCTATAAAAGTTAAATTTCATATCTGATAATTCTTTGTAAATTCCCTAATGATTAATTTAAAATATAATATGGAGGTGTTGTCTTTTTGTTTAGCGTTGACTTGGAAAGCAGGACTCTTATACAGCTTAAGGAAATGGCAAAAGGGCTGGGAATAAAAAATATTTCAAAATTTAAAAAGAGAGATCTTATTGAGGAAATTAAAAAGGTTTCTCCGGTTTCTATAGAAAAAGATGGAGTTGTACTTAGTGAGAAAATATCTCCTAAAAAAAATGAAAAAGCAGCTCTCATTACCAATAAAAATAAGAATAACGATTTAAAAAATAAAGTTGATTCAGAAGTTAAGAAAAAAGAAATATTAAAAGTGGAAACAGACAATGTACCAAAGGTAATTGCAAAGGAAACTGAGGTTAGCAGTAATGGAGCGGAAAATACTAACAACAAAGTAGAAGTAGTTGAAGATAAAGAAAATGCTAATATCAGAGGGGAACTTAACAAGGAAGAAGCAACTAACGATAAAGCAGAGTCTACTAAGAGTAAGGTAGGGACTATTAGGAATTATGAAAGAAAAGAGCCCCAAAATTTTAAAAGTAATTTTGACCAATCAAGAAATACTAATGAAAAATATGTAAGAGAAGAAAAAGATGATAAGTTTAAAGAAATGGTACATGAATCCAATTCCGCCAAAGGAGTTTTAGAATTAGTAGACAATAATAATTTTGGATTTTTACGTGGAAAAAATTATTTGACTAGTCCGGATGATATATATGTATCCCCTTCCCAGATAAGAAGATTCAATTTAAAAACAGGAGACGAAGTTGAGGGTAAAGTCAGAATACCTAAAGAAGGTGAAAAATTTAAAGCACTTCTTTATGTGCAAAGCGTAAATGGAGAGAATCCAGAAAAGGCAGTAGGCAGAAAGCCTTTTGAAACCTTAGTTCCTATTTATCCTAATAAAAGATTGAAATTAGAGAAGAATGAAAAAGAATTGGCAACTAGGCTTATGGATATTATGTCTCCTATTGGAAAAGGACAAAGAGGTCTTATAGTTGCTCCGCCTAAGGCTGGAAAAACCACATTATTAAAAACAGTGGCGCAAAGCATATCTTCCAATCATCCAGAGGTTAAATTAATAGTGCTTTTAATAGACGAGAGACCGGAAGAAGTTACTGACATGAAAGAGTCTATAAAAGGTGAAGTTATATATTCCACCTTTGATGAGGAACCAGAACATCACACAAAAGTTGCATATATGGTTTTGGAACGTACTAAAAGAATGGTTGAACAGGGTCAGGATGTTGTAATCCTTTTAGATAGTTTAACTAGACTTGCAAGAGCCTATAATTTAACTATAACGCCTACGGGAAGAACCCTATCTGGAGGTCTGGATCCTGGTGCATTGATAATGCCAAAAAAATTCTTTGGAGCGGCTAGAAATATAAAAGAAGGTGGAAGTCTTACTATACTTGCTACAGCACTTGTGGATACCGGAAGCAGAATGGATGATATGATTTTTGAAGAATTTAAAGGGACAGGTAATATGGAAGTGCATCTTGACAGAAGACTTCAAGAAAGAAGAATTTTCCCTGCAATTGATATTTATAAGTCAGGAACTAGAAAGGAAAAGCTTCTTTTAGCCCAGGAAGAGTATGATGCATCCTATTTGATTAGAAAAGTATTATATAATGAAAATAGCACTCAAAGTGTAACGGAAAAGCTAATAAATCTTTTGAGTGAAACTAAGAATAATAAGGACTTTGTAGATATTATAAATAAAGAAAAATGGGAAAGATAAAATCTTTCCCATTTAAGGCATCTTTGAATTTCTATTTTCAGATGCTTAATATTATTACTTATACTTAAAATACTATTCCTCTTCTGATAAGTTGTATTTCTTTCTGAATTTCTCAACTCTACCACCAACGTCAACTAATTTCTGACGTCCAGTGAAGAAAGGATGGCATTTTGAACAAATATCTACTTTAAGTTCAGCTTTAGTTGAACCTGTTGTAAAAGTATTTCCACATGCACATTTAACAACTGCATCATGATGATACTCTGGATGTATGCCTTCTTTCATATTTTTCACCTCTTTCAATACACGATAAATAACTACAATATCAACTTTGCTATTATATCACATGTATCCAAAGCTCGTCAATATATGTAAAAAAACTACTCTTTAATAAATTGCAAATTTCTGTTAGAATATATTATGTCTATAGTTCATTAATTGGGGAGGAAAATATCATATGTATGGACCGAAGGATCATGGCTGGATAGAAATAATAGTTGGACCAATGTATAGTGGAAAGTCAGAAGAATTGATAAGAAGAATAAGAAGGGCAAAGATTGCAAAGCAAAAGGTCCAGGTATTTAAACCTGAAATTGATAATAGATACAGTTTAGATGATATAGTATCACATTGTGGTGAAAAGGAAGAGGCTATTGCTATAAAAAATAGTGAAGAAATACTTGAATTTTTAAAAAAAGATGTAGATGTTATAGCAGTGGATGAGGTGCAATTTTTTGATGATAATATAATTGACATTTTAACAAAGATATCAAATGGTGGGAAAAGGGTTATATGTGCAGGATTAGATATGGATTTTAGAGGAGAACCTTTTGGTTGTGTGCCAAAGCTTATGGCTATAGCAGAATTTGTAGATAAATTACAAGCAATATGCATGTGCTGCGGTAATCCGGCTACAAGGACTCAAAGACTTATAAATGGTAATCCTGCAAATTACAATGAAGCTATAATATTAATAGGGGCTAAGGAATCCTATGAAGCACGATGCAGAAAGTGTCATAGTGTTCCGAAAGATGAGGTGTGAATATGGATGAAAAACATTCCGTAGGTGGTCAAGCTGTAATTGAAGGCGTAATGATGAGAGGCGCTAAGGGTATTGCAACTGCTGTTAGAAAAGAAGATAATACCATTGAATTGAAAATTGAGAAGATAGTACCTTATGCTAAAAGAAATAAATTTTTTGCACTTCCTATTATAAGGGGCTTTGTATCCCTTGTAGAATCTATGATTATAGGAATAAAAACTTTGAATTATTCGGCTTCTTTTTTTGAGGACGAAGAAGATAATGAACCTTCCAAATTTGATGAATTTTTAAATAAGATATTTAAGGATAAAACTAATGATGCATTAATGGCAATATCCTTATGTATATCAATTGTTTTTGCTGTAGGAGTTTTTTTCGCATTACCTACTTTTGCAGCTAATATATTTAAAAATTTAAATGTTCATAATACTGTTATTCTGAATTTACTAGAAGGAGTAATAAGGGTAACTATTTTTATTTTGTATTTATATTTAATTGGGAAAATGAGTGATATACAAAGAGTTTTTCAATACCATGGAGCGGAGCATAAAACTGTATTTTGCTACGAGAACAATGATGAATTAACTCCAGAAAATGCCTCAAAATACTCTAGATTTCATCCTCGCTGTGGAACAAATTTTTTGTTTTTGGTTATGATAATAAGTATATTTGTTTTTTCGCTTACGGGTTGGAATTCGCTTATTTTTAGAATCATTTCAAGAATAGTGCTGCTGCCTATTGTATCAGGAGTAACCTATGAGGTCATAAGGTGGATGGGTAGAAGTAATAATGGATTGTCGAAAATATTTTCATATCCAGGATTAATGCTGCAAAAACTTACTACCAGAGAGCCAGACTATAGTCAATTGGAAGTTGCTATTAAAGCTCTGAAAGGAGCAGAAGGCATAGTGGATTCAGAAAATGCAGATGAGGTAGAAGATAAGAATTGTGTAGAAGATAAGGCATATGAAAATAAATAGTAAGTCAAAGATGCGACGGATATTTTGAATCAT
>NZ_JBDNRK010000033.1:0-44175 GCF_047718555.1 Clostridium sp. | reverse complement strand
TTATAGAATAGTTAATATGATAATGAAGGGCGGGTGGTTTATAATGAAAAATAATATTGTTTATGTAGATTTTAATGAGAGGAAAATTTTATTGAACCATAATACTTCATTTTTTAATAAAATAAAAAAATTTATAAAAAAATTATTTATATCTAACAGATTTAAAAACAAAAAAAATATTTCCACTTGTAAACGTATACCTAAAAAGAGATACTTTTCTTAATAAAAATTTTCATTAAAATAGTAATTAACCGGTTAATTTAATCCCGGTTAATTCTTTATATTATAAAAATTTTTGGAGGTACTATATGCGAATAGGACTTGGATATGATGTACATAAATTGGTATTAGATAGAAAGCTTATACTTGGTGGAATTGAAATAAATTATATTAAGGGCTTATTAGGGCATTCAGATGCCGATGTATTGCTCCATGCCATAATGGATAGTATATTAGGAGCTGCTGCCCTTGGAGATATAGGTACTCATTTTCCTGATACTAATGATAAATATAAAGGTATAAGTAGTCTTTCCTTGCTAAAAGAAGTTGGAAAGCTTATGCAGTCTTCAGGATATAAAATAGGCAATATAGATACTACAATAATAGCTCAGAAACCTAAAATGAGTCCATATATACCTGAAATGAGAAAAAATATAGCTGACACTCTTAATATATCTTTGGATAAAATAAATATAAAGGCAACTACTGAAGAGGGGCTTGGATTTACAGGGAGTGGCGAAGGTATCTCTTCTCAAAGCATATGCCTTCTGGAGGAAATATAATTCAAATAGAGTAATAACTTTCTATTATAAAAAAGTCATAGAAATTTTAAAATTCCTATGACTTTTTTAGTTTACCTTTTATTATTTTTGTAATATATTAGCTGATTAACTTCTAAATTTTTTATGTTAAGTATTAAATATTTATATAATCTGGATTAAAATCTACACAAAGTATATAATCCTCACCTGAAGTATTTTTAAAATAAGCTGAGATCGTTATACAAAGATTACCTGTAGCCAATGAAACATATGGTTCTGTTACATATTTGTTTAAATGCATACTCTTTGGAAAATAATAGTATTTCTTTAGTGCATGATTTGTTCCCTTTTTAGCTGGCTGAAATATGAGAGCCTTTTGTGATAGCATATTTTTACATCTGGTTGCAGTATCGGTAACCTGATATCCATCATTATCTAAAATATATACACATTCTAATATAGAGTAGTCTTCCACTATTTTATCTATTGTATTATCATAATTCTTTTTATCTTCCTTAACAAGTTTATCTATAATATTATTTATTATATTATCATAATCTTCATGTGCTTTTTCTTTTGCATTTATCTCTTCTATCATGTAATCCTTATAACCTATAGATAATTGTTTAGTTTTTTCTGTTATTTCTGATAAGTTAACATTTTCTATATTAATAGCTTCTCCAAATACTGATCCTTGAATCATATCGGCACCTAATTCCATAACTACCATGGCTTCTGCCTCAGTTTCTATTTCTTCAGTAACCACAAGTGCTCCGACTTTTTTAGACAAATTTATAAGTGATTTAAATATTTCCTGTTTATAATAATTATAGGATATCTCCTTAGTTATTACACTGTTAATTTTTATTATATCTGGTTCTACATAAGAAATCATATCCAGATTAGCAAAACCTGCTCCCAAATCTTTAAGTGCAATTAAAAACCCTCTGCTCCTATAGAAATTAATGAATTTTTGCATAGCTTCTATATCATCTATTTTTTCTGCAACTATTTCTAGCACAATATTTTTAGGTTCTATTTTATATTCATTTACTACATTTAATAAAATTTTAGAGCCTATATATTTATCTATTATGGATATATTTATATCAATAAACAATAGTGCTTCTTTATTATCTTTGTACACATTTACAAAACTCCCCAAAGCCTTTTCCCTATACAATCTATCTAATTCTATGGCTTCCCCTTCTTTTGATGCATAAGTCAATAAGTAATCTTTATTTATAAATTTACCATTAGCATCTAAAGAACCTGTAAATAAAGCCTCAAGTCCTATAACTGATTTTTTTATTACAGATACTACCGGTTGAAATACCAACTTAACACTTTTTTGTTCTATTATGTTATTTATATTCAAGCTTACGCCTTCTTTTTTCGTATCCAAAATTCAGCCCGCCTTTCTTTTTTTATTAATACCATAAGTATATTATATTTGTACAATTAATACTGTGCAACATTATTTGTTGTTTTTTTACTTTTAAATTGGCTAAATATCATATTTTTTATGCATTGAAATGTATCAAAATATATTAAATTTTATTATGTGATTTAGATAACTTTGCTATAATTCCTTTTAAACCAGGTGAAGATTTAATCTTTACATGTTTCAATATTGCTTTTATATCCTCGTCTTTTATTTCTAAAAACAATTTATTTCCAGCTTTATCTTTAAAGAAAGTTGTATCATATTTCTCTACATATAGCCATAAACCATTCTTTAATCTGCTTAAATGCATAGGATTTTTTATTTCTTTAAAATTGTCAGCTACCCATATTATATATTTTCTAACTTCCTCTGTTCCTCTATTATCTTTTATAAATTTAAATAAATCACAAAAATTATATAAAACTATATTGTTTGCATAAACTGCTTGATCTATAAATCCTGCCATTATTTTTCTAAAATCTTGTTGATTTAGATTTTCCTTATAATGCTCCCGAATCAATTGTGTTAAATTAATCATTACATATTTATCCAAAGAACAAATATACATTTCTATTTCTCTTATATCTGTATTCTCATCTTCCTTCAGAAGCCTTTGAATATAATATATAGCTTTATATTTATTATTCTCTTTATTTATATTTTTAATTTCTATAGACATTAAATCTTTATAAGTTATTTTAGCCATATCTATAACGTCTATCATATATGCATATATATGATTTCTTAACCTATCACTAAATTTTGTATATCTATACTTGTCTCCTCCCGTGTCATCTAAATTTCTAAAATCATCTAAAAAATTATATATTTTTATGCAAATTGGTAATTTATTATACTCCTCCCTAAGCATGTTTAATAATTTATTCTCTACATGTTCCGCAAAAAAATCCATATCAATAAGTTTGACTGATATATTTCCCCAAAATCTTATTTCTTCTAAAAACTTATCTAAATCATTGATTTCAGCAAATCTTTTAAGTATATACCATTTTAAAATTTCATCTACAAATTGTTCATGTACAAACATATTATCTATTAAATTTCTAAACATAGCAATCTTTGTATTGGCATTTAAAAATATATTTGAAATGTATACAAGTTTACCTGCTTCTTTACCATCTATTATGCTTATCAATATGTAACAATTTATTATTTTTTTTATCTCTTCTCCTTCAGTTTCATGGAAGTAAATTTCTACTAAATCATAAAAATTTAATATCACTTCAATCATATGACTTGAAGGTAAATATTTCTGTCTCTTTAACTTTTTGTATTCTAATTCTACTTTAAGTATATTTACGAAAAGCTCACAATAGCATTTGTTTTTTATTAAATCCTTTGAATTTATAACATTATTGTATATGTACTTTAAAGCTTCTATTCGTTCACTTTCAGTTAGAAGCTTTCTATTTTCATTTATAGAAAACAAAGTACAAATTCTATCATATTCATCCAATATGAATTTATCTTCAACTAAAATTTGTGCCATATGCCTAAATTTATCTAGCTTATTATTAAAATCTAAATTTTCCCAAATAAAATCTAAATACATATGAAATTCTATTTTTAAATTATAAATTTTAAATTTTTCTGATATAAAATTAAACAAGAATGTACTTTTAGAATCCACAGATCTTTCTCTAGAATTTTCATCTTGGTCAATTAAATTATTTTTAGTAATTATAATTTTTTCATCTTCTACAGTAAAACACAAAAACTTCATAACATCTGTTGGAAGCCCTATTTTAAGATATAGTAAAAAGCCTAGAATATATTTATATTTTTCCTTATTAGAAATATTTAAAAATATTAGAATTTCACTGTTTACTCCTGCCACATCACAACAGGCAGCTATAATAAATTTATATTTTTCTAAAGTTATATTTAATTTAGTAAAAAATTCTTCTTTAGAATTGGATATACTATTTATTTTAATTTCATCTAAAATTTCAAAAGAAGTTTCCCTACCCTGCGCATATCTATTGGCATTACCTTGCAAACTTTTAGGAGTACTATTAAATACCTCATCTTTAAACTCTAAATGCTTGTACTTTTCTTCCACTTGATTTCCTCCTGAATATACCATTCGTCTTGTTATTTATTCTCAGATGCTTTACTATAAGGCATATGAAAATAAATAGTAAGTCAAAGATGCGACGGATATTTTGAATCATACAAGGAAACAGGTTCCGAAGATAGTAAGCTATCTGAGGGTTCTGTTGACGTAGTAGGATTCAAAATAGACTAGCATACTGACTAGTTATTTATTTGAATGTGCCTAAATTATATTATACAGAAAAAACAGTACATCTTCATCATAAATATACTAAAAATCAAAAGAAACATACTACCTCTAATAGGCATATTGAAATAATAAAATCCAAAAATCATTGAAAGCAAAAAGTCACAGATACCAATTAGAATATATGGAATAAGTTTCCCAAGTATTATTTCTCCCAATTTTATATGGAACTTTTATTATTAATGACTGTAATTGGTAATATACAATTTGTACATTAGATATTCATGAATTTTTGTATAAATATTCATGGCAAAAATATCCTGAAACTACATTGCTTCATTAAAGTATTTTTTATATATGTTAAAATTACAAATTGCAGCAGTAATAAATTTACTATTGACATTACAATTCTAAAGTGTTATTTTTTTACTATACAAGTGAATAATATCTTCAGGGCGGGGTGAAAGTCCCCACCGGCGGTATAGCCCGCGAACCATAATGGTTGATTCGGTGAAACTCCGAAGCCGACAGTATAGTCTGGATGAAAGAAGATGAACGTATTTTTATATAAGATTATTAGATTTATTACATTTATAAATAATGATTTTATATACAATATAGCTAATTAGCAGCCCTGAAAAATTGTTTCAGGGCTTTTTTTATTGTTAGAATATGGACTCACCCTAAAATAAAAATTCTCTTGAAATTCAAAATTTGGAGGTGTTTTCTTGAATGTAGAATATATGAAACATGCACTAGAACTAGCTAAGAAAGGTACTGGCTATGTAAATCCCAATCCCTTAGTTGGTGCTGTTATTGTAAAAAACAATAAAATCATTGGTGAAGGCTATCATCACACCTACGGTGGTGATCATGCAGAAATAGATGCTTTTAAAAATTCCACAGAAGACGTTACTGGAGCCACTATGTATGTTACT
Source organism: Clostridium sp. (assembly GCF_047718555.1). Taxonomy (GTDB): domain Bacteria; phylum Bacillota; class Clostridia; order Clostridiales; family Clostridiaceae; genus Clostridium_I. The sequence continues at coordinate 38,766 of NZ_JBDNRK010000033.1, read as the reverse complement.
CTGGAACCTTGTTCTCATTATGGAAAAACTCCACCTTGTGCTAAAGCTATTGTAGAAAAAGGTATCAAAAAAGTAATTATAGGCTTAAAGGATCCAAATCCCTTAGTATCTGGCAAGGGAATAAAAATCTTACAAGAAAATGGTATAGATGTAGTTACAGGTGTTCTTGAAGTTGAAGGAAAAAAACTCAATGAAATATTTCTTAAATATATTACCTCAAGGCTTCCCTTTTGCATAATGAAAACTGCCATGACTTTAGATGGAAAGATTGCTTCTTACACGGGAGATTCAAAATGGATTACAAATGAAGCTTCCAGAAATTTTGTACATAGAATAAGGAATAAAGTTTCTGGAATTATGGTAGGAATAGGCACAATATTAACAGATAATCCTTTTTTAACTACAAGATTGGAAAATGGGAGTGATGCTGCAAGAATAATTATTGACAGTAGTGCAAAAATACCTTTAGATGCCAATGTACTCACCCTTAAATCTAAAGCAAAAACAATTATTGCTACTACAGAACAGGCAGACGAAAAAAAGCTAAAGGCCCTAGAAGCTATAGGTGCAGATATTATAGTATCCCCATTAAAAGAAGGCAAAGTTAATCTTAGTTACCTCATGAAAGTGCTAGGAGAAAATAAAATAGACAGCATCCTTTTAGAAGGTGGCAGCACTTTAAATTATTCTGCTCTAGATGAGGGCATAATAGACAAAGTGTATACATTTATATCCCCCAAATTTATAGGTGGAGCTATATCAAAAACACCTATTGGAGGACAGGGAATTCCACTTATTAAAGATGCTATTAAGTTAAAAGACATCAGTATTCATAATTTTCAAGAAGATATTATGATTGAAGGATATCTAAGAAAAAGCCATTGATTAAAAAATTATCGAAGGAGGAAATTTCTAGTGTTCACAGGGTTAGTAGAAGAAATAGGCACAGTGGAAAGAATAATTAAGGGTGCTAAATCCGCTAAGATTACAATAAGAGCACATGATGTACTAGATAATCTGAAACTGGGCGACAGTATAAGTACTAATGGCGTATGTCTCACAGTTGTTGACTTCAATAATAACTATTTTACAGTAGATGTTATGGCTGAAACTATTAGACGAAGTAATTTAAAAAATCTATCTATTGGTTCTAGTGTCAACCTTGAAAGAGCTTTACAATTAAATAGCCGTTTAGGCGGACACATTGTAAGTGGTCATATTGATGGTATTGGAGTTATAGAAAAATATAAAACTGAAGATAATGCAGTATGGATTACTATTGATACTTCTCCTGAATTATTAAAATACATTGTAGAGAAGGGATCTATTGCCATTGATGGGGTAAGCCTTACTGTAGCCTATGTTGATGAAAAATCTTTTAAGGTTTCAATTATTCCTCACACTAAAGACGCAACCTCTTTACTTAAAAACAAAATTGGTGATGAGGTAAATCTTGAATGCGATATAGTTGGAAAATATATAGAAAAATTTTTGGGTTTAAAAGAAGATAAGTCAAACTCAAAAGGTATTGATTTAGACTTCTTAGCTTCAAATGGATTTATGTAACTAAAATAATAAAAAGAAAGGCAGGTGAAAATCCTGATTTACAGTTAATAGTAAAGAAATTTCTTAAAGATAGCTTTAAAAATCAGGATTGATTATATGTATAAATTTAATAGTATTGAAGAAGCCATAGAAGATATCAGAGAAGGTAAAATGATAGTAGTGGTAGATGACGAAGACAGAGAAAACGAAGGTGACCTAATAATTGCAGCTGAAAAAGTTACACCTGAAGCAATTAACTTCATGGCTAAATATGCTGGTGGCCTTATTTGTACCCCAATTGTAAATGAAAAGCTAAAAGAATTAAGTATAGGTTTAATGGTAGAAGAAAATACAGAATCTCACAACACTGCTTTTACAGTGTCTATAGACGGTATAAATACAACTACAGGAATTTCAGCCTACGATCGAGCTGAAACTATATTAAAACTAATTGATCCAAATTCAAAAAAAGAGGATTTCAGAAGACCTGGACATGTATTTCCTTTAGCTGCTAAACCTTGGGGAGTATTAGAAAGAACAGGCCACACTGAAGCCGCTGTAGATTTAGCTAGACTTGCTGGCCTTTATCCAGCTGGTGTAATTTGTGAAATAATGAATGAAGATGGATCTATGGCACGAACTCCTCAGCTTATGGAATATGTAAAAGAACATAATTTAAAAATTATAACCGTGGCTGATTTAGTTGAATACAGAAAACAGAATGAAATTCTTGTAAAAGCAATATCTGAGGCTAAATTGCCTACAAAATATGGTGAATTCAAAATTGTAGGCTATGAAAATGCCATAAATGGCGATTCCCATGTAGCACTAATAAAGGGTAACATATCTTCCGACGCTGAAGCGCCTCTAGTAAGAATTCATTCTCAATGTCTAACTGGTGATGTATTTGCTTCTTCAAGATGTGATTGTGGAGATCAACTTCATGAAGCCATGAAAAAAATTGAAAGTGAAGGAAGAGGTATTATTCTATACATGAATCAAGAAGGAAGAGGAATAGGGCTTTTGAATAAATTAAAAGCATATAAACTTCAAGATGAAGGCATGGACACTGTAGAAGCAAATTTAGCCTTAGGTTTTCCTGACGACCTCAGAGAATACTGGACTTGTGCACAAATGTTAAAGGATTTGGGTGTAAAAAAGATTAATCTGATGACAAACAATCCTAGAAAAATAAATTCTATTGCTAAATACGGTATAGAGGTAGCTAACAGGATTTCCATACAATCTCCCGCTAACACTAATAATGAATTTTATCTAAAAACAAAGAAGGCAAAATTAGGTCACTTATTAAATTTTTAACCTGACTAACTTGGCGTAAGTCTCCCACTTCTTCAAGCGGGAGTTCAACGCCAAGTAAGCCATGCATTTGCAGTTCTAAAATTCAGATGGGATAAAAGAATCCCCACCTGAATTAAGAACTTGCTTCAATATAAATAAATTTTATAAAAAATAAAAAAGGCAGGTGAAAAATCTGATTTAGTAATTATCTACTTGTGAATAAGAGCACTAACATCTATTTTTTAGTAATCCCAGGTCATTAAGTTTTAAGATAATTACAGAACAGATAACATTATGAAAACATACGAAGGTAAATTAATAGCTAGCAATTTAAAATTTGGCATTATTATAGGAAGATTCAATGAATTTATTGGAGGGAAGCTTTTAACTGGTGCCCTTGATGGTTTAAAAAGGCACGGTGCTGAAGATAATGATATAAGTATAGCTTGGGTTCCAGGAGCCTTTGAGATTCCCCTGGTAGCAAAAAAAATGGCAAAATCACAAAACTATGATGCAATCATATGTCTAGGTGCAGTTATAAGAGGGGCCACACCTCACTTTGATTATGTTTCTAGCGAAGTATCTAAAGGAGTAGCTCATGTATCTCTTGAAACAGAAGTTCCTGTTATCTTTGGAGTTCTCACTACAGACACTATTGAACAGGCTATTGAAAGAGCTGGCACCAAAGCTGGCAATAAAGGTTATGACGCAGCCGTTACAGCTATAGAAATGGCAAATATGCTAAAAGAATTTTAAAAAACATTAAGCTTTCAGGCAATTCATACAATTGCTGCTTGAAAGCTTAATATTATACTTTAATTATTAAATTATATATCTATATTTTACCAAAAGATTACTCTCAAGCCAGAGTTGCAACCATTACGGCTTTTATCGTGTGCATTCTATTTTCAGCCTCATCAAAAACCAGAGAACATTCACTTTCGAAAACTTCATCAGTTACTTCGAAAGGATCTATTCCAAATTTATCATGAATTGCTTTTGAATCAGTAGTATTTAAATCATGAAAAGAAGGAAGACAATGCATAAATTTAACATTATCATTATTAGTCTTTTTTAATAGTTCTTTATTTATTTGATAAGGATATAATATTTCCAATCGTTTCTTCCAAACTTCCTCATCCTCACCCATAGATACCCAGATATCACTATATAAAACATCCGCTCCTAGAACAGCCTTATATACATCTTCTGTAATTGTTATTTTCCCACCAGTTTTCTCTGCTACTTTTGTACATTCTTCTATGAGTTCAGCTTTAGGGAAAAGCGTCTTTGGAGTAGCTATTCTAAAATCCATTCCCATTTTACAAGCACCTATCATTAATGCATTAGCCGTATTATTTCTCCCATCGCCACAATACACTAAAGTAACTTTATTTAGTGGCTTGTCAAAATGTTCTCTTATAGTCAAAAGATCCGCTAAAACCTGAGTAGGATGATCATCATCCGTAAGTCCATTCCAAACCGGTACTTTAGCATACTTCGCCAATATTTCAACCTTTTCTTGTTCAAATCCTCTATATTCAATTCCATCAAACATTCTGCCTAAAACTCTTGCAGTATCCTTAATAGATTCCTTATTTCCTATTGGAGTACCTGTTGGTCCTAAATAAGTAACGTTTGCTCCTTGATCATAAGCACCTACTTCAAATGAACATCTTGTTCTAGTAGAATCTTTTTCAAATATCAACGCTATATTTTTACCCTTTAATCTTTGTACTTCTGTTCCCGCTTTTTTGGTGGATTTTAATTCTTCTGCTAGATCCAATAAATAATTTATTTCCTCGGTAGAAAAATCTCTTAAAGTTAAAAAGTTTCTATTCTTTAAATTAACCAATCACATCACCCTTTTACCATTTTATATTTATTCATATTTGCGTATAATTATACTACATTTCATAAAAAATTTCAACCTGTATTTGTTCAATCACTAGATTTTTACTTGATCTTAGTAAAATCATATGTTTTTTATTGGAATTCAAATAATTTATCAACTTAATTCATCTAAAATCATTGGGAATACAAACCAACACTGATCAAACTTCATTGATTATTGACGATTAATAATGCTATAATCTAGCTATATTACAATTTAAATCTCAATGATATTCCATTTTGTGTCTTATAATTTCAAGAAATACTATTGGTGAATTTTTATCCGATAACAGCCACACGTTCCTGGATAATTCATCTAAACTTAGTGGGAATACAAACTCCCACTAAGTAAGATTCATTGATATTCTGCATAGCAAATATTAGTGTATGATACATTATTAATACTAATATTTATCATTTGTAAAACAATTTTCATCTTATATTATACAACATTTATTAACTAGTTATAATATTTTTATAGGAGGACATAAAAATGACAATTAATAAAAAAATCAGACTGGCAACAGAAGCTGATACTGCTTCAATTTTAGAAATTTACATTCCATTTATAACTGACACTGTCATTACTTTTGAATATGAAGTTCCAACTATAAAAGCTTTCAGCGAAAGAATATTTAACATTCAAAAGAAATACCCATGGCTTGTATGTGAAATTAATAATAAAATTGTAGGTTATGCTTATGCCTCTCAATTTGCTGAACGTGCTGCTTTCGATTGGTCAGTTGAGTTTTCAATTTACATAAATTCAAAATATCATGGTATGAAAATTGGTAAAGCATTATATTTTAGCTTATTTGAATTATTAAAACTACAAGGTTATTATAATGTCTATGCTAAAATTACTTATCCAAATATTAAAAGTGAAGGTCTACACAAATCACTGGGTTTTAAACCTGTAGGTATATACAGGAATATTGCTTTTAAATTTGACAGCTGGCGGGATTTAATATGCTATGAATTAAAACTCATGGATTATCCAAAATCTCCTGAAAGACCAAAGGCAATTGACAAAATAAATAACACTCCTGAATTTGAAAAAATAATACAAGGCGCAGAAAGGCTAATAAACATTGAAAATAGATTTGATAAATAAATTTATTCATCTAAACTCAGTGGGAATACAAACTCCCACTGAGTAAGATTCATTAATAAAGTCTACTACTATTTTAAAAATCTTACAGTGTTACTTTCAATTCTTTAGCTGCCTGCTCTATATTTTCCTTGCCAAGTATTGCGGAAATTACTGCTGCACCGTTGGTGCCTGTCTTTATAACTTCAAATAAATTTTCCTTATTAACTCCACCTATAGCTACTGATGGTATATTTATACCCTCAACAATTTCCTTTAATCCTGAAGTGCCTATAGGCGTATCTATATCCTTTTTACTTCCTGTAAAGAAAATTGCTCCTATCCCCACATAATCCGCTCCATCTTTTTCTGCATCTTTAGCTTCATGCACATTTCCCACAGATATTCCTATTATCTTATTCTTACCAAGTATTTTTCTTGCTAGCTTAATAGGCATATCATCCTGACCAAGATGAACTCCATCAGCATCTATGGCCTGTGCGATATCAATTCTATCATTAATTATAAGTGGAACATTATATTTATCTGTAATTTCCTTTACTTCCAGCGCCACTTTATAAAATTCTCTAGTAGTTACGTCCTTCTCTCTCACCTGTACTATAGTTACTCCGCCCTTTATGGAGTCCTCAACAGCATTTTTAAGAGTTCTATCTTTTAAAAATCTCCTATCAGTAACTAAATATAAACTATAATCTATATCCATATGAAAATCCCCTCTAATCTTTTTAAATTATGTGACTCTTAGTCACTAAGTACTGGCTACTATCCTAAGAATAAAGTAAAAAATAAGTTTTATTCCCCTAAAAAAGTAATTTTAGAAGATTGAATTATCTCCTCTTCATTTATTTCATATATTGAATCTAAAAGTTTAACTCTAAAGCTTCCAGGGGATTTTGCAGCTTCATAAGCTTTTTCACCAGCAATTCCCATAGAAACTATAGCTGCACAGGTTGCCATAAATGCATCCTCCTCAGCTCCTACAGTCCCAGCACAAAGAGCTCCAAGCATACATCCTGCCCCTGTTACTTTAGTTAACATTTCCACTCCATTTTCAATTACTGCTATTCTTTTTCCATCAGATACAATATCCTTTTCACCTGTAGCCGCTACCACACAATTATATTTATTAGCTAATGTTATACAAGCTTCTATTAAGCCTTCTTGGTCACCTATTGAGTCTACTCCTCTGACCTCTGCTTGTAAGCCAGCTAAAAATTTTATTTCCCCAGAATTGCCCTTTATAACATCAACTCTTCCCAGCCGAGTAATTTTATCTATTATATCTACTTTTCTTTTGATTACAGGACATGCAACCGGATCTAATACTACAGGTATATTATGTACCTTTGCAGATATTGCCGCCATAATAGTTGATGCCTCTTGTTCCTTTGTAAGAGTACCTAAATTTAAATACAAGGCACTAACTATTTTGGCAAAATCAAAACTCTCATCATAAGCTTCACACATGGCTGGTGAAGCACCAAAAGCCAGTAAAATATTGGCACAATCATTGATTGTTACATAGTTGGTAATAGCTTGTACCAAAGGCACTTTCCTTCTTAATTTTGTTATAACCTTAGAAATATCCTCAATCATTCTCAAGCCCTCCTAAAAATTTCACATTCTTCAATATTAGATATATAATTGCAACTGCAATGAATGTAAATACTGTAGGTATACCTAAACTATTATTATTAAAATAATTGTATAATAATATTCCGGCTATAGCTGCTATACCTCCAACAATATTGATATTACCATTATACTTCTTCCTTAATATATAATTTATGAAAACTACTGTGTATACAGGTACAAATATACTACCTATGAGAAGCAAAAAATTTTGGTAGTTTTCCATAGGAAAAATAAATGCCAGTGCTGTAGATACTACACAATAAATTATTATTGCCAAATTATTTCTTTTAAAACTGTATATTTGCTTAGTGGATATTACTGCAGAATATATATCTACAAAGGTAGTAGTTACAGTGGCCAAAAGTACTATTAGTGCTGCAATTATTCCTGTACTTGATAAAAACTCCACTATGTCCTTTCCTGTGTATAAGGCTATTGCAAGTCCTAAGGAATACATCAAAACACTACCTATAAAGTATCCCCAAAAGCTTGATAGAAAAACTCCCTTACCACTGGTACCATCCTTTGAATAATCTCCTATAAGAGGCAGCCAGGACACTGGCATTGCTATGGTTATCTCAATGGCAGTAGTAAAACTTATGTTTTGTGAAATTTGAAGAGCCTTTGAACTGTCCATTCTAAAAAATAATAATACGCATAATATTATAAGTATAATAACTGATATATCATTTACTTTTTTAGTATAATTGCTAAAACAATAAGACCATAAAAATACTGCTGCAGCCACCACTAAAATGCATAAATTTAATGATAACTTTGTTTGCCCGCTTATTGCTCTTCCTCCCTGTATTATCATTATGGCTGACCACCCTATAAGCTGAAGAACATTTAAAAGCGCTACTATTTTACCTCCCAAACCTCCAAAAGAGTCTCTAACCTTTTCCATAGCATTTCTATTTCCCCTGAAGGATATGTAGCCTCCAAAAGCCAAAAACAATGTTCCTATTACGTGTCCAATAAGTATTGCCAATAATCCTTTTTTTATGCCTAAAGGTGCTATCATGCTTCCTGTATATATTTCAGCTATGGATATGGCCGCACCAGCCCATAAAAAGAACATAGATGAATTTTTTATTTTATTCAAAGTCTACACCGCCTCGTTTGTATAAATCAATAAAGTGCCCTACCGGTCCTACCCCTTTTCCTATTGAAAAAGAATTTTTTATTGCTTCATTTATATACTGTTTAGATAGATCTACTGATTTTTCTATACTATATCCCTTTGCAATATGCGATGCTATTGCTGAAGATAGTGTACAGCCTGTGCCATGAGTATTCTTTGTATTTATTCTATCACCTTTCAAAGTGAAAAAATTCTCTCCACTATATAAAATATCATCAGCATCATTGCATCTATGTCCACCCTTAACTAATACATGCTTAGCTCCCGTTTTAGCAATTATTTTTGCTGCTTCTTTCATATCCTCTTCATTGTTTATTTTTAGCCCTGATAAAACTTCTGCTTCCGGTATATTAGGAGTTACTACATCTGCAATAGAAATAAGACTCTTTAGTTCTTCTACTGATTCTTCCCTTAAAAGAAAATATCCACTTTTAGAGACCATTACAGGATCTACAACTATATTTTTAGCCTTATATTTAATTAACATATCTTTTATAGTCTTTATAATTTCATTGTTTGAAACCATACCTATTTTTACAGCATCTACTTCTATATCTTCAAAAATACATTTAATTTGAGCTTCTATCATCTTTTTATCCACTTCTAAAACATCAAAAACTCCCATGGTATTTTGAGCTGTAACAGCTGTTATAATACTCATAGCATATACACCAAGAGCGCTCATTGTCTTTATATCCGCCTGTATACCTGCCCCGCCGCAGCTATCTGAACCTGCTATTGTCAAAACTTTTTTCAATCTTAATACACCTCTCTATAATCCTATTCTCTTCCGTTAAAGTATTCATCAATGACATTTTTAGCTATATTCTTAATAACACTGGCTTCTGCTATAAGATTCATAACTACAATAAATACCATTATTCTTTCTTCTTCTTCACCTTCTAGTTTAGCCTCTTTTATCATATTTTTAAACTCTTTTTCATTAAAATAATCTTTAGATAAAAAATTATTATAATTTTCCTGTTGTATATTTGAAAAAGTTTTATATGCCATTTCCCAAGATATTATATCATCTTCTCGATCATCAATTTCATTAAAGGCTAATCTAAATACCTTTTTAATTTCTTCTGTAGTTAGAATGGGTCTCATATAGCTAAGGAGTAAAAGCTGGGCTAAATGATTTTTAGTATATCCTCTTTTTCTTCCGTCCTCTGGCTTGGATATAACCTCATTCTTTATATAATTCTGAACTATATTATTAGTGTATTTTTCTCCTTTAAATTTATCATTGAGATAATCTGTTACTTGAGATAAAAATAGATCATATCTAGGCAAATCTTCATAGGGTATAACACTATTTTGAGATATCTCCTTTGCCATTTTTCTTATGTCATCTATAGTAAAATTTTTATATTCCAATAAAATCGCACCTCCTATTAATATTTTATCCAACAACTATACAATCTAATACTCTCACCTTTAGGTTCATTACATAAGCAGCTTCAGCAAATTGTTTATCCGATGACTACCATCCGTAATACTCCCAACGCACTGTGTGAAAGCGATTCACAGAAAATCAGAGATTTTTGTTCTCTGCTTTTCTATCAAAGTGGGAGATAACGGCTGCTACGTCCCTGGATAACGATTTCTAGGGTTCAGTAATTCAGTTTTCTCTATGAATTGGCCTTAAAAGGTCATTACAATACATTAATCATTATTAATTTATCTTCATTATAAGTTATACAAAAACTTATTACAAGTTATATACTATGTTCAAAATAGTCATTTTATAAAGCTATATTAAGATAAATAAAGCTTTAATGAGATTTACATTAAATAATTAAGTGTAATAGGTATAATTAACTTTAAATATGATTATTTTTAAGTTGTAATATGGTATTAAATAACTTATAATAAACTCATGTTCTTATTACTTATCTACATAAATTAGTATATAATATAATTAAGTGAAAGTAATCTTTATTGTAAAGGGGGTGCTTTCAATAAAGCAGAAAAAGCGTCTAATTTTATGTTTATTTCTTACACTAGTATTTACCTTTTATAATTTAATATCTCCTGAACTCTTAGACCTTAATTCTAAGAACAAATATAATGTAGTCTATGGAGCACCTAACGGCAGTTATAAATCCGGAAGCTTCAAGGGAAGTTCATCTTCAGGAAGTTCTAAAAGCAGTTCTTCTTCTAAAAGCTTTAAGTCCGGCAGCTTTAGCAGTGGTTCCTCCAGCAGCTCCAGTTCTAGTAAAGGAACTTCTGGAAGTAAAAGCAGTAATTCTTCAGGGGGCAGCACCAGCAGCAATGGTTGGTTTGGACAAAATAACAATAATTCGAACCAGAGTTCAACAAAACGTTCTTTTTTACCAATACCCATACCAATACCTATACCCTTTGGTGGATCACATTACGGCAGCTATGGCGGTGGATCAATAATTTCATTTATTTTTCAACTTATATTTTTTATCATAATAATCATAATTATTTACAAAATATTTAAAAAATTTAGAAGATAATTTTTAGGAGGAATTTAAAATGGGAGTAATAAACAGAATATCGAATATTTTTAAGGCAAAGGTTAATAACGCATTAGACGAGGTTGAAAATCCAATTGAATTATTGGATCAAAAATTAAGAGACATGGACAAAAGTCTAAATGATGCAAAGCTTTCTTCAGCACAAATACTTGGTAATGTTCATGAAATTGAAAAGAAACTTCAAAAGGCTAAAGTTGAATCAAAAGATTTTGATGAAAAAGTAAAACTGGCAGTAAAAGCAGGTAATGATGATTTAGCTAAGAGAGCTCTTGAAAGAAAACTTGAGGCTGACAAAAGAATTCAAAGCCTAGAAGCAAGCTATGCTGATGCTTCTGCAAAAGCTACCGCCATAAAAACAAAATTAAGAGATTTAGAAGATGAAATACAAAAAACTAGAAACTACAGAGATGAAGCTGCTGCAAGATACAACAATGCAGAAGCCACTAAAAAAGTCAATGAAGTTCTTGCAAACGTAGATGCTGGCTCAAACAAAATCAATATTGATGATATAGAAAGAAAAATTGAGAGAAAAGAGGCTCTTGCTGAAGGTCTTGGCGATTTACAAGTTGATAATTCTTTAGATAAAGAATTTGAAAAATTAAATGAGCTTAATCTTGATGATGAACTTGCAAAATATAAATCTTCTATAGACTCTACAAATTCAAAATAAAAAGTAGGGAGGTCATTATGGGTAAGACAGAAGAATTTATATCACAAGAAAAGGAATACTATGGCAAAATCTATTCTGACATAGCTTTTGCCATAGATGAAATAAGAGATTTTCTAGATGAGGAGACTCTTAAAAGTAGAAAGTATTTTTCAAGACAACCTGTTTTGGACAAATATATAGAACTTTTAGATTCTGCAAATCAAGAAAGTAAAAAGAGAGGCTTTATAAAGGGCTTCATGGATGGTGACAAATATATCAACCTGCTTGAATCCTTTAAGACAGATCACGATGAGGAGCTTGATCAACTGGCAAAGTGCTGGAAATGTGAATGTTTAAGCTGTACAGCTGTCTGTAAATTTGACAGCTGTACTGGTTGCAAAATTGGCAGACGTGTAGGCTACTGCGATCACAAGAGAACAAATGTTGCCTTATTTGACAATTCACAAAATGCTGTAGTAAATCTTGTAAACAATAATACTGGACAGCAAGACAGATATAATGTACTAGCTGTAGTGCAAGATGCTTTAGAGGATAAAAGATATATATTAATAGAAAATATACATGATAAAGAACGTTTTATCCTCTACTATTATCCTAAACTTCCAGAGGACACCTATGGTGAGATAACTGACGAAGAAGACTTTAATTTTGCAGCATCTGCCTATGAAAATATAGAGAGAAGCTAAGCAAAAAACGCAGCAAATAGTGAAATGCCTGTATCAAGCTTTAAAATTAATAAACAATTTTTAAAAATATATCATACCTGAATCTAAAATAATTAAAAGACTATAAAATTCATATTATATGAATTTTATAGTCTTTTTTCAAATTATGGGAGTTTAATTATAACTCTTTCATATAAGACATATTCAAATAAATAACTTTTAACACATCTCTAAAAGTTAATGAAATTTTACCTTGAATCTTTTAAGATGAATTTTTATTTATTCAGGTAAACCTTAAAACTCAGATCATCTCGAATATCAATACCATCTCGAATATCTTTTGTTACAATTTTATACTTATTCTTTGAAGGCAATGCTTCCATTTCCCCAATATAGCAATTTTCCTCAGTAGAAAATTTAATATTATTAGGAAATAAGGGATGTAGATATCCATTTTCATCTTCTAAATTTATACAGGTTCCCCCTATTGTCCATTGTGGAAATAGCTTATCCAGTTGAAAATGTATTAGAGTTTTATCCTTCAAGAACTCAATTTTATTAATAATCAGGCCACCTTGATCTTTATTGGAAATAACCAAAGGGAACTTATCACTCAAATCCACCTTTATAAATTTTTGAAAGGTACTCTTCATTAAATATGGCACTATAGTTATATAATCAGATTTTGTTTGTAAGCCCTTATATTCATATATTTCATCCGAATAATTGTTGTAACCACTTCCGGATATTCCAACATTACTAATCTGCTTATCCTTGTCATCAAAGATCATAAAATTCCAGCCAACAGATGACTCTGCAATACTTGTTTTCCCTTCAACTTCTAAAGTGGTTGTAAGAGGAGTTACTGTTATCTTTTTTAGTACTGAGTCTTTTTCCAAGGAAGATAGATCTTTATTTGGCGACACCTTTATAATTTTATCCTTAGTTTTATCAGTAGATACTTTAATTTTAAAATTCCAATTTCCTTTTACCTTATCTATTTCATCTACTTTTAAATCAACATCGAAGTTATTGGGAATTTTTTCTGCATCCAACATAATATTATTCACAACTGCAAAGCTTTTTTCATCATTATTATATGCACTGCCTCTACCTGAAATCCCTCTTCTCATTCCATCTATTTTTATATCAAAATTAACAAATGGGTCCTGAATTTTTTTTTCACTTTTCACAACATATCCTATACTTAAATTTACTCCATCATAAACTACATCTTTTATAGACAAGGTTATGCCATTATCGGTCTTGCTCTGATTTACATTTTCCGAATACTTTACGTACTCATCTCCCACTATGTTTTTGCTGTTTAAATATTCAAATACATTGCTAATTATAGGAATATCCTGCGCAAGAGCTGGTGAAGCAAAACCAATACCTATTGTAAACACAAAAGCAAGTACGGCTGAGATAAACCCATACTTTTTCCATATTCTCTTATTACCTATCCTCTCAGGCAGATTATTAATTGTTGTTATTATTTTATTATTTAAACTAGCTGAAAGCATGATTTTTTCTTCTTCAGCTTTACTTCGCAAAATGTCATCAAAATATTTATTATCCATTATTTAAGCCCTCCCTTTAATTTATTGTTCTAAATATAAACTAATATGAATATATCTTAGTTTCTAAATTATTCTATATTTAAAAGTTCACGGAGTTTTTCCCTTGCCCTTGAAAGTCTGGAACGTACAGTTCCATTTGGTATGCCGAGAATCTCTGCTATAGTCTTCTGTGGCATGTCCTCATAGTAAAAAAGCAAAGTAACAGTCCTAAGTTCTCCTTCTAAAGAATTGATGGCATTAATAAGTTCAAAATTTTCATAGTTATCTTCAATTGTACTGTCACGTGTATTAATTTCTTCCATGTATATTGTCTTTTTTCTATTTCTTAAAATTGTATTACATTCATTGATCATTATTCTTATAAGCCAGGTCTTGAAATATTCTTCTTTTTTAAGATGAACAATTTTCTTATATGCTTTTATAATTGTTTCCTGAAATGCATCCTCAACATCTTCTTCTTTTCTAAGAATACTTTTTGATATTCTGAATAATGAGAGTTTATGTTCATCTATTAATCTTTCAAAAGCCCGTTTATCTCCTTTTTTCGCTAGCATTACATCAATATTTTTATGCTGAGATTTTATTAGACCTAATGTGAAATCCATCCTATCACTTCCTTTCACTTATTAGACGGCTATGAGTATAAAAATGTTCATAAGAAATAAATTCATTACTTCTGCATGTATCGATGTTTATATCTAATGATATATTTTGTTCAGATGAATATATCAGCATATAATGCTAATTACACTTAAAATCTAAGAGTGAACTCGTTTCAGCAAGCTGAAACATCGGTAAATCAGGTGGGGAGTCTACCCCACCTGATTGGAAAATCCCACCTTCGCTTCGCTTAGAGGTGGAGGTATGAACCTTTCAGTCAGGAAAAGATAAAAAATAAAGAGACTATATCAAAAGTTAAAATTAATAAAGATTCATTAGAACTACATTCATAACAATATAAAAATACTATGAAAATCAATTAAAATCATATGAATTTCATAGTATTTCTTTATAATTATAGAAGTCTATTTATAAATCCTAAACACAAAATACCTTTTGAAGCAACCTCTTTATCCTACAGCATGAAAATAATAAATAACTATTTATTTTAAATTTCAACTAGAAAAATACAAGTCATCTTTCTATAGATCACTATAAATTTCCATATTCTCTATAGCTTCTCTTACCAATCTATCTATATCTAGAACAGATTCTTCCTTAATGATTTCCCCTAGTACCGGCTTTGTCTTTGGGTGCTTTGGTACAAATATGGTACAGCAATCCTCATAGGGTAATATAGATGTTTCATAAGTTCCTATGCTTCTTGCAGTATCCATAATATCACCCTTATCTGTAGCTATAAGCGGCCTAAATACAGGTCTGTCAGCTGCATCATTACTAACTACGAGTCCTTCCATTGTCTGGCTTGCCACTTGCCCAATACTTTCACCAGTAGCTACTGAATGAATTCCATTTTTTTCAGCAATTTCACAGGCAACTCTCATCATGAATCTTCTCATAATAATTGTAAGTTCATCTTTTCTGCACTTCTCAATTATACTCATTTGAATATCTGTAAATGGTACTACATAAAGAGTTATATTTCCCGTATAGGTTTGCAGAATTCTTGCAAGGTCTTTAACCTTTTCTTTTGCCCTTTCGCTGGTATAAGGATGACTATGATAATAAACGCAGCTCAGTTCAACACCTCTTCTTGCCATCATATACCCAGCTACCGGTGAATCTATCCCCCCAGAAAGCATAAGAAGAGTTCTACCATTAGTACCATATGGCATTCCTCCCGCTGCTTTTATCTTCTTAGAATATACATAGGTATTATTTCTTATTTCCACAGTTATTCTGCATTCAGGGCTTTTTACATCTACTGAAACATTCTCTACATTTTCTAATATGTATGCTCCAACCTTCTGATTAACCTCCATAGAATTTACAGAAAAATTTTTATTAGCTCTCTTTGTCTCTATCTTAAAAGTGCTAGATCCATCTTCTCTGATCTCTCTAATACATTCTTCATATATTTCTTCCATATCCGTTTCTATCTCTGTAACAATACAAAGTTCTGCAATACCAAATAATTTCTTAAGTCTGTTTACCAATTCATCTATTTGTTCTGAATAAACAAACCATCTTCCCTGATCACTTATAAACTCATAGTCTAATCCCTTTAACACATATCTCATATTGTCTTTAAGTTTTTTTTCAAATTTATTCTTATTTAATCCCTTCAAAAATATTTCTGAAGCATATTTAACTAGTATAAGTTTTCTCATATCTTTAATCTCCTTAACATTTGCAAACCGTTATTAAGCTTTTCTATAGTATAGTCTACTTCATCAAAGGAATTGTATTCATTGAAACTAAATCTTATGGCTCCTTCAATTTCAGTATTACTTAATCCTATTGATTTAAGTACATGACTCATCTTATGTCTTTTAGCAGAACAAGCAGAACCATTGGAAACGTAAATTTTATATTCTTCAAGATAATGCAGTAAAACCTCTGCTCTCACACCTTTAAAGGAAACATTTAGTATGTGAGGAAGGTAGTCGTCGGCTATTTCACTGTTTACTCTAATATCTTTAATATTCACTAATTTATCTATAAAATATTTCTTAACAGCCTCTACATTTTTATAATTATCTTTAATATTTTTATATATTTTTTCTGAAGCTTTTGCCATACCACAAATAGCTGGAAGATTTTCTGTGCCCGACCTATAATTTTTTTCTTGTCCTCCCCCTTCAATTAATGCCTTTGGTACAAGTCCTTTTCTAACATATGCAAAACCAATTCCCCGTGGTCCATGTATCTTATGTCCACTGGCCGATAACAAATCTATATTACACTTATGAACATCTATATTGAGTTTTCCATAACTTTGTACTGCATCTACATGAAATTTTATTCTACTGCTTTTTTCTTTAATTATCTTTCCTATTTTCTCTATATCCTGTATTACTCCAATTTCGTTATTCACATGCATGATACTTACAATTTGTGTATCCTTATTTATGATGTTTTCTAATGCTTGTACATCAACTTTACCTCGTGCATCTACATCTAGGTAAGTAACCCTTATCCCTTCACGTTCTAGCTGCATACAAGTATTCATAACACTTGGGTGCTCGATCTTTGTTGTAATTATATGCCCTTCACCTTTTACAAAACCCTTTATGAGAAAATTATTACTCTCACTGCCTCCTGAAGTAAATATTATTTCCTCCTTAGAAGCATTTATTGACTTTGCAATTATATTTCTTGCATCATTACACTTTTTTTCTGCTTTAATGCCAATGCTATATGCTGAGGAAGGATTACCGTAGTAGTTTTCCATGACATACACCATTTCATCTATTACTTCTTTATATGGCCTGGTTGTTGCACTATTATCCATATATACTTCCAAACAATCACCTTCTTAAAATATATAGATTCTATTTCTTATTATAGAAATTACAAATATAAAACTGTTACTATTCTAACCACATAGTTACTATAATATAAGTAATTATGACGTAATTCAATATTTTTTCACATATTATAAAAAATATTGTAAACATAATATAATCCACAGCTAGTCTTAACTATTTTATTCTTAATTTCGACAAGAGTTAACATTATGACAAATGAAATTTTTACTTATATCCCCTTCATCTCAATAAGTTATCCACATCATTCACAGTTGTCCACAATTTTAAGGATTTAATCCCCAGAAACTGTGCATAAGTATATAATTATCTACAATATTGATTTTTGTTGCATTTAAAAACTTACAAATTTTTTATCCACATTATCCACAATTGGCATGTGTATAACTTGTTTAAAGTATGTGAAAAACATTAATATATTTAAGCAAGAATTATTTCATTTTTATAAGTTCTTCAATAAAAATTTTATATTCTTCTGCTTTATGCTGTGAGTCATAATACATAGTGGTTGCTAAAATATCACAATAAGATGCTATAATTATATAGATGCTATAGTCACTATACTTGTGAAAAAATTTATTTAGTTCTTTCTTAAACTCATTGTCATTTTTCTTTATTTTAAATAATCTCAAAGGATACATATGTGCTTCTACTACAGTACAGATTAATTCTTGTGCTGATTTAGGAATGTCTAACTGTTTACAAACCTCTCTCATTATGTTTTCTCCAACTATCTCATGACCTTCAAAACTCACCTTATTATCATATTTTTTATAACTTTTAAATTTCCCTATATCGTGCACGAAAACAGCTAAAGCTAAAAAATCTATTAATTTATATCCTTCCATATCCTCATTTAATAATTCTAAATCCAGCCCTTGTAATTCTATTTTTTTAGCCTGAACTTCTTTCAATAATTCATAAGCAGTATTCATATGGGTGAAAGCATCCTCTAAATGATACTTACATTTTCCTATAGTTTTAAGTTCCTTAGTATATGGCAATATATTTTCTAAAATTGAATATTGATCCAATATATTAAAAGCTACACCATTTTTATCTATATTAATAATATGCATAAATTCTCTTAGTAAAGCATCGCCAAATTTGTTCTTTAAATTTTTACTCTGCTCCTTTATGTTCAATTCAGTATTAATACTAAAATGCATTCCATATTCTATATAATAGGCAATACCCTTTAGTATACTCAAAGGATGTTTTTCTATACTTTTATCATTAATTTCCTGTATAATTCTTCTCTTAATATGAATTCTCCCTTGATACGGATCAATAATCTTATTATCTGTTAATTTCAAAGTCACTGCATTCATTGTGTAGTCCATATTTTCTAAATATTCTTCTACATTTTTAAAAGTCAACTCCCATATTTGCACTGTGAAGTTTTCATCTTCTATTATTAACATTTTTTTGTTATTATATAATCTAATATTACAATTTAATTTTTCATTAAATAATTTAAAAAGCTCATTGATATCTCCACTATAAAGAATCTGCATTTTTTTAATATTAACTTCAGGCCTTATAAGTTTTTCCCTTACATAATCACCTACTAAATATGCATCTCCGCCTAAATCAACAAGTGCTTTTTTTATTTCTTTTATTATCTTTACCATGTTTACTGCACGTCTCCATTCTAATTTATATGAAAATTTATACTTTTTCACTATTTTTAATAAAATTCGTTGATTGTATTATATCATATAGACTGTTTTATCTGATAATCATCTACTTCAATATCTTATTAGGCGATAAATACCAAATAAATCAGCTAACTTACATCTATAAAAATTATTCTTTTTTTTAACAATATTTATAAAATAAGCATTAATAATATTAGATATTTCTACATAAATAATATCTTTTACATTAAAAATATATTACTATTCTCTATAGAAAAAATTTATATAACAAATTTATATACTTAAATCTATGTTTTATACAAGTCTTCGACAAATATAAAATTTAAATCCATAAAATTACTTTTATTTTTTATATAAATTTTATACCTATTATATGGATCTATTTTATTAATATTTGCTCTAATAGCTTGCTAGCTATAGCTTTATCGGAATTGACAAAACCCATTGACTTTCCTATAATATGGTAGTATATTTACTATAGATGGAATTTCATAAGAATTTTGTAACAAAAGATAAAAAAGTAAAAATTTATATTGACTTTTATTGTAATTTTTGTTATTATTTAAATATAAGTTTTGTCGAATAGTGTGAATTTAAGGAGGAATATAAAATGAAATCAATAGGTGTAGTAAGAAGAGTGGACGAGCTAGGTAGAATAGTTATACCCATAGAATTAAGAAGAACTTTAAATATAGCTGAAAAAGATGCTTTAGAAATTTACGTAGATGGAGAACAAATCATATTAAAAAAATATGAACCAGCATGTATATTTTGTGGAGACGCAAGAGACGTTACCAATTATAAAGGGAAAAACATTTGTAAATCTTGTTTAGAAGAATTAAAGCAAGGTAGATAAACATAATTAAATTTTTGAAAAACCACATGATTAAAAATCATGTGGTTTTTTCTAGTCCAAACAATAAAAAACTCTCATTAACTTTATATACAATGAAAGAAGTCTATATCTAACAAATTAAATATAAACTTCTTATAAGAACTTATCTAAATAAATTACACATATAAAATTTATTGCATTATTATGTATTTAACTTCTTATTTATAATAATTAACTACTATCTTACTCTTCTTGCTCCACAATATCCACTGTGGCCTGCAAGCGGCACAATCTTAACTACATCTCCAGTCTGAGGTGCGTGTATCATAAGCCCTCCGCCTATATACATACCAACATGGCCTGGCCCTCTGCCTTCATAATGAAAAAATACTAAATCTCCTGGTTGAAGATTTGATATGTCTACAGGAGTTCCAAAATTAAATTGATCTTCACTTACTCTAGGTATGGATATACCAAAGTGTGCATATACATACTGAACAAAGCCTGAGCAGTCAAATCCACTAGGGCTTGTCCCACCCCAAACATATTTAACCCCCTGAAATTGGGCAGCATAGGTTACTATAGCATCACTAGAATATCCACCGGTCACTGCTGGAGCACTTCCGCCTCTATTTATTGAAACAACAGCTGCTGCCTTTGCCGCTGCTTGTGCTGCTTTCATATCCTGAACTTTCTTATTTATAGCTGAAATTTGAGCATTTGCGGAATCACTTAACTGCTGTGCTGAATTCACCTCAGCATTAGCCTGAGCCACAAGAGGAGCCTGATCTGATTTTTGTTTATTTAAGTCAGCAAGCTTCTTATTCTGTTCATCCTTAAGAGCAACAAGCTTTTGTTTTTCTCCGTCTAAAACATCTTTTTTCTTTTGTATTTCCTGTTTTCTTGAATTTAAATCTGTGATAATCCTATCATTGTAACTAGCTACTGTTTTTATGTTATCCACTCTAGAAATAAAGTCACTTAATCCTTTTGATTGTAATAATGCATCTAAATAGCCATTATTTCCGTTAATATACATAGCTCTTATAGTCTCATTATACTTACCTTGCTCTATTTTTATATTTTCTTCTGATCTTTTTATTTTGTCCTGTGATACTTTTATATCAGCTTCTGTATTACTTATCTTGCCATTCAAACTGTCAATTTGAGCCATTCCCTGTTGAATCTCATTATCAAGCATCTCTATTTTCTGCTGTAAATCGCTGGCCTTTTTCTGCGCTGAATTAAGTTTACTTTGTCCCTGATTATATTGAGTTTGTGCGGAATTAAGCTGATCATCTAAAGATGGATCTGCAAAGGTTCTTCCGCTAATAGATAAAGTAATACCTAAAGCTATAACAGCACATAGTAATTTTTTGTGCACCTAAATTCCCCCTTTTTTAGTTGTACATATCCTCATAAACAGAGTTCTTGGCATCAGGTGGATTTTTTGTTTATGACCTCTGATGCTTAGAAATCGTTATCCAGGGACGTAGCCACTCTTTACTTCCACTTTGAAAAAGATGGAAGTATTAGAGTGGATAGTCATCCGATAAACTATGTGTTATAATAATCAATTTTTAAAACTACCTTTTTATTATAACATTAATAGATAAAATGCTACAACAGGTTCACACAGCATTATCCCCCATATAATATAAATTAAATAGGAATGCTCTTATTTTCTCTATTATATATCATCATCTATCAATTTTAGACTTTTATCTACACAAAAAGAAGAGATAGATTAAATCTATCTCACTCTTCTTGCGCCCATATATGAACTCATATATGAAAGTGGCGTTATTTTTACAACATCACCTGTTTGAGGTGCCTGTATTATATCTCCTCCGCCTATATACATAGCAACATGACCTGGAAGACCACTACCATCTGGTTCAAAGAATACTAAATCTCCTACTTGAAGTTGTGATTGGCTTACAGGTGTTCCGTATCCAAATTGATCCTCGCTTGTCCTAGGTATTGATACACCAAAATGAGAATATACATATTGAACAAATCCCGAACAGTCAAATCCACTAGGGCTTGTACCTCCCCAAACATATGGTGTTCCAAGAAACGTTTCTGCATATCCAACGATAGAACCGCTTACTGCTGGATTAGGTGCTGGCGTTGGTTTAGGTACTGGCTTTGGTGTTACTGAACCCGAACCCCCTCTATTAATAGGAACCGTAACATCAGCAGTTGATACCGATGCACTAGCAATTGCTGAACTTGCTGCCGCTTTAGCTGCCTCCGCTGCTTGTGCAGCAGCTGCTGCCTCTGCATTCTTCTGTGCAGTTATCTTACCATTTACCGCATCCACTTGTGCTTTTGCATCAGCACTTGCAGTAGTTGCTGCAGATACATCAGCTTGATACTGTGCCACTAAAGGCTCCTGATCAGCCTTCTGTTTTCCTAGAGCCGCTAAATTTTTACTGCTTTCAGCTTGTAATGAAACTAATTCTTTTTTACTTGCCTCTAATGAATTTTCCTTGTTTTGAACTTCCTGTTGTCTTTCATTTAATGAAGCTATTAAATTATTGTCAAATTGAGCTACTTTACTGATGTTATCAATCTTTGTTATAAAATCAGCAAAGCCTTTGGAATCCAGCAAAGCACTTAGATATCCATCATTACCCATTATGTACATGGCTCTCAGCCTGCTTTTATATAAGGCCTGTTCTTCTTTTACACGCTGCTGCGCCGCTTCTAAATTCTTTTTTTCCTCAGTTATATTACCTTGGACCTTATCTATTTTACCTTTTATTTGTTCTGCTTGAGTCATATTCTCTTGCATTTGAACATCTAAAGCCTGTATCTTCTTCACCAAATCATTAAATTTAGCCTGTGATGCATTCAATGCAGCTTGGCTTTGATTGTATTGAGCCTGCGACGAACTTAGCTGATCACTTAAAGAAGGATCCGCAAATGCCTTAGTACTAATACCTAATACAACACCTACTGCCATAACAATACATATTATCCTTTTATGCAAATTTTATTCCCCCCTGTTTCTTCTTAATTACACATTCGTATTATACAAAATCCCCTATTACTTTCTATTCTATCATTAACAAGGTATATGCTACAATAATAATATCTGCTATAAATTCAGTGTATTTTAAAGTATTTTTAAAAATATTAAATGTTTTCAATGTCTCTGTACTGTTTTTCAGCTAATTTGCAAAATTAGTTGAATTCTATCATCAAATTTATTTTTTTATATACTATTTTTGTCAATATTTTCCCCAAAAGTACTTCTTACACATCTGACATCTCTTGAAAAATCTTCATACATTTCATTAATGCATTTGTAAATATACAGTTATGCAAAAACTTTTAATAGTGCTGCTAATTAGTACTTACTTGAGTACATGGTATGGAATACATGTAAAATCTTTAATTTGTTATTTGCTTTTAAATATCTAATGAGTGCTTATATACTTCAGACTTTGGAATTTCCCTTTCCTTTGATACTATTTTAATAGCTTCCTTTTTAGTAAAGCCTTGCTCTATATAATTCACTATATGTTCCCTTATACTTAATTCCTCCCATTTACCCCTTCTTTCTCTTTCAATATCCTCATCACTTTTACCTGATATCACCAATACATATTCCCCTCTTGGTTGATTTTTATCATAATATTCTACTGCCTCTTTTATAGTATCTCTAAATATTTCCTCATGTAATTTAGTAAGTTCCCTACATATAGATATATTTCTATCACCTAATATTTCCATAATAGCTATAAGTGTACTTCTAAGTCTATGAGGTGCTTCATAAATTACAATAGTATCTCTATATTCCTTTATTTCCTCCAGCACTTTTTTCTTATCTTTATTTTCTCTAGGTAAAAATCCCCTAAACACAAACTTACTTGTATCAATATTTGAATATACAAGGGCCGTAATAAGAGCCGTAGCCCCTGGTATTATTTCAAACAATATATTGTTTTCTATGCATTTCTTTATTATTATGCTTCCTGGATCTGATATTCCAGGCATACCTGCATCTGTTACAAGGGCTATATTTTTACCACTTGAAAGTAAATTGATAATTTCATTGGATTTGTCATTTTCATTAAATTTATGATAGCTTATCATTGTCTTCTTTATGTTGAAATGATTTAAAAGCTTGAGGGTTTGCCTGGTATCCTCTGCAGCAACCACATCACATTCCCTTAAAGTCTCCAGAGCTCTTAAAGTAATATCCTTTAAGTTTCCAATAGGAGTTCCTACTAAATATAATTTTCCCCACATAATATATCTCCTCAAATAATCTTTTACTATGCTCTTCCATAAATATTTTCTATTTCATTAGTGTAGCTTCCATCCTCATTGTGTACATAAATTGGTTCTCTCCATTTAAGAAATGCACCGCCATCCCTCTGTCCTTCTATAAGTACAATATTCGGTGCCTTTTTTAAAGCAGGATGTATCATTTGTATAGTTTTAGGCTCTATTCTATGTTTTCTCATAAGACAAAGTATATCTACCAATCTTTCCGGTCTATGCACCATAAATATTCTTCCATTATCCTTTAAAAGTATTCTAGCTGCAATTATTACATCTTCTAAATTACAACATATCTCATGCCTTGCTATAGCATTTTTATCATTAGGATTTAAAATGCCTGAATTTTTAAGTTTATATGGAGGATTTACTGTAATCACATCTGCTTTTGCCATAGCCTTAATGAATTCAATATCTTTAATATCTTTATGTATAAATTTAATTTTATCATTTAATTTATTATAAACTGCAGATCTATTAGCCATGTCTACCATATCTTCTTGAATTTCTATTCCAACTATGTTCGAAGCCTCTGTTTTCGCCGAAATTATAAATGGCACTATTCCCGTTCCAGAGCATAGATCTATTACTGTAGAACCCTTCTTTATTTTGGCGAAATTTGCTAGAAGTACTGCGTCTATTCCAAACCTAAATGCATCCTTTTTTTGTATAACAAAAATACCTTTAAGTTGTAAATCATCTAATGTCTCATTTTCTCTTAATAAACTCAAATTTCACTCGCCCTTTCCATATAATTCACTAAGACAATTATCCAATATACCAATTTATTTTATACTGTATTATGTAAATATAACTATATTATTATAACTCTAGTCTTATATAATACCAGATGTTACATAATATCTAAACAATTATTTCTTTTAAAACCAATTAAAAATCTTTTTTAACATTATACACCATAGTTGCATTGCTTTGAAATTAAAAATTTATGATTTTATAATTGACTTTATATCATTATCCATTTAAAATTTAATATGCAATCTTTATGAAATATATAAAATTAGAATTAGAATATTAAATCCTATTAGCATGAAAATTTCAAATATATTTATTGTTTGAATTATATGTAATTCAATGTAGAATTTACAATATAAATATATATTGTTTACTATATATATTTATCTGATTAAAATTAATTGAATATTCACTCTATTTTATTTTTTCATAAAATGAGCTTTTTTTTATAAAAAAGGTTTATATTATAATTATATATTTCTAAATCTAAATTGGGGTGATTCTTATGAAACTTTTAAGGCAGCTCTGCATAATTGTTATAATATGCTTTGTTGGCAGCTTTTTAAGCACTGTTTTTAATTTACCTATACCGGGTAATGTTCTTGGTCTTATAATCTTACTAATATGCCTTTGTACTGGAATTGTAAAACTTGACAAAATTGATTTGATAAGCAAGTTTTTACTTGATCACTTAGCTTTCTTTTTCTTACCTGCAGGAGTTGGACTCATGGCATCTTATGGAATAATTAAAAATAGTTGGCCTATTCTTTTAATTATTTGTTTTATATCAACTATAATAATAATGGCAGTTACTAGTTTGGTAGTAACCGCTCTAAAAAATAAAGGAGCTGGTTCCAAATGAGTACAGTAATTAGTTCACCTATTTTTTCCGTTATGATTTCTTTAATAGCTTTTGAAATAGGTTGTTTTCTGTATAAAAAGACAAATTTTCCTATATTTAATCCACTACTTGTTGCCATGATAATCGTAATAATTTTACTTAAAATATTTAACATAAGTATTGCTACCTATAATAAAGGTGGAGATTTAATTAATTTCTTTTTAACTCCATCAACGGTTATACTTGCTGTACCACTTTATAAAAAGTTACAATTGCTGAAAAAAAACGCAATTCCTATAATAGTTGGTATATTGGTTGGTTCCTCAACAGGAATGTTTTGCATAATAATAATGTGCCGTATATTTCTTATTCCTAAAAATATAGATTTATCATTAATACCAAAATCAGTTACAACTCCAATAGGTATGGAAGTTTCAAGACAACTAGGAGGAGTTCCACCAATAACAGTTGCAGCTATTATTATAACTGGAATTATAGGCGCAGTGGTCGGGCCAGTGGTATTCAAAGCTTTAAAAATTAAAGATCCAATTGCTAAAGGTATAGCTTTAGGGACCTCTTCCCATGCTATAGGCACTACAAAAGCTATAGAAATGGGAGAAGTAGAAGGTGCTATGAGCAGTTTAGCTATTGGCGTTGCTGGGCTTTTAACTGTAATACTTGCACCTATAATGTCTAGAGTATTTAGCAGCCTTATTAAATAATCCTTACCTCATAACAGCTAAAAGGGCCCTAGTTAGCAGATGTACAAACCTTCACTGAGTAAGGCTCATTAATGTCATATTGGTCATTATATATTATTAAATATTCTTATATGAACTAAAAAAACACAATTAATTAGTGACACATATTATAAGGATGCTTACAGATTTGCCTGTTAGCATCCTTATAATTCTGCTTATAGATTACTTTATTTCTTACTATTATCTTCTGTAGCATTATATTTGCTATCAATTACTACTATGTCTACCCTTCTATTACGTGCTCTTCCAGCATCTGTATTATTATCTGCTACCGGCCTTTGATCCCCATATCCCATTGATGCAAGTCTTTTAGGATTTATATTAGATTGATTTTGTAAAACTCTAAGCACTGCATTTGCCCTAGCTGTAGATAAATCAAGGTTGTCCATGTATTTATAATTACTTATTGGAACATTATCTGTGTGACCTTCTATTCTTATGTAATTATCAATAGTATTTAGTATTTTCCCTATCTCTACAATTCTCTTCTGAAATTCCGGTTTTACATCTGCTTTTCCTGAGTCAAAGAATAAAGTATCTTGGATACTTATTACAAGTCCCCTTTCTTCAATTTGGGTACTGGCACTTGTATTCATATTATTCTGTTGTATATAATTATCTATGATTTGTTTTACCTGTTTAAGCCTGTTCTCTTCCGCTTGATTAGCTTCATTAGTTTTATCATTTTGTACCTGTCCATTAGACTCTGTACTGCTACGATTCGGTTTATTTTTTATATCCATTGAATTCCCGCTGCCAACAATGGTTTGTCCACCACTAAAAGCTATTTTAAAAGAATCAGATATTTCTTTATATTTTACTGCATCCATATTACTAGAAGCATACATTATTATGAAGAACATCATTAGGAGCGTTATCATATCAGAGTAAGTAAGCATATACCTCTCCGTATTAACATGTTCCTGTGGCTTTTTCTTTCTCATTACTCTTGTTCACCACTTTCCCCTCTGCTATATTCTTCTAGCTGCTTTTTATCTAAGAAGCCCTTTAATTTTTCTTCAAGCGTATTTGGATTAACTCCCTCTTGAATACAGAGTATTGCTTCTATTATTAAATTTTTTTCTCCTATTTCTTGAAAATTCAATTCCTTTAACTTAGTTCCAATTGGAAGCCAAAAAAGGTTAGCTGAACCTATACCGTAAAGAGTAGCTATAAATGCCCCTGCAATAAGTCCTCCAAGTTTAGTAGGATCTGATAGATTATTTAAAACGTGAATAAGCCCCATAACGGTACCTGTTATACCCATTGTAGGCGCAAAGCCACCTGCCGATTCAAACATAGCTATACCAATTCTATGTCTTTCTTCAATAAGGTCAACACTAAGTTCAAGAGTATTTTTAACTGTTTGAGGCTCTATTCCATCAACTACCATTTGAAGACCTTTTTT
This sequence comes from Clostridium sp., assembly GCF_047718555.1. Taxonomy (GTDB): domain Bacteria; phylum Bacillota; class Clostridia; order Clostridiales; family Clostridiaceae; genus Clostridium_I. The sequence goes on along the minus strand of NZ_JBDNRK010000033.1, from coordinate 10,704 downwards.
CATGAATGGATCCATATTTTCATCTGAAGAAATCATTTCCTCAATACTAAGAAGTCCTTCTTTCCTAGTTTTGAAAGCAATATTCTTAAAATATCTTATAAGCCCTATAGTATCTATCTGTTTGTTGGCAAAAGCAACTTTTAAAACTTTTCCTAAAGTTTTAATTTCATTTCCGGGAAATGAAACACCTACAGCACCAATAGTACCTCCAAATACAATTAGAGCTGGCGCTAAGGATACAAGAGCCATTAAATGCCCTCCATCCATAAGAAATGATCCAATCAACGCACCAAAGCTTATAATTAAAAATAATATAGTAGATATGGCCAAGTTCTCTTCCCCCTCGCATTTCTCTAAAGTTAATTAATTTTATTATCCTTATATTTATTATCGTAGATTTATTGCATAAATTTATGTTTGTTTTTAATATTACTAATTTTTAAATTAAAATAATTCCTTATAGTGCTTAATTCATTCATTTAAATTCATTTAACTTTATAAGTCATGATAAAATTTTTACTACCTAATACACAAGTATTTTTTGTGAAAATTACATCTTTTATATAATCTAAATTTGTAATAACCACAGGTGTAATAAGTTCATAACCCTTATCTATAATTTTTTGTCTATCTATTTTTATAACAGGATCTCCAACCTTTACAAACTCGCCTTCCTCTACTAATCTTTTAAATCCATCCCCATTCAACTCTATTGTGTCTATTCCAATATGAACCAATAGCTCAATACCTTTTTTACTGGTAACAACAAAAGCGTGATTTGTATTAAATATAAGTTTTAGTTTTCCATCTATAGGTGATTTTATTATGTCATCTGTTGGGTCTATAGCTATTCCCCTTCCTATTATTCCCTCCGAAAACATTCTATCTGAAACATTATTTAAATTCACTACATTTCCATTAACTGGTGACATGACTTGAAAGGTGTCCCTAAATATATTAAGCATACCCGTTTCCCCCTGATATTTTCTTTCTATATACAGTATAGCATATTGAACTTTGGTTACAATAAAAAAATAAGAAGTATATCTTGTTAGATATACTTCTTATTTTATCTCTTAATTATAAACTATTCTTGTACTGGAGCTCCAACTGGACAAACATTAGCACAGTTTCCACAATCAATGCAAGTATCAGCATCTACAACAAATATAGAATCTCCTTGGCTTATAGCGTTAACTGGACATTCTGAAGCACAAGCTCCACAGCTTACGCAAGAATCAGTAATTTTGTATGCCATTTAAACACACCTCCTTAAAGTTTTAGTCACAAGTTTACCAAAACTATTGTATCACGTTTTTTTATTTTTTAAAAGTGTATTTTATATTACAGTAAATCCTAAATCTTCTATAGCTTCTATAACTTTATCCATATCTATAGAATAAGCATCATATACTATTTCTATTTCACCTTTTTCTTTGTTTATCTGGCATGCAACAATACCTTCATTAGACGCTATAGAATTTCTTACTACACTAACGTCCCTTAAAGTCCTCATATTGCAAATTTTAAGAATGGATTTCATTTTTATCCTCCTAGTCTGGTTTAAATAGCTCCTTTATAATCTTTTCATCTTCTCCATCAATTTCTAGCTTAATGTCTGCTTCATCAACAGCACCTTCAAAAGAGCCAGATACTAAAGTAAGTTCATTTATAGAAACCTCTTTAATGGTGTCTTCCCCATCCTCAATCTTCACCTTTATTTTAACACTTTCATTAACTACACTGTTAGATACAACTTCCCCCTTACCATACTCAGTTTGAACAATTGATGCCACCTTTGGAAGCCTTTTTCTTATATCCTCATAAGTATTCTGTTCGTAATTGAGGCAGCACATAAGTCTTCCACAAATTCCTGATATTTTAGTAGGGTTTAGTGATAAATTTTGTTCCTTAGCCATTTTGATAGATACAGGCGCAAAATCTCCTAAATGTACAGAGCAGCACATTGGTCTTCCACAAGGTCCCAATCCCCCTATCATCTTTGCTTCATCTCTTACTCCAATCTGTCTAAGTTCAATTCTAGTTCTAAAAACTGAAGCTAAATCCTTTACCAGCTCTCTAAAGTCCACTCTTCCTTCCGCAGTAAAATAAAATATTATTTTATTATTATCAAAAGTATACTCTACATCTATAAGTTTCATAATTAAATTGTGCTTTTGTATTTTTTCTGAACAAATATTAAAGGCATCTTTTTCCTTAGACTTATTTTCTAAATATTTTTTTTCATCCTCTTTATTTGCTTTCCTTATAACATTTTTTAATGGTAATACTATTTTATCCTCACTAACTTCTTTAGGTCCTATGACACAATTACCAAACTCTATTCCTCTAGCAGTTTCTACAATAACATTATCCCCGCTAGCTATAACCTTGTCTTCAGGAGAAAAATAATATATCTTACCAGCTTTCTTAAAACGTACTCCTACAACATTTACCATGTTAAACCTCCTGTATTCTCTTATCAGTAAACCATCTAAAAAATAACTACTTAAAGATGTTATCCATATTTTCAAATTATTATCCTAAGCTGTTATGATAACTGGAAGATTTAGTTTCCTTCATGTTAAGCAGCATTATATGATAAGCCATACTTGCATTTACATTGCTTTCTAAATTACTTTTAGTATTGTTTACAATATCAATAATACTACTAAGTTTATTGTATGAGAACACTTCCGTTAATTTTTTTATATAGTCAATTTTATCCAAATTTATAATTAACTCATCCATTCCCGTTTCCTTGTATATTATAATATCTCTAACATAAGATAACAAACAAGTTAGAATTTCTTGCCACATATCCTTATACTTCGTTAAGAATTCTTCATTTTTAAGAAAAGTTTCTATATCTGCATTATTTACATCCATCATTATATTAATTAATTTTTCCCTTATTTCTTTAAATGAGTCATTATCAATAAAACTTATTATTCTTCCAGGAACTCCATCTGCAAATGCCTTAACAGCTTTTTTTTCATCTTCTAAAATATTAGGATACTTATTGTAAATAAATTTATCTATCTCATTATCACTTAATTTTCTTAATTTATGAATTTGACATCTTGATTTAATAGTATCCAAAATCTTCTCTTGATTTTCACATAACAATAATATAAATACACCATCAGGAGGTTCTTCTATAGTCTTTAGAAAAGCATTTTGTGCTTGTATGGTCATTTTATCCGAATCATGAAGTATTATTACTTTTCTATTTCCCTCATAGGGTTTCCTATTTGATTCCTCTATTATTTGTCTAATTTGATCTACAGAAATGGATTTTCTATTATTTGCTATTCTGCATTCTACTATATCAGCATATTCTCTATATACCTCTTTACCTATAATATTCATGGCAGCTTCTAAGGCAACAAAACTTTTCCCTATACCATCTTCGCCGGTTATCAAATGTGCGTGAGAGAAATTCCCCGATTCTATAGAGTTAATAAAATTTTTTCTAATAGCAGTATGCCCTATTATATTGTCAAACTTCATACTTTTCACCATCAAATCTTTATAAATTTATCTACATCCACTACAAAAATAGTAGCTCCACCGATTTCTATATCAATAGGATAGGGTACATATACTCCTGTAGCTCCATCTACAGGCGAAGGTGACGTTATAACTTGATCTCTAGTTTTGCACTCTTCTTCTATAGTTCCCAATACCCTATCTACATCCTTTTCATCAACGCCTATCATAAGAGTTGTATTTCCAGCCTTTAAAAATCCTCCAGTAGTAGCAAGCTTTGTTACACGAAAATTTTCTTCAGTGAGCACATCTATTAAATCACCAGCATCATCATCTTGTACTATAGCAATAATAAGCTTCATAAATATAACCCTCCCTTATACTTTTATAATACATCTATATTACTTAGTTACCTACATGCCAATTAATTTTTGTAAATATATAAACTTACATATTATATACTTATATTTTATCATAAATTTCTCTAATTAAATATAAATATATAGATCGCAATTGAAATTATACATTGGTTTGATAATAGCTGCTAAAAAGTAATTTTTATTAAGCGGCTTATATAATCACTGTTACAACATCAGTAATTATACTGTCCTTTGGCTTCCTGTAAAATATCTTCCTTTATGTCATTAATACATTCATCAATTTCATAATTATAATATAATTTTTCAATTCCAGCATCCTTTAATTTCTCCATACTAAAATCGCTATGATCTGCAAGAAATCTTCTGCATAATTCATTGTAATTAGGTTCTTCCTCATTCATTTCCCTCTTTAGTGCTCTCTCCAATCTTATTCCATCATCTAAAGTAATGTAAATTGGAAATACTTCATCTCTTCCAAAATACTTTTGTAAGTTTTTATATGCTTCTAATGTAGTTATTATAAGATAGCTATTAATTTTTATATTAATCTGACCATCATCTATAGTGGAATAATACCATTGTCCATTTACAGTATTATATTCTCTAATTTCTATAATCTTTCCTAATGCCTTATACTTATCTAATTCTTCTTTATTTATAAAATAATACTCTACTCCATTCCTTTCTTTCTCTCTTTTCGGTCTTGTTGTATATAAAATTATTGGCTTTAGATTTAAGACTTTTTCTTCCATCAACTTTTTAAATATAGTATCTTTTCCCGATCCGCTTTTTCCTAATAAGCAAAATATTTTACCCATAAGTTCCTCCAATGTATTAGTCTATAATTTTAATTTCTTCACCTTTATTTATGCCAAGTACAGTACATTTCTCTTTTAGATAATGCTCTATAGCTTTTATCGTATTTTTATCTATAATCTCTCCTGGTAATATTATAGGTATCCCCGGTGGATACGGAACAATAGAATCTCTACACAGCTCCCCCTGAGCTTTACTATAATGTATTAAACTATATTTTTTTTCTACAGCCTCAAAAGGCATAATTTTCATATCCGCTATACTTGACTCTAATATATGAAAATTTCTAAGTTTTATATCCTCAAGCTCGCATTCTAAAAGCGCTTTATAAAGAATTTCAAACTCCTCTTCCGTATTAAAAGTAGAAAATATAAGAATTACATTATTTCCATCGCACATTTCAGGCTGTATTTTTTTACTTTTCAAGTACTCATACAATTTATATCCACTAAATCCCTCTTTTACATTTAAAATATATCTTGTTACATCTATATTATTTTGTAAATCTTCCCTTGAGATTACATGAAACCCTTCTATTAAATTTATTTTCTCTCTATAATGATTGCATAAATCTATTAATCTCTTGTATTCGCCTGTACCCTTTTCCTGTAAATAATATCGTGCATAATCCATTGAACACATTAACATATAAGAAGGGCTTGTACTTAAAAATGCACTAACATAAAAATCTACTTTTTCAGTATCAATATTCTGGCCAATATGTAAATAAGCTGTTTGGGTAAGGCTGGGAAGTGTTTTATGAGAACTCATAACAACAAAATCCCCACCTAAATTTACAGCATGCTGCGGCAGCTCATTATGAACTCCAAAGTGAGCCCCATGGGCACTATCCACAAGTACTTTTATACCTCTTTTATGGGCTTCTTCTACTATGAATTTCAAATTACAGCATACACCATAGTAATTTGGATAAGTTATTATAACAGCCTTTGCATCTGAATTATTATCAAACAAATCTATTAAGTAATCCTCATCTATAGATAATGGGGCATTAAATTTATTGTGTATCTTATTTTTTATATAAACGGGTTTAAGTTTTCTCATTATTATTCCATTAAAAATTGATCTATGACAATTTCTCTCTACTATTACCTTCTCTCCTTCTTTAAGACAGGAAAATATCATAGCTAAATTTCCACTGGTGCTTCCATTCACTAAAAAATATGACTTTTTACTTCCGTAAAAATCTCTTAACATATTTTCTGCTTCTTTGATTATGCCCTCTGGATGGTGAAGATTATCTACTCCATCCACTTCTGTAATATCGGCCTTTATAAAATTCTCGTACAATTCTTTCCCTACATTGGTGTTCTTAAATCCTCTGCCACTTTTATGACCAGGCATGCAGAACATTAAATTATTTTCTTTTAAGTATTTAATTATGCCCTCTACAAGTGGTAATTTTGACAATTACATTCAGCTCCTCTTACTTGGATCATATTTTTTCTTATGGATTCTTTATAGTATTCGTAGAAATCATTTCCAGGTTCCAAATTAACCAGTCTTTCTTCACAAGCTTTACAAATACCTCTTCCATTAACTATTATACCATCAGCTAGAGGCTTCCCGCATATAATACAACTTGGTTTTTTCATTACAACCTCCTAAAATCATCTTCATTTACAAACTATATAGTTTATACTGCTAAATAACTAATTAAGCTCATAATTTTATTACTTTTGTCTAAATACTAATCAGCAATTTGTTGATGCAAATTACATAGCTTGATTATTGCCTATAATTTCAATATCTCAATTTATTATAATGTAAACATTATATGAATTCAGTAAATTTGCATATATTTATATAAAGTTTTATCACTTGTTATTTTGCCTCTTAATATATATTTTATTCAATCACATGTCCATTTTTATTTTGTCCATAAATATTTTTAATAAATAAAAAATTAACTCCTTCTATTTTAAGCATTAGAAAGAGTTAATTTTTTATTTATATTATATACAGCTTTATATTCTTACTATAAAACTACTATTTTATTTGAATTTTAACTATTATTATATAATTGCAATTTTAATTGTATTTATATAATAATCATTATTTTATAGCACAATACCATTGCTGCAAATAAATTTTAAGCCTGTGCAAAGTGTAGATTATAAACTCTAGGAAGCAAGAAACTCTAACTTCTATAAACAGAGTTCTTGGCATCAGGTGGAGTTTTTGTTTATGACCTCTGATGCTTAGAAATCGTTATCCAGGGACGTAGCCACTCTTTACTCCCACTTTGAAGAAGATGGGAGTATTAGAGTGGGTAGCCATCGGATAAATTGGAGTGATTCACGTTTCCACATATACTTTAGTATTTCTAGGTATATTGTTATAAATCCACTTTGCATTTTCTACAGAAAGTCTAACACAACCATGAGACGCTTTCTCACCTAGTTTAGCCACCTCACCTTGTATGATATTTTTATCTTTATCAAAGGGGACGCTGTGAAAAAGATAATTTCCCCAGAAGCTTGTCCAATAATATCCGCCTTCACCATATTTATCGCTAAAAAAAGAAGTACCTTTATTTCCAGTAACAAATGTACCCGTAGGTGTAGGCGCACTATCTATACCAGTAGAACAAACCATGGTTTTTATTAGATCATTATTATTATACACATCTACAGTTTGGCTTCCAATGTGAACAACTACCTTATAAACATTAGTATATTTTTTCTTATAATTGCCAGCAATTTTTTTAAATTTATAATTTTTCGGTTTTAAATTTTTATTATTAATAGAATCTACTATTTCATTACTTTTTTCTTTATCTGAATAGGTATTCCCTAGAATTTTAACATTAGTACTTTTTGCTTTATTGTCCTTAATCCCTATAGGTTTATTTTTAGGTTCCTTATAAGTATTTTCAATTCCCTTTACATTAAAAGAAAGTATTAATGTAAAAAAACATACAAGTATAAAAGCAGTTAGACTTAAAAATTTAAAGGATTTTTTATACATTTCTTATTCCTCCAGTAATTTTTTATGAATTCTTGAATATAATATTATATTGACAAGTTTTATATTATATCATTTTCCATTTATTTACAACTATTTTTATATTCCATTTATAGTAAATATATTTGATTCTATTAGCACATACTATAAATATCATAAAATATCTAAGTTTTTTATGTTTATCTTAGAGTTACTCTATGATTTACAATTTTGATAAATAAAAAAGAAAGGAAGGAAATGCTACGAACCTATAAATAATTACTTTAAAGAATTTATAGGTATGTACCCAAGGCTATTTGGGGAATTTACGCCTTTAGAGTGTCATATCAAGCGAAAGTAGCTTATGCAAAATCGGACACGTTGAAAGAGGAAAAATCTTAATATAGACATATTTATCTATATTTTAAGTAGCAGGACTGAATATGAAACAAGAAATTATAAGCTTTTTAAGCACTGTTGAAGATGAATTATATGGAATATCCAAATACATTTATGAAAATTCTGAAGAAAGTTTTCATGAAAACAAAAGTTGCAATTACTTAACGGATCTATTAAATAATCATTCTTTTAAAATACAAAAGAGATATCTTAATATTGATACTGCGTTTAAAGCAGAATTTGGTAATGGTCATCCAAAAATTTGTTTTTTATGCCAGTATGATGGTATAAAGGATATGGGACAAATATATGGATATAATCTTCAATCGGCTATATCTATAGGTGCCGCTCTAGGGCTCTCCAATGTAATTTCTAGATTAGGCGGCTCTGTTATTGTTATAGGTTGTCCTGGGGAAATACTGGGAGGTTCAAAGCTAACCATGGCACATCAGGGTGCCTTTGAGGATTTAGACATAGTTCTTGCAGCACAACCTTATACTGAAACAGCCACTGGTGGTACTTCTCCTGCTGTCTTACCTCTTGAAATAAAGTATAGTAATACTACTATTAAAGAAACTTTTGAAAATCACCTTAAGCTATATTCTCCTATAGATTCTTGCATGTTCACTTTTAATGCAGTTAATCTAATAATTAAAGGTTTTGATAATATCTGTTCTATTGACAGCGTAGATATACATAGTGATTCTAAAAATAAAAGTATTTCACAGGCTACTGCTCGTTTTTTATTAAAGACAGACAACATAAAAAATGCTGAAAATATAAAAAATAAAATTGATTATTTTATGAATTCCATAGAGAAATTATTAAATATAGATGGAGAGCTGCATATATATGACTTACCTTGTAGGGAACTTATTCCAAATAACACCCTAAATAGGCTTCTTTCTCATAATCTAAAAGAAATAGGTATAATAGACATATTTGGAACAAAAAATTTAAATTCTCCTTTAAGCCTTGGTAATGTCAGCCATTTAGTTCCCAGCGTAAATTATTATATAAATATTACTAAAGATAAAACTATAAAATATGGTACCAGAGATTTTGCTCTGGCTACTCAAACTGATTTTGCCAAAGACATACTTATAAAAACTGCTAATGCCCTTGCTATAACTGGACTGGACTTAATAGAAAAAGAATCTTTAATTTCAGAGGCTAAAATGGAATTATCCTCAAAAACAAATAATTTAACATATTCACTTATTTAATATATACTATACTATAGCAGTTAAGCTAATATAGTATTTTAAAGAGGTGCAATTATGTATGATAGGTAAAAGACTTTGTGCTGGAGATACCATAGGCATAATATGTCCATCAAGTGCTGAAAATGTTGAAGCTATACAAAATGGAATAAATTTTTTTAGAAAGCAAGGCTTTAACCTAAAAGAGGGAAAACATATATATAATCGCTTAGGATACCTTGCTGGAACTGACATGGAAAGAGCCCAAGACTTAAACAATATGTTTCTTGATCCCAATATAAAAATGATATTATGTATAAGGGGCGGTTATGGCTCCATGAGAACCTTACCCTATATAGATTTTGATATCATAAAAAATAATCCTAAGATATTTGTGGGCTTTAGTGATATAACTACTTACTTAAACAGCTTTTATGAAAAATGTAATTTAATAACCTTTCATGGACCTATGCTTACTTCAAAATTTGAAGATGAATTTACATTAAATTCTCTTTTAAATACGGTAATGAATGGATATAATTCTTTTACTATAAAAAATCCTGATCATATACCAACTGACTGCAATTCAGATATAACTATAGAGGGCACACTGGTAGGTGGTAATTTATCGCTAATCTGCAGTACACTATCCACTGATTTTGAAATAGATACTAAAGATAAAATTTTATTCATAGAAGATGTAGGAGAAGAACCCTACTCTATAGATAGAATGCTTACACACTTATTGCTAGCTAACAAACTCCAAGTTTGCAAGGGAATAATACTTGGCCAATTTACTAAATGCTCTCTGCCTCATTATGAGAGAAGCTTAACCCTGGAAGAAATAATACAGGATAGAATTTTATCTTTAAATATACCTACGGTATTAAATTTCATGTCCGGACATGACTATCCAAAACTTACCCTGCCCATTGGTGCAAATATACAACTAGATTGTAAAAATGGTGTTATAGGGGTTCTTGAACCAGTAGTAGGCTAACCCAAGGGTTAGCCTACATTATTTTTCATAATCTAAACAATATTTTCATACGAGAAGTTTCGTTTATATTATTACTTGCTAAAATTTGATCATTTAATACCATACTATTCATTCAAGTTTCTTCATCTATATAATACTCTCGAAAACTCTCAAAGTATTAAAATTTCTACATTAAAAAAAAGCAGTCTATCCACTGAAAAATCAGCAATAGACTACTCTTTAAATAATTGGAGGCGCCACCCAGATTTGAACTGGGGGTAAAGGTTTTGCAGACCTCTGCCTTACCACTTGGCTATAGCGCCATAATATATGGTGGCCAATCCAGGAATCGAACCAGGGACACGAGGATTTTCAGTCCTCTGCTCTACCGACTGAGCTAACTGGCCAAATAAGAACCCAGCATCGACCTACTCTTCCACAGGGCTACCCCTGCAGTACCATCAGCACA
>NZ_JBDNRK010000032.1:0-45569 GCF_047718555.1 Clostridium sp. | reverse complement strand
CGCTTTCACAGAGTGCGTGGGAGACTTACGCCAAGTTAGTCAGGTTAAAAGTCTTTTACAAAAAATAAAATACCGTAAATTTAACTTTGCGGTATTTTATTTATTCTATTGTTGCTTATGTTCAACAGTATATCTTAAAACAGTTTTTAATTTTTTTTCATTTGTACACACAAATCTTCACTTAGTATCTAAGTGATACCTTTAAAACATCAAGTTGAAGCTTCTTTTTTCAAAAGCATCCTAATACCAAAATATATTAACAGTAATCCTACAGCTATATTCAATATTTTTATTACATCGGCTGAGAGAAATTCTTTGGCGAAACTTCCTATGAAAACAATTATAGTTAAAAAGAATATCGTGGGTAATACTGCTCCAAATCCAAATAAGTAAATATCTTTTCTTCTCATATTTCCTTCTACTACTTTAGTTGAAAATACACCTGTCCAAAAAACTATTGTGAGAGGACTTGAAATTGTAAGGATAACTGTACGAATAAAGACATTATTTGAATTAGATATATTTTGTGTACCTAAGCTAGGTAAAAAATTAATATTAAATTGGCTTAAAACTGTGCTTAATCCAAAAATGAATAAAATAACAGCACCAAATATTTTTAAACCAACCTTTATATTCTTTTTATTAATTATTGAGGCTATGCCAAGAATGGCAAGAATAATAAAAAGCCCATCAATTAAAGCAGCACCAAATACGCCTGTCTCTGCTATGTAAAATCCTTTTAAGGATGCCATTTGAAATATAAAAATACAGACAGGCCCTATTGCGAATTGCAGCAGCATACCAAATTTAAAACCCTTGAAAAGCATTTTGACATCTTTTAAATTAATTATGTCCATAATAAATGTCTCCTTACTTATAATTGTTATTTCTCCTCTTTTCATAATTTATTGCAAATGATAAATTATCTTTTATATAAGTTCCCCTGCCGCTTTATCTACGATGAGAGTTACATTATTATGCAGCTGCAATATTGAAGCCGGCACAGCAGTGGATATTTTACCTTTTACAGTTTTCTCAATCGCAGCTGCCTTTTTTTCTCCACTGGCAAGTAAAATTATAGCTCTAGACTGCATTATTGTCTTTATTCCCATGCTTATTGCCTTAGTTGGAACTTCCTCCGGGGAATCAAAAAATCTTGAATTGGATTTTATAGTTTCTTTTTCTAATTCAACAAGATGAGTTCCAAGTTCAAAACTTGTATTTGGCTCATTAAAACCTATATGTCCATTAACACCTATACCTAATACTTGAATATCAATTCCACCTGAAGCCTTAATTTTTTTCTCATAATTAGAACATTCTGCTTCAATGTTTTCAGTCATACCATTAGGAATATTTATATTTTCCCTTCTCATATTTATATATTTAAAAAAATTATTCATCATATAGAAATAATAACTATTTCCATTATCTCTATTAAGGCCATAATATTCATCTAAATTAAATGTCTTTACCTTTGAAAAATCCAATTCTTTATCCTTATACATTTTAATAATCTCTCTATACATGCCAAGTGGTGTATCCCCTGTAGCTAGTCCAATTACACTGTTATTTTTCAATGCTATTTGACTTGCCATAATTCTAGCAGCTCTCATACTCATATGTTCATAATTATCTGCTTTTATTATTTTCATCTATATCACCTTCCTATTTATATGGTTAGTGTAAAATTTTTCACACTATTTCTTTTAGATTTTCTTTATATATCAAGGGTTACAGAGTTTTTTTCAAAGAAAAAAACAATGACCCCCTAATTTCATGTTATAATTGAATCTCTCACAAACCAAAAATAAACACGAAAGGTTGTCATTGTCTTGGATTCAATTATAACTTATTTATTTTCACATGCCTAATCCATCACTTTCTCCAATTTAATAGCATACTTATATACTATTAAATACTAATTTGATAAAGGAGCAAAAAATGTGAATTTTAATGGATTAACAGGTAAAATTATAACACCTTCTGATAAAGAATACGATATTTTAAGGCTTGAATACAACCTAAGAATAAATAAATTTCCTCTAGCTATTGTTTATTGTTATAATCCTATAGACGTATCAAATGCCATAAAATGGTGCAGAAAACACCATGTCGGATTACGTATTCGTACCAAGGGTCATCATTACGAGGGCTATTCAACGGATACAGATGTTTTGATAATTGATACAAATTATATGAATGGAATTAATATTAATACAGAACATAATATTGCAAAAATTCAAGCCGGAGCAAATTTAGGGACTATATACGAAAGACTTGCTAAGCTGGGTTATGCCTTTAATGATGGAACATGTCATACTGTTAGAATTTCTGGCTAAGAACTGCAGATAAAAAGATCAGCTGTTTCGCCGGTATTAACAAGGAAGGCATATATTTAAATGGATTTTTTTATGGACCACCAAATAGATTTAAAGGCACAGGAAGATTTGTATATAGAATTTTATCCAAAAAACTATTGGAAAATTAATTGATTATGTGGATAATAGTCCTGGAAATGATAGCTGTTATATTAGACTATACTCTTTAGGTGGTACAATAAAAGAATTACCTAGTAATTATTAAGCATATTACGGCAAAAATTACAATTATCTTAAGAGGATAAACAGAATCTATGACCCACATAATATATTTAAATTTCAACAATCAATAAAACCTTAACAGCTTAAAAAATGTATTAATCCTGCTCTATCGTTTGGTCTAATAATTTTTGTCCTATTCCATAACCTCTTGCTGCAACATCTACAAATAGTTTCATTATCAGCTGTTGCAGCTTATTTAAATATTCTTCATTAAGGAACTAAGCTAACAGCCGTAGAATATATTTTCTCTATTAGTTCCAATGCTCCTCTATAACCAACATAAGAACGTATAATGACAACCTCATTAGTAACTGGAAAGCTTGTTTCAATTAAAAACCCATTAATTTGCCTACTTACGTCTTTTTCCCAAGATGTTCCTAATATTACTGGAAACTGCCCACCAAATTCTATTTCTTTTATCTTTTCAATTACTGTATAGCCATCCTCAATAAATTCAACATCACTGGGATAATCATCTTGTAGGTTATTGTATTCTTCAATAATTTTATCTCTATATTTTTCTAATGGATTATCTGTAATAAATTGCTTTGCAGGAATTAAACCCATTTGATTAGCTAAAAAGTTATTCAATGCCAAATTATAGAGACTATCTCCAACTACAACATATTTTGCTGGTAATCCATAAAAACTTTCTGAATAAAATTCCGAAAAATTCTCCAAATAGTGATAATACCATTTCTCCTCTTTTTCAATAAATTCTTCTGCTCTTTCCTTATCAACACCTGTAAATTCCACAATTTGCCTAAGAACTTTTGATGTTGCATCTGCACCTATTGGCAGAACAGGTATATGTAAAAATGGCTGTCCATACTTTTCCTCTAAGTGTTTAGCTGTATTTAATCCAACCCAAGGTGATATTACTAAATTAAATTCTGCTTTAGGTATATTTTGCCATTCACTTACACCTTCACTTTCATATCCAAATAATATATTAACCTTAAGTCCAATCCCTTCTAATACTCGTTTAATTTCAACTAAGTCACCCCGCCAATAAGTATTAAAATAAGGTATTTCACTCCATACATTAACAGTGCCCCTCTCTTTTTCACCATGATAATCTCCAACATATTGATCAATTATCGATTTAACTACAATTTCATGCCCAATTAGATTATTGCCTTTAAATCCACCCGTTTCTGCATATACAATTGGAATACCCTTTTTTTGAAATTCACCAACAACAGATGCAACATCATCTCCTACAAGTTCTCCTATGCATCCGCTAAAAACTACAAATAGTTCCCCTTTAATAACCTTTAAGGTTCCTTTAATAAGGTTTCTTAACTTGTTTTCTCCTCCAAACACCACCTCATTTTCTCCAGCATTTACACTTGGAATCTCTGCACCACCACCACCTTGACAACCATTTCCTGATGCAAAGCTTGAATGTTGTTTGTCTACACATCCAGGTCCACAGTGAGTAATAGGAACAGCTCCTGGTATTGCAACCACAGTATGAAATGCTCCTAGGGCACATCCATATCTAGGTCCACTAATTGAATTTGTTTTTATATCTAAGTTTTTATTTTCTGACATAACCTTTTCCTTCCTTATATCTCATCTAATATTTCTGGGTGTTTTGCTAGAATTAATGGATCATCCTGTTCTAGCCACCAATCTGTATATGGTAAAGATGCGTGTTTTTTTAAATGTTCATTAAACTTTCTTCGTTGGAGAACCGTTAGAATAGTTTCTGCTATATTAATCAACCCTTCATAAGCTATAGCAGAATTTTCATCTCCTATATTTATAGATGCTACTCCCATCTTTGCTGCAAGAGGAGCAAGCCCATTATGTCTAATAAATATAAAATCTGGTTTTTCTTTTTTAAGTAAAGAATAGAATTGGAACTGTTGCCTATTTCCTACAAAGAATGTGCCAATATCTCCAGAACCATCAACTAATGTCTTTAATGAATCTTGTTTAGTATCTCCACTATCATAAACAGGATCATGGTGGAATACCATTGAACCATTTACTTCAACCCCTAGTTCTCTCAACACTGTAATAAGTCCATGTGCATAAGCAGACCCTGTTGCAACATATCCTTTAACTCCTTTGAACCTTTTTCTGTATTCCTCAAGCTTAGGTGCAATTCTCTTATGTTCCTTTTCAATATAGGCCTCAGCCAATTCTTCCCGATGTGTTACTCGTGCTATTTCTCTAATCCATGCATCAGTTCCAGATAATCCATAGGGCTGTGGAGCTTTTATTTCAGGAACTCCAAATTCCTGTTCAAGTCCTGCAGCCAAATAAGATGATAATGTATAACAAAAGGTTATAGTTGCTGCGGCTTCTGAAAGCTGTGCTAAAGCTTCAACTGTTGTTAAATCCACAGCAAAATTAACTCTTAAATTTAACTCTTTAAAAATTGGTGTATATACATCTGTTCCAAAGAGTGTTATTACATTTACTAAATCTTCTTGTTTCTTAGGATTTTTTCGAACAATTTGTCTAAGTAGTCCATGCTGTACCGCATCAAAACCAGTAGTCCAATGTTCTGCTCTAAATCCCTCACAGCTTAGAGGTATTACAGGAATATTTAATTCCTGCTGTGCTTTAGCTGCAACACTTACTATATCTTCTCCTATTATGGCAGTAGAACAGGAACTTCCAATAAAAATAGCATTAGGTTTATATCTATCCCAAGCATCCTTTATAGTCTGCTTTAATTTATTAGTAGCTCCAAAAACCATATCTCTTTCTAATAAATTAGTACAAATTGTTCTTATATTTTCAATTGGATATCCTCTTCGTGCACATCCTAAACGATACCCCTTATTCATAGCAGTATGTACAACAGAGCACCCTATTGAAGAATGTTGAATTAATACTGCATCTATTACCATCCCTGCTTGGCAATCTACCATTGCCCCCGAACAAGTTGTACCTTGAGTGAAAGGTCCCGCTTCTCCGCATAATTTGCATTTTTTTCCACTACCACATTTTTTTCTTTCACCTTTTCCTCTGCTTTCATACTCTGATGACTTTACTAAATCAGAAGCTTTTCCATTCCAAGATATAATTGTCCCAAGTCTCTGTTCTCTATTTTTTACATCTGCAATATTTAGATTTATTTTTTTTCTAGGCATTTTTTCCTCCTATAATAATTGTTAAAATAAGAAAATTCTAATCATTAAAAGCACAAAAAGGACATACTTTTTTGTAAGCACATCCTCTGGTTTACCAGTGAGATTATAGTTCCCTGTATTCATATATGTTTGCTATTATTTGAAGAATACTATTTATTATTTTATTTGTCAATATATTTTTCAAAGCACACTTCCTCAGTATTTATTAATATGTTTACCATAGTTCTGTATACGATAATAGCCTCTGCTTTCAATATATTTCATATAATTTAATAAACTCATTAATTCTAATTTTGAAATTTTCATTACATATATAGAATCATTAATTATTCGATAGGTAAATAGAGCAAATTAATAATAAAAAAATTATAGTTTTTCTCCAATACAAAACAATTCCGCAAAATCACAAATTACTGCAGCCTGAGGATTATTATTCACCTCATATTTCATCTTTTCTAATCCCTGTTTATAATCAGAATCTTTCAAGAGAGTTAATATAGAAATGTCTCTATTTTCTGCATATGCTAATAAATCAGATACTTTTTGAGTCTTCATATTATACTAATCTGTTCCGTATAGCTGCATACATAATGCAGTCATCAAATTCGCCTTTATGAACTAGATATTGTTTCAAAGTTCCTTCATATTTCATTCCCGCTTTTTGTAATACTCTACCCGATGCTGAATTTTTACTTCTGTGAAATGCCTGCACTCTGTTAAAATAAACGCCTCTGAATGCATATTCAATAACAGCCCTTAAAGCTTCAGCTGCATACTCATTACCCCAAAAGGATTTTCCAATACAGTATTCCACATCTACTCTCTTATTTTTACTATCTACCTGATAAAATGCAATCTGACCAATACTTTCATTAATATCTTTTAAAATTATTGCCCATCTATAAAAATCATTATTATTATACATGGCTGTCCATTTTTTCAGTAGCTGCTGCGCTTCTAAAATAGTATTACATTCCTTTTCCCCGTAATTCTCCTGAACTATAGGATCACTTATCCAATTTTCAAATACACTTGGAGTATCTTCAATTTCAAATTTACGGAGAATAAGTCTTTTTGTTTCTATAGTTTGTGTTCCTGTGTGATTAAGTAACATGATAGGGTCCCCACATTCTTTATAAAAATTATTTAAAATTCATGACTATTTAAAATATAATTATTAACAATTTTAAGCCTCTTCATTCTAATTCTTAGCTTATACATAAATATTATAGTACAGCCTATTAATTATCAATAAAATAATAATCTAATAAACTCATTATATCTAACTTACTTTATAGTGAGTATCTATCAATAAAGTGCCCACTTTTTTTAATTATAATAATGATATACAATTGTAATTATCACATTAATAAAAATTTGGAGGTATTAATTGATGAAAATAATATCCTTTAACGGGAGTCCAAGAAAGAGCTGGAATACAGCAACTCTTTTAGAAAAAGCACTGGAAGGTGCAGCATCAAAAGGTGCGGAAACAGAACTTATAAATCTCTATGATTTAAACTATAAAGGATGTGCAAGCTGCTTTGCCTGTAAAAAAATAGGAAGCAAAAGCTATGGAAAGTGCGCTTTAAAAGATGACTTAAGCCCTATCTTAGATAAAATTGAAGAAGCAGATGGAATTATTTTAGGTTCACCTATTTACCTTGGAAGCATTACTGGTGAGATGAAGTCATTTCTTGAGCGTCTTATCTTTCCATATTTAGTGTATGATGCCGATTATTCTTCTCTTTTTAAAAAGAAAATAAATACAGCTTTCATATATACTATGGGAATAGATGAACAGCGCCTATTAAATTCAGGATATGATAGTCACTTTAATATCAATAAAACATTTCTAGAACGTATTTTTGGAAACTTTGAATCTCTAATACTTACAGATGCATACCAATTTGACGACTATTCAAAATATGTATCTTCAGCCTTTGATCCAGAAAAAAAGGCACAAAGACGTCAGGAGCAATTTCCAATAGATTGTGAAAAAGCCTTTGAACTTGGGGTTAGCTTTGCTACCGCTAAATAAATATCTTATAAGAAAATTTCAAACAATAAGCCTAAATTACCAATGCTGCCTGAAGTAATCAGGCAGCATTGGTAATTTAGCTTCAAAATCTTTCAATTCACGGCTTACAGTCATGGAGTTTATACTCTATTATGCTATATAATCCATCAATACAAAAATAAATTATATTTCTAAGCCGCCCCAGTAAAACTCAGATAAATTAATACTGCATTTAGTATTATTACCATAGCTACTATTATTGCACCCACAACTTTAGTTGATTTCCTGTTTACTAAAGTTCCCATTAAATCTTTACGGTTTGCAATGTAAAGCATTTGAATCATTGGGAATGGAAGTATAAAACTTAAGGCCACCTGACTGAGGACAAGTGCTCTCATGGGATTTATTCCTAAGGCTATTATAATAAGAGCAGGTGCCATAGTTATAAGTCTTCTTATATTTACAGGTATGCTTATATTTACAAAGCCTTTCATAATAGTTTGACCTGCCATAGTTCCTACTGCCGAAGAAGATAGACCAGATGCAAGGAGTGCTATGCCAAAGACTCCACTTGATAAGTATCCAACTAAGGGCTGCATGGATCTATGGGCCTGTTCTATAGTATCAACTTTTATTCCATTCTTAAAGAATACTGCTGCTGATACTATAACCATTGCTGCATTTATAATAAAAGCTATATTCATAGCTATATTTATATCTATTTTTTCCATTTTAAGATGATTTAACTTTTCTTCATCAGAAATATTTTTCCTTCTTTCCAGAACTAAATTAGAATGTAGATATATAACATGAGGCATTACCGTAGCTCCCAACATACCCACTGCTATTAATAGAGCATCTCTATTGGAGAGCATTGGCATTGCAGTGTGTATTCCTACTTGGAGCCAATTTGGCTTTGCGAGAAACAATTCTATAATATAGGCCACTGATATTACTGCAACTAAAACTGAAATTATAATTTCAATGGTCTTTTGACCATACTTTTCCATATAACAAATAATATATGTTATCACTCCCGTAAGAAGTCCTGCATAAAACATAGGTATTCTGAAAAGTAAATAAAGACCTAAAGTGGCGCCAAGAAACTCTGCTAAATCTGTAGCCATAGCCCCTATCTCTGAAATAATCCAGAAAAACCAATTAAGTTTTTTGGGAAAAATCTTAGCACACATCTCTGGAAGATTGCAGCCTGTCGCTATTCCAAGTTTAGCGGACATAGTCTGAAGAAAAATAGCAATAATATTGCTCCATAATATTACCCATATGAGGTCATATCCAAAATAAGATCCACCACTTATATTTGTAGCGAAATTTCCAGGATCCACATAAGCTACGCTGACTACAAAGGCTGGACCAAGAAATTTAATTAATTGTTTTCCTTTATTTAATTCCTTTGATTTTTCTCTATATTTAGTCTTAAAAAAGCCTACTTTATTTAATTCCAAGGCTTCCCCTTGAATATCTTTTCCCTCCTGCATTTAAAACACCATTCCTTCATATTTATATTTAATGCAAAATATTCTCAGCATCTTTGACTTGCTATCTATTTTCATATGATTAAATTAACCGCGGTTAATATTTTTAGGCTTAACTAATATCGCCTTATATAAAATATGAAATTATGACAATGGGTGTTACAAATAGTTAATATTATGGAAAGCTAAAAAGGTAGACTTAATTTGTCTACCTTTTTCACATGCACTATTTTAAACAAGAGTTCACGCTCTTTGACTTATAGCATTTCTACCCTTTTCTGTTATTGACCACATACCTATTTCTACATTACTAGAACAGCAGCTTGATTTACTAGTATCACATTTTGAACAAGTACAAGTTGATGAAGCATCCATTGTATCCTTTTGTATAAATCCAAGTTGTTTTAGCTGTAATAATATTTGTTCTACCATACCTACATCTATACCTAAGTCCGCTGCAATAGCTCTACTGGATGAATACCTTCCACCTTCAGATAACTTTTTTAACACCTTCATTAACATTCCCACAACACTCCTTTTATCAATAAATCTTCACTCCGTGAAAGTTTGTACTCCCGCTAAGTTTAGATTAATTATCACAAAACGATCACAGATATACACTATTAATTGCAATTCACACTCATTCTCAATATATATTTATAATTTATCCTATCTAAATCCTAAAAGATATCCAACCTGATAGAATACAGTTGCCAATACCCACCCAACTACACAAGTATATATTACAACTATAAGGGCCCATTTACCTGAGTTTGTCTCCTTTTTTACTGCTGCTATAGTAGCAACACAAGGTACATATAAAAGAGTCATTATCATGAAAGATAAAGCTGAAAGAGGAGTAAAAGTATTATGTATCGCTGTTATAAGTCCAGCATCTCCATTTACACCATATATTGTTCCTAGAGTACCAACCACCGCCTCTTTAGCCGCAAAACCTGTTACAAGTGCCACTCCCGATTGCCAATTTCCAAAGCCTGCTGGTTTAAATATTGGTGCAATAAAATTACCTATCATTCCAAGTATGCTATGCTCACTACCTGATTCTACACCTGCTGGTAGATTAGAAAGTACCCAAACAACAACTACTACTCCTAAAATAACAGTACCCATCTTTCTTATAAATACAGAGGATTTTTCCCACATGTGTATTAATACACCTTTAGCTGTTGGCACACGATAAGGAGGCAATTCCATTACAAAATATGAATTTTCACCCTTAAATACTTTATCGCTAAAAAATTTACCTGCTAATATTGCCACTACAATTCCTAAAACATAAAGTAAAAATATTATGAATCCACCGGCACTGATAAATCCTAATTTTGTATCAGCAAAGAAGGCTGATACAAATACCGCATAAACTACAAGTCTTGCAGGACATGACATAAAAGGTGCTATTAATATAGCTATCATCCTGTCTTTTCTGCTTTCAAGAGTTCTTGTGGACATTATTCCTGCAACGTTGCATCCACTTCCTATTACAAGGGATATAGCTGTTTTTCCGTGAAGCCCTAAACTGCTCATAAGTTTGTCCATTACATAGGCAGCTCTTGCCATATAACCGCTGTCTTCAAGAATAGCTATAAGGAAATACATTGTAAATATCATTGGTAGGAATACTAATACTGATCCTATTCCACCTATTAGACCATCTGTTATAAAAGAAATTATTAAATCAGGTAGACCTATGCTTTTTAGTCCATCTCCAGCTACAGAACCTAGTGCACTAAAGGCCGTATCTACAAAACCACCTAAAAATCCATTACCAAAGGTTATTGCAAGTTGATACATAAGAAACATTATTAGTGCAAATATTGGTATTCCAAGCCATTTATTAGTTATTATTTTATCTATCTTATCAGAAGTTGTTTCTATATTTTGAATCGCCGATTTTTTTACGCTCTGTTTTACTATCTTTTCTATGTTTTCATATCTTTTATCTATTATGTAAGCATCTACATCATATCCTACTGAAGCGGTTATCTCATCTACGCTCTTTTGCAATTCGCTGCCTAATTTTTTTCTATTATCTTTTGAATCTACATAATTTTTGATATATTCATCATTTTCCAGTAATTTTATTGCAGTCCAATCCCCAGGATACTCCAAAGTTACATCACATTCTTCAATAGCCTTTTCTATTTGCTTTATACCATTTTCTATTTCCACGCCATAATCAATTTTGTAGCTTTTTTTATCAGTACTGTCTCCAAGCTTTACAGCTTCAGATACAAGCTCTTTTATGCCCTTTCTCTTTGTTGCTATTGTAGGAATAACAGGTATATCAAGAGCTTGTGATAATTTAGCTATGTTTATCTTTATGTCTTTTTTCTCTGCTTCATCCATCATATTAAGGGCCAAAACGACCTTAGCTCCTGTTTCTAGAATTTGCATTGTCAAATATAAATTTCTATCTATGTTAGTTGCATCCACTACGTTTATTACTACATCAGGATTTTCCTTTAATATAAAGTCACGTGCTACTACTTCATCATCTGAATAAGCTCCCAAGCTATAAGTACCCGGTAAATCTACTACTTTTACATTTCTTCCCTCAAATTTCAATGATCCTTCTTTTTTCTCAACTGTAACACCAGCCCAGTTACCTACATGCTGCTTTGAACCTGTCAATTCATTAAATAGACTTGTTTTACCACAGTTAGGATTACCAGCTAAAGCTATTACCAACTCTTTACTCATCTTAAGCCTCCATCATCTTTATATAATTGTTCAAATTTCCCTCATCATAACCTTCTGTGCCATTCCTCTTGCTACTACAAGTTTTGTTCCACCAACTTTTACAATTAAAGCTCCAGAGTCATTTTTTACTACTTGTATTATGGCCCCTTTACTAAAGCCCATTTCCATAAGCTTTTTGCAAATTATTTCGCCGCCAACTATGTTGTCCACTTCTGCACTTGCTCCCATTCCAACTGCATTTAAAGGCATACTTACTCTTTCCACAAGCAATCCCTCCTTTGTAAGTTATAATGCTTGTCTAACTTAACGTAGCCAAATTTATTTTTTACCTTGATAGATTTAAAATAATTATTATAATTTCTTTAATATAAAATAATTTCACTTTAGCATTTAATAAATTTATATAACTTCTACTGTAATATCCTTAGCTTCACTTTTTCTAAGACTTAGATTATAACCTCTTACTAATAGTTCTATAGGATCTCCCATAGGTGCCTTTCCTGACACAAGGATTTCTGTACCTTTGACAATACCCATATCCATTATTCTTCTTCTTATTCTGCTTTGAGGATCTACCTGTATCACTTTAACTTTAGAATTAACTTCTGCTTTATCTAATCCAATTTGTGCTGACATAAAATCACTCCTTAATAAAATTTTAACCTGACTAACTTGGCGTAAGTCTCCCACGCACACAGCGAAAGCGATTCACACAAAATCAAAAAAAAGATTTTGGTTCTCTGCTTTTCTTCAAGTGGGAGTTCAACGCCAAGTAATCCATGCATTTGCAGTTCTAAAATTCAGATGGGGTAAAAGAATCCCCACCCGAATTAAGAACTTGCTTCAATATTGATTATCATTATCAATTAATCCTTAAAAATATAGCTGAGATAATATTAATGAATTCTTATTAGCGTCATCTATATCCCCATTGGCTTTAAGAAACTTTTCAGAGTATCTATAGATTAAAGCATACCTGAATTATTAAATCTTTCAGCAATAAGTTTTCAAATAAATCTCAGTAGTAATTGACATTGATTATCACTATTAGAGATAATTATAATACCCAATTAATTATATGTCAATAACAAAAATTGAAACTTTTTGTGGAAATTTATTTTAATTTTACACTATTTTTAATTGTTCAACACTATTCCATATTATATAATATTCTTGGGGGTGTCGTAATTTGAGAAAAAATAGATTAAATAAAGGAAAATACCGTAAAAAGAAAAAATTTATTATTATGATCAGCATGTTTATTGTATGCATATTGTTTGTTGGAGTGGGAGTTGGAATTAAATTTGCTCAAAGGGCAAAAGCCAGTTCAAAAACTGAAAATAATTTTAAAGTACAACCGATTTCTACTGGTGAAAACAAAAGACAAAATAATACTGCAAATGATCAAGGCAAAAATAATGACAAAAATACAGATAATATTAAAAATGTAAGTTCTAATTCTATTGATAATACATCTTCTTCAGATAAAAATAATACTGTAAACAGTGCATCGTCATCAAATAATGGTGGAAATCCTCAGCAATCATCCTCAAATAATACTACGCCACCTAGCGGAGAAAATGGAGGATCGCCTCCACCGCCAAATAATGTAGAACCTCCTAAAAATAAAGTAGCATACTTGACCTTTGACGATGGCCCAAGCACTACTGTTACTCCTGAAATATTAGATATTTTAAAAGAAGAGAATGTACAAGCTACTTTCTTTGTAATTGGAAGCTATGCTGAAAAAAATCCCGATTTGCTAAGACGTGAAAAGGCAGAAGGACATTCTATAGGCAATCATACTTATTCTCATGATTACAATTATATATATGCTTCCACAGATAACTTCATTAATGATTTAAAGAAATGTGATACTGTGATAACCTCCATAGTTGGAGATCACGATAGAAGTCTTATAAGATTTCCTGGAGGATCCTTTAATAGACAATCCTATAAACAAGCCGCAGAGGCCGCTGGATACCATTATGTGGATTGGAATTGCTTAAATGGTGACGCAGAAGTTTCTCTGGCTTCTGTTGACAGACTGCTGCTGAGATTTAATCAAACTTTTGAAAATCAGGACAAGCTTATAATATTAATGCATGATGCTCCGGCTAAAAAAACTACACCAAAGGCATTACCGCAAATCATACAGACATTAAAAGCAAAAGGCTATACCTTCAAAGGTCTTTAAGATATATTCGTGTTAAAATAATACGCTAAAACTAATAGTGTACATGCATTTATCCAATAATTATAGTTTCAGAAGAAAACCTAAGATTTTCGAATTATTTATACAAGGATAGAACAAAGTTTTTTGTTCTATCCTTGTATTTATGTTATAAATTGTATTTTCCAACAGCAATAAATTATACTTTTATTATGCATTATAATAAAAATTTAACCTTTTATATTCATCATTAACTTCTATTATTTTTATATCTTAAAAATATTTCTTGACTAATTTGTAACTATATTGTAATATTTGAATATATAAATACTATAATATATTTTAAAGGACGAGTGATACCATGGATATGAATACAACTTCCAATGATTTTAATGAAACAGCAGAGATGCTAAAAGTTTTAGCTCATCCCATGAGACTCTGCATAGTAAAAGGTTTAATAGAAAATGGGGGCTGTAATGTAAGCCATATGCAGGATTGTCTTGGAATCCCTCAGTCTACAGTTTCGCAGCATCTACAAAAGCTTAAAACTGCAGGAATTATAGAGGGAAAGAGAAATGGTCTAGAAATCAATTATACTGTTTGTGACGAAAAGGTAATTAATTTAGTAAATACACTATTTGACTAATAAAATTCGCTGAAAACCAAATTAAAGAATTCTGGAGGTGCTTATATTATGGAAAAGAAAATTTTAATTGTAGGCGGCGTTGCTGGTGGTGCATCAGCAGCTGCCAGACTTAGACGACTAGACGAAAATGCAAAAATAATAATGTTTGAAAAAGGTGAATATATCTCCTTTGCCAATTGTGGATTACCTTACTATATAGGTGAGACAATTAAAGATAGAAAAAAACTTATTGTTCAAACTCCTGAAAATATGGTTAAAAGATTTAATATAGATGTAAAAACGAATAGTGAAGTAATAGACATTGATACAGATAAAAAATTTGTAAAGGTAAAAAGTAAAGATAAGGGCATTTATGAAGAAAGCTATGATTATGTAGTACTTTCTCCTGGTGCAAAGCCAATGAAACCAAATATAGATGGTATAAATAGCGAAAAGATCATGACCCTTAGAAATATTCCAGATACAGATAAAATAAAATCCTTTGTAGACAATAACAATATAAAAAGCACTGTAGTTATCGGTGGCGGCTTCATTGGAGTTGAAATGGCTGAAAACTTAGTACAGAGAGGAATAAATGTAACTTTAGTGGAAGCAGCACCCCATATATTAGCTCCTTTTGATACTGATATGACAGTTATGGCTGAGAAAGAGCTTGAGAGTAATGGAGTTAATTTAATATTAGGAGATGGCGTTAAAAGTTTTAAGGATACTGGAAACAACATGGAAATTCTACTATCAAGTGATACAAAACTCACTGCAGACCTTGTAATTTTAGCTATTGGTGTTGTTCCTGATACAAATTTTGTAAAAGAAAGTGGAATTAACCTAGGAAAAAAAGGTCATATATTAGTTGATAAGAATATGAAGACAAATATAGATAATATATATGCCTTAGGTGATGCTGTAGAGATAAGAGACTTCGTAAATGGGCAAAGTACAGCTATACCTCTTGCAGGTCCAGCAAATAAACAAGGAAGAATTGCCGCAGATAATATATCCGGTCTAAACAAAAGATTTAATGGAGCTCAGGGTACTGCTATCATTAAAATTTTTGGATTAACTGCTGCAAGTACTGGAAACAACGAAAGAACTTTAAAAAGATTAGATATACCTTATAAGGTTATTTATGTTCATCCAGTTTCACATGCATCTTATTATCCTGGCGCATCCCCTATTTCAATAAAACTTATTTTCAATGAAAAAGGAACTATACTTGGTGCCCAGGCTATGGGATATGATGGTGTTGATAAAAGAATAGACGTCATTGCTTCAGTTATGAGGCTTAATGGTACAATATATGATTTAACAGAGCTTGAACTAAACTATGCACCACCATTTTCATCTGCAAAAGATCCTGTTAATATGGCAGGTTTTACTGCTGAAAATGTATTAACTAGGAAAAGTGATGTTATCACCCCAACAGAACTACGTGATTATGATATGTCAAATTCTATATTAGTTGACGTACGTTCTGAACTTGAATTTGATAATGGTCATATAGAAGGAGCAATAAACATTCCTGTAGATAATTTAAGAGAAAGATTAAGTGAACTAGATAGAAATAAAGAAATCATTGTTTATTGTCAGGTTGGTCTTAGAGGCTATGTAGCTGAAAGGATACTTAAGCAAAAGGATTTCAAAGTCAAAAACTTAACTGGAGGATATAAAACCGCATCCATGCTCAATTATAAACCAAAGAAACTTAACTTTAATGATCAGGAATTAAATTCTGAATCGATGAAAGAAGTAGCAGCAACTGAAGGTAAAACTAGCTATAACAAAGTTTTAGATGCCTGTGGCTTATGTTGTCCAGGACCTTTAATGGAAGTAAAAAAGTCTATGGATGAATTAAAAGACGGAGAAACTCTAAAGGTTACTGCTTCAGATCCAGGCTTTTATGAAGACATAAAATCTTGGTGCTGTACTACTAATAATGAGCTTATTAATTTAAATAAAGATAATGCAAACATTACAGCTTTAATCAAAAAGAATTGTGAAAACTTAGAGAAAGTAGTCTCTAATATATCTACCCCTCCTGCTAATACCAATAAAACCATGGTAGTATTCAGCGGAGATCTAGACAAAGCTATAGCTTCCTTTATAATAGCTAATGGAGCAGCAAGTATGGGTAAAAAGGTCACTATGTTTTTCACCTTCTGGGGACTTAATATTTTAAGAAAAAATGAAAAAGTATCCGTTAAAAAGGGTCTTATAGAAAAGATGTTTGGAATAATGATGCCAAGAGGCAGCAAAAAGTTAAAATTATCAAATATGAACATGCTGGGTATGGGCGCTAAGATGATACGTGGTGTGATGAAAAATAAAAATATAACTTCTCTTGAAGATTTGATGAAGGCTGCTATGGCTAATGGTGTTGAAATAGTTGCCTGCCAAATGTCCATGGATGTTATGGGAATACAAAAAGAAGAGCTTATTGATGGCATTAAGATAGGGGGTGTAGGTTACTATCTAGGAGAAGCTGAAACTTCAAATGTAAATCTGTTTATATAATTTCGAAATACTATAATTATCAAGATATTTTAGCTTAGATAACTTATCAATATTAATAAATAGGCTGTCTCACGATGCATATCTATCCATTGTGAGACAGCCATTTTATTATCTAATGCGCAATCATATTGATACTATCTAAATTTACAAAATCTTTTCAAGGAAAGCTTTCGTTCTCTGCTCTTTAGGGTTTTTAAAAATCTCCTCTGGAGTTCCCTCTTCTAAAATTTTTCCTCCGTCCATAAATACAACTCTATCTGCTACTTCTCGTGCAAAGCCCATTTCGTGAGTTACGACTATCATAGTCATCCCCTCTTTTGCAAGATCCTTCATAACATTTAAAACTTCTCCTACCAGTTCAGGATCTAAAGCAGAAGTTGGTTCATCGAAAAGCATTATGTCAGGCTGCATGCAAAGTGCTCTAGCAATGGCAACTCTTTGTTTTTGACCACCGGAAAGCTTTGAAGGATAAACAGAAAGCTTGTCACTTAGTCCTACTTTTTCAATAAGTTTTTTTGCCCTTTCGGTAACTATATCTCTACTTTCCCTTTTAACAGTGATTGGAGCCTCTATAACATTTTCAAGCACTGTCATATGAGGGAATAAATTGAAGCTTTGAAAAACCATACCCATCTTTTCAATTGCTTTTCTCATCTTCTTTTTATCTTTTGCATCCAAAATTTCACCTTCAACAGAAACTGTACCACTTTCAGGTACTTCCAAATGATTAAGACACCTTAAGAATGTACTTTTTCCAGAACCAGAAGCTCCTATTATTACTAACACTTCTCCTTTTTTTACGTTCATATTGAGATCTTCAAATACTTTAAGTTTACCAAAGCTTTTGGAAAGTCCTTTTATTTCAATCATATTCATTTATAACACCTCTTAGTATATAGATAGTTTCTTTTCAATAGCTGAAAAGATTGAAGTAAATAACGTAGTCATTACAAGATATAAAATAGCTGCTATAAGATATGGTCCTACTACATTACCGGAAGAAGACACCAAAAGCTGTGCTTTTCTCAAAAGTTCCTCCATAGCTATAACGGAAACCAAAGATGTATCTTTAATCAAAGCTATAAATTCATTACCTACAGGGGGAATGACTATTCTAAAAGCCTGAGGAAGTATTATTCTTTTCATTGTCTGAAAATAAGTAAATCCAAGGGCTTTTGAAGCTTCAAATTGACCTTTATCTATAGCCATTATTCCACTTCTTATAATTTCACCCATATATGCTCCTGAATTTAAACTGAGTCCAATTACTGCCGCCTGCATGGATGTAAGACTTATACCTATTACTGGGAAACCGTAATAAAATAGAAATAATTGCAGTAAAAGAGGAGTTCCCCTAAATATCCAAGTATAAAAATTTCCGGCAGCGGCAACAGCTTTGTTGGATGAAAGTTTTATCATTGCAATAACTACACCTATACAGCTTCCTATAACAAGGGACATGAAAGTCAGCTCTACTGTAATAAGTGTACCCTTCAATAAATCTGGTACTATATTTTTTAAAGTATCTAAATCCATTATGAAATTCTCCTTTTATCTATAGTTAAAACTAAGGTTCATTAAGGAATTCTAAGGTAAGGCATTCCTCAATTATAAGCAATAAGCAATAAGCAATAAGCAATAAGCAATAAGCAATAAGCAATAAGCAATATTAATTATACTAAAATTATTAAGCTAATAACAGTAAATAAATCTAACTTAGTGAATTTTTCACTAAGTTAGATTTATCCATTAATTTCAATTATTTTTTGTCTTTATATATGTCGTTACCAAACCATTTTTCAGATATTTTTGACAGTGTTCCATCCTGTTTAAGCTCATTTAATGCCTTTTGGTATGCATCTCTTAATTCAGTATCATTCTTTCTGAAAGCAACACCTATTGGCTCTTCGTTTAATGCTGAACTCAATCTTTTAATTTTATCTTTCTGACTTGAAATATAGTAATCTCCAACCTCTGGGTCTGAAACAACAGCTTCAACTCTTCCATTTGCAAGATCCATGAAAGCATCAGTCATTGCATTATACTTTTTAACTTCTTTTAATCCTGACATTTTGCTTAAAACATCCTGTGAAGTAGTTCCAACTTGGCAACCTATAATTTTACCCTTTAAATCATCACCAGTTTTAATTGTTGTATTATCTGTCTTTACAAATATAGAACTTCCACCATATATATATGGATCTGAGAAAATCATATTTTTCTTTCTATCATCTGTTATACTAACGCTTGATTGTATAATATCAAACTTCTTTGAATTTAGAGCTAAAAATATACCATCCCAAGCTGTTGGAACATACTTAGTTTTAACACCAAGCTTTTTAGCAACTGCATCTGCAACATCTACATCAAAACCAACTAATTTACCATTCTTATCCCTAAACTCCATTGGAGGATAAGTATCATCTACTCCTATTACAATTGTTCCTGCACTTTTTATATTGCTTAAAGTGCTGCCACCACTATTAGAAGATGTATTACTTTTACCACAGCCAGCAAACACTGTAGCACTTATTATTAGCCCAATTAATAAAGCTGCAATTTTTTTCATTTAAAGACGCCCCTTTTTATGTAATTTTAACAATTTAATATTTCCATTGTATTATATAAAAATATTTTTAAAAATACAAGTGCTTTATTAACAAACAATTAAAAAACTATCCATCATTAATGGATAGCCTTCTTTTTATATTTCTTTCCTGCGACCTCTACATTACTTATAGTTACCAGAGCATCCTTATCAAAATCATAAACTATAGATTTGAGTTTTGCTAACTCAAGTCGTGATACAACTACATACAAAACACTGGTTGGAATACCCTTATAGGCACCCTTTCCATCTAAAAGAGTTAAACCTCTTCCAAGTCTAGCCATTATGGCCTCTGATATTTCTTCATATTCTGATGAAACAATAGTCACTGCTTTGGATTCATCCAGACCTTCTACTACAATATCAATAACCTTAAAGGCTATAAAATATGCTATAAGTGAATACATGGCCCTGTTCCATCCAAAGATAAATCCTGAAATTCCCAATATAAATAAATTAAAAAACATAACAATTTCGCCAATTGAAAAGCTTACTCTTTTATCAAGTATTATTGCAACTATTTCTGTTCCATCCAGTGATCCACCGTTTCTTATAATCAATCCTACTCCAAGGCCTTGAATAATTCCACCAAAAATAGCTGCAAGAAATATATCATTAGTTACTTCCCTAATAGGAGTAAAGAAAGATACACCTATAGATAGACAAAATACCGCAAACAAAGTAGCTAAAGTAAAAGTCTTACCGATTTGCTTGTACCCTAATACAAAAAAGGGTACATTCAATAAAAATGTAAACACTCCTAAAGGTACTTTTGTCAGATAGCTTGCCATAATTGATATACCTACTACACCACCATCTATTATGTTGTTAGGTATTAAAAATGTCTCTAATGCAATGGAAGATAGCGTTGCCCCTAACATTATAAAAAGTATTCTACTAATATTATTATAAATATTTTTGTATTTTTTTTTCATCCCATTTCCCCTTATAAATTTTTTGAATTTTCTCACTTAATATTATATAGGAAAACCTGATGCTATTCAAATTAATTATTTTCATATGCCTTAATCATCTTATTGGATTGTGAATTGTCACAACCTTTGTTTCGTCCTGAAAATCTAATTCTATCTTTAGCTCTGGTATGGAATCTGCCACATTATCCATAACATCATCCCTAGATATTATTCTGATACCATAATCCATAATCTGCTGAACAGTTCTGCCGTCTCTTGAAGCTTCCATAAGTTCTGAAGTTATAAGAGCTACTGCTTCCTGATAATTTAATTTTAAGCCCCTCCTCATTCTTTTTTTAGCCAAGCTTCCTGCATAATGCAGCATAAGCTTTTCCATTTCTTTATGCATTAACTGCATATTAATTCCCCCTTGTTTTTTATCCGATTACTACCCACTCTAATACTCCCATATTTTTCAAAGTGGAAGTAAAGAGTGTCTACGTCCCTGGATAACGATTGCTAAGCATCAGGTGGAATAAAAACTTCACCTGATACAAAGCACTCTGTTTATACCCTTCGGCACTAACTTATATTACCATAAATTACTAAATTTATATATATATTCAATAAATGTTTATAAGAAAACTTTATTGATATCTGCATTAAATAAAAAAACCACTGACAAAATCAGATTATCAGCAGTTTATCGGGATAAACTATTAAATTAAGCTTCTTTTTTTATATTGTGAAAAAGTCTTTCATAGCAATAGGTTATTATATCGCTTCTTTTAATTATTCCTATAAATATATTATTGTCATCTACTACCGGCACAAAGTTTTGATTTACAGAAGTGGCAATTAAATCCTCTATATCAGAATTTATATGCACTGGTTTATTAATAGTATGTCTTGGTATATCTTCTAACTGAACCTTACTGGTATCTTTAAATTTTAAATTTGGTGTATTTTTCATTTTCCAAAGTAAATCACCCTCTGTTAAAGTTCCTACATATACCCCTTTTTCATCTATTATAGGGATTGCACTATATCTGTGATATTCCATTCTCTCCAGAACCTGCCTCATGGTGGATGTTATCTTCTCACATATCACCTCGGTTTTTGGAGTTAAAAAAAATGCTATATTCATATTATTCAACCTCTCTTTTTGCGTTATTTAAACGATTTCATCACTATCTATTATATTTACTGATCTTTAGTAAAAGAAACTATCATTACAAACAACTATATATTTCTATTTGTTTTTCTATACTCATTATAACTCTAATTTTCTATGAAATTCAATAAAAGCTTCTTTAACTTTATGTAAAAGGTCTTTTCTCACTACAATACAATAATACCATTTTATTCCACGAAAATCAATTAAAATTTTTGCTGCTAATTAAATTTTATATTAAATCATCAAAAAAGTCACCTATTTTTTAAACATTAAGCAATTTTAACATTAAGATCATTAACATATTAATTGTAGAAAATATTCTTTGCCTTCACATAAATATGTAACACTTTTGTAATAAATAAAAAAATCATTTTCTTATTAAACTCTTTTTATTGTATTAAGGCATATTCAAATAAATAACTAGTCAGTATGCTAGTCTATTTTCATATGCCTAATATATAACATTATGACTTTATTATTGACTTTAAAAGTACTATTGTTAACTTTAGAAATATTACTTGTATTTTAAAGAATATTCTAATAAACTAAAGGAAAGTAGAACTGAATTACTATAAAATTTTAATTCAATTTTACTGATTTAACTAGAGAATAATGAAATAATATGCTATACAATTTTAAAATAAAAAAGAGGTGAACTATCGTAATGAAAAAACTTGATTCAACTAAATTCTTAAATCAATCAACGGATATTGAAAATCTAATAAACCAATTAAATGCAATTAGAGAAGATTTGCTGAGCATGACAATTGACACCAGAGAATATTTGCACAATTATCCTGAAAACGTTTTAGATAGCGTCCAAAATTTACTTTATTATTTAGCTCTACGAAGCCACGACATACGATTTCTGCAAGTTCAACTATCGAAGATTGGGTTATCCTCTTTAGGAAGAACAGAATTAAATGTATTACAATCCATAGATGCAGTACTTCATTTACTATATCAGTTAAGCAATAATTCCTATATTCCTTCTAGACTGGATTCTTTTACTACTTTGAAAAAAAATGGGAAAGAACTCTTAAAAGAGCACACAGATGCTTTACTTGGTCCATCACCCTCTGAAAGAGAAGTACGAATAATGGTAACAATGCCTAGTGAGGCAGCTGAAGATTATTCACTTGTCTATAATCTTTTAAAAAGTGGTATGAATTGTATGAGAATTAATTGTGCTCATGACGATGCAAAGGTTTGGTCTCAAATAATTGAAAACCTTCACAAGGCAGAAAAGGCTACAAATCTTTCCTGTCGTATTATTATGGATTTAGCTGGTCCAAAGCTCAGGACTGGATCACTTGAGTCAAAACCGACGATATTAAAAATACGTCCTAAGAAAAATAATTCTGGTGAAGTTATTAGGCCTGCTAGAATTTGGCTAACTAAAAACGATACTACAAAACCTCCTTCTATAAAATCAGATTTCTCCTTAACTGTAGAAGAAAGTTGGCTCTCTCAGCTTTCAAAAGGTGATGAGATATTTCTTAAGGATTCTCGCAATAAACTTCGCAGCATGAAAATTACTGATGCATTTGAAGAGGGCTGTTTAGCTAAAGCTAAAAAAGCCATGCATATAGCTTCAAATACTATATTAACAGCTATATGTAAAGACGAGAATTCTGTGGAATTTAAGACATCAGTGAAGAATTTACCCCTCAAGGAAAACTCCATACATCTAGAAGCTGATTATATACTTGTTCTAGAGCAAAATTTGGATTATGGCAGGCCTGCAATTTTAAACAATAGTGGAAAGGTTATCATTCCAGCAGCAATCGGCTTCCCCTTCCCTGAAATTTTCAAGGACATAAGAGAAGGAGAAAGTATATGGTTTGATGATGGAAAAATCGGAGGCATTATATATAAAGTTGAAGCTGATAAAATTTATGTTAGAATAACTCAAACTCGCTCAGGTGGTAGTAATCTAAAAGGTGAAAAGGGCATTAATTTACCTGACAGCAATCTGCAGCTAGCTGCCATGACTGAAAAAGATGTGGAAGATTTAAAGTTCATTGCTGCCCATGCAGACATTGTAGCACTATCCTTTGCTAACAGCGTACAGGATGTAAAGCTTCTCCGTGAACATCTAAACGCTATTTCCAATGAAAAACTTAGCATTGTGCTTAAAATAGAAACTCAACGTGGATTTGAAAACTTGCCTTCCATGCTTTTAGAACTTATGAAATTGCAAAATTGTGGAATTATGATTGCAAGAGGTGATCTAGCCGTAGAATGTGGTTTTGAGAGGCTGGCAGAGGTACAAGAAGAAATACTTTGGATATGTGAAGCTGCACATGTTCCTGTAATCTGGGCCACTCAGGTTCTTGAAAACATGGCTAAGGAAGGAATCCCATCTAGAGCAGAGATAACAGATGCTGCTATGGGAGAAGGTGCTGAGTGTGTAATGCTTAACAAAGGAAATCACATAATAGATGCTGTATCAGTACTTGACGATATTCTAAAAAGAATGGAAAGCCATAAAAATAAGAAACGTTCCATGATGCGCAGATTAAGTCTTGCCTCCAGATTTAGAGAACAAAATTCTATTACCTTTAAGAGTTAATTTTTTATTCATATACCGATATCCATAAGTTTGCTGAAAACACATATAAAAGTGTTTTCAGCAAACTTATGGATAAGAATTCTAATATTAAAAAGTAATTATGGAAAGAATATTTATTAACAAAATTTAAGGAGTTTTAAGCTTATGGAGAATTTTACTATTAAATCAAAAGAAAAGATTAATTTAAAAGACTTTAACCCGGAATATACTAATGAATCATCTAAGGACAGCATCAAAGAGGAATATTTACAATTACAAACAAAATTTGAAGAACTTCAAGATATATTTTATGCATCAAAAAAATTTGCACTGCTCATAGTATTACAGGGAATGGATTGCAGCGGAAAGGATGGAACCGTAAAAAAAGCACTGATGGGAGTAAATCCAAATGGATTCAATGTAGAAAGTTTTAAGCAACCCACTCCAGAAGAATTAGGCCATGACTATCTTTGGAGAGTGCACAAAGCAGCCCCCCAAAAAGGTGATATAACTGTATTCAATAGATCTTATTATGAGGATGTACTGGTTACAAGAGTTCATAATATTATAGATAATGAAACGGCTCTCAATAGATTTACACAGATAAATAAATTTGAAAAATATCTTGTAGACAATCATACAGTAGTAATAAAATTCTTTCTTCATATATCAAAGGATTTTCAAAAGAAAAAGCTTGAAAGCAGACTGGAAAATCCTGAAAAGCACTGGAAATTTTCTGCTGCAGATCTTGCTGAAAGAAAGTTTTGGGATAAATATCAGCAATACTACGAAGATGTTATCAACAATTGCAGTACAGAAGAGGCTCCATGGCATATTGTGCCTTCAAATAATAGATGGTTCAGAGATTATATTGTACTGAAGACCATAGTAAATAACCTAGAAAAATTAAACTTAAGGTATCCTGAAATAGATGGAAATATACAGGATCTAATAAGACAGGTTAAGGATAGTGATTAGAATATCACTGTCCAGTTTTAACCTGACTAACTTGGCATAAGTCTCCCACTTCTTCAAGTGGGAGTTCAACGCCAAGTAAGCCATGCATTTGCAGTTCTAAAATTCAGATGGGGTAAAAGAATCCCCACCTGAATTAAGAACTTGCTTCAATAGTCTTAGTAATTGAAGAAACACGAAAAGAAAATAAAATAGCTGCCACCAAAAAACAGGAGATCATTCCAATTACTCCAGCCCATCCATAAGAGGACCAAAAAGTACCCCCAGAAGTTCCACCAATACTTGAACCTACGTAATAAAAAAATAAGTACAGTGCAGAAGCTTGCGATCTATCATGAGTAGCCAATTTTCCAATCCAGCTGCTGGCAATGGAATGACTTCCAAAAAATCCAAAAGTAAAGAGTGCAATTCCTATAATTTTTATGATTAAATTTATTCTTAGAGTTATAATCGCCCCAATAACCATTACCAAAATTACTATCCACAGTACCTTAGATTGTCCATATCTATCCGCTAAACGACCCATCCAAGTGGAACTAAATGTTCCTATAGTGTAAATTACAAATACAAAACTAACTAATGTAGGGCTAAGCAAATATGGAGGAGCTATCAATTGATAGCCTATAAAATTATATAGTGAAACAAAACTGCCCATAATTAAAAAACCTATAGCATACAAGCATAGCAATCTAGGATTTTTAAGGTGATTTGCCATGGATTTTAGCAATTTATTTACCTCCATTTTACGTGGAGTAAAGTGCTTTGACTCTGGAAGCTTAAACCAAAATAAAATACTAGCGGCTAAACCTATAACACCTATACTTCCCAGTGCTGCTCTCCAGCTAAAAAAATCAGTAATAGCCCCTATGATGATACGCCCGCTCATACCCCCTATAGAATTTCCACTAATATATAGACCCATAGCCATACCAAGACTCTTCGGCTCAATTTCCTCTCCTATATATGCCATGGCAATAGCCGGCAAACCTGCCAAAACAAAACCCTGTAATACTCTAAATATTAAGAGATAGTGAAAACCAGGAACAAAAGCAGTTAATAATACCAATAAGGATGCGGAAACAAGTGAAAAAGACATAACTATTTTTCGTCCCCATACTTCTGACAAGGATCCGAATAACAGCATACTAAAGGCCAGGGTAATAGTTGTAACTGAAAGCGACAAACTTGCCACTGTAGGAGAAATATTAAATTCTCTAGAAAGATCCGGCATTATTGGTTGTGTACAGTATAAAATAGCAAAGGTATCAAAACCCCCTGCAAATAATGCAATATTGGCATTTTTAAATTCAGCTGTACCCTTCTGAATATAACTCATAAATGTATCACTCCAAGTCCCATGTTAGGCATCTTGAAAAAATAACTAAGTCAGTATACTAGTCTATTTTGAATCCTACTACGTCAACAGAACCCTTAGATAGCTCACTATCTGCGGAACCTGTTTCCTTGTACAATTCAAAATAGACGTCGTATCTTTGACTTGTTATTTATTTTCACATGCCTTATAAAATAATTAATAGAAATTTTCTATTAATAAGCTAATTCCATACTATACTTGAAAATTGGCAATGTCAAATTGGCTGCTCTATATCTATAGCTTTGGATACCTTCTCATAACAATATTATTTAATCTTACCATAATCACCTATTTTATTTTTTCTTCAAGACATTTAAATGCATAGTTGCCATATCTTTTAATTGGCATTTTCTGCATGCT
The DNA here is from genome assembly GCF_047718555.1 of Clostridium sp. Lineage (GTDB taxonomy): Bacteria > Bacillota > Clostridia > Clostridiales > Clostridiaceae > Clostridium_I. The sequence continues at coordinate 18,323 of NZ_JBDNRK010000032.1, read as the reverse complement.
CTCTACACTTATTCAGCACTTGTGGCTGTATGCCAACAATCACTGTTTACTTTTAAGCTATGTTCTCTCAAAAGTTTAGGTTTTGTTTATAATTAGTTTAGATAAAATAGAGGTACGTATTTTAGAATATAATCAGGAAGTACTTCCAAACAGCTAAATTTCTAATTCTTCATGGAAATAAACCTTTTATGAATAATTAGAAATAGTTAATACAACTTATACTGCTGTTAAAGACACTGTACACTGTAAGTGAAGCTTTGACTAATAATCAGCAAAGTGTTGTACAAGCAATCTTCCAGGCTTCTGTAAGAGTTCCCCCTCTCTGAAGCCTGGAAATCCCTTGAAAAAACTAATGATTTAATTCATTAAAAAATTTTTATCCGATGACTATCCACTCTAATACTCCAACTTCTTCAAGTGGGAGTAAAGAGTGGCTATGTCCCTGGATAACGATTTACCCTAAAGGACAACGATTTCTAAGTATCAAAAATACTGATACTAAGAACTCTGTTAGTAAACATCAGATGGAATAAAAACTCCACCTGATGCTAAGAACTCTGTTTATATCTAGTAACAAAAATATTATAGTTTAATACTTACCACTAAAATATAGGAGATGAAGAAAATGAAATTCAGAAAGAAAACTGTTATGGCCATAAGCTTCGCCTTAGGTACATTGATGTTTACCACTACTGCCTTGGCAGAAGTAACTACTAAAAGCGGTTATGATCAGCTGAAGGATTCGCTAAAATACACTGGGAAGCAGACTACTACAGGGCTTTCCAGCTATTCTTTGGATGCGTCTACCATTATAAAAGATGGCAACACTGTAGTTTATTCTCAAAATACTACAAACAAATATGACATAACTAATAGAGCAATGGAAAATGTAACTGAAACTTATGACGGAAAAAATAAAATAAAAGGCTATTATTACACTGATAAAAACATGCAAATAGTACAGAATCTACAGGGAAAAGATAATGATACCTATGCCAATCCCGATACCTATTATGTAACAAATTTTACAGATGGTAATAAAAATACCAGCTGGTTAAAAAATCCCTTTGATGAAGAAAAAGCTGGTGATTTAGAAAAAATAGCAGACGCTATTGTTGGAAATCTCAGAGATGCTGTGGTTGTTAACACAAAGCAAGATGGGACTAAGGAACTTTCCGGTACTTTAAACAATACACAAATTCCATCTATTGTAAATGCCTTGATATCTTTCCAATTTAAAAATACGTATGGAAGTGAAAATAATTCTAGATTTGCTAAAATGCCTAAGCTATCAAAAGATATATTTATAAAAGACGCAAAAGGCACTATAACTACAGATAAAAACGGATTGATTACAAATGCCCTTGCTTCCGGTGTACTTTCTGGTAAGGACAAGAATAATGAAATTCATAACTTGACCTTTGAAACACTGTATAAAATATCTAAGGTAAATTCTACTACAGTGAAAAAACCGGATCTCTCTGGTAAAAAGACAGTAGAAAATAATCAAACTTCTTCAGATTATGATAAATTGTCTAATCCTGAAAAATATATAGGAAAATATACTACCAACTTAACTGCAGAAAAAGATGGTAAATTCATAAAAATCGGTGAAAGTACTGTAAATATTGAAAAAGCGGATACTTCTTCCATAAGTGGAACTTATGAAGAAAATTATATACCTGAATATAAGGATCGTAATAAGAAATTTGATTTTACAGGAACTTTTTATAAAGACAAAAATCATCCGCCATATGGTGCAAAATTAACTACTACTAATTCTAATAAAGATTTAAATGGATATATATACTTAAACCCTAATTCAGCATCTATAAGTTTCTCTATAGATGGATTAAATTATCAAGGACGCACTGGTCTATACACTAAGGTCTTCAATTAATCTATTATCAATCTAAACTATTAAACTGCTGTAATATATTTGCAGCAGTTTCTACTAAAATTTTGGAGGTGTACATATTGGAAAAAGTCATTGAAATAAATAACCTATGCAAAACCTATAAAAATGGCAGAGGTATACAGGATATAAATCTTGACATATATGAAGGAGACATTTTCGGGTTTCTCGGTCCCAACGGTGCAGGAAAAACTACTGCCATGAAAATAATGACAGGTCTTGTAAAGCCAGATAGAGGTGAAGTTAAAATACTAGGCCACAGCATTGAAGAAGAATTTGAAAAGGCAATGTACAATGTGGGCTGTATTATTGAAACTGCAGAAGTATTTCACTACCTGACGGCTTTTGAAAACCTGAAGCAATTTTCAAGATTTTATGAAAATGTAGATAACAATAGAATTGGGGAAGTTCTAGACATGGTAGGACTTTCAAAATTCAAGGATGAAAAACCGACTAAATTCTCCTTGGGAATGAAACAAAGGCTTGGTATTGCAGCTGTACTTCTATCAAAGCCAAAGGTTATAATTTTAGATGAGCCCTTAAATGGAATGGATGTACAGGGAATGATAAGTATGAGAAATATCATTAAAGACCTGGCAGAAAAAGAAAAAACTACTTTTTTCATTTCAAGCCATCTTATTCACGACATAGAATTAACATGTACAACCATTGGAGTTCTATATAATGGAAGGCTTATAAACGTGGACAGCACTAAAAATATATTAAATAATTATGCTTCCCTTGAAAATTATTTTGTCAGTGAGGTAGAGAGAAATGGTAGAATTTAAAGTAGCATTAATAAACGAAGTAGAAAAATTATATAAAAAGAAAAAGGTTATGGTTGGAATTATACTTGCTTTATTTTTTATAGTAGTTGGTCAGATTTTTATATCCTTGGTTAGAAATAATTTTGGGGTTCAGGGAGTTTCCAGCAATGAGTTTCCCTTTCTCATTCTCTCAATAATAGTAAATACACTGCTTCCCTTATTTGTTGCCCTTATTACTATAGACAGCTTTTCAGGTGAATTTTCTAAAAATACTATGAAAATTGTCCTTACAAGACCTGTTTCGAGACTGAAATTGTTCTCAGCAAAAATAGTTTCAATATGTATATTTATATTTTCAATTTTGATGCTTACAATGATATTTTCTATAGTATCCGGACTTATATTTAACTCAAACTCTTTTAATTTTATAGGTATTTTTGAAATAATACTTTCTTATATAGTAACTCTGTTTCCAATGATAATTTTATGTCTTATGATTGTACTCTTTACAAATATAGTGAAAAGTGAAGTAGGAGTATTTTTCCTGTCCATACTTGTATTTATAGCCCTTAAAGCCCTTGGAATTTTCTTTTCAAACTATTCCGGAATACTCTTTACTTCAACATTTGGCTGGTACAATTTGTGGATTATGGATACTCTTCCAGTTTTTAAAATCTTTCGTGAATTTATGCTGCTTTTAAGTTATGGTATAATATTATTTACAGCGGGATACTTTTTATTTGATAGAAAGGATTTTTAAATGAAATAAAAAATGGATATTAAAAGACGTCTAATTATTTACAACACCTTAACTATAATAATTCCTCTGATAATTACAGCCATAATTGCCTTTATATTTATATTTGTCTCTTCAGAATTTTTAGGAAGTGATATAAATTATAATAGTTTTAAAAAAGCTACCTTTGTAAATTCAGAACTTTTAAATGTGACTAAGGACATAGCTGAATCTGATAATAAAAGTATTGAAGATGAAGATTTTAAAAATTATTTGGAAACTAAATTATCAATTACAGAAGGTAAAATTATAATAACCAAAAAAGGTACTGTTTTGTATTCCTCTGAGGATATGAACAATATTGATATAGCAAATTCTCTGGAACAGGCTAGAAATAAATCTAAGAGACCATTATTTATAAATAATACTTATTATTCCCCCAGTACCTTTTCCATAGAGTTTAAAGATAATAGTAGTGGAAATGTAATATTTTTAACTCCTATTGGAAAAGAGTCCAACATTTTAAAAAAGCTTATTTTATATATTTTAATTACATTCTTTGCATCTTATATAATAGTCAGCATTATTATATCTTACATATTTTCAAGAAAAATATTACGTCCCATATCTCTTCTGAAAAAAGCTACTGCCGAAATAAAAAATGGCAATTTAGATTCGGAAATAGTAGAAAGTGGTGACACAGAGATACGTGAGTTATGCAGTGATTTTGAGGAAATGCGCATAAAATTAAAGGACTCCATATACATGAAAACAAAATATGATGACAACAGAAAAATGCTGGTATCCAGTATTTCTCATGATTTAAAGACCCCTCTAACCTCTATTGAAGGTTATATACAAGGTATTTTAGATGGAGTAGCAAACAGCCCTGAAAAGCTGGAACATTATCTTAAAACAATAAATATAAAGACAAAACAAATAGATGCTATGATTAATGATTTGCTGCTGTATTCCAAGCTGGATTTAGGTCAAATACCCTTTAATTTTGAAAAGACAGACATTGGTGAGTATTTCAGCTACTGCGTTGAGGAAAGCTATGCCATACTTAAGCAGTTCAATATAGATATAAGTGTAGAAAATAATCTTAAGACATCAAAATATTTTATGATAGATAGAGAGCGGTTTAGAAGGGTTATCCTCAATATTATAGATAATTCAAGAAAATACATGGATAAGGATAATGGTGAAATAACTATATTTATTAGGGAAAACAAGTTGAGCATAATAATAGAGATAAGAGATAATGGATCCGGAATTGACCAACAGGACACAAATAAAATATTCAATAGATTTTACAGATCAGATTCTGCAAGAAGCAATGCTAAGGGCAGCGGTCTTGGCCTTGCTATAGCAAAGCAGATTGTAGAAGGACATAACGGAAGGATATGGGCAAATTCTCACGGAAATGATGGAACCAGTATAATAATATCCCTTGGGAAAATGTAAAGGAGCAACCTATGAGAAAAATTTTAATAATTGAAGATGATTTGAGTATAGCAGAACTTCAAAAGGACTATTTAGAAATTAACGATTTTCAGGTTACCATATGTAAAGACGGCATTGAAGGCCTCAATGCTCTAAAGTCAGATAATTTTGACCTGTTAATTCTTGATTTGATGCTTCCCAAAATGGATGGTTACAGCATTTTGCGAAGCATAGAAAAGGAAAAAGATATCCCCGTACTTTTAGTTTCTGCAAAGAAAGAAGAAATTGATAAAATTAAAGGACTTACTCTGGGAGCAGATGATTACATTACAAAGCCCTTTAATCCCGGTGAGCTAGTGGCAAGAGTCAAATCTCATATTGCAAACTATGAGAGAATAAAAAACAAATTTAATGCAAATGTAAAAGTAAATAAAATAGTAATACGAGGTCTTGAAATATTTAAAGATTCCAGGCAGGTATTCATAAATGGCACCGAGGTGACCTTAGCTCAAAAGGAATTTGATCTTCTTTTATACATGGCAAAAAACCCTAACAAAGTCTTCAGTAGAGAAGATCTTTTTGAGGAAATATGGGGTCTTGATTCCATGGGGGACAATGCCACTGTTACAGTTCATATAAGAAGAGTCAGAGAAAAAATAGAACCTTCTCCTTCTGACCCTCAGTATATAGAAACAGTATGGGGCGCTGGATACAGGCTTAGAGTTTAGGTTTCTACGCTTGTCTATATTGAATAAAACGTATTATTAGCTAAATAATTTTTCATCATCAGGGTTTCATCTATAAAGTGAAGCCCTATTGTCAATTTCATTTGATCTAATTTTTATCCGATACTTTATTTGCAAGACCCTTGGTGGATTTAATCTCTTTTCTACCACTAAAAATAGTATAACTGTTTATCAATTATCATTTTTCACCTTCATTAAGCACGATAGTTTCTGTTTAATTTTTATCACAGCTGCAGATATAATATGTACAACCCACAGCACCGCGATTCCTGCCATAATATCATAGGACAAGTTCAATAAAAATAAATGTTTTCCAAAATCACCATGGCCGGATCCTATAACTGGCAGCACTAATTGAGAAGCCCCCGAAGCAAGGATGAATAAAAGCATTAAATCTAAAAGTCGTGTACTCTTTTCTCTTACAAAATAGAATATCAGCACCCCCAGATAAATACTTGAAAAGGCAATGAATATAAAAATATTACGATGAAGTTTTGGAAATTTTTTTATTAACTTAAGTCTAAAATTATTTATTTTCTTATTGGGATCATACTGACCTTTTATAAAATTACTTTTAGTTATACCCGAAAAGTCATAAGCATTATCAGCAGAATCTACAATTTTCTGCCATAGCCTGTCTGGATGTTTAATATAAAATCCTAAAACTTTTGTAAAGGATACCTTAGGATAAAATTCTTCTAACATATCTTTTCCCATAGGATCATGTCCATTTTTTCTATCATAAAAGGAATGTCCATAAAACACCATAAACTTTTTATCCACACCTAATTCCTGCAAGTCTTTTGCAGGATTTTCAGAACCTCGAAGTACCCCTGAAAAAACCGATTGATATATATTATTTTCATTCATTGTGCTGGATAAAGAAAAATATGAAATACAACAGACTACAATTACTATTAGAGTTCCTATAATAATATTCTTTCTAAATTTCTTTTGTTTATAATTAACATATAGTCCAGCATATATAATTAACATAAATATAAGCAATGGCACATTCTGTGATTTAGCAGTCAAAAAACCACCTGATGCTATAAAGAAGTATACAAAATGTCTTGTACTTACATGTTTTCTGGTTATAAGGTATAAATATGTACCTATATTGAGAAAAAAGAATACAATTGTTCCCGCCTCTCCAAAGAATGAATTAAAATAGGTTATATAACAGGCACTGGTAAAAAACATAATGATGAAAGCCCCTGCCACCATCTTCAATATAGGACTAAACTTCTTAAAGCTTACTATAAAAAATATTCCAATCAAAAATGCTACACAATATACAAAGGCTAAATATCTTATATCAAAAACATTACTGTTAAAATCATTTACTGTTAAACAAAGAAGCACCGCTGCCTTTAATAGTATGGATACTGAAACCCAGTTTATATACACTGGCGCAAATATACCAGGGTTTGCTATTAAATATTTAGTATGTAAAAATTTATCATAAATTTTACTATATTCATTGTTTACATTGTCTAATCCTCCATAACACATAAGTCTTCCGAAATCTCCATTATCAACTTTTCCTACTATAGGAGAAATAAACAGTGTATTTACTAAGATAATTGCCATAATAGTTACTATTATAATTTCAATGAGGTAATTATTTTTAATGTACTTAATTTTCTCCATTATCTTTGTCATAAAAATTGCTCCATTCTGTTATTTATATATTATATGATTCTCTCCATTTGGGTTATTATAGTAATTTTACTATGTAAGCTTTAATATTTTCTATCAGAATTCTTGCAAAATTATTAAATATTGTTAACATTAATGGTACAAAATCATATAAACTCCAATTCTTTAAGACTTTTAACCTGACTAACTTGGCGTAAGTCTCCCACGCACTCTGTGAAAGCGATTCACACAAAATCCAAGATTTTGGTTCTCTGCTTTTCTATCAAAGTGGGAGATAACGGATGTTACGTCCCTGGATAATGACTTCTAAGTTTCAGGTGGAGAAAAAAACTCCACCTGAAACAAAGAATTCTGTTTATGTATAATTTTAGCATAGATGAAAATGGAAAAAGTAGCAATAAATATTTTTCACTTAAACTTATTGTAAATACAAACTTCCACTAAGTAAGATTCATTGATATTTTAACTAGATATAGAGGTAAAAAATGATTGTACGAAAAATTGAAATAAAAGATTCAGAAAAATTTTTATATATGTTAAAACAGCTAGACAATGAAACAGAATATATGATGTTTGAACCGGAAGAGAGAAAAACAACTATAGATGAAATAAAAACCAATATAAAAAACATAAATGTTTCAAGGTCATTAACCTTAATAGCTGAAGATACTAAAAATATAGTTGGCTTTCTATCCGCAGAAAGAGGTTTTGCCAAAAGAATAGAACATAGTGCTTATATAGTTATAGGGATATTAAAGAATTACAGAGGTAGAAAAATTGGGGTAAAATTATTTGAAGCCCTGAAAAAATGGGCCCTGGAAAATAATATTACAAGATTAGAACTAACGGTAATGACTAACAATAAAGCCGCCATAGGCTTGTATAAAAAAATTGGCTTTAAAATTGAAGGACTAAAGGAAAAATCACTGATAGTTGATGGAAAATATGTTGATGAATATTATATGGGTAAAATTCTTTTATAAATGTTATCAGAACATTCATATTAATGTGCTATTCATCTTCCTCCTATAGAGAATTCAGAACATTAGATTATAATAAAAGTAAATTATCTCTCTGCACTTATTTTATAATTACCTATAAAATTATCATACGCTGCCAAAAGCGTATATTCCCCTGCTTTGTCTAATGATACTTGTTCTAAACCTTTTTTATTAGTTTGAAAATCTTCTATTACTTTTCCATTTCCATCAATCAATTGTAATTTTAAAGTGCCCTCTTTAACCGAAGAATCATATGTAAAATTAACTTTATTACTTGCCTTAACCTTAAAAACTACTTGTGATCTGCTGCTTTCTTTAGATGTAATATCATTTTTTATGGATGCTAAAGGAGAACAACTTATTATAAAGATGCCAAATATACATATAATGAACGCCGTAGCTATTGCTTTATTAATTTTCATTAATTATCTCCCTCCATTCTGAAATTTATCCCAAGACTATCCCCTCTAATGCTACCATCTTACAAAGATAACGAGTTCTAAGTATTCATAAATACTAAGAACTCTGTTTATCCAATAACTATCTGCTGTAAAACTTCACTGCTCCAAGGAGAATAAGATTCATTGATAATATTTTTGTAATTAACTCCATCTGTTTCCTATACTGGATTATAATTTTATTTTATACTATCACTATTAAAAATTACGAAATTAATTCTTACGATTTTCTTAAGAATTAACGTGTGAGTAACGGACTACTATTTAAGAAATTTCAATAAAAATAATGCCAAAAATTGTATATGAAATCACTTTTTCCTCAACATAAAAGATCCAATTGTTATAAGTATTAATATTACAAACATAATAATTACTATAATTGCACCCTTCTTTTTAGAGATTTTAGCTACTGTAGAGATTCCCAATGCCATTAACACCATTTCCCATATACTAAAAATATCGTAGGATGCTGTTATTGTATTTAAAAGAGTAGGATTTGTTTGGACTGAAATATTCAGTGGTTTTTTGCTTATTAACATATATATAGTTTTTATAATAAGGCCTACAACTACAGCCATATAAGCAGTAGTATAAGTTGATACAACCTGACCATATTTTATTTTACCCTTAAATGCTTTTATAAATAGCATGTACACAAGAGAAACTATAAATATTATTATTATAACTCCTATTATTGCCTCTATAACTACTACTGGAGTGGAAGAAAAAATCCCCATTGTTTTCTTTATTATATCTGCCTGTTGGGGATCCATGCCCTTTGTTATATTATTTATATACTTTTCCATATAAGGTTTAGACATAGTAAATTGTACTGTAGAATATACAGCACTTACTATACATATTATTAATAATCTAATGATATAGGTTGGTTTCTCCTCATACTGAGCAAAAACCTTAGTTGGATGGACAAAAAAGTTCTTCACTTTTTCACCAAAAGTCATCTGTTCCACACTATTTGTATCTTCCATAGAAAATACCTCCTTTAATTATTCATCTTTGATTGATTTTATAACATTAAGCTTTGAAGCTTTTGAAGCTGGATAAATACCTGACAAAAAACCTATAAACAATGAAAATAATAGTACAAACAATACTAATCCTACACTAGCAGTGGCTATTTTTACATTTCCACCAGAACTGCCACTAGACAAGTATCCTCTTAGTACTGAATTCACAATAAAATTTATAAGGAATCCTAAAATGACACCTATTAGACCTCCCATAAACCCTATAGCACTGGCTTCACCTATAAATATTTTTTTTATATCAAACAGTCCTGCACCTATTACTTTCATAACTCCTATTTCTTTTTTTCTTTCATATATGGACATATTCATAGTATTGGCTATGCCAAAGGCTGATACTAAAAGTGAAATAGCACCTAATGCACCTACAACTAGCTTTACCCCGTTTAAAGTTGTATTTGCTGCATCCAAAATTTCTTTAAGAGAAGATGCGGTGTATCCTAAACTATTTATACTCTTTTCTATTTGATTTATATTTCTTACGTCATTTACTACTACATTTATTTGCCCATAGGTTGAATTGCTTTGTTCTGACCCATTGGTTGTGGACTGATTTATAGTTTTAGCAGCTTTTAAAGGTATTTTTACCATAAAATCATCACTGGAACCTTCTAAAGAAATTCCACTTATTTTAAAACTGTATTCCATATCTTGCTGATCACCAGTGTCTGATATCTTTGAAACTACAATCTGAACTCTCTTTCTTAGGAGGTCTTTTATTTGACTATCAGTAACACTATCTGAATTATTACCACCAATAATGTACTTAGCCAGTTTATAACCTATAACACATTCCTGACCTTCATCCGATGGAAATCTTCCTGCAAATAATTTATGATCCTTTGAATATTCCTTCATTTCCATACCCATAAGATTTGATTGTAATTGATTTTTTTTATATTTTATGCTTCCCTGCAAATTTATTATTGGTACACAATATTTTACACCGGTTATCTTTTTTAACTCATTTAATGACTTATCATTAAGTATTAATTTTTTCTTTTTTGTACTACTAGGAGCTATTTGCTGCCCATAGGAATTATAAGGAATTACTGTTATTACATTTGCGTCTCCAAGGGAGGAAAACTGATTTCCAACATAAGCTTGAAAGCCATTTCCTATGGATACAATGACAAATATAGCTACACTGCCTATGATTACTCCTATCATTGTCAGTATAGTTCTAGCCCTTCTACGCCACATATTACTCCATATTATTTCAAGTAAATCACTAAGTTTCATACTAATCACCTAATCCAAATAGTCTCTTGAAAAAATCTCCTATAGATGAAATCCCACTTTTTTTATTATTACTAGAAATTTTCTCATTATTGCTAGCTGATTTTTTTATATTTAGATCCTTTGATACTACACCAGTTCTATTCAGTTCATCTGTATAAGAAACTTCTATCTTGCCATTTATATCCTTTGTGAATGGCAATGTTACTTCATAGGTTTCGTTATCACCAGAATCTAAGCTTCCATAATACTGTGAAAACTCCTTGCCATTTGAAGTAACCTTAGCCATAACTTGATCTAAAGTACCCTTACTGGCATTTACAAAAGCTACTTTTAAATCTTTTTCACTATCACCTGTGTCACTTGAATTCACAGAAGTTATATCAAGATTAGCTTTGTTATCTATTACTATACCTATAATCTTACTATCCTGAACAACTGTATCATTATATTTATAACTTATATTGATTACAATATTATAAGTTCCAGTCTTTAACTGAGCATCTGCAATCATATCCAGGCTTAAAACCGCAGTATCACTCTTGTTTATCTTACTGCAATAAACTTCATTGGTAGAATTAACTGGTGAAAATCCACTTAAAGCATTTTTACCCTCAATGCTGGCAAGCTTTATATTTATATCACTTATACTATCACTTGATATATTTTTAAGGAAAAAGTTGATTGTGAATTGCTGACCTGGTTCTACAATTTCAGGTTTTGTCTCTACTCTTTGGAATAAAAGCTGTGAAGAATCCGCTTTCACATTAAATGAAGGGATAATTAATAAACTACAAAATATTATTGCTAACAAGATTACTTTTTTCATTTAGATTACCTCCAACCCCTTATCAATGAATCTTACTAAGTGGTAGTTTATATTTCCACTTAGTTTAGATGAATTATCCAGGGACGTGCCGCTGTTGTCTCCACCTTTATAAGGTTGAGTATTACAGCGGCTAGTCATCGGATAAAAATTAATTATAATTGTTTTCATCTACAATAAGACCATCTTTAACTCTTATAATTTTATCTGCGTATTTACATACCTGCTGTGAATGAGTTACTACTACAAAGGTTTTATTTTCTTTTTGATTTAGTTCTTTTAACATTTCTATAATTTCTACACCGGTTTTACTGTCTAAATTTCCCGTAGGCTCATCTGCAAGTACAACAGCTGAATTATTTACCAAGGCTCTTGCTATAGACACTCTTTGCTGTTGCCCCCCTGAAAGCTCACTTGGTTTATGGTTCATCCTCTCTTCGAGCCCAACCTTTTTTAGCATTTCTGCAGCTCTTTCCTTCCTCTCTTTTTTTGATACTCCCAAAAACACAAGTGGAAATGCAACATTTTCTAATGCCGTAAACTGAGGAAGTAGATTATAAGCTTGAAACACAAAGCCTAAATGTTTTCTTCTGAATAAAGCTAATTGATTCTCATTAAACTTGGATATGTTCTCATTACATATACTTACGTCTCCTGTTGTTGGAGGCATAAGTCCTGCCAGTATATTTAAAAAAGTTGATTTACCTGAGCCGGATTCTCCTATAATAACTGCAAATTCACCTTCTTCTATGCTTATGCTTATACCTTTTAATATATTGACTTTTATTTTATTTAAATAAAAATCCTTTGTTACATTATTAGCCTGAATTATTGACATATTTACCTCCACTTCAATTCAATATAAGTTTTGTATATACATCCTTAGCATTATAATCTAATATTTGGCACATACCCATATGTTAGATTAGGCACTTATAAATGTAAATATCCATGTCGCAAGACATGGATTATTTATCGTAAAAAGTTTTTATTATAATGATTAGAAGCTTATTTAGATCTGTAAATAATAAATTCCTGTTTAAAAACACAGTTTTCAATAGTAGTATTAAGAAATACATTACTATAATTTTTATTTATAATATTCATAACAGATTTTAAACCAATACCTCTGTTATTTCCTTTAGTTGAAAAGTCCTTTTTATATAAACTATGAACTGGTGGAGTACTCTCCAAACAGGAATTACTTATTATAAAACTTACATTATCTTCTTCCTTTATCACTACAAAATCAATAAATTTCTCCTGACATAATTCCGCCGCTTCAATTGCATTATCAAAAAATACACCAATAATTCTACATAAGTCTATTAGCCCTATAGAGATCTCATTTATATCCTCCTCTATTTCAATATGCACCCCTATATTTCTTTTCTCAGCAATATTAACCTTAGATGATATAAATACTTTCAAGGAATTTATTTTTATATTCTGAAGTTTTGTAAATGACATATTTTTAGTTATAATTTTTTCACTTTGAGGAAATAATTCTTCTTTGTAAAAAGCTTTAAGCTTATTTATATCACCTAGATCAATATAGTATCCTATAATTTTAATTATATTGGCATAATCATGTTTAAATTTTCTTAAATCATCAGACTGATTTTCAATCATAGAAGTATATTCATTAAGTCTTAATAGTTCTTTATCTTTATATTCTTTATCCAATTTTTCCTTATAATTCTTATTTATCAAATATGTAATTATATTCAATAATAAAGTAAAAATACAAATGATAGAAAAGTTTATTACAGCAACTAGTCTATTATAAGTCTTAAGTACTCCTTTAACCATAAGTAAAAAAGAATATATGGAAATCAATGATATTATTAAACACAGCACTGGAAGTATTAGACTTTTGCCCTTGGTTTCTATGAAGACAGCATACTTTGACCTTTTAAAAAATAAATTTAGAAGTTTGCTTAAAATAATAGATAATAAAAGAATGGTAAATGCAACGATAAAGTATATAATCTTATTGTTTATAATCTCATAATAATCAAGTCTAAAAATAAACATAAATATTATTCCAGCAAAAGCATCACTTAAAGCAAATATTATCTGTGTAGAAACAGAAATTATTATTGCATAAGCTATTTTCTTAAAAATTGCATACAAATATATAATTGTTATAATTGTTGTAAAAGGCACTGAAAATAGATCCTGGTGATATATAGATAGTAAATAAATTAAAATAAAATTCACAACAATCAGTCCAAAAGTATGCCTCCAAGCTAATTTTGACATTGTGATATTATTTATAATTACTGCAATGTTTAAAGTTACAATAAGTACATATAGGATATTACTAATTATAGAATACATATACTGATCAATCCTTTTAAATAACGTTTTGAAACAAGACAGGTATCATCATTTACCATATATATAATAAGATCTTTTTTATCTATTGCTTTAATTTTATTTGTATTTACTAGATAAGATCTATGACTTTTATAATAATCTGTTGACACTTGAGATTCTATATCTTTTAATCTACCATAAAATTCAAAAACACCTTTTTCAGTATGCATTCTAAGCTTATGATCAATTTCTGTTGTCTCAAAAAATAATATTTCATCCATATTGAAATTAGTAATTTTACTACCTATTTTTATTGGCATAGACTTTCTTTTGTCAGCATTAATCTTTTTATAATTATTTTCAATTTCTAATAAACATTTATATATATTTTCTCTAAGAATACTATCATCTACCTTTAGAATATAATCAAAGGCTTGTACCTTATACTTAAAGGTCAAAAATGAAAATTCTACATGAGATGTTATAAATACAATATATCCTTTTAAATCGTACTCTCTAATATTTTTTGCAAGTTCTATGCCATTTATATCAGCATTTAAATCCACATCTAAAAAATAAATAAAGCTTCTTTCCTTATTTTTCTCCACATAATCAATTACATCTCCAGGATTATCCGTTGATAACTCAACAAAAATATCTATTTTAAAATTTACTAATTGTTCTTCTATAATATTTTGAATTTGTTTTAGTTGAATTTTATTATCTTCACAAATTATGATACTAAGCATTTTTCACCTCATGGACAAGTATTTAAGTTACATTCTGCTTTTTAATCATTATTATAGAAAAATATAGAAAATATTGCAACTTTCAGCTTCTTTATAGTTAATAAATAATTACCCACTTATGGTATAATTATTTATTATTAAAATTTGCTATATATGAGGTAATAATATGAAAATTGGTGAATTTGTTAAAGTTAACAATTTAACTATAGATACTGTGCGGCATTATATGGATATGGCATTGATAATCCCTGAAAAGCAGGGTGGACAATACAACTTTGATGCTAAATGTCAAAGCGATTTGGAAGATGTACTTTCTCTTAAAGAAATGGGTTTTTCATTAAGAGAGATCAAATCAATTCTTATGTTTAAAAGATTGGCCAAGCTCACTCAATATCAGGAAAATGAATGTTTTAGAACATTTTTTATAAATAAATATAAGCAAATAGAAAATCAGATAAGAGAACTTAATGGAATGAAACAAAAGCTTGAAACAAAATTAAGTGTTCTTTCAGATGTGGAAGTCAAAGATAAATCTGTTATAGGCATAGACTTTAGATCATTGACTATTTTAAAATGCTTTAAATGTAAAAAGGATTTAGAACTTCGTGAGGGTAATATAATAAACAATCAAATTATAAATGGAAAATTGATATGCTCTTGTGGCGAAGAATATATAATTGAAGATGGAATATTAAAGGTTTCTAATGTAAAATCAGATTATGATTTTAAGTTTGACGTTAACTATGTTATAGATTATATAAGTTCTACTAATATAGATTATCTTGAGAATGTTTATCGAGGAATGGACTGGATATATAAAAAAATCGATTTTATGAGTTTGAAAAATAAGGTAATACTTGAACTAGGCTCAGGAATTGGATTCTTTTTAAGAAATGTTTATCAAAATCTACCTGATGATTCAATATATATTGCTGTAGATCATGATATAAATAGGCATTTATTTTTAAAGAATATATTGGAGACTGTAAATTGTAAAAAAAATATCTTATTTATTTGTTCAGACTTTCAGCAAATTCCAATTAAAGATAAGTCTGTAGATATGCTTTTAGATATTTCAGGAACAAGTAATTACAGTTTTGATAATGAAGAGTTTCTATTGAAACTAGTTGATAATTATATAAAGGATAGTTCAAATATAATAGGCACTTACATTTTATTTAAAAATTTTGCATCAAACTGCTTAATTGAAGATAAATACCGGAAAAACTTTATGCTAAATAATGTTAAAGAACAGATTTCAAAGCTTAACTATAATATCTTTGAGGAAAATATATCAAACTATATAGAAAAAGGTGGCAAGTATGAAAGTTATTTCAGAGATGGTGAGAAAGTATATTCATATTTAATTTTTGGCAAAAGATAGGGTTAACCCTACCTTTTATTTATTTTATAATGAAATTTTATTAATTTATCTATTGATATGGTGATAAGACTAGTATTTACAATGAAATTAGGTATTTTGAAAAAAATAAAATAATGCCTAAAGGAAAGTGAGATTAAAATGTTAATATCAATCTTATCATTAAAAAATCTTTCAAAAAATAAAGAGTTATCAAATGTAATTTTATTTTCAACAGCAAGTTTTATATCTCTATTTGGAACATCTGTATACAATTTTGCCATTAGCTTATATGTATTAAAACTTACTGGTTCAGGGCTAAATTTTGCCACCACTCTAATAATAAGTATTTTATCAACTGTTCTTGTAAATCCCTTTGCAGGTGTACTTGCAGATAGACTTGACAAGAAACTCCTTGCTGTAATTACAGATATTCTAAATGGTATTTTACTAGTAGGTTTATATATGTTAACTATTCAATGTGCTTTAAACTTGTCAATGATCTATATAAGTACCTTTTTCTTAAATATATTTTCTACTGTTTATGGAATAAATATTGAAGCAGCAAAATCAAATCTAGTGTCAGAAAAAAAACTTATTTCTATAAATACCATTAATAAAGTGATTGAATCCACTTCTTCAATATTAGGTCCAATGGTTGGTGGAATAATTTTTGCCTTTTTAGATATAAGATTCTTTATCATAATTAATGGTTTTTCTTTTGTCATATCTGCATTACTTCAGCTGTTTATGGATTTTAAGTTTAACTATAATAATGATGGAAAAAATAAAGAAAAGATTAATTTTTTTACCGATATAATTGATGGTATCACCTATCTAAGAACCAAAAAAAATATTATAAATATATTTGGGATTTTAATTGCATTGAACTTTTTCATTGGTCTTTCAATAAATGTTCCAATGCCATATATAATAAATAATGTTTTAAAATTAAACACTAAATTTTTTGGCATAATAGAGACTTCGTTCCCTGTAGGAATGATTTTAGGTGCACTTATAATAAAAAAAGTTATGAATAAATACTCCTACCAAAAAATTATAAAATCAACTAGTATCATATTATCAGTTTGTATGATAGCGATAGGCTTTTCTGCCATAATGCACTATAAAGTATATAATAAGAGCATTTATTTAATGTATTTCATCTTAATAATGATATTAGCAGGTATAGCCATATCTTCAATCGACATACCTATTTTTTATATACTACAACAAACTATTCCAGATAGCTTTAGAGGAAGAGTACTCAGCATAGGAATAAGTATAGCCAAAATAATCCTACCTATTGCACTAATCATATCAGGAACGCTGATAGATCTTATACCAACATATATTTTACCAATAATAAGTGGTATAGGACTTTGTACTTTTAGTATATTATATATTAAAATTGACTAGCTTTAATTGATAATAAAATGATTATTTTTATAGGAAATAAATTAACTGCAGAACAATTTTGTAATTTGCAGGAAGCGGTAGGTTTTGGAAGGCCAAACACTAGACAAACTGAGAAGGCTATTGAAAATAGTATATATATTCAATTTCTATAAGTGTAGGAGGAGAAGTTATATTAACTACTGCTCTATTGATAGGTTCAGAAGTTTAACAGCCTTATATAACTGCTATATTTGGTTGTTAAATTTAGTTTGAAATTTTTTGTAACCTTTTCCCCATTCGCACATTAAATTTAAAATAGGTTTTATACTTTCACCCAGCTCACTAAGTCCATATTCAACCTTTGGGGGACTTTCTGGATAAACTTTTCTATAAATTATTCCATCTCTTTCTAATTCTCTTAATTGAAGTGTTAGTGTCTTCTGAGAAATACCCTGTAATAATCTTTGCAATTCGTTAAATCTAACGACTCCTCTTATTAAATGCCAAAGAATTGATATTTTCCATTTACCACTTAATATATTTATAGTTATATCCATAGGACATTCTGTTGTTAAATTTTTTGATTTTGACATTTTAATTCTCCTTGTATAATGTAGTCATAATATTCAATAGAGAACTATCTAAATTTCTA
>NZ_JBDNRK010000031.1:30970-46950 GCF_047718555.1 Clostridium sp. | reverse complement strand
AATCGCTTTCGCTGTGTGCGTGGGAGACTTACGCCAAGTTAGTCAGGTTAAATTATTTATCTTCATCTACTTTATAATCAGCATCTACTACATTGTCATCTTTTTTATTTTCAGAAGCTCCGGCTGTCCCTTGATCTCCAGCTGCCCCAGCTGCTCCTTGTGCATCCTGTGTAGCTGCATATATCTTTGAAGAAACAGCATAGAAGGCATCAGTTAATTCCTGAGTAGCTTTCTTTATAGCTTCTACGTCCTCTCCATCTTTAACTTTCTTAACTTCTTCAAGTTTTGCTTCAATGCTGGATTTATCTTCAGCAGAAACCTTGTCTCCAAGATCTTTTAATGTCTTTTCTGTCTGGTAAACAATCTGGTCTGCATTATTCTTTACTTCTATTGATTCTTTTCTCTTCTTATCTTCTTCAGCATATTTTTCTGCCTCTTTAACAGCCTTATCTATTTCATCATCAGTAAGATTTGTTGATGCAGTAATTGTTATATTAGCTTCTTTTCCAGTTCCCTTATCCTTTGCAGAAACATTTACTATACCATTTGCATCTATATCAAATGTAACTTCTATTTGAGGAACTCCTCTTGGTGCAGGAGCGATTCCTGACAATGTAAATCTACCAAGAGTCTTATTATCATTAGCCATTGGTCTTTCGCCTTGAACTACGTGTATTTCAACGGAAGTCTGACCATCTGCTGCTGTTGAGAATACCTGACTCTTTCTTGTAGGTATAGTAGTGTTTCTCTCTATTAATGGAGTAGCAACATTTCCAAAAGTCTCAATTCCAAGTGTTAATGGTGATACATCAAGAAGTAGTACATCTTTAACATCACCAGTTAAAACACCTGCTTGAATAGCTGCACCTACTGCAACACACTCATCTGGATTAACACCCTTTGAAGGATCTTTGCCAGTAAATTCTTTAACAGCTTCCTGTACTGCTGGAATTCTTGTAGATCCACCTACAAGTAATATTTTATCAATATCACCTATGCTAAGTCCTGCATCAGCAAGAGCTTTTTTCATTGGTTCTATTGTATCTGCAACTAACTGATGAGTCAATTCATTGAATTTTGCTCTTGTAAGATTAAGGTCTATATGTTTAGGACCAGTAGCATCAGCAGTTATAAATGGTAAATTTATATTAGTTTGAGTAGAAGATGATAATTCTATTTTAGCTTTTTCAGCAGCTTCTTTTAATCTTTGAAGTGCCATTTTATCATTTCTTAAATCTATGCCATTTTCAGCTTTAAAAGTATCTGCTATATAATCCATAACTTTATTATCAAAGTCGTCTCCACCAAGACGTGTATTACCATTAGTAGCTTTTACTTCAAAAACTCCGTCTCCAAGTTCTAGTATAGATACATCAAAAGTACCACCACCAAGGTCATAAACAAATATCTTTTGATTTGTATCCATTTTATCAAGACCATATGCAAGTGATGCAGCTGTAGGTTCATTTATAATTCTCAATACTTCAAGTCCAGCTATTTTTCCAGCATCCTTTGTAGCCTGTCTTTGACTGTCATTAAAATATGCTGGTACAGTTATAACTGCTTGAGTAACGGGCTCACCTAAATAAGCTTCAGCATCAGCTTTTAATTTTTGAAGTATGAAAGCTGATATTTCCTGTGGTGTATGATCTTTTCCATCTATATTAACCTTATAACCAGTACCCATATGTCTCTTTATGGATATTATTGTCTTATCAGGATTTGTAATTGACTGTCTTTTTGCAACCTGACCAACTAGTCTTTCACCATCTTTTTGGAAAGATACAACAGATGGAGTAGTTCTTGCTCCTTCTGCATTTGCTATAACAACAGGATCTCCTCCCTCCATAACTGCAACACATGAGTTTGTTGTTCCTAAGTCAATACCTATTACTTTTGACATAATATAAAACCTCCTAGTTTTCATTTAAAAATTTATTTCAATTTATTTAGGCATATGAAAATAAATAGTAAGTCAAAGATGCGACGGATATTTTGAATCATACAAGGAAACAGGTTCCGAAGATAGTGAGCTATCTGAGGGTTCTGTTGACGCAGTAGGATTAAAAATAGCCTAGCATACTGACTAGTTATTTATTTGAATGTGCCTTAAGTAATAATCAAATTTAATTTGCAACTTTTACCATGCTATATCTTATAACCTTATCTGCCTTCTTATATCCTTTTTGTAGAACTTCTGCTATGGCATTTTCTCCAAGACTTTCATCTTCTACATGCATAACTGCATTGTGTACATTGGGATCAAATTCACCACTGGCATCTATTTCTTCTACTCCAAGCTTTGTAAGAGAGTCCTTAAACTGTCTTACTGTCATGTCAATTCCCTTTTTCAAATCTTCTATACTTCCTTCAATAGAAGAAGCTCTCTCCATGTTGTCTAGTGCTGGTAAAATGTCTTTTAACACATCAGTACAAGCATCTGAATATATTCCTTCCTTTTCCTTAGCTGTTCTATTTCTGTAATTTTCATATTCAGCTACTGTCCTAAGAAGCCTTTCTTTAACTGCATCCAGTTCATTCTTCAATTTTTCATTTTCATCCTTAAGTTTACCATTCAGTATTTTCATTTCTTCAAGCTCCTTCTCTGGAGATAAGTTATCCTCTTGTAACTCTTCAAATTCTTCATCTTCAAGTTTTTGCTCATCTTCAAGAATTTCAGATGAATCGGTATCTACCTTATCTTCTAAAGTTTCATTTACCTCTTCATTCTCTAAGCTTTCATTAATTTCGCCCTCAACATTATTAGTTTTATTAATGTCAGACATTCACTTCACCTCTAATCATCATCAAGATAAATCTTATTGATATTTTTATTTAATTCTTTTGTTACCTTTGTTAATATAGAAACAACCTTTGAATACGGAATTCTGGTTGGACCTATTACACCTATTGAGCCAAGCTGTCTTTCGCCTAAGCTATAAACTGCAGATATAATACTGCAATCCTTGGCACCTTGGATATAATTTTCATGACCAATACGTATGGATATTTTAGATTTGCTATCCAAGATATTTTTTATATTGCTGCCATCATCTATAAAAGATAGAATTTCTCTAGCTTTTTCTATATCCTTAAATTCAGGATAGTCCAGTATATTAGTAAGTCCCTCAAAATAAACTTCCGAGCTATTACCGTTGTCATTTAAACTATCATAAAGATGAGGAATAATAGCATCAAAGATATCCTCATAGCCAAGAAGATCTTTCTTAAGGTTATTTATAACCTCTAGATTTATCATATTTATACTTAAATTTTTAAGTCTAGCATTTAATAAGTTATTTATTTTATTCAATACTTCACTATTTAGTGATTTCTTGACTCTTATAATATTATTTCTTATAAGCCCACTATCAGTTACAATTACTGCTACAACATTAAAACTATCTATATTCATTAGCTGTATTGACTTTATTCTGCTTTCTCCTACAGATGGGGTTTTAACAACACTTATTAATTTTGTAAGTTCTGATAGCAAAACAGTAGCCTGGCGTACAAGTCTATCTACTTCAAATAATGCAAAATTTATAAGTTGATTTTTTATCATATTTTCTTCTTCTGGTGATAATTTTGAAACCTGCATTATTTGATCAACATAAAATCTATAACCTTTATCTGAAGGCTTTCTACCTGAAGAACTATGGAGCTGTTCAATATAACCCATATCTTCAAGATCTGACATTTCATTTCTTATGGTAGCAGAACTTATACCTAAATCATATTTTTTAGCTATAGTTCTAGAGCCAACTGGTTCTGCTGTATTTATATAATCATTTATTATTGCATTAAGTATCCTTAGTTTCCTATCATCTATTATATCCACTATTATCACCTCTTTATTAGCACTCGTCACTGTTGAGTGCTAATCATCATGTTTTTAAAATATCACTGGATAATTTTTTTGTCAACTTTTTTTATTAGAATCAATTCCTTAAAATATGGGTATTTAAAGAATTTATCTTCTCAATTCTTTGATTTTCTAAATATATTACTATATTACCATTCAAAGCAAATATACTATATAATTGAATTTACTTATTATCTATTTCAGATGATTCAATAATAAAATCACTTAAAATATAATTAGAGATTTCTATTCCCCTAGATGATAGATACAATCTGCCTTTTTCAAAAGTCATCATGCCCTTAGACTTATATTTTCTTATTACATCACCATAAACAGAAAATATATCTTTTTTAAATCTTTGCCTAAACTCTTCTATAGAAATTCCTTTAATCTTTCTAAGCCCTAAAAACATAAACTCTTCCATATTATCTTCAAGAGTATTATTATGGGATTCCACCACAGCACTCCCAGCGTCAGAAATGGCTTCTATATATTTTTTCACATTGATTTCATTTCTATACCTAATTCCATTATAATAAGAATGTGCCCCAGAACCTACACCTATATAATTTTTTAAATTCCAATATACCAAATTATGTTTACATTCCAAACCCTTCTTTGAAAAATTGGAAATCTCGTATTGTAAATATTCTTTTTCACATAAAAATTCTTTTACAATGGAATACATTTCACTTACTATATCCTCATCTGGTAAATCTTCTTCATTATATAGGTTAAAAAATGGAGTACCTTTTTCTAATATAAGACTATAACAAGATAAATGTTCCGGATTTAAATTAATTACAATTTCTAAAGTATGCCTCCACATCTCAATATTCTGACCTGGCAGACCGAACATTAAATCAATATTTATATTATTAAATCCCATATTTCTAGCCGTATTATAGCTATTTAAAAATGTATTATAATCATGTATTCTTCCTAATTTCTTTAATAATTCATCCTGTACTGCTTGAAGGCCTATGCTGAGTCTATTTACTCCCATCTCTTTTAATACTTTAAGCTTTTCTCTTGTAAAAGTTCCCGGATTACCTTCTATTGTAAACTCTATTTCCTTGGATAAATTTAATTCTTCCAAACTTTTTTTTAAAATTTTTAAACTTTCTAAATTCAAATAGGTGGGAGTTCCCCCACCTATAAATATTGTTGATATTTTTTTATTGCCAAGTTTTCTTATTTCTATGCTCAAAGATCTAATATAATCTGTCATTAGTTCTTCACTGTTAGCAAAAGAAGGAAAATCACAATATAGACATTTTTGTTTGCAAAAAGGTATATGAATGTATAAGGCTGTTTCTTCCATAATTAATCCACCTTCAATATAGACATAAATGCTTCTTGAGGAACTTCTACACTTCCTACCTGTCTCATCCTCTTTTTACCTTCCTTTTGCTTTTCAAGAAGTTTTTTCTTTCTACTTATGTCTCCACCGTAGCATTTAGCAAGTACATCCTTTCTAAGTGCTTTCACAGTCTCTCTTGCAATAATTTTTGCTCCTACCGCTGCCTGTATTGGAATCTCAAACATCTGTCTTGGTATTATATCCTTTAACTTTTCAGCTATATTTCTTCCTCTATTATATGCTCTTTCCTCTGGGACAATCATTGAAAGGGCATCTACTACATCTCCATTTAACATTATATCCAGTTTCACAAGCTTGGTCTGAATATATCCATTTAATTCATAATCAAAAGATGCATATCCACGGCTTTTAGATTTCAACACATCAAAAAAATCATATATGATTTCATTTAAAGGTATTTTATAATTAAGCATAACTCTTGTAGTTTCTATATATTGCATATCTATAAAAATGCCTCTTCTATCCTGGCAAAGTTCCATAATAGCACCTACGTAGTCTGAAGGAGTGATTATAGAAGCTTTAACTATGGGCTCTTCCATAAATTTTATTTCAGTGGTTTCTGGTAAATTTGTAGGATTGGTTATATTTATAAGAGTATCATCCGTCTTTGTAACCTTATATATTACTGAAGGTGCCGTAGTAATAATATCAAGATTAAATTCTCTTTCTATTCTCTCTTGAATTATCTCCATATGAAGAAGCCCAAGAAAACCACATCTAAAACCAAAACCAAGTGCTATAGAAGTTTCTGGTTCAAAATTTAAAGCTGCATCATTTACTTGAAGCTTTTCCAGTGCCTCCTTAAGCTCGCCATATTTAGCTCCATCTACCGGATAAATACCGCTATAAACCATTGGTATAGCCGGTCTGTAACCAGGAAGTGGTTCCACAGCAGCCTTACCAGCCTCAGTCATTGTATCTCCAACCCTGGCATCTCTTACATTTTTAATAGATGCTGTTACATAGCCAACATCTCCTGCTCTAAGTTCCTCTATGGGATAAAAATTAGGTACAAAAACTCCTACTTCTGTAACTTCATACTGCTTACCTGTAGCCATAAGTTTTATTTTAGTTCCTGCTTTAACAACACCATCTTTAACTCTGATATAGCTTACTACACCTTTATAGCTATCATAATAGGAATCAAATATAAGCGCCTTTAATGTTCCCTCTTCATCTCCTTCTGGAGCAGGTATCTTATTCACAACTGCTTCCAGAACATCTTCTATATTCAGTCCTGTTTTTGCTGAAATAAGTGGAGCATCTGCTGCTTCTATTCCAATTATGTCTTCAATCTCCTGTTTGATTTCCTCCGGTCTTGCACTAGGTAAATCTATTTTATTTATTACAGGCACTACTTCAAGGCCGTGATCTACGGCTAAATAGCAATTGGCAAGAGTCTGAGCCTGTATGCCCTGAGTCGCATCTACTACCAATATAGCTCCTTCGCATGCAGCTAAGCTTCTGGATACTTCATAATTAAAATCCACATGTCCTGGAGTATCAATTAAATTTAATATGTACTCCTCCCCATTTTCTCTTCTATATATCAGTCTTGCTGCCTGAGATTTTATAGTTATACCTCTTTCTCTCTCGAGTTCCATATTATCAAGTACCTGCTGTTCCATTTCTCTTTTAGTAAGAGTACCCGTTTTTTCTAACAACCTATCTGCCAGTGTGGATTTACCATGATCTATATGAGCAACTATACAAAAATTTCTTATATGTTGTTCTCTCTTACTTTGCATTAATTTTTACCCCCATTTACTTTAAAATATTTCTTTTGATAATTTCTAAAATTTATCTATAACTGCTTATTACAACACTTACTTATTATTAAAAGGTATAGGCAGTGATACTTCCATAAATAATTATCTAAGCTTAAGTATAAAAACAAACTCACTCTAATAGATTTATTAATATTTTATTATTGAGTATACCAAAATACCCTGCATAATAAAATCAGCTTAAATTATAACACAAATCCTCTAGACAATGTCAATATTAAGCTACATTAATCTTCTATTTAATAATACTATAATAAATTTTTGTTTTAAGTGCAGCTATTTTAGAAGTTATATTATTTAATTTGTCATTGCTGCTGCTTAAATTGTATGTAACCTTACTAATTAATTTTTGCCACATATTTGATACATAAGCTATTTGATTCTTTATTTTTCCTATAATACTGTTATTTAAATAGACTTTATAATTTTGGGTTTCAAATCTTAAATCTAGAGGATCCATGCTAAAAAGTATTCTAAACCTTGGTACATATACCTTAAAGACTATATCACTATCATCTTTTTCATATTTTTCAGGATTATTCATTTTATCTTCCAGCATGTCTAGCTTTTTTTCCATATCATCTAAATTATATTTATTTATCTTGTTTCTATAGGTTTCTTCTGAAGCCTTCATATGTATTTCGTTAGAATATATAGTTCTATTCAAAACAATGTTATTTATACAAAGTCCAAGAATCACACCTATTACAACTAATACCATAAAAATATTATATGTTTTACCTCTCATAAAAAAAGTACCTCCTGCTATTTAAAGGATGTACTTTTTTTATTTTTTTATTCATTATTTACCATTTATATATTCTGCAATCATTCTTGCAATATACTTTGATGTTGCTTTTGATTCATCAAGAGTGTTTGGAGTAGAACCAACCTCTAATAAAAATGCATTATTGCTCTTTGCTTGATTAAAAAAATTCATTCCATAATCATAATAGTAAATCCCATTGCCAATAACCAATCCTGGGGAATTTTTTTTAGCACTATTTAATAAAGCATTTACAATAGTCATGTTTTTATCAAAATGAGGATTTTTTCTCGCCATGACAAACATAAATTTAGCTACATTTTCTCCATTTATTTTTGTAGTGACATCATTTTTGTTAGGATCTGAATCTCTATGCATGTCAATTATCATTTTAAAATCACCGTATTTTTTTAAATATTTGTCCAAAGTTTCTCCAGATCTCTCATAACTTTTATTATAGGCCAATACATTATGTATAGTGGTATCATGTATTACGGAAATACCATAATTGTTGGACAGTTCCTTAGCCAGTTCATCACCTACAGCACATACATTTTTTGCGGGATCAAGGTTATCCGGTCCGTACTGACCATAACTCTCCGTTGTATGAGAATGATATATAAGTACCTCTGGTTTTGAATTATCAAGATTTTTTTTTAATTGAGGATTATAAATTTGAAAGGTTTGATTTGAAGGATTTGAGCTGTCACCACTGCTGCCATTAGTACTGGCCTTAGTTATATCACTGTCCTTTAAATTAAAATCACTTATTTTTACTATACCTTTATTATTACTATTATAAGCTACAGAATTACTATCTTCTTTAAAATAGGATATCT
The DNA here is from genome assembly GCF_047718555.1 of Clostridium sp. Classification (GTDB taxonomy): domain Bacteria; phylum Bacillota; class Clostridia; order Clostridiales; family Clostridiaceae; genus Clostridium_I. The sequence continues at coordinate 38,309 of NZ_JBDNRK010000031.1, read as the reverse complement.
CCTTTTTTAGGATTTCATCAGGGCGGCTTAAATTAATTCCTATATAATTTAAAAGCCCACTTTTTAAAGAAAGTGTACTCTCTGCCATATCCTCTTCATCAAAATTGGTAACTTTTACTATAGGCATAACATAGTTAACCAGCTGAACATAAAGCATATTTCCCCTTCCACCAGTTAATTTTTCCTGAGTTTTTTGTATATTAAAAAAACTGAAAAATATATAAATAGAAAATATCATTATGGTAACGCCTAAAATTAATATAAAACTGTTCTTCCCATTGTTTATCCTTTTATTAACATTAACCATCCACATTACCTCCCGCTTAGGCATATGAAAAGAAATAAAAAGTTACAGTTCCACATTCTATTTTGTATTAAACAAAACCGTTGATTCCATAACAGTAAAGATATACTTATTAAAAATTTCCAACAAAAAAGTATGCTGCAAAACAGACCATAATGAACTGATAACTAATTATTTCTTTAACTTGAATTCAACAAGTAATCCCTCAAAGCATTGATAATATTTAAATCCCTTTTAAATATTTTTACAAGCAGACATAGATATGTTAAGAGTTAAGAGGATTACTTATCCAATCTACGTTTAAGATGCCTTAATTAGACTATATGAAAAATAATGTGTATTTATAACTTTTTTATTGCAAAAATTTATTTATATCATCTTTGTCAAGAGCAGGCTGAAGAGAAATATTAATTCCATTTGCTATTATCTTTGATATAGAATCTATAACCATATCTACTTCTTTAGGTGTTACCATAAGATTTCCTACATAAGGATGCAGTATTTCCTGTATCATTTTTTGCTTTTCACCTTTATCTATAGATTTCAGCATATCATAAAATTTTCCTCCTTGTTCTGAGCTTCTAATCATCTCATCTAACACCATATCAATAGTATCATTTGCCATGGTAGCTGCATCTACTACTGTAGGAACACCTATGGCTATAACCGGGATTCCCAATGTTTTTTCACTTATCTCCATTCTCCTATTTCCCACTCCAGATCCCGGTGAAATACCTGTAGTACCGATTTGAATAGTTGAATTTACTCTTTCCATCTTTCGGGAGGCCAACGCATCAATACATATTATTAAATTTGGTTTAATTTTATTTACTACACCCTTTATTATTTCACTAGTTTCCATGCCTGTAATTCCAAGTACTCCTGGTGCCAGAGCACATACAGGTCTGATTCCTTCATCAATACTATCTGGTACAAGCTCCTTCAAATGTCTTGTTATCATTATCTTTGAAACCACTTTGGGTCCTAAAGCATCAGGAGTTATGTTCCAGTTACCAAGGCCTACTACAAGTGCTGTCATACTATCCTGAAGTTTTATGAGCCTTGAAAGTTCTTCTCCCAACACTTCACTTACGTCGTCCATAGCATCAGCATCATAATGAACAAGTCTTGGCATATCTATGGTTATATATGTACCCTTAGGTTTTCCAATAGCTCTTTCTCCCAGCTCCGTAAGTACTTTTACATTAGTTATTTTTATTTTTCCTTTTTTTGTATTCGACACTTCAACTCCTTGAATCTTTTTACTATTTTCTTTTTCATATAACTCCTTTGCCTCTACAGCAAGATCTGTTCTTATACTCAAAGCAATCACTCCTCCTATTGAATCTGCATTCTAAATCTATCTTTCCCCTGCAGACTTTAACTATTCTATTTTTATTACTATAATTCATAATTTAAGAAGATGGTAAACTAAAAATAGAAATATTTACACCTCTGGAGTGTAAATATTTCCATTTAATAGTTCGCCTTTTCTCACTATTAACAATTATAAAGTTACATTAATGCTTGAAGAATATAATTTTTAATGTTATAATGGTTTTTGTTAAATATGAGAAAACCCGCATAATATTCCCCAAAGGCGAGTGTTATAAAAATATAAGGGGGGTGAAAATTAATGGCTAACATAAAATCTGCAAAAAAGAGAATAAAAGTTACTCAGACTAAAACTCTTAAAAATAAGATGCTAAAATCTGCTTTAAAAACTGTTATAAAGAAATTTGAAGTAGCAGTTACAGCAAATAATGCTGATGAAGCTAAGGCTAACTACGTAAATGTAGTTAAATCTTTAGACATGGCCGCTTCAAAGGGAGTTATCCATAAAAATAAAGCAGCTAGAGCTAAATCAAGATTAGCAGTAAAATTAAATGCTTTAAACGCATAGTAAATAAACCGGTGTAAATAACACACCGGCCTATTTATTTTTTGTAATAAAAATTCAGCACTATCAATGAGCTGAAGAATTACCTGCACAGTTAAAGATAAGCTATTAGTAATTTAACTTTAAACCATAGCACTTTTTATTATAAGAAGTTCCAACTTAACTCGTTCATCACTACCTTGACTTTTTAGTTCCCTTTCGGTCTGAGCGCATATCTCCTCTGCCTTTATTATTTGTTCTAAAGTATATTTTTTACACTGTGCCATAATTTTTTCGCATACAAAAGGATGAAGTCTATATTCCCTTGCCAGTTCTTCCTTACTCTTTTTATTATTCATACCAATTTTTAAATTTATCATAATTCTAAACTGTCTTTCTATCATTGATAATATATTTGTGGCCTTCTCTCCTCTGTACATAAGTTCCGACAAAACTTCTATAGCTCTTTCTGGCTTTTTTTGAGATAAAAAATCCACAAGATTAAAAATATCGTTATCACTTCTTTCTGGAAGAAGATCTAGTATATCCTGCTTTTCGATATCCCTATCACCAGTATAGGAACAGAGTTTATCCACTTCATTTTCAATTATATCCATATTGTTTTCAACTTCACTGCAAAAAAAACTTAAATTTGCTCTGTCAATATTTTTGCCTTTCTGGTTAAATATCTCCTTAACCTTTTTTTGAAGCACCATTCCTCTTAATTTTGTGAACTCCACTACGCAGGCACTTTTGCCCATCCTTTTAACCTTGCTACTTACCTTTTCTCTATCATTTTCAAAAATGTAGTATATGATCAATACACATTGTTCTGGTAAATTTCCGCCATAATCCTGAATTTTTTTTAATATACTTTCACTATTTTTATTTATATTCTTAGCCCTATCACTAAGAAAATCGGCTCTGTATATAACTATAACTTTTTTATCACTCATAAATGGAAGCGTCTCACAGGCATTAACTATCTCATCATAGCTTACTGTAGCTCCATCAAACTCAAAATAGTTTAAATCCAAAAAATTAGGGTTTACTACGAGTTCAGTAATTTTTCTGATGTTTTCCTTTATTAATTGCTCATTGTAACCACAAAATATGTAAAAATTATCTACTTTTTTTTTCATTCTCTCTTCTAGTTCTAAGAAATTTATCATTTTGTCCCCCTGCTTTAAATATCTAAAAAATGTAAAATTAAAGCTGTTAGATATATTCGATTATTTTAAATTTGTCCGATGACTACCATCCGTAATACTCCCATCTCTTATCAAAGTGGGAGATAACGGCTGCTACGTCCCTGGATAACGATTTCTAAGTTTCAGCTGAAAAAAAAAACCCCACCTGAAACAAAGAACTCTGTTTATCTTTTAGTCCTTGTATACCATAGCTTTATCCATAAATATTTGAAAATTAATATTATTTCTAGGTAAATCAATATTTTTATTTTTCGTATTTATATCAATTTTCATTATAGCATAATTTTCAGGCCAATTTATAGTTTTATATCTTAGCCTATCTCCCCGTAGATCAATAACAGAGCCATTATTGTTCAAGCTTGTAACTTGTATAATATTATTTATACCCTGTACTTTAGGAATATAAACTAGATACTTTTCATTTATTACAATTTTATAATCAGCTTCTGAGTTAGTCATAAAGCTGTTTATATTAAAACGTCCTTGAAGCTCGCTTTTTTCTTCCTCATTATTAATTTTATAATCAGATATTAAAATATTGCGTCCCCTATATCTCACTACAAAACCACTTCCACTTTTTAAAGTGACCTGATCTATTTTAGGAAAAAAATTATATTGATAAATTATTATGACTAAACCTAATATTATTGGAGCAAATTTAAATTTTTTATATCCCTTTTTTATAAATATGTAGCATGGATATAAAGATAAGATAAATATTATATTTATAGTTGACATATACACCATAGGCGGTGAAATTTTTACCAGTAAGGATGTACCTCCATTAATTGCTGCCATTGTAATATTAATAAGCATACACATTATATTAAAAATAGGTTTTATAAAACATGTAACCAAAGCTATATTAGATAAGACTACAATAACTGAGTACATTGGAATTAAAAATAAATCTCCAAGTAAGAATCCAAGAGCAAAATTTTTAATAGTGAATAGTACATAGGGCATGGAAAGTGACTGAGCACTTAAAGTTAGACTTAAACTTTCGTTTATTTTATCAGGAAATCTATACAATATTCTGGATAATTTTTTATGAAATAAGCTTATTCCAAGAGTTGACAAAAAAGAAAGGGCAAATCCTATATCTATAACATAATAAGGTTTAGCCATAAGTAAAATCATAGCAGCCATACTCAATGCTGAAAAAGCATCATAATTTTTACTAAATTTTTTTGACAATTTTAATATAATTATCATTATAAGTGATCTTAGCGTAGCCGCTTGAGCTCCCGTAAATACTGCATATACAGCAGCCGTAATAATGGATATTTCCAGGGGGAGAAAGCTTTCCAGTGCTTTAAAAATTATAAGTATATGTAGTCCCGATACACTTATGACATGTACTATACCCAATTTTTTAAAATCGTATTTATCCTCCATAGAAAGATATGAAGTATCACCAAAAGCTACAGACATTATTTTGGCAGTGTTATTTTCTCCAAGCCTCCAATAAAATTCTCTGTATATGCTCTTTCTAAAGGAATATAAATAAGAAATTATATCCTTCTGTCTATTTTCAATGTATTTTACTTTAAAGGTTCCCAGATTTCCTCTTGAATAATCTATATCTTTTTTAAATTCTCCAGTTGCCCTTATTTTTTCTCCTTCATTTACATCGAAAATATTCCCAATTATATTTATATTTCTTCCCTCATAACTTCCTACAGCCGAAAACTTATTTTTTGTAATTATTCTAAATGCGCAGCTAGATTTATTGTCTAAATTAATATCAAAGTAAAAATTAAAGCTTAAAAAACCTATTATAAAAAAGCCTGTCATAATTAAAGTATATCTTTTTTCGCAGGTTAAAAATATACATGTAAAAAAAGATGCAGCAATAGCCACATCTAAAACTAAGTTGTTTTTCAAAATCAAAGCACAAAGACATCCTATTACCATGGAAACGCAAAAATATATAAGAGGCTTATCCATTATTTTCTTGCCTCGTTCAATGAATCAGGTATCTTATACTCTTCAAGTTTAAAATTCCTATCATAATTAACAGCAACAGTAATTTTCATTATTCCTCGACTATCATCAAGACTTATTTCTTCAACTTTTGGTATACCATCTCTACCCTTTTCCTTAAAATAATTATCTACCAAGTTTTGTGCTGAATCCCTATTTAAATTATTATATTTAAATAAAAAATCCTTTTTAGGCATATCTAAATATACAACATTACTTCCTTCTTTAACCGTTTCAAAAATATCTTCCATCATAATACACACCTCCGCGTTATTATTTTATCCAATAACTTTGAGGTTTAAACAAAATATTATTATAAAGTAATTAAATTATCTCCATTTTTCTCTTTGAAAAAATTTTTAAACAACGTGATCACAATATATAATATTATAGACACTATTATAACTCTTATATCATTACTGCTTACTGATTTTAAATCAAATAGTTTTCTTCCAAAATCAGTATACAAAATAGTGAAATTAGCTATAGCATAAATTGCCAAAACACTGTCAAAATACAAATTTTTTAATAAATCTTTTTTTACTATAAGAGCTAACTGGGAAAAATACAATACAGATAACGTAACCGTTTCATAGGCGTTACTTCCAATACTCTGTGAAAAATATGAACTTAAAAAAGCTATAAATCCCAGAAAAATAGAATTTACTAATAAATCCTTTCTAAAATATGATGAAAAATTATCCTTCATTGTAAATTTTATATTTTCATAGTATTTTATATTCTTACGTGATACTAAAACTGCTAAAGAAACAAGAAGTCCATTAAATATATTATTCCAAAGTACCTGTTTAAAATAAAATGGAATATGAAGATTAAACAATATAGATAACATACATATTGAGAATTCACTTAAACTAAATATACATAAATACTCAATAATTTTTCTTATTACGTACATAAAATTCTTACTTTCTTCTATTAGGTACAAAATTTTATTAAAATCAATTTTTTCAAAATAGACATCACTAAGTTTTTTTACTATTTCATTGCATTTATCTCCAAAAGAAATATGCAAATCGGCCGTTATAAATGAAGGTAAATCTATAAGTTTGTTCCCGGTTAAGATAAGTCTATAATTTATATCTTTATATTGATTTATTATTTTTAATTTATTATAAAACTGTATTCTTGAAAAAACACTTACTTTTTCTATAGTTTTTTCTAGTTCACTTTTCTTTATATAATCCATCTCTATATCTGATATAACCATATCTCCAGCATTTAATATACCCATTCTTTTGCCAAAAGCTTCAGCACTGAGTTTATTGGCATCAGTAAAAATTACTGGTTTTATAGACATACGCCTGCATTTTTCAATATCCTTTTTTAATTGTTTCTTAATAGGATTATCAAAACCTGCTAAACCAACAAATACTAGATTACTCTCTATGTTTTCATTATTCCCTGGCTTATAGTTAAAATTTCTATAAGCCAGGGCATATACGTATAAGCCTTCGCTTGACATACTCATATCTGCAGCTTTAATATCCTCAATATCTTCTTTTGTAATTTCTCTTTCAATTCCATTTTTCATAATATGGATACATTTTCCAATTAAAATTTCCACTGCTCCCTTTGCATAAGCCCTATATTTTCTATCTACTTTATTTACCGTAGTTTTTATTACATTTTCTTTATCATAGGGAAGCTTAAATACTCTTTTTTGTTTCTGTTCCATGATGCTTTTACTCATATTATATTTATTACCAAAGGTCATAAAAGCTTGTTCTACAAGGTCATTTTCTTCACTGTAATTAACTTTAAGCTTTACATCATTACATAAAATACCTGTTTCCATAACTCTCTTTGTATTATCATTTATAATAAAGTTTTTTTCCAAGTCTTGAATTTGTTTTGTATCATAAATCTTTTTCAGATTCATTAACTTTTCTGTAAGTATTTCTTTCTTGTCAATACACAGTATATTTATATTAGCTA
>NZ_JBDNRK010000031.1:0-30960 GCF_047718555.1 Clostridium sp. | reverse complement strand
ACGAGTGTTATCGTCGGCAGCGTGAGATGTGTATTAGAGTCATGTATATTTATATTAGCTATATCTTCAATTTTGAAAATATTATTTAAAAATATTTTCTCTTTTGCTTTACACTTTTTAATAAAAAAATACATCAAAGCTATTATTGATATCAATCCCAATGGAAGCAAGGTTATTAAAACTGTATCCGCAATTAAGATGTAATCATTAAAATTACTACCTTTAAATTTAGTAAAAATAAATGCTATTGCAGCAGCTAAACCTCCTATTATAGACAGTTTATCTAATACATTATATATGTTTTCATAAACATTACTTTTATGCTGCTTGATATCAATCAATGACTTTGTAAATTTACCTATTTCTGTGTTTGCCCCAACTGCAACTACAATTCCCTCTCCATTACCACTGTAAACTAAAGAGGATTTAAATAAAATATTCTTCATTTCTGTTAAGGCTAAATCATTTTTCAGCAGCCTTGCAGAGTATTTCTCAACTACATTTGAATCACCTGTAACAGATTCTTCTATTACTCTAAGATTATCGCAGCTAGTTATTCTTATATCCGCAGGTATGATGCTGTCTTTCTTATAGACAATTATATCACCAACCACAATATCCCTATTATTTACAACAACCAAATTTCCATTTCGAATCACATTGCATGCTCCAGAATTAATCTTATGTAATAGCAAAAAATTTTTTTGCTCTTTATATTTTTTCAAGCTAATTATAATAACATTTATAAGAACTATAATTAATATAATTATTGCTGAAATAGAACTGCCAATAATAAAATATAGTATAGAGCTTATGATTAAAGCAATTATCCATGGTCTAAAAAGTTCTTTAGCTATAGAACTAACAAATAATTTTTTTTCTTCACCTTCCACTATATTCTCACCAAAAATTTTCCTATTCTTTAAAACTTTATTTTCATCTAATCCTCTATTGGAGTTACTTTGAAATAAATTAACCACATCATTCCATGCTAGATTATACCAATCAGTCATAAGATATTTACCCCCATCAACAACTTTTACTTATAATATATTTTCATTATACTAAAGTATCATATTTTGTTAAATATTAAGTTGCATTTAATAACAATGATTTTTATAGATTGAAAATTTTTACTTTAAATTTCAAAATCATAGTCACTTCCATGAGATATTTTATATATTGATAATGAGAATATTTTATTATTCTACTGTATTATCAATGGGAGGGATTTTATGGATACTTCGATTAGCCCAAACATTCCAGTAGATCTATTTGAAAATCTATATTCAGTTGATCGTCATCGTTTGCGCCATAATTTAAAAGACAATAATTATAAATTTTTAGGTCAGGGTGCAAGCAGAATGGTTTATGAATTTGACGAAAATTTTGTAATTAAAATATCTAAAAATAGAACTGGAAAATATCAATCTAGAACTGAAAATTACATTTATAATGACATCGATGAAAAATACAAAAAATATTTTTGCCCTATAGTATGGTATAAAGAGAGCATGATAGTTATGAGAAAAGCTTTACCCTTTACAGAAATGCTTGGAGTAAGCCGCGGAAATATTTTTGAATTTACTAATATTAAGCCAGATAGCGAATTTTTTCAAACTCTAAAGAAAATTGCAAAGCATTATGATCTGCTCTATCCAGATATAAAAACAATTTCATCTTGGGGGATATTAGACAAAAAACCTGTATTAATTGATTACGGATGCACCAATAAATTATACGATGAATATTTTTATTAATGCTTTTACTAAAGCAGACTTTATCCCATGACTGGCAGCTACAGCACTCCCTACTTTTAAATATAAAACGAACAAGCGCAAAATAAATTTGTATTTGTTCGTTTTTTATTAATTTATTTCTATATATTCCATAAGTTTCTCTGATCTTTTAGGTCCTATGGCTTTTTCTAAATCCTGCTTAGAATTTATTCTTCCATCATTCTTATCTCTATATTCAATAATTTTTTTAGCTAATCCTGCTGCTATTCCAGGTATTTTTTTATTTACTATATCCTCCTCAGAAGCAGAATTTATATCTAATTTTTCATTCTCATCCTTGGAACTTACAGCTGCATTTGATGAATTACTTTTTGAAATACTTAAGCTCTCCTCTTTTGATCTATCCTCTTTTGATTTTATTTCAATATTATCTCCATCAATTACTTTCTTTGCTCCATTTATACTATAGGGATCTGATTTTTCCGTAAAACCACCTGCTAGATCTATTAGATCTTTAATTCTATCACCACTTTTTAATGAATATACACCTGGTTTTTTAATTTCACCATGAATTTGTGCTTTTATTTCCTTTTTTCCGTCACTATTTTTTATACTTTCTATTTCATTACTTTCACTTTTATTGTCTTCCTTAATAGTACTCTCTATTTTATTTTCTTTATATATTGATATATCTTTATCTCCTGAAACTGTCTTTGTATTTTGCAGCCTATATCCAATAAATAAAAATATTAGAAATATACCTAGTATTATTACGGAACCATACAATTTCTTTTTCTGCATTAATTTATACCTCCCTTAGGATGAATTATTAACAATATGTAAAAAAAATAGTCTTTTTTCAATTATTTTGCCATAACATATTTTTTTTGCTATACTGTTACAAGAACAATAAATTTAGGAGGTAAGCATGAAGAAAATAATAACAATTGCTATTACGCTTTTATTATTAATTACTAGTACAACTTACAGAGTTAATGCAGAAACACCAGCACCACCTAACGTATCCGGTGATGGCATAGTTCTCATGGATGCAACTACAGGTGAAATATTATATGGAAAAAATATAGATGCAACTTTCCCTCCCGCTTCAACTACGAAGATAATGACAGCTCTTTTAACTTTAGAAAATTGTAAATTAGATGATATAGTTACTGTAAGCAATGATTTTACCAGTAAAAATTTAGCACTTTTAGATGGTAACAGAATAGATGTAAAAAATGGAGAACAAATTACTGTAAAAGATTTATTGTATGCTCTGCTTTTACCTTCCGCAAATGATGCTGCTGTGGCACTTGCAGAACATATAAGCGGCTCCGTTCCTGAATTTGCTAAACTCATGAACAAAAGGTCAAAGGAACTTGGTTGTACAACGGCAAATTTTCAAAATCCCAATGGGCTATATGACAAAGACCATAGAGTTTCTGCTAGAGACTTAGCGCTTATTCTAAGGGCACTGGCATCTCATCCCGAATTTTCTCAAATTGCTACTACAGTCAGCTACACCATGGCCCCTACAAATAAAACAGATCCAGTGATGACAAAAAGAGATAGAACACTTATCAATGAAAATAAATTAGTTAACAAAAGTCTTCCTTCTTATTATTACGAGGGAATTGAAGGTGGTAAAACAGGCTATACAATACAGTCCCTTCACTCTTACGTAGCCAGTGCTACAAGAGATAACCACAGGCTTATAGTTACAATTCTACATAGTAATGACAGAACTTTTTTCCAAGATGCGCGAAACCTTTTTGATTATGGATTTAAAAATTTTGATTTAAAGAAAATGTATTCTAAAGGTGATGTAGTAACTACCTTCAATGAAAAGGATGGAAATAAAATTTCTCTTTTAGCCTCAAAAGATTTTTATTATGTAAAGGATAAAGCTTCTAACGAAGTACCTACATTTAGTTTTAATGAAGCTTCTTTAAATGATAAATATTTTCACAAAGGTGATATGGTTTCAAATTTAGATATGAAATTGAATGATAAAACAATCGGAACTTTGGAGCTTGTAAGCAGTGCAGATTATAATCCTAATGTTAATTCTATTGCTAAGGCTTCTGAAAATAATCTAAAAAATAATAAAATAGTCTATGGAATAGGAATATTTATAATTTTGATTCTATTAAACACTTACAGACTTAAAAGAATTTCCGCAGCGAAAAAAAGACGATATCTAAAATACAGAGGACTTAAATAAAAGAAGCTGTCTCATTATACTTGTGTATAATGAGACAGCTTCTTTTAACAATTTTGCTTAATTTTTTTATCTAAGTTGTTCTATTAAATTTTCTATATCTTTTGGTAGATCTATTTCAAGATCTATAATCTCATTAGTTCTTGGATGAGGAAAACTAAGCCTATAAGCATGCAGCGCCTGCCTGCCTATAATTGTGTTATCTTCACCACCGTATAGCGTATCTCCTAAGATAGGATGACCAATACTACTTAGGTGAACTCTTATCTGATGAGTTCTCCCGGTCTCCAATTGCAGTCTTATAAGATCACCTTGTTCAAAGCTTTCAACTACCTCATAATTAGTAATGCTTCTTTGGCCTCTGCTATCTATTATTCTTCTTATATTTTCCTCAGTTCTATATATTGGAAGATCAATAGTGCCTGATTTTTCTTGTAGATTTCCTCTTACTACAGCTAAATAACCCTTCTTGAAAGTATCCAATTTCATATCTCTTGCCAGGGACATATGTGAAAATTGATTCTTTGCTACTAAGATAAGCCCTGAGGTATCCATATCAAGTCTACTGACAAGTCTTACTATACATTTTTCACCTTTTTCTTTAAAATAATATAAAAGACCATTGGCAAGAGTTCCTTCTGGATAACTTCTAGTGGGATGAACTACGATTCCTGCTGGTTTATTGACAACTATTAAATCCTGATCTTCATAAGCTACGGAAATATCCATTTCTTGAGGAATTATATTTTGGCTTTCATCTCTAAAAGTATCTATTTCAACTTTGTTGCCAAATCTAAGCACATAGTTCATTTTTACAGCACATCCATTAACTGTTATTCTCTTTTCTATGGCTGCTTTTTTTATAAATCTTGTGGATAGATCTAGTTTATTCTTTAAATACTCTCTTATTTTGGTATCTGCATCGTCTTTTTCTATATAGTATGTAAGTTTGCTATTCATTCTATACCCCTTTTATTCTATTTACTACGGATAATTATATAATTTAATATTTCCTATTATCAGTTGCCTAAATCATTTCCAAGTACAATTACTATATCATGTGAACTCTTCTGTGGAATAAGTTCATAATTATCTGTTTTTATTGAACCACTCATATCGTTGTTTATTTGTACTAGTTTATTTTCATCTACACCATAAAAAGTAATTTTGGTAGCCTCCACTGGTTTTTTTGGCGCATTTCCAGTAGTTATATTAGTAAATCCCTTTTCATTTAATTTTGTTTGATAATTTTTTGCTAAACCATTTTTCATAGTTCCATTTTGTATATTAATCTTTAAAGCAGACTTATTTATATTGTCAGATTTATTAACTGCCTTAGCAGAAGAAAGATTGGCACTATTGCCTGCTGTGTCCAATAAAAAATACTTATTGTCTTCAATAGACACATTAAGTCCCTTGGCAGTAGCTATGCTTATATTTTGATTTTTTAAATGGCTAAAGGTACGCGCATATTTTATAATTTGATTAGGCGTCATATTGGTTACTATATCCTTGGAAACTGACGATATTATAGCAGGATATTTGAAGATAGTGGAGAATCTACTAAATTTCTTTATAACTGCATCCATAAGTTGCTGCTGGTTTTTTATTCTGCCTAAATCCCCGCCTTCTATAGATTTACCGTCATTATTTTTAACCCATCTAAAATATTCCTCTGCCTTTTGCCCATTTAAATGAGTAACACCCTTATCAAAATTAATGTGTAAATTCTGAAGGTTATCATCATAATCCATTCTGTTATTTATATTAACATCCACTCCACCTAAGGAATTAATCACATCTTTAAAAGCATTATAATCTAATTGAACGTAATAATTAACTTTAGTATTCATCAATTCCTCAACATTATTTACCAGATATTTAGGACCATTCACAGAATTGGATATACTTATTTTCTGTCTTTTCTCATTAAGCTTTATAATAGTATCTCTTGGAATTGAAATGATTTTTAAATTTTCATTTTTAGGATCATAGTGAAGAAGTACTATTGAGTTTGCTTTTTTTACAGTGTTAATTTTTACAGAATCTCCAGAATCATTAGAGGCGGTATCCACTCCTGCCACTAAAATATTTACAGCCTCATCCTTTGCTGGCGCCGAAGCATTAATATTAATTGAATTCGATTTACTATTAGTGCTGGATAAATAAAATACAGTAAAACATGTAACTCCAACTCCAATACATACAATTACAGCTAAGATTGCAATTATAGCTACTTTTAGTATTTTCTTTGACCTTGTTCTTTTGTTTTCCTCACCCATTAATTCCACCTACTTTTCATTACATATAATATAATTTCTTGCATCTATAGTATTTAAATGAATTAGGTCTCCTCTTGAAATTACTAACTCAATAGTGCTATTAAATGAAAGCAATAATCCTTCATCCAAATTTCTATTTACTGCTTCTCTAAGCTCATCTACTCCAGGAAAATTTCTTGAAGGTTCTATATAATCTGCTAAATAAATTATTTTTTCCAGCAAACTCATATCTTTTCTTCCTGTAGTATGATATTCGATAGAATTCAATATATCCTGATCTTCAACTTTCATTACCTGCTTTGCAATTATGGCACCAGCTGCTCCATGCATAATACCAGGATTCTTATAGGCAACATGATCTAATTTATATCCATTTTCAATACAAATGTCTAATATTTTGCTTTTTTCCATTTGTTTTGCGCAATCATGTATCAATCCAGCAATTCTAGCCTTATGCACATCAGCTCCATATTTCTTGGCCAAAGCCTCTGCAGTATCTCTTACTCCCAAGCTATGCTTTAACCTTCCCTCTGTTAAATTTTTTTTTAAATATTCTTCCATTTCGATCTCATTCCACATAAAAATCCCTTCTCTCACTCTCATAAAGTCTTAACCTAGCAATATCTTTAGAAACTGAAGCAGGTACCAAATACGATATATTATTGCCCTGCCTGACCTTTTTTCTTATATAAGAAGCTGATATATCCATTAAAGGTAAATCCAGCAATATAATATCCCTATTATATTGCTTTTCAATTTTTTCCCTTTGTTTTTCAAGCTGTTCTTTGCTGTAACCTGGTCTATTAAATACTACAAAGTTACAAAGTTCCAATATTCTATTGATATTTTTCCAGTTTTCCATTTCAATGAGGCAATCAGCTCCACTTATAAAATACCACTGAGTATCTGGTTCTTTTTCATTGAGATATTCCAATGTTTTATAGGTAAAACTTAAACCTCTTTTATGAATTTCATAATTATCTATTTCAAAAATAGGTTCATCTTTTATTGCCTTTTCCACCATTTTGTATCTTATTAGTGCATCTGTTACTACCTTATCTGTCTTATGTGGTGGATTGCCTGTTGGTATAAAAACCATTTTATCCAACTTTAATCTTTCTATAGCCTCATAAGCAATATTTAAATGTCCGTTGTGAATTGGATCGAAAGTCCCTCCTAAAATGCCTTTTTTCATTTAAATCCCTCTTTATCTTAGGCATAAACAGAATTCTTAGTATCAGATGGAGTTTTTATTCCAGCTGATGCTTAGAAGTCGTTATCCATGGACGTAGCCACTCTTTACTCCTACTTTACGAAAAGCAGAGAACCAAAATGTGTGACTCGCTTTCACAGAGTACGATGGGAGTATTAGAGTGGGTAGTCATCGGATAAAAAATAGAAGACTTTCTTCACCTGCTATTTATCTTTAATGCCCTAATAATTATTAATAAGTATATTATATCATATTTACAGTAGTGGCATATGCCATTTATTGTAATATTATATTTTATTTATATTACAATAAGTATTAAAAATTCACTTTTTTCTACCATCATCAATTTTATGTAATCAAACTTTTCCATCCCCATTTTTCAAATAATCTCATTAAACATTCATATATATGTTCACTTGTAAAGTTTTTAAAAAGAGATTTAAGCTTATAAAAGCTTGATGAATTATTTGTCCAATTGAAGATGATAATATAAAAATAGAATTCTAAAAATTCAGGTATAATTTTATCAGCCTAAATCTTAGAATCCTTATTTTCATAGTTTAAACAGGTAATTCTATTTTAGAATTATCTTTAGATCTTCTATATAATACAAATTTTCTGCCTATAGCTTGAATTCCCTCACAATTTAATTTTCTGCAAAGTAAATCACTAGCTTCTCTGGCAGTATAGTCACTGGTTTCAAGCACCGTTATTTTTATTAATTCTCTAGCTTTAAGGGCATCATCTACCTGTTTTATAAAGGCTTCTTCTATATCACTTTTTCCCACCTGAAAAATAGGTTGAATTTTGTTGGCCAAACCCCTTAAGTAACTTCTTTGTTTACTGGTTATCATTAAATTGTTTCCTCCTATAATAAAAACTCGAATTCAAAATCATTTAATCTTACTAATTCTCCGTCTTCTATCCCCATACTAACTAACTCATCAATGATACCCTTATTTCTAAGTACCTTATGGAAATACATCAATGATTGAGGATCATTGATATTTACACTATCTAGCAATCTATCAACAAAGGAGCCTTCAACTACGTAGACATCATCTTCTTTACGAATTTCATAAGTAAATTTCTTATCTTCCGGTACAAATCTCTCCTCTTCACTTATCTCCAGGTCTGTAACAGGTATTTCTGAAAGTTGTTTTGCAGCTTCCTTCAATAGATCATCTACTCCAAACCTTGTAGCTGCTGAAATCTTAAATATATGTTTATATCCCATTTCCTGCAGCTTCTCTTTAAAATTATTGAAATTAGTATCATCATAGGAAATATCACTTTTATTTGCAGCTATTATCTGAGGTCTATCCCAAAGTTTAACACTATATTTCTTTAATTCCTCATTGATTTTAATGAAATCCTCTATAGGATCTCTTCCTTCACTTCCAGAAATATCAACTACGTGAATAAGAAGCCTTGTTCTTTCAATATGTCTTAAAAACTGTAAACCAAGACCTACGCCCTCTGCTGCACCTTCAATAATACCAGGAATATCTGCCATAACAAAGCCTTGAATTCCAGGAATGCTAACTACTCCAAGATTAGGTTTTATGGTGGTAAAATGATAGTTTGCAATCTTAGGCCTTGCCTTAGACACCATGGATAGCAAGGTAGATTTACCTACATTTGGGAAACCTATAAGTCCTACATCCGCCAACAATTTAAGCTCTAAGCTTATCCATCGTTCCTCTCCCGGCATACCAGGTTCTGCAAAATTTGGAGCCTGCCTTGTAGGCGTACAGAATTTTGCATTTCCCTTTCCACCTTTTCCACCTTTTGCAGCAATAACCTTATCTCCAGCATGAGATAAATCCGCAATGATCTTATCAGTTTCTACATCTCTAATAATTGTACCCATAGGTATCTTTATATACAAATCTTTTCCATCTTTGCCATAACATTTAGACCCAGAGCCAGCTACCCCAATTTCCGCTACATATTTTCTTTTATATGTAAAATCTAAAAGAGTAGTCATATTTTGATCCGCTATGAAGATTACATTTCCACCATCTCCACCATCTCCGCCGTCAGGCCCACCTAATGGTACGTATTTTTCCCTTCTGAAGGAAACCGATCCATTTCCTCCATTACCAGACTTTATAAATATTTTTGCCGTATCAATAAACATTATCTTCACCTTCCTTTTATGGAGTAAAAAAGCACCCCCTAAAGGGTGCTTTAAATTATTCAGCTATGCTTTCTTCTATAGCTACAGGATAAACGCTTGCTTTTTTCTTGTCTCTGCCTACTCTTTCATATTTAACTACTCCGTCAACCTTAGCAAAAAGAGTATCATCAGATCCCTTACCTACATTAGCTCCAGGATGAATCTTTGTTCCTCTTTGTCTAACCAATATATTTCCAGCAAGTACGAATTCTCCATCAGCACTTTTAACTCCAAGTCTTTTAGATTCACTGTCTCTACCATTTCTTGAACTACCTACTCCTTTTTTATGAGCAAATAGTTGTAGATTCATAACTAGCATTTCACTGCACCTCCTCTATTTCCACTTTTATATAGTCACCATAATTAATTTCCATATTCTGCATTCCAGATAACATCGTCTTCATTAATATTTGACATTTTTCAACATTACTCATAGCTTCATTTTTTAAGTCTAAACTTAAAAAGCCATCACAAATACTAATCTCGGCATTTGCACCTACAATTTCTGTAATACCATTGGCAAAGGTATAAGCTAATGCCGATACAGCACTGCACACAATATCATAGCCTTCTTCACTAAAACATGCATGCCCATTTATGTTAAAAGAAACAAAACAATTATGTTTTTTTGTAAAAACAATATTAATCATGACTAAGCTTCAATCTTTTCAATTACAAGCTTAGTGTAAGGTTGTCTGTGACCTTGTTTTCTTCTGTAGTCCTTTTTACGTTTATATTTGAATACTATAACCTTTTTAGCTTTTCCTTGTTCTGCTACTTTAGCAACAACTTTAGCTCCTTCAACTACAGGCTTACCTACAACAAATCCGTCTTCTTTTGCAACTGCAAGAACATTTGTCAATTCAACATTTGAATCAACTTCAGCTTCTAGTTTCTCAACGAATATTACGTCTCCTTCTGAAACTTTATACTGTTTTCCTCCAGTAGTAATTACTGCGTACATTAAAACACCTCCTCAAACCAGTCTCGCCAACTCAGGTACACAAAATTTAAATCTCGTGTTTCATATAAAACCCTATGCGTGCGGCCTACAAATGCCATTTTAACACATATAATAATATTTGTAAATAAAATTATCCATATATTTTATATATATTATTATCTTCTATTTGATTTTTAAACATTAAAGGTTCCACCTTATAATAATCAATATCTTTTATAAATCTTACATAAACACTCTTTTTTTCTGAACCTATTGACTTTACAAATTTATCTGTATATTTCAATATACTTGCTTTATACTCTTCACTTATTTCAATATAAATGTGATTACTTGTATTTTCCATATCAATTCTTATTATTCTGTTTCTAATCAAATTAGCTAAATAAGATAATTTTAATACTTTTCCGGAGCCATTACAGACTTTACATTTTTGTTCAATATAATCTAGTATGGATTTACCCCTTCTTCTTCTGGCTATTTGTACAATATTTAATTCTGTAAATGGATAAATTATAGTTTTATTTTTATCATCTTTAAATCCCAACTCTAAAATATGTAGAATTTTATTTTTTATTTTTGTATCTTCCACATCTATAAAATCTATAACTATTATTCCGCTCAAATTTCTAAGTCTAATCTGTGATGCAATTTCCCTGGCAGCCTGAGTATTTGTAAATTCTGCAGTATTTTGAATATTTCTTCCTTTAACATTTTTACCTGAATTCACATCAATAACATACATGGCCTCGGTTTTATCAATTACTATAGATCCTCCGCATGGAAGTTCTACAATATTATCTCTAAGTTCTAATATCTTTTTTTCAATATTGTAATATTCCATAATGGGAATATTATGTCTATGTATTTCTACCTTTGCGGCTATATCACCTTTATTTTTTATATAAGCTTCTATGAACTTAAGATCCTCTGAATTATTAACAATTATTTTTTCCGTGGCTTCATCTACTACATCCCTTAAAACTTTTCCTAAAACACCGCCAGAATCATATATAAGCTCAGGTTTATTAGAGTAATTTCCCCTTTTCACTATATCCTCATATATTTTATATAATCTTTCAATTTCATTATTTATTTCATCTATGGTGATTTTCTCCGCATTAGTTCTTATCATAACCCCTGTATCTTCGGGTTTTCTTATGCCATTTTCTAAATATTCCTGAATTTCTTTGTCTACTATTTTCTTTGAAATAGAAATTTCATTGTTTAAAGTTTCAATCACAGCATATCTGCCAGGAACAGTGATTTTATTACTTACTTTCGGACCTTTTGTCCCCATATTTTCTTTAATAATTTCAACTAAAAGTTCCTCACCCTTTTTTATTTTCACATTGTTAAATTTAGAATCCATATACATATATGCATTTTTTCCTCTGCCAATATCTATAAAAGCACATTTTATTGCAGGCACAATGTTCTTAACTATGCCTTTATAGATCTGTCCTGGATACACTAATGTACCCTCTTCCTCAATATAGCATTCTATAAGCTTTTCCTCTTCTGTTATAGCAATTCTAAGTAAATCTTTTTGCCTTTCAAAGAATATATTTTTCAACTTTAGCACCTCTAAGTCTATTAATGGTTTTCTCTATCTATATAATTAATCTAAATTTAGATGAAGTTTATACTCCCGGTAAATAAGCTTTATCTTTTCCTGACTGAAAGGTTCAGACCTCCACCTCTAAGCGAAGCGAAGGTGGGACTTTCCAATCAGGTGGGGTAGACTCCCCACCTGATTTACCGATGTTTCAGCCTGCTGAAACGAGTTCACTGCTGAAAATACTGCCAAAGTGGTACTAATTTTTTATTTTTAATGCCATACATTTCCGTTCTTACAATCTCCGTGAAGGCCTCTTCATCTACAGCTTTGGTATTTTGCTTTATATACTTTGCCAAAAGCTCTGCTGATAAATTTTCTCTGCTTCCACAGGAAAGCTCTGCTTCCAGCTTAAGATAATCACCTTCCACACTAAACTTTAAATTCTTAACCATCGGCTTAATATCAACCTCTTTTTCACCACTTTTAGTCTTCTTAAGAATGTTCCACGCTTTAAGTTGAAACACATTATCAATCTCAATATTAAGAGTATCTGTATTTAAATATTTTATATTTATTTTATAGCTTGCTCCATCAATTGCTGCCATGGCTTGAGGAATCTTCCTTCCATCTTTGTCATAGGGTTCCTTAATTTCAACTACCTTTAATAATTTTATATTTTCCGTAGAATTTTCATTAAATTTTCTTTCTATTTCATTTATCTCTACTGATTCTTTAAATTCTATATCAAGGTAATCTCCTAAAGAATACATCCCAACAGATAGAGGCTGAGCAATAGAAAGCTTCATGTGAGGATTAAAGCCTTTAGAATAATCTACAGGAAGTGCAGCTCTCTTAAAAGTCCTCTGAATTGTTCTCATAATATCAAGATGAGAAACAAATTTTACTTCAGAACCCTTTGTAAATTTAATTAAATATCGCACCTTCAAAGCACTTCCCTTCTTTAAAATTAACATTTATACCACAATTTTTACATCCACTTCTGCAATCAGGAGTAATAACTGCAAGCTTTGCATTTTCATTTTCTTTAATTAGAAATTCCTTATTTATACCAATATCTATAAAATCCCATGGTAAAAATTCTTCATAACTTCTTTCTCTATAGGCATAAAAATCTCCATCTATGTTGCAATCCTTCATAGCTTCCATCCATAATTCATAATCAAAATACTGAGACCAGCCATCAAATTTTGCGCCCTTTTCAAAGGCCTTTACCAGTACATCACACATTCTTCTATCTCCTCTGGCAAATACCGCCTCAAGATAGCTTACAGGTGTCTCATGCCAGTTGTAGGTTACCCTTTTATCCATAACCTTTTGTAGTCCCCCTATTTTTTCCCTTACAGAAGGGATTTTATCCATTGCTGCCCATTGGAAAGGTGTAAATGGTTTAGGAACAAATATAGAAGTACTGGCAGTAACCTTTAAGCCCTTTTTTCTTTCTTCCTTTGGAACCTTATAATATTCCTCTATAACCTTTTTCGATAAATAAGCTATTCCCTTCACATCCTCTGCAGTTTCAAATGGGAGGCCTATCATAAAATAAAGCTTAATAGTTGACCAGCCAGCTTTAAAGGCACTTCTAACAGAGTCAATTAAATTCTCTTCCGTTACTCCTTTATTTATTACATCTCTCATTCTCTGTGATCCAGCTTCCGGGGCAAAAGTAAGCCCTGTCTTTCTAACTTTCTGAATCTCCTTTATTAAATCCACTGAAAACGAGTCTATTCTAAGGGATGGCAGTGATACACCAACCTTTTCATCTCTATACTTTTCCACCATAGAATTAATTAAATTTTGTATATCTGAATAATCACAAATACTTAAAGATGTAAGAGAAATTTCATCATAGCCAGTATTTTCAATAAGTTTTTGAGATATATCTAATAATTTTTCTGACTTCTTTTCTCTTACAGGCCTATAAATCATTCCTGCCTGGCAAAATCTACAGCCCCTAGTACAACCCCTAAAGGTTTCCAGCATAATTCTATCATGTACAATTTCATTATAGGGTACAATTAGTTTATCTGGATATTCTACATCATTGAAATCTTTAATTATTCTCTTCTTTATAGTTTTAGGTATATCTTCATATTTGGGTTTAAACTCCTTTATAGTTCCATCTTCCTTATAGTAGACTTCATAAAGACTTGGAACATAAGTACCTTCTATTTTGGCAGCTTCTCTTAAAAACTCCTTTTTATTTTTTCCCTTGTATTTTTTATATAAATCCAGCAATTCATTTAGATGTTCTTCCCCCTCACCAATAGAGAATATATCGGCTATATCATAAAGCGGCTCAGGATTATAGGCACAGGGACCTCCGCATATTACTACAGGATCCTCTTCTGTCCTTTTTGAAGCTCTTAATTCTATTCCTGACATATCTAGCATATTTAAAATATTTGTATAGCTCATTTCATACTGAAGTGTAAAACCTACAAAATCAAATTCCTTTAAAGAATCCTTTGTTTCAAGAGTATATAATGGTATTTCACTTTCTCTCATGAGCTTTTCCATATCCGGCCAGGGCGCAAAGGCCCTTTCGCAGTAGGTATCCTCTCTTTTATTTAAAACATGATAGAGTATCTTCATTCCAAGATGGGACATACCTACCTCATATACATCTGGAAAACAAAAGGCAAACCTTATATCCACTTTATTTTTATCTTTAACACAGGAGTTAAACTCACCACCAGTGTATCTGGCTGGTTTTTCAACCCTATGCAAAATATCATCAGTTATTTTTTTCAATTCTATTTCCTCCTCATTAGGCATCTGACAATAAATAAGCCAAAGATAGCATGTATATTTTAAAGATGCCTTAGCTCATCCATTTTGACATTCATTGTTATTCTAACATATAGGCATGATCAAAGAAATACCCAATAATGCATCCTATTTTTTCTTCTATATTTCACTTTTCCTGTACACACATTATATCAGTTCTAGCTGCTGTGCTTTTCCCGTACTATATTTCGTTTTTCTCGTGTATTTGTATTAATTCCTCTATAGTTATATTTCCATAACTTTTCAGTGCCTCTAAAATCTCCTCTTCATAAATTATATCCACAACTTTTAATTCCTCATCAAGAACAGTAAAAATATTGTATTTATTTTTTTCTGCTAGACTAAGTACCTTTAATAATTCACTTTTATAGTATATAGAAAAATTTCTATTTTCTATATAGCCTCTTTTTATAAATCTAAATTTTTTCTTTACAATATCACTCATGATTATATATGCTATCCTTTCCTTTTCCTTAAAAGAATATATCATTATATAAAGTGCTATAATTCCAAAGGACAAATTCATCTGCCCTTTAAAAAAGCAGTACATATAATATAACATAAATATACTTCCAATACACATGCTGACTATAATAGTAATCAAATTTGCAGATCTGTATATGGTCTTTTTTCCTATTAAATCTCTTAATATCCTGCCTCCATCCAAAGGCAATGCTGGCATTAAATTAAATATTCCAAGAGCAGCATTAGTAAAAGATAGAGAATGCATAAAATTTCTATTAAAATGTAAATTCAATACATAAAAAATGACTGCCAGCACTAAATTAAAAATTGGTCCTGACAGTGAAATTATCAAATCTTCCTTAAATGAAGCTTCTGCTAAATCATCAAGCCTTAAAACTGCACCAAATGGCAAAATTTCAACATTACCATTTTTAAATCCAAAATATCTTGCTACAAAATAGTGTGTAAATTCATGAAAAATAACCATTGCAAAAGCTATGAATAGATCTCCGTTAAAACCTATAAAAACTAGCAAAACAATATATGGTATAAAAAATTTATTTATTTTAATCAAAAGATCACTCCAAGTTTATTGCTTAGGTATATGAAAATAAATAACAATTCAAAATACATAGTATATTTTTTGAAAATGCCCTGTGAAAATTAAATATTAAAGTATTGCTGCGGATCAAGATTTTCACCCATATATATCAATTCAAAATACAGTAAGGGAGAAGCCACATTTCCTGTATTACCAGATTTTCCAATAATCTGGCCTTTTATAACTTTATCACCTTTTTTCACTTGAAGTGAGTTCATATGGGCATATTTTGTCTCAATACCATTTTCATGATCTATAACTAAATATTTCCCCAGTGTTTTATCCTCTCCTGTTTCTTTTATAAAGCCATTATAAGAAGCCTTTATATCCGTATTTAATGAACATTCAATATCTATTCCCTTATGAAATTCAACCTCACCTGTAGTACTATTTTTCATTTGACCATATCCTTGTAATACTCTGCCATTTACAGGAACTATAAAATTATTAGTTATATTCTCCTTAGTTGTTTTGCCTCCCATAACCTTTGTTCTAACACTATCAATCCAATTTGTTGCCTTGTTTTGAAAATCTGTAAAATTACCGCTTTTAATTGACTTCACTAAATTATTTACATCTATACTCTTCACATATAATATTGCAGATTTATAATCAAAATTTTCATTTACAATATTTTTAGAATAATTGTATACCATCTTTGTCTGTGGATTAACATACAACTTACATGTAAAGGCAAAAATAAAGAGAAATACAGTACCTATAAGTTGTATTTCAAAGATTCTCAAAAGTTTTCTCTTACTAAAAATAGATTTTTCAACATTAGACTGTCTTTTATAAGGCAATTTATTCTGGCCGTATCCCTTTTTTGATAATGCATTATAATAATTTTCATACTGGCTGTTAAAGCTCCCCATATTTTCCTCCCAATTATAATTCATACAATACCATATATATTTATTTAATAATTTTTTATGACAAAAAAACTGCTCTAAATAAATAGAACAGCTTTTTTAATGACTTTTATTTTTTTATCTTCATTTTTCTTATAGGTATATTGGCCACAAGGGCTGGTGAATTGCCCTCTTGCTCCTCAACCCTTGTAAGTTTTACTTCTACATCAGAATTATCAATCTCCACATATTTAGCTATAACATTCATTATCTCACCTTTTATCAGTTCAAGGAGCTCTGGAGACAAATCAGCTCTATCATGAATTAAAATTAATTTTAATCTTTCATTGGCTACATCCTTTGAAGAAGGTTTACTTGAAAAAAATTTAAATAAATCCATAATCCTATCTCCTAACTACTTAAATTTAAATAATTTTTTTATAGCTGACATAAATCCACTAGAGGTTTCATTTTCTTCTAAAGGAAGAAAAGGAACCTCTTCCCCTGTTATTCTTTTTGCAATATCTAAGAAAGCATGCCCAGCTTTAGAATTGTTATTTAAAACTATGGGCTCCCCTCTATTAGTTGAAATTGTTATATCTCTGTCATTAGGCACAACTCCTATAAGCTTTATTGCCAGATTATCTATTATATCATTAATACCAAGCATATCACCACGTTTAACCATTTCAAGATCTATTCTGTTAACTACAAGCTTATGATCTTCTAATCCCCTAGCATCTAATTTTCCAATTACTCTGTCAGCATCTCTTATAGAAGTTACTTCAGGATTTACTACCACAATTGCCCTGTCAGCACCTATAACTGCATTTTCAAAGCCCTGCTCAATTCCAGCGGGACAATCAATCAAAATATAATCATATTCATTTTTAAGTTCATTTACTAAATTAAGCATTTGTTCTGCATTTACATCATTTTTATCCCTAGTCTGTGCCGTTGGAAGTAGAAACAAATTATCATATCTTTTATCCCTTATAAGTGCCTGCTTTAATCTGCAATTTTCCTCAACTACATCTAAAAGTGTAAAAACTATTCTATTTTCAAGGCCCATTAATACATCTAAATTTCTAAGGCCCGTATCACCATCCACCATTACTACTTTCTTTCCCATAGCTGCAAGCGCCGTACCAATATTTGCTGTAGTAGTAGTTTTTCCAACTCCACCTTTTCCAGATGTTATTACAATAGCTTCTCCCATTTAATTTACCTCCATTATATGAATTTATTAGGTGAATAAGGTTCTACAATTATAGTGTTTCCCTTTATCTTTGCCACCTCAGGATAATCAGGTTTTTCATCGTTTTCTGGAGCCCTTGTCATTATATTAGCTATTTGCAAAACCTTAGGTTCTAACCTAAAAGCAGCTATAATTGACTTGTCATTACCATTTACACCGGCATGCACATCTCCTTTAAGACTTCCAAGCACAATAATATTTCCTGCTGCAAAAATTTCAGATCCTGGATTCACATCACCTATTATAACTATATTTCCAGTATAATTTATTACCTGACCACTTCTTACGGTTCTTCTGAGAAATTTAGTTCTTCCTTCATAAACCCCCGTAAAAATTTTACTTTCATTTTCTTCAACATCCTGAAATATACAATCTTTTATAAGAAATTCTTCAAAAAGAATATCCTTTAATTTTCTAAGTTCTCTTTCACTTACAAACTTGAGTTGTGTAGTAATTTTCAATGTACAGCCCTTATAAAATCTTTTACCTCTTGAAAGCTTTTGTTCTAATTTTTCCAGCATATCACTGAAATCTTTAAAGGCATTCATATCAATTAGCACATTTAGACCATCTTTATTTCCTTTTAGCACAATTTTGTCTTCACCCATAAATAATAAACCTCCAAAGGTTTTTAAGCTTCCTTTATACATTTCAACACAATTTGTTAAAAATCCTTCTTTTATAATTAATTTTTTAAAATAATTATAGGAAATCTGTAATGGACTTAAAGATTGTACTAAAAATACTTAAGTTCACAATTTGTACATAAATTTTAGTAAAAGCACCATAAAACTCATTAATTTAAAATTAAGCTTTATAGTGCTTTTAGATATAATATATTTTTATTTATTTACTGATACTTTACTCGCATCTGGCGGTGGAAGATCTGTTGGTGCATCAAACTTATAATTTAATTTAGTAAGCTGATCCTTAAAATAGCTTTCATAAATCCCCTTAGCTACATATGCAGCCTGACTACCATATCCACCATCAAATATAACTACAGCTACAGCTATTTGTGGATTATCCGCTGGTGCATAACCTATAAACCAGGCATAATCTGATCTTCCTATTTTGTCCTGTACATCTGTGTTACCTTGCGCTGTACCAGTTTTACCTGCCGTTTTAATATAATTATTAAAATCTCCAAGTGCTCCTGCTGCCGTACCATCTGCTCCTGCTCCACCAGTAACCTGACCCATACCTTTCATAACAAGATCTCGATTGGCAGCGTTAATATCAATTTTATTTAATACTTCTGGTTTAAATTCACTTACTATCTTTCCATCTGCGTCCACTATTCTATCAAAAAGATGAAGTTTGTATCTTGTTCCTCCATTGGCAAGGGTAGATACATAGCCAGCCAGCTGCAATGGAGTAAAAGCATTCATACCCTGACCTATAGATGCAAATTCTATATGATAATGAGCTTTAGGATTTAAATCACCAATAGCACTTGCCATTTGATTAATTGTGTCCGTAACCGCAGCATTTACATTCGCATCACTATAATTCTTCCCATTATACTTTGGATCGATAGCTATCAATTGCTTATACATGGGTGTATATAAATTGATATAATTTTTAGTTTTACTATAAAATTCAGTAGAAGAAATTCCACTTTTTATAGTATCTTTTATGGAATTTTTTATTTGAGCTTTGATACCTAAAACATCTTTACTGTCATCCGGTCTATCATATAAATCTATAGATTGAAATTTCTCACCTTTAGTTCCACTACCATTACTCAAATCCTGCTCTATATTTAGAAGAAATTGTGTGGCATTTATATTTCTCTGGGATACAATATTATAAACTTGACCAAAGTTTTCTGGAATTTCAATACCTGTACCTGGATTAGCATCCTTTGGATCGGCCCCCAATCCAAATTGCCATGCATATTTTGCTAAGGCATCATCCCCCTGTGCATCTTTAAGTCTTTTGCCTACCTCCATAAAATAAGGATTGCTGGAAACTGTTATTGCCCTTACTACATCTACAATTCCATTTGCAGGTTCTGTTTTAAATACATAGGGATGATTTATATCATCACCATAATATATTGCCTGATCATTAACTGTTGAAGTTGCATTTATAACACCAGATTGTAAACCAGCTATTGCTGTCAATGGCTTAAAGGTTGATCCTGATGGAATCAGCGGCATTGTAGCATAATTGTACAAAGGCTTTGGAAAATAATCATATTTATCTTTTCTTATAGTTGTATTTCCCTTAATGCTGCTATCTACAGGAAACATAAAATCAATTAAATCTTGAGGCTTTCCATTAGCCTTTGCCATTTGTACATAGTCAGGATTGAAATATTTCTTCAGCTGCTCCTCAGTTAATCCAGTAGGATTTGAAAAATCATTTGGATCAAAACCAGGTAGACTGGCAAGAGATAATATTCCTCCATTATGCGTATCAATTACTATGGCAGCTCCTCTTGTAGCATTTCTTGTATTCAGATCCTGAACTTGTCCTTTCTGCTGTAAGGTTGTCATTTCTTTCTGCAATGCCTGTTCTGTAGCATACTGAACATTAGCATCTATTGTAAGCTGTATGTTTTGCCCAGGGGAAGCTTCTCTACTGGCTAAATTGTTAGTAATTCTTCCCTGCTTATCTATTTGAGCAACATCTCCACCATTGCTGCCTCTTAATCTACTTTCATAGTATGCTTCAATTCCTGAAGTACCTATATAATCATTACTCACATCATAACCTTTTTCAGCATATTTCTGCTGATCTGTAGAATTTATTTTACTTATATAACCTAAAACTGAAGAGGCAAGAGTTCCATAAGGATAGCTTCTCATAGGCTGAATGTCCACATTTATTCCAGATAAATCTGATAGCTTTTGCCATAATATAAGTGCTGTATTTTTTTTAATATTACTGGCAATAGGTACTGGCTTATATCCAGAAAAGCTATTCATTTTTATAGCATCTTTTATTAGCAGATATCTTCTTAATTCATCTACTGTATATTTACTGTCAATTTTTGAAACTCCTGATACAACTCCGTAGGTTTTATCATCTATAAGTGCATTAAATACTTGTTCTGGAGTCAATTTAAGAAGTTCACTGTTAAGCTTGCTTGTTTCTGCTACAGTTAAATCAGTTTCCTTTTTGCCTTTAAATTCTGTTTTTAGTATTGAATCCTGAAAACCTCTATCCTTCAAAAATCTGAGTTGCAAGGTCTGTATGGCTTTCGGATCATTGGTATTGAATTCAAATCTATAGGGATTTACCTTTAATGCAAAGCTATCATCCTGCTTTTCATTGTTGTCATCTAAGATTTTAAATACCTTTGATATAGTATAAAAGAACTGATCTTTGCTGTCCTCAGTATCTATAAAAGTAACCTCATAGCTTTGTACATTAGTTGCCAGCTTTATGCCATTCTTATCTGTGATTGTTCCTCTTGGTCCTTCCTGTGGTATAAGCTTGTGAGACTTAGTATTAGCTACCTCACTATAATATGTCCCCATGTTTATCTGTAAATTAAATAATTGTGTTCCAATGGCAGAAAAGGCAATTATCATAATTACAATTAAAACAGTATACCTATTAAATATTTTTTTCTTTTTTTTATCATTTATCATAACATCCCCACTCTCGTAAAATTCCAATTAATCTTCTTTACATAAATCTACAAATATTTAAACTTATATTATATTTCAATGTAATTCATTAAAAATCCTTCTCCTATGTTTAATTTTTTTAATAATGGGAATATTTATTGTAAAAATTTAAATAGATTTTATAATAAAAAAGCATCATAAAATCCAGATTTAAACCAAATGGATTTTATGATGCTTTTAAACTTATATATTTTTTATTTATTTGATGAGGTATTGTTTTCACCAGCTGTTGTAGGTAAAGTAGTATTTATATCAAATGGATAATTCATTTTAGTAAGCTGATCCTTAAAATAGCCTTCATAGATTCCTCTAGCTACATTTGCAGCCTCACTACCATAACCACCATCAAA
Source organism: Clostridium sp. (assembly GCF_047718555.1). Classification (GTDB taxonomy): domain Bacteria; phylum Bacillota; class Clostridia; order Clostridiales; family Clostridiaceae; genus Clostridium_I. Next base: position 8,824 of record NZ_JBDNRK010000031.1, on the reverse strand, counting down.
CAAAACTACAGAAACAGCTATTTGGGGGTCATTTGCCGGTGCATAACCTACAAACCAGCCATAGTCTGACCTGCCTGTTTTTGCCTGTATAGTAGTATCCACCTGTGCCGTACCAGTTTTACCTGCCGTTGGAATGTAATTATTAAAATTTCCAAGAGCTGCTGCTGCAGTACCATCTCCTCCTGCTCCAGTGGTAGTAACCTGACTCATACCTTGCATAACCAGGCTTCTGGTTTCAGGACTCATGTCAACTTTATTTAATATCTCTGGCTTGGTTTCACTTACCACTTTTCCATTAGTATCTGTTATCTTATCCACTAAATGAACCTTATACCTAGTTCCTCCATTGGCAAGAGTAGCTACATAATTTGCCATCTGTAATGGTGTAAAATTATCTATACCTTGACCTATGGAAGCATTGTAAATATGATAATTATATTTAGGTGTCAAATCTTCAATTGCCATTCCCATTTGCTGAATTACTACCTTATTTACAATATCATTTATATTAGCGTCACTTAAGTTCTTACCAGTTTCCTGAGATAACTGTTTAAATAAATTAGTAAGAGAAGTAATATAAGGTTTATTATTTTTAGTAAATTTACTACTCTCATCTACATTTTTAATAGTATTTTTAATAGTATTCTTTATCTGTGTTTTAATATCTGAAACATTTTTACTGTCATTACCCCTATCATATAAATCTACTTGTGGTAGTTTATCGTTGTAATAATCTGTACCAGTATTCAAATATTGCTCTATATTTAAAAGAAACTGTGTAGAATTAATATTTCTCTGAGATATTGTATTATATACTTGACCGAAATTTTCGGGTATTTCAATCCCGGTACTTGCATTACCCCCATTGGGATCAGCTCCTAAGCCAAATTGCCATGCATATTTTGCCAATGTATCTTCACCCTTCTGAGTTTTAAGATCTCTTCCCACAGTCATGAAATATGGGTTACTTGATTTAGCTAATGCTCTAACTACATTAACCGGACCATTGGCTCCATCAGAATGAAACCAAATAACATTTCCACCATCCCCAACAAAATATCCTTTATCATCAACTATTGTATTTGCATTTATAACCCCTGACTGAAGTCCTGCAACCGCAGCTAAAGGCTTAAAAGTAGAACCTGGTGGCAACAGTGACATAGTGGCATAATTATATAGATATTTAGGAAAATAATCAAATCTATCTGTTCTTATAGTAGTATTATTCTTAATACTACTATCTATAGGAAACATATAATCAATTAAATCCTGTGGCATTCCCTTTGCCTTTGCCAGCTGTTCATAATCAGGACTAAAATATTTTTTTATCTCATCATCAGTTAATCCACTGGGATTTGAAAAGTCATTTGGATTAAAGCTAGGTACACTTGCCAGTGCCAAAACTGCTCCTGTATGAACATCAATAACTACCGCTGCTCCCCTTGTAGCATTTTTCGTACTTTGGTCTCCAGAGCTACCAGCCTGCTGCAGCTGTGTCATTTTATTCTGAAGCGCCTGTTCTGTGGCATACTGTACATTTGCATCTAAAGTAAGCTGTACATTTTCTCCTGGAGAAGCCTCTCTGCTGGCTAATTTATTAGTAATTCTTCCCTGCTTATCAATTTGAACTATGTCTCCTCCATTGGAGCCTTTCAATCTGTCCTCAAGAACCGCTTCAATTCCAGAAGCACCTACATAGTCACTGCTGACATCATATCCCTTTTCAGCATACTTCTCCTGATCTGTAGAGCTTATCTTATTTATATAACCTAAAACTGAAGAGGCAAGAGTTCCATAGGGATAGCTCCTCATAGGCTGAATATCTACATTTATTCCAGATAAATCCGATAGCTTTTGCCATAATATTAATGCTGTATCCTTTTTAATATTACTGGCAATAGGCACTGGTTTGTACCCGGAAAAGCTATTCATCTTTATTGCATCCTTTACCAGTAGATATCTTCTTAATTCATCTACTGTATATTTACTGTCAATCTTTGAAACTCCTGAAACTATTCCATAATGCTTATCATCTATAAGTGTATTAAATACTTGTTCCGGAGTCAATTTAAGAAGTTCACTGTTAAGCTTGCTTGTTTCTGCTACCGTTAAATCAGTTTCCTTTTTACTATTAAATTCTGTTTTTAGTATTGAATCCTGAAAACCTCTATCCTTTAAAAATCTAAGCTGCAGGGTCTGTATGCTCTTAGGATCACTGGTATTGAATTCAAATCTGAAAGGATTAACTTTTAATGCAAAACTATCATCCTGCTTTTCACTATTATCATCTAATATTTTAAATATCTTTGACATTGTAGAAAAGAATTGCTTCTCACTGTCATCTGTATCCATAAAGGTAACCTCATAGCTTTGCACATTAGTTGCCAGCTTTATGCCGTTCTTATCTGTAATTGCTCCTCTAGGGCCTTCCTGTGGTATGAGCTTGTGAGACTTGGTATTGGCTGTTTCACTATAATATGTCCCCATGTTCACCTGTAAATTAAATAATTGTGTTCCAATAGCAGAAAATGCAATCAACATAATTATAGCTAAAACAGTATATCTGTTAAATATTTTTTTTTTCTTCCTATCTCTTATCATAAAATCACCACTTTTAAAATTTCCAATTACGTATCATGTAATCTTTTTTACATAAATTAAATATACATTTATACATAAATATTGCTATAACAAAACTATATATAGCTTGAAAAATAACATTATATATATTCATCTGAATATTCATCATATGAAGTATTACATAAATCAATATCCCTTTAAATAAGATTAATCCGAATATAGAAAGGACAGGCATAAGACGTTTCTCCTTAAACAGATTTCTGCCTATCTCACCTGCAAGTATGCATAAAAGCATATTAATTAGCACATTGACACCAAAGAAATTTAGAAAAAATATATCCTGAAGTGCACCAGTAACTATGCCCATTATCATAGCAGACCATCTATCGTTTATAACACTGTAACTTAAGGCAAAGATAAATAATAAACTTGGATAGTATCCATATATGGAAAGAAAGGGCATAACTGCATTGTCCATCACCGTAAATACAAAAATTAAAATTGTTAAAACTATAATCTTCTTCATCTGCATCACCCTAATAACTTATTTGACTAGTATCCTTAGGTATAATAATAAATACTTCTTCCAATTTATTAAAGTCTACATAAGGCTTCATTATAGCATATTTACTTATTTTAGTCTGGTCAACAGCTACACTGGTTACTTCACCTATTGGAATATCCTTAGGGTACAAATTTCCCATTCCGGAAGTTACTATTTCATATCCCTGCTTTACATCTGTATCCTGAGACATGTTGTCAAGTCTAGCTAATTTATTATTGTTACTGTCAGTATATCCATCTACAACACCATCAATAACTCCTGTATTTTTGATTTTTCCCGATACCTGAACATTGGGATTATTGAGAGTTCCAACCTTACTCCAACTGTCCGATGTAAATATTACCTTACCTACAAGTCCCTCCGGAGTAGCTACCACCAAACCATTTTTAACGCCATCTTTCTTTCCCTTATCTATAATCAATATGTCCATTAGACCATTTGCACCTTGCGAAGTAATATTGCAGTATCTATAGTCATATTGATCAATTTGATGTGTAAAATTTAACGCAGCGCTTAATCTCTTATTTTCTTCCTCTAAACTGTCATAGGCAGATGCCTTTTGTTTCATCTGCGTATTTTGTTTTTTCAAATCCTCATTTTCCTGCTTTACCTGAGAAAAATGGGTTATAAACCCTAGCCAATCTTTTACATTACTCATTCCTTTATAAATAACACCCTGTACTGAATTTAACGTAACCCCAACACCATTTTCCATTAAGGAAGCATTTTGCCTCTTTACACTAAAGCCTATTAGCACCAAAAAGCTAACTGACAGAACAACAATTGTTACTGCCAGCCTATTTTTCACAAATTTCATCTTTAGCCTCTGCTTTTACTTATCTTATCAAAGTGCTCAAGGGCTTTACCTGCTCCTAGTGCTACACAATCAAGTGGTGCCTCTGCTATATGTACAGGCATGTGGGTTTCGTTATTAATTAAAGAATCTAATCCTCTAAGGAGTGCTCCTCCTCCTGTTAGCATTATACCTATATCCATAATATCTGCTGCAAGTTCTGGTGGGGTTTTTTCAAGGGTAAGTTTAATTGAATCTATTATAGCTGATACAGGCTCTTTTAAAGCCTCTCTTACTTCTGCCTCAGTTATCTCTATATTCTTTGGAAGACCTGTAACTAGATCTCGTCCTTTTATTTCCATAGTTTCTTCTACATCTGAAACCTTATAAGCTGATCCCAATTGTACCTTAATATTTTCTGCTGTTCTTTCACCAATCATTAAATTATATACTTTTTTAATATAACTGATAATTGATTCATCCAGCTCATCTCCAGCAACTCTTAGAGATTTACTAGTAACTATGCCTCCAAGAGATACAACTGCAACTTCTGTTGTACCACCGCCGATATCTACCACCATGCTTCCCTTTGGTTCTTCCACAGGCAGACCTGCACCGATAGCAGCAGCCATTGGTTCCTCCATAAGCTGTACATCTCTAGCTCCAGCTCTTTTGGTAGCCTCATCAATAGCTCTCTTTTCTACCTCTGTAACTCCAGATGGAAAACAAACTATTATTCTAGGACTTGCAAAGCTGCCCTTTGAAGTTACTTTAGCAATAAATTTTTTAAGCATACTCTCTGTAACGTCAAAATCAGCTATAACTCCATCCTTTAAAGGTCTTATAGCAACTATATTTCCTGGTGTTCTTCCTATCATTTGCTTTGCCTCATTACCAACAGCAAGCACAGTTTTTGTATTTGTATTTATAGCAACAACGGAAGGTTCTCTTAAAACGATTCCCTTTCCCTTAACATACACTAAAGTATTTGCTGTTCCTAAGTCTATACCCATGTCTCTAGATATACCAAAAAATCCCATTTAAATTTTTCTCCTTTCAAACTTACAAAATTCCTTTTTCCTTTAAACTTACATAAATTCTATCACCAATAATAATATGATCTAAAAGGTCAATACCTATTATTTTACCACATTCTTTTAACCTATGAGTGATATTTATATCCTCAGCACTAGGTGTTGGATCACCTGACGGATGATTATGACATATTATAATAGAAGCACTATGAGCTAAAATAGCACTATGAAATACTTCTCTTGGATGCACTATAGAAGAATTCAAGCTTCCAACAGATACATCTACTATTCTGATAACTACATTCTTCGTATTCAATAAAATAACCTTAAGTACCTCTTTGTTTAGACTCTTCATTTCCTGCATCACCAAATCAGCAGCATCCTTAGGCTTTGAAATGCTGTAGGTATCTCCTGATCTATATGTACCAACTCTTCTTGTAAGCTCGCCTAATGCAATTATCTGTACTGCTTTAGCCATACCTATTCCATCAATCTGTAAAAGTTCTTCTACATTTAAGTTCAACAATCCGTTGAGTCCACCATTAAGCTTTAATAACCTGTTTGATAAACCTAGAATATTTTCCTTAACTGTACCACTTCTCAATATAATGGCTAAAAGTTCATTATTTGACAGAACTTCAGCACCATATCTAAAAAGTCTCTCTCTCGGTCTTTCATTTTCGGGTAAATCCATAATTTTAAGAGAATTAGCCAATACTGCACCTTCCTTTATAGACTTATTCCCATCTCCCCAAACATTTTACTCAATTTATTAAGTGGTAATCCAACTACATTGTAAAAGCACCCAGTTATAGATTCTACAAAAACCGCAGCGTTACCTTGTATACCATAAGCACCTGCTTTATCTAAACATTCTCCGGAACATACATATTTCTTAATCATTTCATCAGTTAAAGCAGAAAATTTCACCTCTGTGCACATATAATCTGTTTTCGTTTTACCAGAATTCAAATCCAGTATTGCAATACCAGTATACACATTATGAATATTGCCACTTAACCTCTTTAATATTCCAAATGCATCATTTTCATCTTTAGGTTTCCCCAAAATAAGATTTTCAAATGCAACAACTGTGTCACAACCTATAATAAAAGTATCTTTTCTTTCAGCTATTGTATTTTTAACTTCCCTTGCTTTGCCTTCTGCTAAAGTCGTAACGTATTTAGGAACATCGCCTTTAAACTCAATTTTCTTTTCATCAAAATTACTTGGAATAACTTTAAAATTTTCAGTAATTCTTTTTAAAAGCTCTATTCTCCTTTCAGAGGACGAAGCCAAAATCAAATTCATACTTTCACTTCCTAATATTTTCTACATATAATTATTGCTAATATTATTCCCATTATGGTAATAATATTGATATTAAAATTTGCTATCCAATGTTAGACTTAAAAGCTTAATAAAAAGAAATAGACCTATTGTACCTATAGTAGATACATCATTTGAAAACTAGCAATTTAAAATTTAGTGTCACTTATATGATTACAATAGTTACACCTATTCCTTTCAGCAAAATAAGAAATATGAAATTTTTTGAGTTTTTACCAATTATATTGCCATATCCCCCATTTAATTGAACCTTCCGTGTCTAATATAGTTTATCATTTAATATGCCTTTAAACAAGTATTTATATAAGTTATTAATAAAAATTTTTTAGTTTGTTTTCAATTAAAAAGTCTGCTTTTTAGCAGACTTTTAGCTATTTAGACAATTTTTTAAACTCGGAATACAAAAATACTTTGTCCTCATTTGCATTATCCTTTGAAAAACTTGCAGGGAGTTTGTCTATATGTTGTTTTATTTCTTCTAAAACTACTTTGTTTTTATAATTTCCATCTACCTTATCAAGCTTTTTAGTCCAATCCTTTAGTGCAGCAGTTTGAACTTCCTTAACATCTTTATCATAGGTTTTGTTTATAACTTGTAAACTTGCATTTAAAATACTTATTATTTGTGAATCACAGACATCATTTTTACTTAAACTATAATTTATATCCTGTACCTCAAATTTATTATCTCTTAAAAGTTTTACAGCAGCATCGTAATCCTTTTTGTTATCATAAATGCCGAACATAACTCTTATATTTCCGTTATCCTGAACCTCAAAAGGATTTCCAATTTTACCAAGCTTATTCATTAAATCCTGTGCATTTTCTTTCTTCGTAAATGTACCACATTGTAAAAATACAAAATCTACCGAATTATTCTGATTAAAAACTGCTTTACTTTCTGAACTTCCCACCACACTGCTATTGTTCTTTAAGAATATATTTGATATAAGAGTACCAATTAATATTGCACAAATTAATACTATAAATACAGCTACAACGTAAAACTTGTTACCCTTTTTTTTTCTCTTTATATCATATCTAGTATATCTCATCTTCTCATCCTCCCTAAATTTCACTACTATAAAATATATTTTAATATAGTAAAATTTATACTAGGAATTTAAGATATATTGATCACTAGCTACATATTTTCTTTTTTAATATTACTGCATTCCCATTATTACTTTCGTTCATAAAGAAATCATTACTTATTCTTACCAGTTGAAAACCACTATTTTTCAATACATTCAATATTTTTTTATCCTTTACTGAAACACCTATTAGAAAATCTTCTATACCAAAATTATGTAAGAAATATTTTAATATTTTATCTAATATAATATTTCCTTCATTATTATCTAATGAGGCTGATTCCATAGAAAAACAGGATACCCATACTATATTTTTATTTTTAAATTCAATTCTTCCTCTAAAAATTCCAATTATATTATTTCTTTTCATTATCTTTAAAAAAATTTCACATTCACTCATGTAATATTCTAAAAATCTTTCGTAAAATTCATTGGTTCCTAAATAATCATTACTATTGTATAGAAAAGATTTTTGGCTATTGTACCACAGTTGTATATGTTTAACATCTTCTCTTTCTACACTTGAAATACTAACTTCTCCATATTTTATATTTACATCAAACATACCTCCACCTCTTTTCTTTCTATTTAGGCATATTCAAATAAATAACTAGTCAGTATGCTAGCCTATTTTGAATCCTACTGCGTCAGCAGAACCCTCAGATAGCCCACTATCCTCAGAACCTGCTTCCTTGTTGGATTCAAAATATTCGTCGCATCTTTGACTTACTATTTATTTTCACATGCCTTATTTAAATTCTACACAAAATCATAATTTCCTTTTACACTGTAAAAATATATAACACAAAGATCCCTTCTATTAACTTAGTAGACTTCTTAGTTAGAAGGGATCTTTAGATTTCTGAAGATAAATAATAGATTATGAATATTTGTAAATATTGTTACTGAATTTTCTATCAATCTTCTTCATCAAAATCAATTATAGTTGGCATAGCTACAATTGCTGGTCCAAAATTTTTAGACTGAAAATCTCTCATATTCTCAAATAATAAATCCTCTTCATAAGATATATTCCAATCTATATTTCGATTATAATCATAATTTACATTAGCATCGTATATAGTACCAAAACTATAATCATTTTTAAATAGAAAATTTCTTTTCATTATAGGAAAAAAATTTTTTTCATTATTTATTGAATGGAAAGCTGGAATTTCATCAAAATTTTCATAAGGAGTATCATAAGGACATTCATACTCATAGGGCCTAGCAAAAAAATCACTATTATAATAATTTTTGTTCATTTAACACTATTCCTCCTAAATAATATAATTGTAACATTACAGCTACTAGTCATCGGATAAACAGAGTTCTAAGTATCGGTATTTTCGATACTTAGAAATCGTTATCCAGGGACGTAGCAGCCGTTATCTCCCACTTTGATAGA
>NZ_JBDNRK010000030.1:0-47338 GCF_047718555.1 Clostridium sp. | reverse complement strand
TTGTGTGAATCGCTTTCACAGAGTGCGTGGGAGACTTACGCCAAGTTAGTCAGGTGAAATGTAAAAATCCCTATGAATCAACGTGACTTTAATTTCATAGGGATTTTAGATTGAGTTATCAATGCTATTTTATATTTTTCAGGTTGGGTATATGGAAATAAATAGTAAGTCAGAGATACCAGGCTTATTTTAAATATGCATTAATATAATTAACCTAGTTTACGCCATCTAGCTTCCATTGTAGGAGGAACGTACATGTTCATTTTTTTAATCAGCTCTGAAGGGCTCTCCGAAATGGAAAATAGACTCATATTTGATTCCTTCATAAAACCTTCAGTGCAGGTATTTTGCAGCATATTTACAAGAGGATCAAAGAAATGACATATATTTAATAGACCGATAGGTTTTTGATGAATACCGATTCTGGCCCAGCTGAGCATTTCAAATAATTCTTCAAAAGTGCCAAGACCACCTGGAAGAGCGATAAAGCCGTCAGAAAGATCAGCCATAGTCTGCTTTCTTTCATGCATGGTTTCAACCTGGATAAGCTTAGTTAAATTTTCACTGGCTGTCTCTACTGTGAAGAGTCCTTTGGGCATAACACCAATAGCTTTGCCATTATTTTTTAAAACTTCATTTGATACTTCTCCCATAAGTCCTATTTTTGAACCACCATATACTAATTCAATTCTATTTTTTGCTAAGGTTTCTCCAAGTAATTTAGAGCTTTCTTTGTACTCTGGACGTTCACCAAGGCTTGAGCCACAATAGACACATATTCTTTTCATAAAATAACCTCCTGAGTGAATATTTTACATGCTGATTTTTTAAATAATGAGTGCATTACTATGTTCAGTTATCATTAATACTTATAAACTTATTATAATTATTATGATTGCATAAGTAAATTTATTATTTATGGAAAGAATTTAAGGAATAGATTTAGATGGATTAACTTAATAGAAAGATCTTTTGGCTGTGGCGGACACGTCTAAGCTTAATTTTGCGGAAGTATAAATGATAAATCACAGTTATCAGAAAGAGTATGGACTTCGGATAAATGAAAAACCGTTGGGCAAACGGGATTAGCTTGGTAATTATACTGACGTTAGTTGGTAAATCCCAAGAAGACCCCACCTCTAGGCTTAGTCTAGATGGTGGGAGTATGTCACTTATATGTATTATTCCCCATAAGAACAGCAGTAATCAGTAACTTCTTTTACTACTAATTTAAAACTTGAATTAGCTGGTACTTCAAAGGATTGTCCTGCAGTGAAAGTTATCCATTGGGTATTATTAGGCAGAAGTACATCAAGATTACCCGCTGTAATCTCCATTAGTTCTTTTGCGCCAGTTCCAAATTCATATTCTCCAGGCATCATGATTCCTAAAGTTTTCTTTTCGCCGTCAGCGAAGATTATGGTCCTGCTTGTTACATTTCCATCGAAATAGATATTAGCCTTTTTTACAATTGATACATTTTGAAAGTTTTCCATTAGTTTTCCTCCTGATTTTCATAAAAATGCAAATTTTATTTAGGTATTAAGTACTTTACTATCCTATAAGATTTTAACCTGACTAACTTGGCGTAAGTCTCACACGCACTCTGTGAAAGTGATTCACACCAAATTAAAATTTGGGTTCTCTACTTGCACACAGCGAAAGCGATTCACACAAAATCAAAAAAAGATTTTGGTTCTCTGCTTTTCTTCAAGTGGGAGTTCAACGCCAAGTAATCCATGCATTTGCAGTTCTAAAATTCAGATGAGGTAAAAGAATCCCCACCTGAATTAAGAACTTGCTTCAATGACAGTGTTACTTATTTAGATAGTTATTTCTAAAATTCAGAGAAACAAATCATAGTCTGAAGGTAGAAATTCTTTCTGTTTATCAAGTATTGGTACTTTATAATTATATAGGTATATGATAAAAATTCATAGATATATTTCTATAAATATCTATCTATGAATAGTTTTACATAATGTAATTAGTGAAAGAAATTTTTAATTTATCAAAAATTTTAAGTATGTATTGATAATTTTGAAAAATATATTGACAATTTTCACAAATTTCAATATAATCATGTAAAACAGAACAAAATAGCATAAAAATAAACAAAAGAAAAAGCTAATATTGCTATTTTAGTGATAAAACAATATAAAAAATAACAAAACGTTTTAGGGGGTAATCCAATATGAAAAAAGTTTTTAGTATCTTATTAATAGTATATTTAGGAGTTCTATTTGTAGGATGTAGTAATACTTCTACTAATAAAAGCACAAGTGATTCAAAATCTGCACAGAAAAAAGAAGTAATATTAGGTATGACAACCAGTATAGAGGACAGTGGGCTATTAGATGTTATAATACCAGCATTTGAAGAAGAAAGTGGTTATAAAACTAAAACAGTTTCAGTTGGAACTGGGCAAGCATTAGCATTAGCAGAGAAGGGTCAAGTAGATGCACTTTTAGTAAATTCACCTGCTGCAGAAAAGAAGGTAATAGATGAAGGTGTTATTGTAAACCGTAAATTGATAATGCATAACGATTTTGTTATTGTAGGGCCACAAAGTGATAAAGCAAAAATAAAGGGAACTAAAGATGCTGTAGGAGCCTTTGCAACTATTGCAAAAACTCAATCTGAATTTGTATCAAGATCCGACGATTCTGGTACTAATAAATTGGAAAAAAGTTTATGGAGTGATGCTAATATTAAGCCAGAAGGAGCATGGTATATTCAAGCTGGTGCTGGTATGGGACAAACTTTAAAAATATCTAACGAGAAACAGGCATATACTCTAGCTGACAGAGCAACATATATAAATGATAAAAAAATATTATCACTACCAATATTGGTTGAAGGAGATAAAAAATTATTGAATTTGTACTCAGTATCAGAGATTAATCCAGCAAAATTTTCTAAGGCAAATAGTGAAGGTGCTAAGGCTTTTAGTGAGTTTCTGTTATCAGAAAAAGGTCAAAAATTAATAGCTAATTATGGAAAAGATAAGTTTGGAGAAGCGCTTTTTTATCCTGATGCTGGTAAGTCTGATAAAGACTATGGAATTTAGATAGAATTATGGATATGATTATTAGAGGAATTATTCAGGCTTTTCAACTGCTCATAAGTGGGGATAGAGATATTTTAAATATTGTTATAGTTACATTGAAGGTTTCTGGAATAGCTACACTCATAAGCGTGATTATTGGAGTACCACTTGGCACCTGGATGGCATTAAAAGAATTCAAAGGAAAAAATATATTAAGTAGCTTAGTTAATTTTGGAATGGGATTACCTCCAGTAGTAGTTGGATTAATAGTGAGTTTAATGTTATGGCGTTATGGCCCTTTAGGAGATATGCAAATTATGTATACAGTGCCAGCCATGATTATTGCACAAACTTTGGTTGCCTCTCCAATAATAACAGGATTGAGTTTTGCTGCAATTCTAAATATTAATTCCAAATTACGTTTGCAGTTATTATCCCTTGGAGCAGAACCTTTGCAGGTAAGCTTAATTTTAATTAAAGAAGCAAAATTGGGATTAATGGCGGCAGTTATAGCTGGATTTGGGCGTGTTATTTCAGAGGTAGGAGCATCTATGATGGTTGGCGGTAACATAAAAGGTAAAACTAGGATATTAACTACAGCAATTGTATTAGAAGTTGATAAGGGAAATTATGATATTGCCATTGTCATTGCACTAATTTTATTGCTTATTACCTATGTAATAGTATCCTTATTAACTTTTCTTCAGCATAATGAAAGGGGTTATTGGTGATGGAAGAAAATATATTAAGTATGAAAAATGTTATAGTACATAGAAAGAATAAAGAGAATGTGCTTAATATTGAAAATTTTTCAATGAATGCTAGGGAAATCGTTGCAGTTGTGGGACCAAATGGTGCTGGGAAAAGCACTCTTTTTCAGGTAATTAACTTGTTAATTTCTTTCAGTGGAGAAATGAAGTTATTTGGAGAAAATGTTGTAGATAGCAATAATACTAAACTTCGAAGAAAATGCTCTTATGTTTTTCAGGAAATGCTGCTGTTAAAAGATAATGTATTTAATAATGTAGCAAAAGCTTTACAGTTTAGAGGAACTCCTAAGAATGAAATAAATGAAAGAGTCAATAGAGCTTTAAAAGATTTTCAATGTGATCACCTTATAAATAGACCTGCTTACAGCCTTTCTGGGGGGGAGGCGCAGCGTGTTTGTATTGCACGTGCAATGGTAACTGAACCAGAACTTTTACTCTTAGATGAACCATCTGCTTCATTAGATGCTCAAATGAGAAGTGAAATGATTAAAAATATAAAAGAAATAGCAGAAGAAAAAGGAATTGCCGTTATTTTAGTAAGTCATAATTTTTCGGATGTTCTTCATTTTGCAAAAAGAGCAGTAGTTATGTTTGATGGTAAATTTGTTCAAGATAATGTGCCAGAAATCCTAATGAGAAGACCCGTAAATGAGAAAACTGCTAAATTAGTAGGTATTGATAATATTATTCCCTGTAATATAGATTATAATAAAAATTTTATTAGTTTGTCTAATGGAGTAAAATTTTATTATGCTCATAGTATAGTGAAGTCTGTCAATAAGTGTTGTATACCAGGAGAATGCATAAAGATTTATAATAGTGACTTTCTAACAGCTGAAAGCTCTATGGTAGTTATTGATGGAACTGTGAAAAATATATTTCCTGATATAGGTAGCTATTATGTGGCCGTCCAATGTAAAGATCAAATTATGAATGTAAGAATTTCTAAAGAACACATAGTTCATAATGATATAAGGGAAAACAAATTGGTCAAATTAGTTTTTTCTGCGGAGGATATCCATCTTATTTAGTCAAATTAATATATATGCTGCAATAGATTATATTCATTATAAAGGATTTATTTCATTTAAATTTATTTAAACTAGTCAGTATGATAGCATCTTTGACTTACTATTTATTTTCATATGCTTTACTGAAACATTATTGATTAAATGTACAATTTTAAGTGCAAATTATGTATAATAAAAATTTATATACATAATTTGTATAAATATCTATTCAAGAATACCTTTACATGATACAATTAGATTAATGATTCAGGGGAAGGCACCCATTACAAAAAACGAAGAATCATAACACTATAGCAGGGGGATGATACCCATGATAAAAAACATTTGTGTTATAGATGATAATGGAGATTCAATTTCATCAACTTATTTGAAAAGAGCTAAGCAGCTTGTGAAAAAGGGACGAGCTAAGTGGTTAAATGAAGACACAATAAAATTGATTGCTAGTAATACCTATTATGGGGAGGTTAAGCTTATGTCCATTGAAAGTAAAGATATTCTAAATATAGATTTAATACAAGCTTTTATTGAGAAAATAATTAATGAGAATTCTGTATCCGAGAAGGCTATAGATGAGATTAGTAAGTTATCTAATGAAGACTTGAAAGCTGCAAAGATTTTACAAGTGGTTGAAAGTCATGATAGAGCAAAAACTGAAATTGCAGCAGCTTTTGCAAGTCAGCTAAATAAGTAGTAGTTATAACCCAGCATATTCTAAAAATATGCTGGGTTTTTTAAGTATTTCTAGTTTTAATAACTTCTTAATGGGAAAGGTACATAGATTTGTATAAATCAAATGCGTGAACAGTTCACTATCAATGAATCTTACTGAGTGTGAGTTTGTTTTTTTCACTCAGTTTAGATGAATTATCTAGGGACGTGCCGCTGTTATCTCCCACTTAAAGAAAAGCAGAGTGTGGTGGGAGTGTTACAGCGGCTAGTCATCAGATAAATTTATTTTTAAAACTCTTAAAACTCTTTCTACAGTTTTCTCAATAAGTATTCCACTGTTCTCCATAGCTTTATCAAGAGACATAGGGCTGTCTACTATGGAAAAAATACTGTCAAACCCTTTTTCATAAAGGGATTCTGCGTTTTTACCTATTCCACCGGCAATAGCTATAACTGGAAGGTTATATTTTTTTCCAATCTTTGCAACCCCAAATGGAGTTTTACCAAAGGCAGTTTGAAAATCTATCATGCCTTCACCAGTAATGACTATATCAGCATCTTGAATTTTTTCTTCCAGTCTGGTTATGTCTATTACTATGTCTATACCTCTTTTTATTTTTGCATTTAAAAAGGCCAGAAGTCCAGCTCCAAGGCCGCCAGCAGCACCAGCACCGGGGGTGTTTATGATATCCATAGATAAATCCTTTTTTATAATATCAGCATAATTAGCTAAATTTCTATCTAAAGTTTCTATCATTTCTTTATCAGCACCTTTTTGAGGACCAAATACATTGGAAGCACCTTCTGGTCCGCAAAGAGGATTATTTACATCACAGGCTGCTGTTATATTACTTTCTTTTATTCTTGGATCCATATTGGATATGTCTATAGAAGCTAGTTTATCAAGATTTCCTCCACCTTCACCGATGTCATTGCCATTTATATCAAGAAA
Organism: Clostridium sp.; assembly: GCF_047718555.1. Classification (GTDB taxonomy): domain Bacteria; phylum Bacillota; class Clostridia; order Clostridiales; family Clostridiaceae; genus Clostridium_I. The sequence goes on along the minus strand of NZ_JBDNRK010000030.1, from coordinate 40,867 downwards.
TTTTACTCCCAATGCTTTAGCTACTCCAAGCCCACCATCATTGGTAGCACTTCCGCCAAGGCCTATGATTATATTCCTGCAGCCTCTATCCAGTGCATCCTTTACAAGTTGTCCTGTACCATATGTAGTAGTCTTTAAAGGATTTTTCTCATCATCAGAAATGAGTGGGAGGCCAGAAGCAGCGGCCATTTCTATTATGGCGGTTTTACCATCTCCAAGAATACCGTAGAAGGCATTCACTTCCTTTAAAGCAGGACCTGTTACTTTTATATTTATAATTTTACCAGCGGTACTGTCTATTAGGGATTGAACAGTTCCTTCGCCGCCATCTGCCATAGGTATTTTTTCAACAACTGAATCTTTGAAAACTCTTTTTACTCCCTTTTCCATATTATTTGCTACTTCAAGAGCTGTAAGACTTCCTTTATATGAGTCAGGTGCAATTACAATTTTCATATTTTCGCTTCCTCTCATGATATATTCAATTTAATTATAGCAGTGAAATAGTATTTGATAAACAGAGTTCTTGACATCAGGTGGAGTTTTTTTATTCCATCTCATGCTTAGAAATCGTTATCCAGGGACGTAGCCACTCTTTATTCCCACCTTGAAGAAGGTGGGAATATTAGAGAGGGTAGTCATCGGATAAACAAAGTTCTTGGTATCAAGTTAAGTTTTAGTTATTATGCTATAGAGATTAGACAAAATATTAAAAAATTCTGAGAAAGAAATTATTGAACAAGCTCTGATAAAGACCAAGTTTAATAAGAAAAAGGCAGCAGAGCTTCTTGAAATTGATCGTACAACTCTCTGGAGGAAAATGAAAAAGATGTATATAAAATAAAGATTTAATGTGACATTTTAATAACAAAATAATATAAAAATTATTAAAATGTCATATTTATATTGATTTATAGATGAAATTGTGATAAATTATTATTATAGATTAATAAATATATAAAAAATAGATTGAGAAACATAAAAAAAGATAATATTAAGATTAAAATCTTTATTAAAATAATATATAAATCTAGGAAAGGGGGAAAAGGATAATGAACAATTTTAAAATAATTTTTCTTGCTATTGTGTCCTTGTATATGATCTTTTTATTTCTAGGTCATAAATCTGAGACTGAAGAATTAAACAATATTCTAAAATAATTTAAATTTTTCATTGCAGCAGGTCGGAACGCAGCTGCAATATATAAGATCTATGAAGTATGGTTATAGATTGTTTTCTGCTCTTATAACTTCATAAATTTATGAAGTTAGTTTTAAATGGGATTTGCCTATTATTGGGTAAAGCCTTTTTTGTTTTGTTTAATTATAATTTAACGATAATAATGGAATAATAACTTAATCAAATAAGAATCAGATAATTTACAAATTTAGTGTTTTTTCGTGCTAATTATATTAAATTTCTATAAAATTTATTAATATAATAAAAAATATTGACAAAGAAAAAAATAATTATATAATAATCATATAAGAATACTAAGTAATATAATCTGAATTAAACAAATCACATAAAAATACTAAGAAAATTTTTGTGATTATGTAAACAGTAAGGGGAGAAAATAATGAACAAATTGAAGAAGCTTTTATTAGTAGGATTAACAGCAGTTTTAACTGTAGGAACAGTAGCCTGTGGATCAGCAAATAATAATTCTGGATCAAGTACAAAGGAAACAAAAAATATTACTATAGGAGTTTGTCCAGGACCTTATGGAGATATGGTTAAGAAAGCTATAACACCAGCCCTTGAAAAAAAGGGATATAAAGTGAGTGTTAAAGAATTTAGTGATTATGTTCAGCCTAATAAAGCTTTAGCTAATAAAGAAATAGATGCTAATTTATTCCAACATACAGCATACTTACAAAAGTTTTCTAAGGACAACAATTTAGATCTATCAGCAGTTATAAGTGTTCCAACAGCTGGTATGGGTATATTCTCAAATAAAATAAAATCAATAGATAGTTTACCAAATGGAGCTAAGGTGGCAATACCAAATGACCCTTCAAATTTAGCAAGAGCTTTAACATTGCTTAAAAATCAAGGCTTAATTAATATTAAGGATAATATAGATCAAACTAAAGCAACTCAAAATGATGTAACAGAAAATAAAAAGAATTTAAAATTTGTTCCAATAGAGGCAGCTCAGGAACCAAGAAGCTTAGATAGTGTAGATATTGCACTTATTACAGGAAACTATGCTATAGCTGCAGGAATGGATTTTTCAAAGGCTTTAGTAGTGGAAAAATTAGGAGAAAATTATAAGAATGTAATAGCAGTGAGAACAGAAGATTTAAACAAGGATTTAGGAAAAGATCTAAAATCAGCCGTAGAATCTGCAGAGTTTAAAAATGCTATTGAGGATAAAAATGGAGAATTTAAGTCATTTGATAAACCAGAGTGGTATGTAAGCAAATACGGTACAAAATAATATATAAATGAATTTTATTTGATTGGAATTTAATGGGGGTTTATTACTCCCATTAAATTTATATTAAAATAGTAAATATGAGTTTTTCGCTAAAATACATATGAAAAGCTGGTAATTATTATATGCAAAAGTTTTTTGGGGGTGAAGGTTTTTGATAGAACTAAAAGATGTAAGTGTAGTTTTCAATGAAAAAAATACTAAAGTTGAAGCAGTTAAAGATGTTAATCTAACAATAAACAAGGGAGAAATCTTTGGTATAGTTGGTTTAAGCGGGGCAGGAAAGAGTACTTTAGTAAGAACCATAAATTTATTACAAAAACCTAGCAGTGGTAAAGTGATAATTGATGGTGAGGATATTACAAATTTAAATGGCGAAACTCTTAGAAGAATTAGATTGAGAATTGGAATGATATTTCAGCATTTTAATTTAATAAGTGGTAAGACCGTTTATGAAAATGTAGAGTTTGTATTAAAAGCTAATAATTATCCTAAAAATAAGCGAGAAGAAAAGGTAAAAGAATTACTTAAATTAGTTTCTTTAGAGGAGAAGTCTAAAGTTTATCCAGCAAATTTAAGTGGTGGTCAAAAGCAGCGTGTTGGTATTGCAAGGGCTTTAGCAAATAATCCTCAAATATTATTGTGCGATGAGGCAACTTCAGCTTTAGATCTAGAAAATACTGAAGAAATTTTGAACTTACTTAGAAGAATAAACGAAAAATATGGAATAACTATTGTATTTATTACTCATGAAATGGAAGTGGCAAAAAGACTTTTTCATAGAATGGCAGTAATGAGTGCAGGAAAAGTAGTTGAAGTAAATGATGTTTATACTATATTTGCAGATCCTAAAGATAGCATAACAAAGTCTTTAATAAGTAAAAACTTGAATATTCAACTTCCAGCAGGAGTAGAAAAATTAATTCAGGTAGGAGAATTGGTAAAGCTGCATTTTAAAGGAGATAAAAGTGTAGAACCTTTAATATCAGAGGTGTCAAAAAATTTCAAAGTTTATATAAGTATAATTCATGGAAAGATTGATTATATAAACAATAAACCTCTTGGTATTTTACTTGTAAATATTACAGGGGACAAAGAAGAGATAGCTAAAGCAAAAATATATATAAAAGAAAATGTATCTGAGATTGAAGAAAATTATCACTTGCAGGAAGAGGTGAATCCAGTTGAATAATACCATTAGTATATTACAAAGTGAATTAGGTCAGGCAATTAAAGATTCTCTTAACATGATAGTAATTGCCATGATTTTATCTATTATTGTAGGTGGACTCATAGGTTTAATATTATATCTAACTTCTAATTCATTATTTTTTAAGAATAAAATTGTCAATTCTATTGCAGGCATTATTGTAAATATAATTCGTTCATTGCCTTTTGTAATTTTGTTAGTTCTCTTAATACCAATAACTAAAATCATGGTTGGTACAAGTATAGGACCACAGGCTGCAGCAGTACCACTTTCAATTGCTTCAATTGCCTTTTTCGCTAGACTTGCAGAGGGAGCCTTTAATGAAGTAGACAAGGGCGTCTTAGAGGCAGCTGTTGCTTCAGGAGCAAAGCTCAGACTAATATTAACGGATGTGCTTATAGTAGAAGCAATGCCAAGTCTTATAAGAGGTATAACAGTAACACTAGTAAGCTTAATCAGCTTTTCTGCTATGGCAGGAATTGTAGGTGGAGGCGGTATAGGAGATTTGGCTATTAGATATGGTTACTACAGATACGAAACTGGAGTAATGATAGTTACAGTAATTATACTGGTAGTTGTGGTTCAGGCTATACAGTTTATAGGAGACGGATTGGCGAGGATATCTTCAAAGAGATAGTTTTTAACATTCATAATCTAAATAATTTTTAATACGAACATTATTTTATTATATTTGTTTATAAAATATATATAATAAAATTAATAATAGTGACAAGCGATTTTATATGAATTATCTATAAAATTAAAGTTTATAAAAAGAAGGTATATTTATGAATTATAGTGATTTGTTTCATATTATAGAAGACAAAAATAGGATAAAGCTTGGCAAAGACATAGAGGACAAATATTTAAGTGATGCTTTGAACAGAAATAAAGGTGAGGCAGATGCACTGGTTTTTCCTATAAATACTGATGAAGTAAGCAGTATAATGAAATTTGCTTATGAAAACAGCATAGCAGTAACCCCTAGAGGTGCTGGCACAGGACTAGTAGGAGCAACTATTCCAACTAAAGGAGGCATTATATTAGATGTGTCTTTAATGAAGAATATATTGGAATTAGATGAGAATACTCTTACCATAACTGTGGAACCAGGAATTTTACTCAATGATCTTCAAAAATTTGTTGAAGAAAAAGGACTTTTTTATCCTCCAGATCCAGGTGAAAAAAATGCTTCTATAGGTGGAAACATAAGCACTAATGCTGGTGGAATGAGAGCAGTAAAGTATGGAGTCACCAGAGATTATGTTATGGGCTTAGAGGTGGTTTTAGCTGATGGAAGTATATTAAATCTTGGTGGAAAGATTATAAAAAATAGTTCTGGTCTTGACATAAAGGACTTAATTATAGGTTCGGAAGGTACCCTTGGAATTATAACTAAAGCTATTTTGAAGCTTATACCAAAGCCTAAAAGGAGTATAAGTGCTATTATTCCTTTTAATTCCTTAGAGGAAGGTATAGATACCGTTATTAAAATAATAAAAAAGAATGCAAATCCTACGGCAATTGAGTTTATGGAAAAGGATGTTATTGAAAATGCAGAAAGATTTTTAAATTTGAAATTTCCATATGATAAAGGAGAGGCTTATTTATTATTAACCTTTGATGGAGATGAAGAATTTGAAATAGAGGGTAGCTACAATAAGGTAAGGGAAGCAGCTTTACAAAATAATGCACTGGATTTTATTTTATTGGATAAGAAAGAAGACATAGAAAGAACCTGGAAAATAAGAGGAGCTCTTGTAACAGCAGTAGAAGCTGTGTCTGAGCAGGAACCTATAGATATTGTGGTACCAATAGATAGATCAGCAGATTTTATTAATTATACTAAAGTGGCAGAAAAAGAATTTGGCATTAAAATAAGTAGCTTTGGACATGCCGGTGATGGAAATGTGCACTTATGTGTAATAAGAAATGGTATGGAGGAAAGTCAGTGGAATGAAAAATCCAAACTGTTGCTGCAAGCTCTTTACAGAAAGGGAAAAGAACTTAATGGACTACCCTCTGGAGAGCATGGTATAGGGCTTAATAAGAAGCCATATTTTATTGATGTAACGAATGAAATTAATGTAGAGTACATGAGAAGAATAAAGAAAGCTTTTGATGAAAAGGGGATTTTGAATTCTGGTAAATCATATTCAGAGTAACAATTATAGCTGTAACTTTAGAGAATATTTTCATTTTATGGAAAATGAATTATAAAAATTATAAATAGTATATTTTGTATTTTGTCCTATAAAATAATCTGTGCAAGCTCAATAAAGGTTATATAATTATTTTTATTATGGGTGTGCACAGATTATTTCACATTATTGGGTTTACATAAGAGAACCATATTTATCCGTGTCATATTTTAATAATACTTGAGTTAAATGTTCAGCGTGCCCCTTTTCTTCACTAGCTATTAAATAGAATACATGTCTTATGTCCTGCTGATGGAATTCTACTAAATGTTGCTCATATAGAATTACGGCTTCAAATTCGCCTTTTATATCTTGTCTTATATTATTTAAAATGATCTGCTTATCATAGTCAGGTTTGTATGTTTGAATAGCTGATTTAGCAATGAAAACTTGATTTTTTTGTACAGTGTATTTCTGGTATTGCACCGGATCATATTTGCGAAGTAAATTAAGTAACATGCCATAGTGTCTTTTTTCATCCTGCATTATGCTTTTCCAAACAGCATTTATGTCTTCCATATTTGAGTTGGCAATATGACTAGCATACCCGTTTATGGCGATTATTTCACCTATCAGCGCTTCACGTATTTTATTTGTAAAAAAATAAGGCTGTCCTTGTGGCTGCCCATCTTGAACGGTATAGCTCATTATTGTACCTCCAAAGTTATTTTTGTAAATCAATATATACTATTTATTAGTATCGTATAATATGCATAAATCTGCATAATTTAAAGTATAAAGTCATAAAAGTATATTGATTTCAACTGATTTGAAATTTTGGAAGTATATAATATTTTTTATCTATATTTTATTTACGAGCTATTATTATTAAGTAAGGCAAAAATTAATCTAGACAATTAAATAAAGTATAATCATACAGATAGATCCAATTATTAATGAAGCTATCACTATATCAACACCAAAATGATTTTTTATTTCCATATTACTTATCACCCCATACGTTTTTATTTATAATTTTTCTGTTAATGAAATAGAACTATTTATCAAAGGTAATAACATAAGAACTTATATTTTCATTTCTAGTAGCAGTACCTATTATCATACCCTTGTCATCTGTTGACTTTTTTGTAATATAAGGTCTTCCAGAAGTGAAAGATAAGGAATCACCTGTATTGTTCCATATTATATTGGATATATATGGGCATTTTATTATTTCTTTTGTAGCGCCAGTCTTTATATCAATAATTTTAAGAGTACTAAGGACATTATTAATATCAATAGCAGCTTTTTTACCATTGTTATCAGTATTGGTAGTATTGTTTTTAGCATTATCATATTCTATATAGGCAGCTTTACTTCCATCTGGTGATAATATAAAATTGTTTGGTCCAGAGTAATAAGGAAAATCAATATTTCTTAATACATTACCATTTGAATCGAGTATAATTTCTCTAAAAGTTCTATTGTATACTCCAGGGGATATTTCACCGTGATCCACAGACTTATCCATAACAATTGTATTACCTTGTTTTACTGCATTTAATGAATTATCACTATGAAACAGAGATTTAATTTCTTTAGTCTTTATGTCCATGGATTTTAAACTAATACTTGTAGGTTTATTTTCCTCTTTAGTGTAGTATATTTTACCTTCAACAGTATTTCCTAAATCCTTTATATCATAACCTACTGTCCATGCACCCACGTTTCCAGTTACATCATAATCACCTGATGCATATACTTTTCCATCTACACCGATTATTTGCCAGCCAGTAAAAAAGCTTGCCCAAACTTTATCATTACTTATCCATTTGAATTCACCATTGGAGTGATCTGGAATCAAAGTAGTAACTTGTCCTGTGAATAAGTTAAGAACTTTTAATCCGTGATATAAGCTGCCTCTTTGTTGAGCCTTTTTTGTTTCTTCGGGAGTTTCTTTTGAAACGTAGACTGGTCCCATATAAAGGGCATATTTTTTGTCAGGCGATAGACCGTAAAAATTTGATATGTTAACATCTTTAAAGTCTTTTTTACTTTTTGTATTTAAATTATAAATACTGCAATAATAGCTTTCATTAGTAGGAATAACAGTTTTCTTAAGTACATCCTTAGTAGTTAAAGTTAATACCTCATTATCGTTAATTAATCCAGCAATATTTGTCTTATCATATTTATCTACTTGATAACCTGATGCATTTACATTTTTAGCTGGCTTGTAATTCATAAGTTTTATATTATTTTCAGCTTTAGCAGATTTAATATGTTGTAATACGTCAGTGTTTTTAAGAACTATAGTGCCAGAGGTTATTATAATTCCGGCTAATACAATAAATGAAATGATTTTTTTCTTGCTCATTACTTTGCCTCCCTTTTTATCAATCGTCTTTTAATAAACAGTTCTATTTGTTAAAAGATGACTATTTAAGAATAGCAAGTTTTTTTCACAAAATTATAAATATATGTCACAATTTTGTAAACTTATTGTTTTACATATTAATTTATTGAAATAATATAGTTAAAATCTGTTTATAGTATTTAAAATTTACAATGGTAAACTAATGAGAAAGCTGGTGCCTTTACTTAGAGTTGAACTTACTTTTATAGTGCCCTTTTGCTTTTTAACTAGGTTTTCAACTAATGCCAAACCTAGGCCAGTTCCTCCTGTTTTACTGCTTCTATGAGTTTCTACTCTATAAAAGGGTTCAAATATTTTATCTAAATGTTTTTTCGACATGCCTATACCGGTATCGGTAACATTTATTTGAAGTGTATCTTCATTTTTCTGGCAGGAAAGCTTTATACTACCGCCAGATTTATTATATTTTATGGCGTTGTCTATTAAATTTATAATTATATGTCTGAGGTTATCAGGATCTGCTGTAATGTTTATGTCATCTACTTTGTAGTCTAAGGTCAATTTATTTTTCTTTATTTTACCTGACATTCTAAGGCAAATTTGTTCTATTAAATCTTTTATATTTATTTCTTTTTTCGCTATTTCAAAATCATATCTTTCTAAAGAGGATAATTTTAAAATTTTATCAACCATGCTAGTGAGACGGTCACATTCCTTTGATATACTTTCAGTACCATTGCTAATTAAAGATAGATCACTACTATACATACCCATTACATCTGCATAAGCTTTTATTGCAGTTATAGGAGTTTTAAATTCATGAGTTACGTTGCCTATGAACTCTTTCTGCTCTTTGTCCATTTTTTCAAGCTTTTTTACTGCCTTACTTAAAGTATCTTTTTCAACTTCTAATTCTTTAATATTTTTTTCAATAGTATTGCTCATATAGATTAGACCTTTACTCAATTCTCCCAGTTCATCTCTTCTATGAAGTGGTTCTATGCTATTGAAATTTCCATTTTGAATATTTTTGACTGAATTTTTCATGATGTATATATCCTTAGTGAAATTAGATAGATAGAAGAAGCCTAATATTATTCCAATAATTAAAGAAAGAGAACCTGTACCATAGAACATTAACTTAATATTGTTGTAAAAATCGCTGCTTTCCTTAGTGGAATATTGGAGCTCTAGAATTGCTGCTGTATTATTTTTATATTTAATAGGAGAGTAAAAATATAGCACATCCTTATCCTGCTTATAAGACATTTTGCCTTCTATGGCATATTTAATCATCATATCTTTTTCATTATTTTCATTTAATTTACCATCTGGTTTAAAACCAGAAAGAAGATTTCCCTTTGTATCATATATACTGGCAGGTATAGTCCTGAGCCAAGGCTTATTGAAGAGAGTAGCTCTCACTAGTTCAAATTTGCTGCCATTTTCACTGTTATCTATAGTAAAATTTTCATCTAAATACTGTTCAAACATATTCTTTTGATTTAATAATATATTTTCAGCTTCTTTATTTTGATAGATTCTTATACCATTTAATACTAGAAAGCTTGAGAGCGTTATAACAATTAGTAAAAGTAGAGATATGAAAGATACAAGCTTAAATTTAATTCCTATTTTCATTAAATCTGTTCACTCCTCTATAGCCTGTACCGTGAACTGTCTGTATTAAATTTTGATAATCAGTACCCAATTTTTTTCGTATTCTCTGTATATGTGTGTCTACAGTTCTTGTACCTCCAAAGTATTCAGTTTTCCAGACTAAATCCAAAAGTTGATCACGGGAATAGACCATATTGGGATTTGAAAGCAGCAGGTAAAGTAAATCAAATTCCTTAGAAGTTAATTCGAGATTACAGCTGTCTATAATAACAGTTCTTTCATTTAAGTTTATTGTGAGATTTTTAATATTAATTATATTTTCTTTTTCATCTGTGTTTTTATTTAATCTTCTTAAAAGTGATTTAACTCTTGCAATGACTTCACGTATATCAAAGGGTTTTGTCAGATAGTCATCGGCACCTAGTTCCAATCCAAGAAGCTTGTCTACAATATCGCTTTTAGCTGTAAGCATAATAATACCAATATTTTTTCCTTCTAACTTTTTACATACATCATATCCATTTATTTCAGGTAGCATTAAATCTAAAATTAATATATTAGGATTAAAACTATCAACTTTAAGTAATGCTTCTTTACCATTGTAAGCTGTATCTACCAAGTACCCCTCTTGCTTTAATGCATAAGCTAATACGTTTAATATGTTTTCTTCGTCGTCTACTATGAGTATTTTATCTTGCAAAACTAAGTCCTCCTTTTGAGTTTTCTAAGGTATGTGAAAAGAAATAGTGTAGTAAGTCAAAAATGCTAAATATATTATTCATATTAGCACATAATTAAGAAGGAATACAACGGAACTAGTTCTATATATACTTAAATGAACATTAGGAGATATTCATACCGAAAATGGTTTTTTTTGCAAATTTAACACCCTATTAACTTGTACATAAACATTAAATATTATAAAAGTGTTAAAATTTTCTTGAAAAATTGTTAACTGCTTACGAAAAATTAGCATTAGTATGGATATTTTTTTCATAAGCTTAACAATTGACATTTTTATCCGATGACTACCATCCGTAATACTCCCAACGCACACAGTGAAAGCGATTCACACAAAATCGAAGATTTTGGTTCTCTGCTTTTCTATCAAAGTGGGAGATAACGGCTGCTACGTCCCTGGATAACGATTTCTAAGTTTCAGCTGGAGAAAAAAACTCCATCTGAAACAAAGAACTCTGTTTATAAAATATTAATATACAAGGGGGTTAATGTATTGTTTAAATCTTTAAAATTCAAGCAGTGGATATCTTTTTTTCTTACAGTTTTATTATTAATTTCAACCTTATCAAATGGATTTGCAGTAAAGGCTTATGCAGCATCCGCAGATAAGACTTTTGATTTAGTCGAAATTACAGATTTTCATGGGGCACTTGAAGACACAAGTTCCAAGCCTGTAGCAGCGGTATTGGCAAATAGGGTTAAAGCGGTAAAGGCAGCTAATCCAAATACTGTTATTTTTGGTGGTGGAGACTTATTTCAAGGTACGCCAATTTCAAACACTTTAAAGGGAGTTCCTGTTCAACAGGCAATGAGTAATATAGGCATGGAATTTTCAGAGGTTGGGAATCATGAATTTGACTGGGGACTTAACACAATTATCAACACTACAATGAAGGGGGCATCATTCAATTTTATTTGTGCAAATTTGTACAATAAAAATCCAGATGGCTCAAATGGTAGTAGAGTATTTGATCCTTACAAGATTATTACTAAAGATGGTGTAAGAATTGCTTTTGTTGGAGCAATTACAAATGATACGCCAAACATTGTAATGCCAGGCTATGTCGCAGATAAAAATTTCACAGATGCTGCAACTGAAATTAATTCCGTGGCAAAGAATCTTAAAGATAATAATCAAGCAGATGTTATAATTGCTGTAGTTCATGAGGGTGAAGGCACCCTTGACACAATTGTTAATAAGCTTACAAATGTAAGTGCAGTTTTTGGTGGACACACCCATACAGTAGAACAGAAAATAGTAAATGGCATACCAGTAATAAATGCCAGCAGCAGTGGAAAAGGATATGCAGATTTAAAAATGACAGTATCACCGGACATGAAAGTTAGCTTTCCAAGTGTTACTTCCAGCTATGTAGCTTTAAATAACGCTAATGGATATACATCAACTAATCCAATAGTTGATCCTCAGGTACAAAAAATCGTAAGTGATGCAAAGGCAGAAGTTGGTCCAATATTTGATGAAGTTATAGGAAATATATCCACTGATTTAACTAGAAGCCAGGATCAGCAGCCTTATGGTGAATCCCAACTTGGAAACTGGGCATCAGATGTGGTTAAAAATTATGCAAAGGCAGATGTGGGTGTAGCTAATAATGGCGGTTTAAGAGTAGATTTCAGCAAAGGCAATATCACAGTTGGACAAATATTTACATTTATGCCATTTGATAATGAAATCAATACTGTAACTATGAACAAGGCTCAATTGAAAACTGTTTTAGAGCAGGCAGTTGGGACTTATCCAGATCCTAAAAATCCAGTTAATACAATAGGTGGAAAGGGAATTCAAATTTCAGGAATTAAATTTACTTATGATTCTTCAAAAACTTATGGAAATAAAGTAACTAGTATAACTAGAGAAGATGGAAAAGCTATTAGTGATACTGAAGTTCTAAAGGTAGCTGGTCCCGATTTTGTACTGACTGGTGGAGACGGATTTTTAGGATTTACAGATCCAGTGGTAAGTGCTACATTATTTAATACACATAAGCTTGCTAGAGATGCTTTTCTTGATGACATTAGATTAAATAAGACTATTAAATTTGTTATGAATAATAGAATTACGCCGCAGACTCAATCAGGCTCAGCTACCTCTATGAATATAGCAGATGCTAGAAAATTAACATCTGGAAATGTAACAGTTACAGGAACAGTAACAACTGTCAATGGAAATAATGTATTTATTCAAGATAGTACAGCTGGAATCTGTGTTTATAATTCCAGTACGAAGGCCGATGTTAAAAAAGGAGACAAAATTCAAGTCACAGGTCCGATATCAGTTTACAATAATCTTTTGGAGATAACTCCAAAGAGTGCCTCAGATGTTAGTACTATAAGTACTGGAAACACTGTAACTCCAAAGGTGGTTAATATAAGTGATGTTAATGAATCTCTAGAGGGACAATTAATCCAAATAAATAATGCATCACTTCAAAGTTACGATACTAGTTCTGATTCAATGATTCAGGATAGCACTGGAAGCATAAGTATATATAAATCTCCAGAATTAAGTGGAATTAATGTAGGGGACAAAATTAATGTAGTGGCTGCTGTATCTCAATATGGATCAAAATATGAGCTTACAGTTGGTCAAGCATCAGACATTACTAAGGTTAGTACTGGTGGAAATAGTGGCAATGAAGGCGGCTCTACTATATCAGTGTTAGCAACTTCAGATATTCATGGAAATGTACTTAATTACGATTATGCAGCAGGTAAGGCACCATCAACACCACAGGGGTTAGCAAAGGTGTCTACTTATGTTAATAGTGTAAGAGCATCAAATCCAAATGTTATGTTAATAGATAATGGTGATACTATCCAGGGAACTCCACTTTCATATTATTATGATATGCTTGACACAACAGCTGAATATCCATTGATGAAAGTAATGGGAGCAATGAAGTATGATACATGGACTCTTGGAAACCATGAATTTAACTATGGATTAAATACCTTAAACAGAATAATATCAGATGCAGTAAATGAGAACATTAAACCACTATCAGCTAATACTTATAAGAGTGATAATACAAATTATGTACAGCCATATTATATTAAAAGCTTCAATGTAAATGGAAAGACAATAAAGGTTGGTATACTTGGACTTACAACTAAAACTATACCAAATTGGGAAGATCCAGCTCATTATGCAGGTTTACATTTTAACGACTTAGTAGATGAAGCTAAGCTTTGGGTACCAAAGGTTAGACAGGCAGGAGCAGATGTGGTAATAGTATCAGCCCACAGCGGAGAAGAAGGTGCAGCAGATGTTATTCCGGAAAATGAAGTAAAAGCAATAGCAACTCAGGTATCTGGAATAGATGCTATAGTTGCAGGACATACTCATGCCACATTAAATGACACAAGTTTAAAAAATCCCGATGGAAAGGTTGTACCAGTTGTAGAACCAAGTAAATGGGGAACTTATGTATCACAAATAGATTTAAATATAGATAAAGACGGAAAATTTACTGGACTTACAACAAAAAATGTTAAAATGGATAATACTATAGCTGAAGATCCAGCAATAGTACAATTAATTCAGCCATATCAGAATCAGACCTTAAGCTACATTCAAACTAAGCTTGGAACATCAACAGGAGAATTTAAAGGAGATGGACAAACTACACAGGCTACTCCAATAATGGGGCTTATCAATAAGGTTCAGAAGGAAGCAGCAGGTACGCAATTGTCAATTGCAGCACCATTGAGTTCAGCAGCATATATTCCAAAGGGAGATATAACTATAAAAGATATCATGTCCGTATATGTATATGAAAATTTCTTGTTTGGAGTAAAGATGAACGGTAAACAGCTAAAGAACTGGATGGAATATTCTGTTAGATACTACAAGCAGGCAGCTAATTCCAGTGATCCAATAGTAAAAGATCCAACTTTGAATATTCCTGATTATAATCTAGATCAATTGTACGGAGCAACTTACGATGTAGATTTAACTCAGCCAGCATGCACAGTAGATCCTACTACTGGAGTGGTTACATCAGGAAACAGGATAAAGGACTTAAAGATAAATGGAGTGCTAGTAAAAGATACGGATGTATTTACAGTGGCAATTAATAATTACAGATACAATGGCGGCGGCGGATTCATGAGGGCAGCAGGTTTAAGTAGTACAGATCCAAGTATTGTAACTTATGATTCTGCTAAGGCTCTTGGTGATGATGGTCAGGTTAGAAGTTTAATGATGAGTTATATTAAAGATCATAAGACAATATCACCAGACTCTTCAAACAATTGGAAGGTTTATACTACTGCTGTAAGTCAGGATGTAGATCAAACACCAACTACAATAGATAATAAAGATGGGGCAGCAGTAATAAGTGCTGTAAATGATGCAATTACCAATAACACTGAAATTCCTACTATAGATATTAAAACTTCACCTGTAGTAAGCAAAGATGTATTTAATGCAATTAGAGGTAAGGATAAGACAATAAGTTTTATAGGGAATAATGTAACTTGGGCCTTTAATGGTAAAGATATAACTTCAAATGTTACTAGCGACATTGATTTGTCTTTGAAGACAGTACCAACGGCTTTAACCTCAAAAGAAATAGCTAAAGTAAAGGCTGTAACGGGAAAAGATGCTTCAATTGTTTCATTCTCTTTTAATTACGAAGGGCAACTGCCTGGAAAGGCTGCAGTTAAAATATTTATAGGTAAGAACTGGGCGAATAAGGTTGTCAGCATTTGTAGATATTATGCTGATAAGGATAGCTATGATATTGTACAAAGTAATATAAAAGTTGATTCAGATGGATATATTACTTATACTACAGATCACTGCAGTGACTACTTTGTTACTGATGCTGCTTCACTAATACCAGCAGAAGCGCCAGAACAACAGCAGCCAACGCAGCAACAACCAACCTCAGGGCAGACAGTACAACAACAGCCAGCACCAGTATCAACAGCTGCAGTAACACCGGCAGCAGCTTCAAGTACAAGTACAACTCTTCCTAAGACAGGACAAGTAGTGGATTTTGGAGCACTTGTTGGTATGGGAAGTTTATGTATAATATTGGGAGCAATGTTGTTTGTTATTGATAAGAGAAAGAAAAGAACTGATAATGCAGCATAGTTAAGATGTCTGAAAATAAAAGACTTCGTTTCCAGAGTAGAAGCGAAGTCTTTTTATTTAATTCTTTAAAAAGAATTAAACTGCAATATGAAAATCAACAAAAATTATTGAGCAGAATACAATAACTTTGTTTACTAATTTTTGGGGATAATTATTTCAAATAGATCTTTGCAAGCTTATCAAACTGTGGTAAAGATCTTTCAATTTTATCATAGGAAATGCAATATGAAAGTCTAAAATGTCCTGGACATCCAAAGGTAGAACCGGGAACTATTAATAAGTTAAATTTCTTGGCCTCTTTTGCAAATTCTTTATCATCTGGAATTAAAGATTTAGGAAATAAATAAAAGGCTCCTTCAGGTTTAATACAAGAAAAACCTATCTTAGTTAGGTGGTTGTATAATAAGTCCCTATTTTTCTTATATATATTGACATCTACTTCTGAATCAAGACATTTGCCAATAACTCTTTGAAATAGTGAAGGCGCATTTACAAATCCAAGTATTCTATTAGCTACATTTAATGCTTGAATCACATTATGAAAATCATCCATTTCACTATGACAAACAATATAGCCTATTCTTTCACCGGGAAGAGAAAGAGATTTACTGAAGGAATATCCAATAAAGGAATTTTTATAGTAATTTAATATATACGGGACTTTTACATTATCATATATTATTTCTCTGTAGGGCTCATCTGAAATTAAGTATATGCTGCTGCTAAATTGTGTCTGTTTTTTATAAAGAATTTCAGCAAGCTTTTCAATAGTAGCTTCTGAATAAACCACACCAGTAGGGTTATTTGGAGAATTTATTATTACTGCTTTGGTTTTGTTAGTAATACTTGCTTCAAAAGCCTCTAAATCTGGCTGAAAAGTTTCAAGATTACTAGGAACAATTACTAATTTTCCGTTAAAATTGTGAACGTAGTTTTTGTATTCCCCAAAAAATGGAGAAAAGGTTATTACTTCATCTTCTGGATCTAAAAGAGTTTTTAATAGAATATTAAGTCCTCCGGCAGCGCCACAGGTCATTATAATATTATCTTCTGTTAGTTTTATATTATGTTTTTTACTTATATTATTTGCAATAGCAGTTCTTACATCTACATACCCAGAATTAGACATATATCCATGAACTAAATTGGGAGATTCTTCAGATAAAATTTCTACTACAGCTTTTTTTATACTTTCAGGTGGTTCTACATTGGGATTACCTATGCTAAAATCAAATACATTTTCTTCACCATAAATTGCAGATAATCTTTTACCTTCTTCAAACATTGCTCTAATAATAGAACTATTTGCAACATAGTCCATCATAACTTTTGATATCATCTATAAGACCTCACTTTTTAGAAATTAGTATTAGGCATATAAGAGAAATAAATAAACTCTATATTTCTCTTATATGCCTAATCTTAACACATTTATATTAAAATATAAATGTAAACAATGTATAAGGTTATCTATTAAATGAACAATTTTAATAGCAATGCATATAAATTGTTCATTTAAGTAGGCTTATTAACAAAGATCCTCTGATTTTGAATTAATCTTATAGTAAGATTCATGACCATTTTTTGTGTTATAGATTTAAAAAAATATATATCCGGCGATTCGCGTATATAAGATTTAAGATCTTCTTTAATATTTAATTCCTTAAAGTCTGCATTTATAATTTCACAGTATATTGGAGTTATTTCGTTATATGTTTCAGAAAGAGTTTCTTCTTTAACATTAGATTTGGATAAAGTTATCAAAGCTGTTGAATTCTTTTCTTCAATTTCAGGATCAACAATATAATCAACATCAGTTACACAGCTAAAGGGAACATAAACGGTTATATTTTTAATTTTTCCGCTAAGAGTACTATTATTTTTAAAATTAGGTTCTGAATATTCAATACTTTTTCTAATAATACCATTTAGAAATAGTTTTTTTGCTTTTGTAATTAGAGTACATTGCCTGAGAAACACTCTTCTATTAATGCGTTTTATAGCAGTAGCCTGAGAACCTAATTTTACTTTATTTTCAATATCTATAAATACTTTCACTCCGGCTACAATTACAGGTACTTTCATAGGAATAATATAGGAATCTATTTCTGAACTATTAAAGTGATTCTTACATTCTTTTAAAACTTTAGGATTAAGCACTTCAGGTACTACTTTCCCATGCTTACTATGCTTTTTTTCAGTTGTATATGTGGATTCTTTTATTCCAATCTTTGTTGATGTGTCATATTTATTGTTATGAGAATTACTGCTGCTTTTATCAGAATTATTCTTAATATCTTCTGTAGAGGAATAGTTCCAATCTTCATCAAATATTAGTTTAACAGGATAGATTGTGCTTTTATCTTCTGTTTTGTGACGTCTTCTATGACTGCTCAACTATATACACTCTCCAAAATTTGATTACTATTTATAATATGTATGTAAGTAAACATTGGTAACACTATAAAGAGCCAGTTGTTTTAACTGGCTCCATTAGTACTAGTTTTTACTTAATCATCAGCTTCATTTTCATCATTTTCTTCAGCATCATAATATTTGTGATGTGGTTTAACTTGTTGTTTTTGAAGTAATTTTATACGAATTCTTATAACAGCTTTATCAACAAATTCCTGAAATTCAGCTTCATTATTAAAGCCATCTATAGGAGTACCATCTTGATTAATATCAGCATCTATAACGTCTGTTTCTTCAATTTCTGCAAATACTGGTTCATTAAGAATTTCTGTGGTTCTTCTGTCTGCTTCTCTTATATTCTTTCCCAGAGCTTTTTTATCAAAATATCTAGTAGTTTCATTTGCTGGACTTGGTTCAATAATAGGCTTATTTACAAAATGATCTATTACTGTAGAAGTTAAAAATGGAACTCTGGCAGTAGTGTCGTTAATTACTCCAGATATAGTGGAATCACTGGTAGAAGTCAATGAAGCATATTCTATATTTTTTCTTAAATAACCTTGAAGAAAAACTGTTCCTGCAACAACTTTTCCTTTATAATAATCAAATTTTGTTGGAACAAATCTAGCTTCATTAAGAAATACTTCTTTCTCTATTCTCTTTATTTCAAAAGCTGGTTCAGCAAGACGAATAGTTGATTCTGAATTTATAAAAACATCAAATTCAGCAATTACTACAGGAACTTTAAACTCACCAGGTTTAGCAACAGGCTTATTAACACTAGGTGCAAGAGTTTTCGCATTTATAACTTTAGCGTCACTTTCTGGTGTTGGTTCTGGGTTAGGGTCAGGGATACAATGTTTATCTGCCATGCTTTTTCTCTCCTTTTTTTTTATAGGGATATTAGTAAAGCTTGATTTATATCCCTACTACATAATATTCAGAGATAAGAAAAGTGTACTAGCTTTATAGGTAAAATTATTTGAGCAAATTGCACAATTAAGTTCTTATCCGATGACTACCATCCGTAATACTCCCATCTTCTATCAAAGTGGGAGATAACGGCTGCTACGTCCCTGGATAACGATTTCTAAGTTTCAGTTGGAGAAAAAAACTCCACCTGAAACAAAGAACTCTGTTTATAGTTAATTTAGAAAATTTCATATGTTCATGAAGAAAGCTATAAAATTTATACTAGATAATATTTGAATAAAAATCTAATTTTCTTCAAATATATGACATATTATTTTATTTTTACGAATATAAACAACTTTATTTTTACTATCTTTCACTATGAAATGTTCGCTGGTCTCTCCTAAAAATATTCCATTAATGTATGAATGTCTATGGCCATATTCAATCATTACCGAAACATATTTTCCTATGCCATCTATTTTTTTGTCCGAACTTTCCTCTAAATGTTCTACCATCGATTTCTCCCCCCTTCTTCTATAATTAATGATCTACATAACTCTCAAGGTGTTTGAATTTTTACAATGTGATGAATGACATTAGTATAGGTTTAATACATTATACTAATTTTATAAATAAAATGTTCAACTAAATTGTTTAATGAAAAATTATTATAGCCCTAGGAATTTTCGTAACATTATTGCCTAAAATCTAATAATATATAGTGAAAAAGCTAATCTTTTCAATTAAATATATGTTGAGAATAAGTAAGCGTACTAAGGACTTTTAAAGATTGTAAGGAGGATATTAGTATGAACATTAAAATAATAGAAGAAAATTATCTGGGAACAAGCATGACAATCGTAACAAAGAGTGGTAACAAAATACAAGGCGAAGTTTTAAAAGCTGGTGAAGACTCTGATTTCATAAAACTTAAAACTGAGAATGGAATAACAATGGTTAGTACTAGTGCAATTGAAAGCATATATTAACCTTAATATAAACTCAACTATAAAGGAATTTTTCGTAGATGCAACATTTTTTTCATTAAACTAATAACAATATTCGTAAGGGGAGGAAGAGTTGATGAATATTAGCAAATTAAATGAAGGTGACCTTGGTTATAGCGTAACTATTGTTACACTAAGTGGTAATAAAATACAAGGAACTATCATAAAAACTAGTGAAGATGCCGATGTATTAAAGCTTAAAACTGAAAAGGGTATAGTAATTGTTAATTCTAATGCTATAGAAAGTATATACTAAAATTTTATCTTATAGCCATAATAGTTTATGATTATAAGTTTAAATAAATATAAACAATTTAGAGGCTACCTTTATGGTACCTCTTTTCCTTATACAATTGCTGTAAGTATGATATATTAATATTTTATTTAGGAGGATTTATATAATGTCTGATTATTGTTTTAATGATTATGATAAATATATAGGAAAATATATTACTGTTATTTATGACTGTGGTTCTAAGCGTAAAAAACTTCATTGCGAATTATGTGAATATTGTGAAAAAACCTCAGAAGAAAAATTTATTATTTTAAAAGCACACAATAATATGATTTACCATATGAATTGTAATAAGATTATATACTGGATGGCAGAGTATGAGGATATGTTTACTGAGAATCAGGATAATTATAAGTCAAACACTAAGCCTATGGAATCTAATGTAGTAGCTGAGAGTGGAAATTTATTATTAGAAAAAACACGGAATAAAGAAACTATACCACTTGAAATAAGTATTCCCAATATCCAGTTACATGATATGGAGCTTTCACAGGATGCTGAAATCATTGACTCTTGTTCAGTAAATTTCATTAAAGAAAATACATCTCTAACGCCAAATGAGGGCACTACTTACGATGAGTTACAAGAGAATAACGTTATACTATCAGAAAGTGAAAATAAATTTGATACATCATTGAAGCCTGTTAGTAATGCTGCAATTGTTTCAGAGGAACATGACATTAATAATATTAAGACAGATATGGAATTTAATCATGATAAAACCATTAATGATTATAAAAAAGATTATAATTGTGACAAAACGCTAGAGAAATACAAGCATAAAGACATCTATAAAAAAAATGTTTTAAGATCTCCTCTAGCAGCATTTATAAACTGTAATTTTCAAGGAGTGTATTTAACAATTTATACTACCTCCACCCAAGCCATATCAGGAGAAGTTATTTTTAACTATGACTATTTAATTGTTTTAAAATCCGATGCAAAAACCTATTATATAAATCCTGAACAAATTACCTATTTTTGCTAAATTCTAAATTAAATCTAAGCTATTATTAAAATAGATAGATTTATTTATGATAAAATAGTACAGCTTTTATTTATTTAATTTTAAAAGAGGATGTCTCATATTTTGCAAACGAAACATCCTCTGTATTAATTTTTATGATACCTTTTTAAAAGAGGATGTCTCATATTTTGTCAATGAAACATCCTCTGTATTAATTTTTAGGATACCTTTTTATATCAACAGTTAGTTCAATTAAGGTTTTATTAACAATTCCTTTTATAAATTTCTGTTCTTCTTCACCACGCAGTATAGAGACAGTTGATTCCTCATCATACTCATCTTCATCTTCATGAATTGGATTTATAGAGAGTGATTTCAAGTTATTTAAAACAGCTGAAGATGTAACTGTGCAAATATCTCCTTCTTGAGCTTCTAGGGCAGGTATAAATGACTTAAATGGTATCCAAACAGTTGTATGACGAACAACACCGTCTAAAGCAATGCTATTATCAACAACGCCGCAGCTTGGTTTAGCTTGTTCCTTATTCTTGCTCTTGTTTTTATTATTTTCACTACTCTTATTGTTTTGCACACTTACATAGCCATTTTTTTCAGAGCTATTTGAATTTTCATTACTTTTTTCTTGGTTATTCTTTTCCCCTTGTGGTCGTTTCATAGTAGTATACATAATACAACTATTTAAGTAACCACTTACCAAAATAGTTCCACTAGCTACTTTTATATCTTTTATTTCAATTTCGTTTAGGATATTAATTACTTTTAACACTGCGTCTTTCTTAGGAGCATCAAAGATAATTTCTCTTTCAATTAGTTCTTGACGCGTTGTTGTTCCAATTAATTCAGGCTCAATTTTTGGTGCTACATTATTGGCAATTACCTCTTGTGGGTTTAAATTTGTTTCCATATGCCTACCTCCAACCTCCATATAATATTTGAAAATCTTTACTATACTTAATTATTATCCACATATACATAATTAGAAAGATTAGCTTCTTCACTATATATTATTAAATTTTAGGCAATATGTTACGAAAATTCCTAGAGCTATAATAATTTTTCAGTAAATAATTTAGATTAACAATGAACATTTTAAAAATTTCAAAATATATTATATTAGCACTCAAAATTTGATTTATTATTTATCAGAACTTTTAATTGCCAGTCCCCATTTTTTAAGTTCTAGAAATATTGATTCCAAAGCTTGCCCTTTATCTGTTAAACTGTATTCAACATGAGGAGGCACTTCGGGATAAACTATTCTTGTAACTATATTGTTCTTTTCTAATTCTCTTAGTCTCAAGGACAAGGTTTTAGGACTAATACCTTTTAGAGAACGTAAAAAGTCACCAAAACGTACTGTTTTATCTATCAGTAAATCTCTAATGATTAATGAAGTCCACTTACTTCCTATAATATTTATAGCTAGTTCTATAGGACACTCATCTGAACAATTACCATGCTCAAGCTTAATTTCAGACATAATAAAAAACCTCCTGGAGTATTGAATAATAATATTACTTACTTTTTTGAAATAATGTGAAAAAAATATTACTACTTTTCAAATTATATTATAAGAAATATAATATAATTAAGCAATAATGGAGTTAAGCATTGTAAAGAAATGAATAGTTGGTATGTTAGCCTATTTATTTTCAGGTGCATTATAAAGGGGGAATAGTATTTTGAAAACTTTTGAGGAATATGTATTGAAAAATTTACGTCTTAAGAATAGAATTGTTCTGCCACCTATGGATATGTATTCAGCTGATGAATCTGGAAAAGCCAATGATTTTCATTATAATCACTATACTACAAGAGCAATAGGCGGAGCAGGTTTAATAATAGTTGAATCCACGGCAGTAACAACAAATGGCAGAATAAGTGATAATGATTTAGGAATTTGGAGTGATGAACATATAGATAAATTAAGTGACATAGTAAATTCAGTTAAAAAATATGGTTCAGCTATTGCTATTCAATTAAATCATGGTGGAAGAAAATATGTGGGTAGTTCAGGAGAGGTTCTGGCACCTAGTGCTGTAGCTTTTGATGAAAAGAGTAAAATACCAAGAGAACTTACGAAAGGTGATATAAAAGAAATTGTGTTAGCTTTTAAAGCAGCAGCTATAAGGGCTGATAAAGCAGGCTTTGATGCCATAGAAATACATGGAGCCCATGGATATTTAATAGATGAATTTTTATCACCTCTTTCTAATGTAAGAACAGATGAATATGGAGGAAGTACTGAGAATAGAACCAGATTCCTTAAAGAAATACTAGAAGCTGTAAGTGAAGTATGGCCTAAGGAAAAGACAATATCACTAAGAGTTTCAGCTGAAGACTATAAAATAGGTGGAATTACTGGCGAAGAAATGGTTAAAATTATCAATATAGTAAAGCCATATATTGATATAGTACATGTAAGCTCTGGTGGCTTAGTTCCAGCTGATATAAAGGCATACCCTGGATATCAGATAAAATTAGCAGAACTTATTAAAGAGAATTGTGAAATACCTACTATAGCTGTTGGACTTATAACAGATATAAATATGGTAGAAGAGATATTATCGAATGAAAGAGCGGATCTAGTTGCTCTTGGTAGAGAATTACTTAGGAATCCTTATTGGGTGTTAAATGCTGCTAAGACCAAAGGTATAGATATTGATTTACCTGTACAGTATAAACGTGCTTTTCAATAAATACAATTACTTTATCTTTTCCTGACTGAAAGGTTCAGACCTTCACCTCTAAGCGAAGCGAAGGTGGGATTTTCCAATCAGGTGTGGTAGACTCCCCACCTGATTTACCGATGTTTCAGCTTGCTGAAACGAGTTCACGAATGGTATGATTATAGTATAAAAAGTGCATTAAATATATATTAAGGAGATGATTAAAATGGATTTTTTACAATTAGCTAAAACTCGTTATTCGGTACGTAAATACGAAAATAAGAAGGTTGAGGAAGAAAAGCTTGAAAAAATACTTGAAGCAGGCAGAGTTGCTCCAACAGGAGCTAATACACAGCCTCAAAAACTTATTGTAATAACAAAGGAAGAAGGACTTGCAAAGCTTAAAAAGGGTGCAAATGTCTATGGAGCACCAGTAGCTATTATTGTCTGTGAAGATCATAATATAAGCTGGAAAAGACCTTTTGATAACAAGGATATTGCAGAAACCGATGTTTCAATAATTTCAACCCACATGGTACTTCAAGCTACTGAATTGGGCCTTGGAACGATATGGGTATGTTATTTCGATCCTAAAATAATAAGAGAAGAATTTAATATACCAGATAATGTAGAAGCGGTAAATATAATAGGTATCGGTTATGCTGCAGGAGAACCTGCGTCCCCAAATAGGCACGATGTTGCTAGGAAACCTTTAGAAAAAATAGTAGTTAAAGAGTCTTTTTAGCGGCTTTTAATGTTATTTTAGTAATAATTGTAAATTTATATAAATAATTATAGATATATTTAAAAACTAGCACTATCAAATTATTGGATTTCAATATATTTTGATAGTGTTTTTTATTCACCATAACTTTAATTTACTATATAATTTTAGTATAACAGTTATTATATATTAAGCACATTTTAAAATGAATACTCAAAACAATAATTAATTTAGCTATTTATTGATATTACTAAATGGAAATGGAGAATTTATGGATACAAAATTCAAAGGATATTTATTGATTTCGGATATGGACGGAACGCTTATAAACAGCAAAGCAGAAATATCAAAGGAAAATATTAATGCTATAAATAAATTTGTAGATAGGGGTGGTATATTTACAATTGCTACAGGTAGAACTATGGAATCAGCGGGAAGATATCTAAATCAACTGCCAGTTAATGCTCCAATAATATTGTACAATGGAGCAAAACTTCATGATTACAGAAGGAAACAAACTATATATGAGTTGTGCTTAGAAGAATCAGTAAAGGATGTAATAAAAAAAGTTAAGCTTAGTGACACTTCGCTTGGACTTGAAATCTATTGTGAAGAAAATGTATATATCTATAATCCTTGTAGATTTACAGAGAGATTTTCTAAAAAAGGATATGAGGTATACTATGATATAGAGGATATATGGGAAAAAAATTGGACTAAAGTATTAATACTTGGAGAAGAAGAACAACTTGATATTCTTGAAGAAAGCTTTATAAATACCTTTGGCAGTGTAAATTTAATAAGAAGTGGAGAAAATTATTTAGAAATAATTCCTAAAAACACATCTAAGGGATATGGCTTAGTGGAGCTGTGTAGAGTTTTAAATATTGATTTGAGAAAGACTGCTGCAGTAGGGGACAATATGAATGATATAGAATTACTTTATCAGGCTGAGTATGGATTTTGTGTTGCAAATGGCAATAGAAGGGTACTAGATATAGTAAAATACACTTGCCCCTCAAATGATGAACATCCTATAGAATATATAGTGAAGTGGCTTGAAAAAAATTTAGTATAAATTACTTAGTACATGTAATATCTATCTTAAATACTATAGTATTAGGATAGGAGGTGTGCTTAGTGGATTTCAGTAATAGCTTATGTTGTAGAGTGAATTTACCTTATCCTTCCGTAAAAATATGTAAAAAAGACAAACATGATGCCGCATTACTTTTAGATGATTACGCATCATGCTGTACAAGTGAATATACTACAATATCACAATATATATATGCTCATGAACTAGCCGGAAGTAAATATGTATCAGATGCTTTTTTATGTATAGCTATGGTAGAAATGTCTCATCTTAGTATGCTGGCAAATGTTATCTGTCAGTTAGGGGTTAAACCTAAATTTCGCAGCGGCAGCTGTGAAATCTGGTGTAGTGATTGTGTACCCTATGGACATTGTACTAAAGATAGAATAAAACTTGCCATAAAAGGTGAATGCAGAGCAATAGAGCAATATAGAATGCATATTGAAAAACTTCATAACAAGTGTATTAAAGATTTACTTGCAAGAATAATTTTGGATGAGCAATTGCATATAAAGATTTTTAAGAGCTTATTGTGTAAATAGTTTAAAAATATGCAGTCGAAAAATCGAATAATTAAAAAAATAGTTGAATTAAAAATTATATATAAACAGAATTCTTGGCATCAGGTGGAGTTTTTATTCCTACTGATGCTTAGAAGTCGTTATCCAGGGACGTAGCCACTCTTTACTCCCACTTGAAGAAAAGTAGAAAAAATCTTCGATTTTCTGTGAATCGATTTTACAGAGTGCAATGGGAGTATTAGAGTGGGTAGTCATCGGATAAATTAATATAAGACCGTCTTAAAATGTATTGATATGCATTAAAGATGGTCTTTTTTGTCTATAAATATATTATCAAATTAAGTCATATGGAAGTAGCTAAATAAATCTTGCAGCATAATATAAATTAGAAGAATGTAGTCTATAGTGGATAATTTTAATAGGAGGTTGGTATTTGTGTTAAATTCTATAGCAGCATTCAACAGTATATCGATGATGTTTATAGTACAACAATATATAAGTGTAACTATGATTTGTATATTTTTACTGACTATGATAGTGATTTTTATAAGACCAAAAGATATGAAAGAAGCCTATCCAGCTGCCATTGGTGCCATTGCAGTCATATTGGTAGGCGGCGTATCCTATGGAAATATTATGGATATTAATGATAAGATAGGCGGAGCTTCTCTTACTATTATTGCAACTATAGTAATGTCCGTGGTTTTGGAGAGTATTGGGTTTTTTAGATTTATTGCAATTAAGTTAGCACATTTATCAAAAGGGTCTGGTTATAGACTATATTGGAATATCCAAATATTCTGCTTTTTAATGACATTACTTTTTAATAATGATGGAAGCATATTAATTACTACCCCTATTTTAATATTATTGCTGAGAAAAATGCAATTAAAAACTCGTGATCAAATACCTTATCTATTAAGTGGAGCATTAATTGCTACTGCCTCAAGTGCTCCAATAGGAGTAAGCAATATCACGAATTTGATTGCGTTAAACATTGTTCATATGACTTTATATATGCACACTGCTATGATGTTTGTACCCTGTACAGTTGGATTGATTTTTATGTCAGTTTTAATGTTCTTTCTGTTAAAGAAGAAATTACCAAGTAAAATCCCAACAGAAATAGCTGGATTAGAGGATGAAGTGTTAAAAAGCCCTATTCAATATACTGAGCATACTGGAATCGGACAACCTAATGTTAAGGAAACTAAAGCGAAAGGTGCAAAATTGGGGAGGCTTTCTTTTGATACAGAGAGAAAAAGGACAAGTTTTATATTGAAAATTTTGGGATTTGTGTTTTCTATTCGATGTTTAATATTTGCTGCATCTTACTTTGGAATACCAATCCAATTTGTTGCTATAATGGCTTCAACAATTTTGTTATTGTGGAGATGGATTTATTTAGGAATAAATCCGAGAGATGTATTGAAAAAAACTCCATGGGATATATTAGTGTTTGCATTCTCTATGTATGTTATTATATATGGTCTTCACAATATTGGATTAACAGATTTTCTTGCCAGATTTTGTGAGCCAATTATAAAACAGAACTTGTTTGCAGCAAGTTTTATGATGAGTGGACTTACTTCGCTGCTAGCTAATTTGTTTAATAATCACCCAGCATTAATGGTTGTCACAATTACTTTAACTAGTATGAATCTAAGTTTAAAGGATTTACAAATGATTTATTTAGTGAATATTATTGGCAGCGATGTAGGGTCTCTTATTCTTCCTATTGGAACATTAGCATCCTTGATGTGGATGTTTATATTAAAGAAAAATAAGATAAAGATATCATGGATGGACTATTTGAAACTCTCTATAATAGTTATACCAGCAACTGTAATATTAACTATTGGATTATTGTACCTCTGGGTACAAACAGTATTTTTTAGATGAAAAATTGTATAGGATTTTAAAATCAAATATATATTTTATTTTGAAATCCTGTATGATTTAAAACTTTATCAATTGTATATTCTAACGTGATTAATATAATTATTCACTTAATTTTAATATATAAACTATAAATTAAATTGTTACAATACCATAATTTTCTAATATATATATGATTTATTTATATATAAATATGAAGTATAATTGTAATAGTGAGGTGATAGCCAGTGGAAAATAACCTAGTAGAGGTAGTTGATAAGCTTCTTTTATTGCTCCCAACATTAGAAAAAAGACTTATAAGGCCTTTAGAGCTTGAAATAAAGCCTAGTCTTAGCATATTACAGTATAATGCTTTATTTATTATGAAGAATGATGGAATACTGACTATGTCAGAATTATCTAATAAAATGTGTATATCAAAGCAGCAATTAACGCCTATGGTAGACAAACTTATTGATAATGAATTAGTTGAAAGAATGACTAATGAAAAGGACAGAAGGATAATTAATGTTAGACTTTCGGAAAGGGGTTATAATTTCTTAAATGATTCAAAGGCTGAAATAACTGAAGCACTAAAAAAGAGAATGGAAGTATTTGATCAAGATGAAGTGGATACATTATTAAAAGCTATTGATGATATTTATAGTATAACTAAAAAACTTGGATAAAAATAATCTTTGCTTTAAGAGATCTCTAAAGAAATAATTAATCAGTGTATCAGCATTTCTACCTGTTGTTTCTTTTAGATATTAATTTAATAAAGCAGGGATTATTTTTTTTTTTATGTTAAAAATAAGTTTAGTAGTTACTAAAGCTTTAGGAAGTGATAACGTGAAAAAAAATATAATTTATTATTTAATAATTATAAACCTCACACTATTAGCCTTCAATTTTTTAGGGAAGATGGGTTCTATAAGAAAATTTATATGTGTTGTAGATAAAGCTTTTTTAATTCCATTATTTGTTTCAATACTTATATATTATATTATAAGACCTTTAAATAATATTTTTATTAAAAAGGGACTGGGCTATGGAAGATCAAGTATTCTTACTTTGATTATTTTTGCATTTGTTTTAAGTGGAGTATTTTATTATTTCAGCAATTATGCCTATGAGCAGTTCCGGCAAATTAGCAGTGAACTCTGGCAGATAATAAATGATAGGAAGAATATTGATGGAATTATAAATTGGGTTAATAATTTTATAAATGTAAAGGAAATATATAGTTTGGCAACACTAATGGTTAAGCGTTACATTCAGGGAATAGGATATAATTTCAAACGAATTATAAGCTATTTTATGAATGCCTTTTCTATGGTTCTACTTATAATTGTTATAGTTTTTTATATGCTTAAAGATGGCCATAAATTTAAGGAAAAGCTATTAACTTTTATACCTGAAAAGTATAGGGATACTTCAGACAGAATATGTGACAATTGTGATGATGTACTAAGTCATTATGTTACAGGTCAGGCGAAGGTTGCTCTATCGCTGTCAATAATGATATTTATAGGTTATATAATAATAAAAATGCCAAATGCAATGCTGCTTTCAAGTATAACCTTTGTTCTTGCCTTTATACCTTTTATTGGATTTTTAATATCTATGATAATTCCAGTAATTATAGCCTTAAGTATGGGATTATCTATGGTGATAAAACTTATAGTTGTTTTTATAATAGTTCAGACATTAAAGGGCAGAATAGTTGTTCCTGCTATAATGTCAAAAAGTATGAATATTCATCCCTTGACGGATATATTTTTAGTAATTGCAGCAGTTTCTATTGCAGGGCCCTTTGCAGCTTTTGCAGTAGTGCCAATTTATGCAATAATAAAAAATACAATTATTATCTTAAAAAAGATAGCTTACAAGAAGGCTAACTAAGGCATGTGAAAATAAATAGTAAGTCAAAGATGCGACGAATATTTTAAATCCAACAAGGAAGCAGGTTTCGAAGATAGTGGGCTATCTGAGGGTTCTGCTGACGCAGTAGGATTTAAAATAGGCTAGCATACTGACTAGTTATTTATTTGAATATGCCTAATATTAGATAAAGATTTTTAAATAGAAAATGAGCAGCGTTTTGAAAGCTGCTCATTTATCTTTGATTTATTATTTATTTTCAGATGCCTAATCTAACAATCCATGAACTTCACAATAACATAAAGACTTTAATTTCTCTATTTTAAAATTTGCATCTGCCAATATTTCTGGCCAAAATTTAACAGTATCAATTACTCTTCTTTTTCTATCTTCAGGTAGTATTTCCCAGGCTACAAGAGAAGGATGCGTCTTCCTAGTGGAACTTTTTTCTTTTCCATAGACCCAACCAGCTTCTTTTTTCTGAAGACACCAACGTTTATGCTCGTAAGCACCCAAAGTATTTAATTCCTTTTCTGTAAACTTAATGGCACTTACTTTTTCTTTAACAGAAACTATATCATAATTAATTCGATGCAATGCATCAGGTATGTGTTTTATTTGATCTATACTGGAATTTCTTATATCATCATCAATATTATTCCATAAGTTAGGAGAAGTTTTATTTTCATTATTAGTTTTTAGCATCTCATGTTTTCCATAAATGTCCATTGCTAGCTTTTCAATTTTTTCACTGAAAAATGCATCTTGCATTAAATGTCTTGAAAATTGTTCCTCATCCACGTGGAGTTTGAGCTGCTCTTTTGAAGGTAAATAGGATTGCTCCCATTTTTTTGCATTATTAAGCATACTCATTTCCATGATAGCCTCCATAGAACGTGATTCATGCTTATATCTTGCAACTTTTAGCATAGCTCTAAGCACACCGTTATCTATTTGGGCCTCTCCTTTTTCATTTATAAGATGTGGCATTTTACGTTCTATTAATGAACGCAATAGCATAGCTCTACGGACAATAAATAGCTGATCCCAATTTTCATCTGTTTGATTAGGGCCCAGAATATTTACATAGCCTCTTAACCTACTTATAAAGTCTGGGCCTTTAGCGCTTTGAAATTCCCTCATAAAATATTTTTGTTCTTTTTCATCTTCCATTTCTTCACCACAGAACTGTTCAAAGGTACTGCTTGTTCCACCGGCAAACACAAAGATAGCCTTTCCAATAGGATGAATAGAATCACCTTCTCTAAATACACCATCCTGCATAGGGGCTAGGAAGTACTTTAACCACCCAAGCTTTGTACCAAAACTAGAGTCAAATTCATCAAAAAATACAAGGGGCAATTTACCTTCTAAAGAAAGATCTCTAACTTTATGAAAGGCGTTAATTAAATCTTCTAATGTCTGCAGCTGAGATAGATTAAAGTTTATTTTTTTAATTAATCCAGGAGCAATGCTGGAAGCTACTTCTGTTACACCGAAAGATTTTCCAGATCCAGGAGTACCAAATACAGCGATGGAAAGTGGACGAACGGTATTTTTAGTGGATATATATTCCAACATAAGATTTTTAATACTTCTATAACTTTCAATTTCTGTTCTATCAACGGTTTTTAAATTACCGAATCGTGCTATAGGTATAAATTTTAGGGCACTTTCTTCACCATTTTTAACTACATCATAGGCAATTTCAGCTAAATTAATAGAACTTTTATCTTTAATAATATACCAACAAGCTCGGCAGTTTGGATTGTTGGAGTTACGTATTACCACGTCCTGTATTTGCTCTTTATAGATGAAGTCATTTTCACTTTCTGCAAATATATCAGAACTTGGACAGACTTCGGACTCAGGATATTTTCCAAAACCATGAATAAAGTATTTTTGAGAATATACAATACCTTCTCGTATGCCTTCACTTATGGATTCACTTAAATCTTCATCATTTAATATTCCAAAAACGATATTATGAGCAAGGCCCGCTACAAAGCAGGATAAAAGCCCATACATACTTCCTTGACTATCCTTAATAAAGTCTCCTTCAAACTCATTTGTAAGAAAATATAAGCGAGATTCAGAGATTCCATCATTTCTATAATGTATAGCACCTTCAAGGCCAAAAGGCACAATAAGGTGATGACATTTCGCAAGGAAAGAAAGACTTGGATTATTATTAAGCTGCCAAATAAAATCTAGAGCTGTTCTTTCCCAAGAAAGACTTCTACTTATATTTACACCCTTTGAACGTAAATCATCCGCATTTATTACTACTATAGTATTTTCAATATGAAATTCTTCTAGATGCTTCCAAAGACTGTTAGAACCTATAGGGTTGTTCATTTTATATATGACTACAGGCTTTTTATTTGGTGATTTTAAGGCCAAAGGCCAGAATTCTTCACTGGAATTAAAGCCATTATCCTCATCATCTAGTATAACTAAATCAGCATTTTCATCATCATTAACTATTGGAAGTAGTCTGGGTATTCCAGAACAAGGACCTGTATAGCCCAAAAAATTTTTTATTCTATAAACTTTGTTTCTATCAGCTTTATTGCCACTTACAGAAAAAAGACCTAGTTCTGAAGTGGAGTGGAGTATTTCAGCTGGTAAAAATCCATTTGAATAGTCGATTTCAGGAGAGATTATAGGTAAATTTGTTGCTGAAGCTATAAGCTTTGATAACAGCAGTGCTTCTCCTGGCTTTAAATCACTATGTACATAAGGATAAGCCTGCCAGTTTAGATTCCCAACGCAGCTATTAGTTTTCCATTGTAGTAGATTTATGCAAATATCTCCAGATACAACAATTTTTAAGTTCTTGTCCTTCATGATTAGTACCTCCTGCTATAAGTATAATAATTGATTATGTAAAGAAAATTATAAAAATTGTATTTTAAATAACGTGTGGGATCATTAATATTCCTTGATGATAGTATAAACTTTGTTAGTTAGTTTTTCAAGTGATTATAATTATTTTATAATAATTATTACTATATCTTATTTTTATATAGTTTGTGTGCTGGCTAAGTGAATTAATTATAGTATTAATGTATAATATAAAAGTAGAATTTTTTTCAAAATAATTTCTATTTTTAGACTTTACTATGGGGAGATGAGATAATGAATTATAAATTAATTTGTATTGATATGGATGGAACTCTTTTAGATGATAAAAAAGAAGTGAGTGATGAAAATTTAAGAACTCTAAAAAAGGCTAGTGAAAAAGGTGTGAAAATAGCGGTATGTACAGGAAGACTATTTGCTTCGGCTAGATATTACGCTGAACTTATTGGAGTAAAGGCTCCAGTTATAGCATCTAACGGTGCCTATATAAGGGAAAAGGATAGCGATAAAGTTATTTATGAACTCTCTATAGGAGTGGATAAATGTAAAAAATTGCAAAGTATACTTAGTAAATATGATTTTAATATATATTATAATAAGTATGATGCTGTAATTACACAAAATGGATTCTATGAAGGTAATACCTATGCGGCAATGAATAAAAATTTACCTGATAAAAATAAAATAAAATTAATTACTACAGAGGACATAGATAAGGTTATTGAAGAACAGGGAGATGATATTTTAAAATGCATTTGCATCAGTGACAATTATGAAGGTTTAGCTAAAGCAAGAGATGAAATATTGGAAGCTGGATATTATGAAGTGGTAAGTTCTAATAGTGATAATATAGAAATAATGATTGAGGGCGTAGCAAAGGGAAGAGCAGTTAAAGTATTGGCAGATTTCTATAACATTGCTAGAGAAGAGGTTATTTGTATCGGAGATAACGAAAATGATTTGTCAATGATAGAATTTGCAGGATTAGGTGTTGCTATGGGTAATGCCACTGACAAGGTAAAAAATATTGCAAATTATATAACAGAGACAAATAATAATAATGGAGTGGCAAAGGTAATAGAAAAGTTTATACTTTAAGAAAATATATAAGATAAATACAGAAACGTAATCTTTACTTTACTAATGATTTATTATAGTTTAATATAAATTTTATATATTTAAATTCGTAATAGTGAGAAAGGGCGGAGTGAAAAGACAGTGGAGAGTTAAGAGTTGTTTCGCACTTTCCTTCATTATTGATTAAAGTACATTTAATAGAGCGGGGGACATAAAATGATTTTAGAAAAGGAAAATTTAAATATAGTTCTGTTTCAACCAGAAATACCTCAGAATACTGGTAATATAGCAAGAACTTGTGTGCTTACAAATAGTAAATTGCATTTAATAAAACCTCTTGGCTTTAGACTGGATGAAAAACATCTAAAAAGGGCAGGTCTTGATTATTGGGATGAACTAGACATGAATTTATATGATTCTTTTGAGGAATTAAGAAGAAAATATGAAAACTCAACTTTTTATTTTTCTACCACAAAAGGTAAAAATTACTATGATGATGTAGAATTTAAACAGGGAGATTTTATAGTGTTTGGAAGGGAATCCTGTGGCCTTCCAGATGAAATAAGAGATAGTGATCCACAAAGATGTATAAGAGTTCCTATGGTAAAAACAAGTTTAAGATCTCTTAATCTTTCTAACACAGTGGCTATAGTAGCTTATGAGGGAATCAGACAAATTGGATTTCCTAATATGAAATAAGTCATATGAAAATAAAGAGATCGGCAATTAATAGTGGCTGTTTGTATTAAAATTACTAATAAAATAGGGAGAAATTTTAATGGAAAAAATTAAAATTATAACTGTAAGCACCGCGGACTTGAATGAGGACGTAATAAAAAAGTATGATATAGAGGTACTCCCTCTTATAGTAAATATAGGTGAAAAATCTTATTTAGATGGTGTAGATATAACCACATCCAAACTGCTGGAAATTATGAAAAATGAAGCAATATTTCCAACTACTTCTCAGGTGAATCCTCAAAGATACTTTGAATGTTTTGAAAAATATCTTAATGAAGGATATAAAATACTGCTTTTAAACATGTCCTCAAAAATGAGTGGAACATATCAGTCATCCTGTATAGCCAGAGACATGCTTGACAAAAAGGAAGATATAGTAGTAATTGATACTTTAAATGTTACATCAGGACTTGGAGTTCTTGTTCTTAAGGCATGTAGATTAAGAGAAGAAGGTCTTAGCCTTTATGAAATAAAAGGAAAAATTGAAGAGGCTATTCCACATGTTAAGAGTGCTCTCATATTTAATAGTTTGGATAACCTAGTAA
The DNA here is from genome assembly GCF_047718555.1 of Clostridium sp. Taxonomy (GTDB): domain Bacteria; phylum Bacillota; class Clostridia; order Clostridiales; family Clostridiaceae; genus Clostridium_I. The sequence continues at coordinate 5,596 of NZ_JBDNRK010000030.1, read as the reverse complement.
AGGGAGGAAGATTATCTCGGACTGCAGGCGCCATAGGAAACATCTTGGGTATAAAGCTTATACTTGAAGTAAGGGATGGAGAAATGGCTGTAATGAATAAAGTGAGAGGAACTAAAAAGGCAGTGAAAACTGTTTTAGAGTACACTGATAGGTTAGGTTTTAGTGAAAAAGATACAGTTATATTACTACATATTGATGAAGAAGAAGTAAGAGGTAGTTTGAGAGCAAATCTGGAAAGTAATAATAATAATTTTATAGAATGTGAAGTGGGATGTGTGGTTGGAGCACACTGTGGAGCTCAGGCCTGTGGAATATTTTTTATTGAAAAATATTAAATGAATTTATTTTGCAATTGATGAAGTATGGTATAATTATTTTAATATAAGGCATCATGAAAAAATAACTATGTATTTTCAGATGCCTAAATAATTAATTCAGATTTAGGTGATGGTATGAATTTAGATTTTAATTTAAATTTAACACAGCAGCAAAAGCTTGTAATGACCCAGCAGATGCAGTTATCTGTAAAGCTTTTGCAAATGTCAAATTATGAACTTTTAGATTATGTTAATAAAGAAGTACAGGAAAATCCTGTAGTGGATATAGAGCCTTCAGATGTGGTGCAGGAAAAAAGTGATGAAATTGATTATAATAAATTGTCTCAATATTTAGAATCTGATAATTACAATAGCGGAGAAATTTCAAGAGATAATGAGGAAGTATCACCATTTAATTTTATATCTGAGCAAAAATCCTTAAAGGATTTTTTAAAAGACCAAATTATAGACTTGCTTGAAAATGATTACATTAAATCCATATGTTTTTATATTATTGAATGTATAAATAGTTCAGGTTATTTAACGGAAAATATAGATGAACTATCTGAGATTTTAAAAGCAGATAAAAAATATGTCTATGAAAGCCTAGATATAGTACAATCCTTAGAACCTGTGGGTGTTGGCGCTAGAAATTTAAAAGAATGTTTAAAAATACAGGCTGAAAAAAGAGGTATATTGGATAAGAATCTTCAGGATATAATAGATGAATATTTAGAAGACATAGCTGAAAATAGATACAATAAAATTGCTAAGGATTTAAATATTACAATTCAAGAGGCTCAAGCTTATGGAGATAGGGTAAAAGCCTTTGAGCCAAAGCCTTCAAGAGGTTTTTATACGGGGGATGAAACTGAGTATATTATACCTGATGCTTATATAAAGCAAATTGAAGATAAATTATATATTATAATGAATGATAATTTTATACCTAAACTTTCCATTAATAATTTATATAAGAATATTTTGAACGATTCTCAGGATGAAGATGCAAAGAAATATGTTAAAGAAAAAATAAATGGAGCCACATTTCTTATAAAGAGTATAGACATGAGGAGAAATACCATATATAAAGTTATTGAACAAATTGTTAATATACAAAGGGATTATTTTTTAAATAAAGACAGCTATTTAAAACCAATGACCTTAAAAGATATCTCTGAAAGAATAAATATGCATGAATCCACTATTAGTAGAGCTATTAAGGAAAAATATATAAATACAGATAGGGGAATTATAAAAATTAAAGATTTATTTACTACATCTGTTAGTAATAATAAAGAGGAGGACTTATCTACAGTTAAGATTAAAAATTATATAAAAGATATAATTGATAAAGAAGATAAGTCAAAGCCAATTTCAGATCAGGATATTTGTAATATATTGAAGAGTGAAAGTATGGGTATTTCTAGAAGAACTGTAGCGAAATATAGGGATGAATTGGGGATAAAATCATCCAGCAAAAGAAAAAGATTTTAGATTTTCAGATTTTTAACAAAATAATTTAGACTTTTTTTGAAAATACTATTTAAAAATGAGTTTATTTATTCTATAATAATAACTGGGACATGAATTGAGTTACTGGGACATCAGTAGGCCAGAGGGGTGGTTTAATTGCAGGATATTTTAAAATTACAGCAAAAAATTGTTCCAGAGCTTATGGAGTTACTTGAGAAAAGGTATAATATACTTAGAGCAATTTATTATAATCAGCCAGTTGGAAGAAGGATTTTGGCAAATCATCTCGAAATTGGAGAAAGAGTAGTCAGAACAGAAATTAATTTTTTAAAAAAGCAAAACTTAATCAATATAAGTACGCCCGGGATGACAGTCACCTCAGAAGGCGAAGAGATAATAGATAAGCTGAAGGATTTTATACACGAAATTAAAGGTTTAAGTGAAATAGAAGAGGCTCTAAAACAAGCCTTAAAAATTAAAAAGGTTGTAATTGTGCCAGGAGATGTAGAAGAAGATCATACAGTTATGAATGAACTTGGAAGGACTGCTGCACAATATGTAAGGGGAATACTTAAGGATAATACCATCATAGCAGTTACTGGTGGTACTACTATAAAAGAAGTTATTGATAATTTATCCTACATTCCTTATTTTAAAAATACCATAGTAGTTCCAGCAAGGGGAGCTATGGAGAGAAAAGTTGAAACAGAAGCCAATACGCTTGCTGCTAGTTTAGCAAATAAATTAGGAGCTACATATAAACTTTTAAATGTTCCAGAAAATTTAAGTGATGTGGCATTCAGTACAATTCTTAATGAAAAAAGTATTAAGAATGTTATAGATATATTACATGATGCAAATGTGGTTATTTATGGAATTGGTCGAGCTGATGAAATGAGTACAAGGAGAGGCTTAAGCCAAGAGGAAACTAGCATTATATTAGAAAAAGGGTCAGTTGGAGAAGCCTTTGGTTATTATTTTAATAGAAGAGGAGAAGTAGTTTATTCAACTCCCTCAATAGGATTAAAAATAGAAGACATTAGGAAACTTGAAAATCTTATAGCCGTAGCTGGTGGAAAGTCAAAAGCAGATGCTATAGCATCTGTACAGCTTAATAATGAAAAAAATATTCTCATTACAGATGAGGGTACAGCAATGGAGATATTAAACATGGCTAATGATAATTATGATAATTAGTAAAACAATTGTTTATTAAAGTATTTATTTATAGTGCTTAGTAAATAATATGTTTTGTTAATATATAAATTGCTAATATTATATATTTACATATAATTTAGAATATTTTATTTTGGAGGTAGTAAAATGACAAAAATAGCTATTAACGGTTTTGGAAGAATAGGAAGATTGGCATTAAGAAGAATTCTTGAAGTACCTGGTTTAGAGGTTGTTGCAATCAACGACTTAACTGATGCAAAAATGTTAGCACACTTATTCAAATATGATTCATCACAAGGTAGATTCAATGGTGAAATTGAAGTTAAAGAAGGAGCTTTCGTTGTTAACGGTAAAGAAGTTAAAGTTTTCGCTGAAGCAGATCCTGAAAAATTACCATGGGGAGAACTAGGAATAGACGTTGTTCTTGAATGTACTGGTTTCTTCACAAAGAAAGAAAAAGCTGAAGCTCACGTAAGAGCTGGTGCTAAGAAAGTTGTTATCTCAGCTCCTGCTGGAAATGACTTAAAGACAATAGTATTCAATGTTAATAACGAAGATCTTGATGGAACTGAAACAGTTATATCAGGTGCATCATGCACAACTAACTGCTTAGCTCCAATGGCTAAAGTATTAAACGATAAATTCGGAATTGAAAAAGGATTCATGACTACAATCCATGCTTACACTAATGACCAAAACACATTAGATGGCCCACACAGAAAAGGTGATTTCAGAAGAGCTAGAGCTGCTGCTGTCAGCATAATCCCTAACTCAACTGGTGCTGCTAAAGCTATCGCTCAAGTTATCCCAGAATTAAAAGGTAAATTAGATGGAAATGCTCAAAGAGTTCCAGTTCCAACTGGTTCAGTAACTGAATTAATTTCAGTTCTTAAGAAAAATGTTACAGTTGAAGAAATCAATGCTGCTATGAAAGAAGCTGCAAATGAATCTTTCGGATACACTGAAGATGAAATAGTTTCAGCTGACGTTGTTGGAATATCTTATGGTTCATTATTTGATGCAACTTTAACTAAAATTGTAGATGTTAATGGATCACAATTAGTTAAAACTGTTTCTTGGTATGATAATGAAATGTCATACACTTCACAATTAGTTAGAACTTTAGAATATTTCGCTAAAATTGCAAAATAGTCTTAAAAGTTAATAATTGAAATTTTAAAATGTGAACATAGTAAATAGGTCTGGTTTTGTAGTTAAGGCTATGAGGCTGGGCCTTTTTAAAACTAAATATGTAAATATAGATTCTAATAGATATAATAAAACATTTTTTAAAATAATTTTTATGAGGTGAAATGATATGTCATATAATAAAAAGACAATTGAAGACATCGATGTTAAGGGTAAAAGAGTATTAGTAAGATGTGATTTTAATGTACCTTTAAAAGATGGCGTTATAACTGATGAAAACAGACTTAATGGTGCACTTCCAACTATAAAATATTTAACAGAAAAAGGTGGAAAGGTTATCCTTTGCTCACATCTTGGAAAAGCTAAAGGACCAGATCCAAAGCTTACTCTTGCTCCAGTTGCAAAGAGACTTTCTGAATTACTTGGAAAGGAAGTTGTTTTTGCTGCAGATGATACTGTTGTAGGAGAAAATGCTAAAAAAGCTGTTGAAAACTTAAAAGAGGGAGAAGTTGTTCTTCTTCAAAATACAAGATACAGAAAAGAAGAAGGAAAGAACGAAGAAAACTTTTCAAAAGAATTAGCTTCACTTGCTGATGTATATGTAAATGATGCTTTTGGTACAGCTCATAGAGCTCACTGCTCAACAGTTGGTGTAACTCAATTCGTTGAAACTGCTGCATGCGGATACTTAATACAAAAAGAATTAAAATTCTTAGGAGAAGCAGTAGAAAATCCAGTAAGACCATTCGTAGCTATTCTTGGTGGAGCTAAAGTTTCAGATAAAATCAATGTTATAAACAATCTTCTTGAAAAAGTTGATACACTAATCATTGGTGGAGGAATGGCTTATACATTCTTAAAAGGCCAAGGATATACTATTGGTAAATCACTTGTTGAAGAAGATAAAGTAGAATATGCAAAAGAAATGCTTGAAAAGGCTAAAGCTAAGGGCGTAAAATTATTACTTCCAATAGATAACGTAGTTGGAGCAGAATTCAGTGCTGATACTAAACCTGTAACTACTGATGATGCAAATATTCCAGAAGGATACATGGGTCTTGATATTGGACCTAAAACAGCAGGAGAATATGCTGCAGCTGTTAAAGAAGCTAAAACAGTTATTTGGAATGGACCAATGGGAGTATTTGAGTTTGAAAACTTCGCTAAAGGAACAATAGCTGTTGCTAAGGCTATGGCTGAAGCTGATGCTACAACAGTTATAGGTGGTGGAGATAGTGCTGCTGCTGTTAACCAATTAGGTTTTGGAGATAAAATGACTCATATTTCAACTGGTGGTGGTGCTTCACTTGAATTCTTAGAGGGAAAAGAACTTCCAGGAATAGCAGCACTTAACGATAAATAATTAAGATCTATATATATGTGGAATAGAAAAATTATTTAATAAATTTTTCTATTCTGTCTTTAATTTTAATAAATATTATTAAATAATATTTATTATTGCAAAGATTATTTACAGA
>NZ_JBDNRK010000029.1:0-50603 GCF_047718555.1 Clostridium sp. | reverse complement strand
TGAATCACTTTCACAGAGTGCGTGGGAGACTTACGCCAAGTTAGTCAGGTTAAAAATCAGATTTTAATAATTATTTTTAATAGCAGAATAGTTAAAAGCCTGTCTCCATATGTATAGATATACATTGCGAGACAGGCTCTAAGAATCTGTATTTATATTTAATTAAACTTAAGTCTACTATGTGTGCTGAGGCAATTAGCCAGGTACTAGCTACACTCCATCAGCATTGAGAACTTATCTACATAATTGTTGGTAATATCTTTTAATGAAATATTATTATAACCAGCAAATTCTATTCCATTTACCTTAGCAGCTTCATAGTCATTTATTGAATCTCCTATTAATATTACCTTTGAATTATCATATCTATTATCCTCTATAATACTTTTCACTATATCATTTTTATGTCTAGGCGAACCATAAATTGCAGAAAAGCAATGGTCTATACCTAATTCCCTGCATAAATAATTTAATTCTTCATTCTCAGACCCAGAGGCAATATATAATTTTTTTATGTCTTTATTTTTCTTAATAAATTCTACAGTATCTTTAATAAGATAGTCTAACTTAATTAACTCACTCTTCATTATTTCTGTAAATTCTTCTGCATATTTCTTTATTAAACTATCCTCTATATTCGATTTTAATATTTCTTCATAAAAGTATTTAATTTTATGAAATCTTGATAGTCCACCATTCTTTCGATTATATTTAACCAGTTTTTCTACGTCATCTGTATCAAAGTCAGAGAAAATAGCTCTAAATCCATTATCTCTTACTTTCATAGAATCTACTATGACACCATCGAAATCAAATATAATTACATCATATTTATTAAAGTCAACCATATTAGTCATCCCCTTATTAAAATATTATATAATCTTCAGTAAATACTATTTTACCATAGAGTTATCTTTTAAATTTTTTTATATCTGAGCCACTCTAGTTAACAATTCGCAATCATAATCCATACACTTTTTTGAAATATACTGAGTATATAAATCTTCTATATAAGTTTTATCAAATTTATTTTTCTTTTCATCAACTATATTTTTAACTATATTTTCTGTATCCTTTGCCGTAAGATTTGATTTGCCAGCTAAGTAAGTTGAATAATTTGGATGACAATTATAAATTGCAGATATATAGTGAGCAGGTGAATATCCCCAATAATTTTCTCTATGAATCTTATTTAAAGAATTATCTATTATATCTAATAAAGGTTGTATTTTATAATCTTTATCAAAATTTCTTACTAAATAATCTACAAATAACTCTGTATTTAAGTTTCCTGCTCCCCTTCCCATTCCTAAAACTGATGAATCAATTATTAATTGTCTGTCACTAACTGACTGCAGTAAAGTTATGGCATTTGAAAAGGCAAGTTGAAGATTATTGTGTGCATGTAATCCTAATTTAACACTAGCTTTTAAATTATTATCAACTAAGGAAGCTAATCTTAAAATATCCTTATCATGCATGGATCCAAAACTATCTACTATATAGAACGCATATATATCTAATTTATTGAATTCATTTATAACTTCTAACAGTTCCTCTTCAGTATAAGATAAAGTCACCATAGGCTGAATAAAAACTTTAAAGCCCTTTTCTATTATTTTTTCGGCCTGCTGAAAAGCCTCTCTCCACTCTTCCTTACGAAAAGCAAGCCTTATACCAAAGATATTATCGTTATAGTCCATATTATCTACATCAAAATCTCCTAAATTCATCATAACAAGATATTTAGCATTATTATTAGTTAGTATGTTTTCAATACATTCTATGCTATTAAACATAGTACTATCTCCACATCTATCACTTTTTTTGCTTATATATCCAAGCTCTATGAATTCAACTTTAGATTCTATTAAAGAATCAATAAGGTTTGAAGCAGTATCATCGGAGAATGACCAATTATTTATATATCCTCCATCCCTCAGTGTACAATCCAATATATTTACATTTTTCATTAAAATCACCTCTTATATAATTATTTTAATACCCTTTAAATCTATAATTTATTGATAATCCCATTTTTTTGTCTCTATCATCATTAAATTGAACAAATAATTTACAAAACTATTTATCTCATTTAATTTTTGTCTGAAAATTAAAACACATATTTAGAATAAGTATATTTCTTATTTTAATATACAGAATCAAAGATACAACTTTGACTATTAATTAAGTTGTATGTTTATTATATTATATTATATATGAAAATACAATATATTTTTTTAAATATTCAGTAAATTTTTTATATATTTTTTGATAATCTAATAATATTGCATTATAAACGTAATTCTTGGTATCTATGATGCTTAGAGATATTTATGACTTAATTGAAATTGCTATCTAAAGAAATATTGAACTTTACTTTCAATTTAAAGAAAGATTGGAGTGCTAGATTTTCTAGTCATCGAATAAAATTCTATTTACAAAAAATAAAACTGCCAATTAGCTATATATAATATATAAACTAATTGGCAGTTAAACAACACTTAACTCATCCAAGCTATCTTCTGTTATTTGAATATTTATCACCCTTTTTTAGTTATTTTATGCTGATTGCTGCATTTTCAAATTCAATCTTAAAAATTTTCTCCGAGATTTTATTGAACGTCTATTATTGAATCCACAATTAACATTTCTTAAAATCTACATTTATAATTTTTTAAAACTTATGAACATAATTTTAAGATAAAAGTTACTAAATTTTCTGTTCAAATAAAATCTAGCCTCCAGTGTGTCTAGTCAGCTAATATATTTTCTATAATACACTATTTTATTTGTTATTTGCTTAATTTACTACTATTCTACAAACTTACATCTAAATTTTATTAACCTAAAAACTATTTTGTAAGCTTTTAATGAGTTAGGGTTGTTTAGAAGAAGTTCTGTATCTTCTTCTTGATTTTATTATAATGTAAACGTTTATACTTGTCAACTATTTTTCTTAAAATTTTTAAAACAAACTGTTTATAAACCCTGCCCTTTGGGCAAAGTCAATACAAAGATTGAGAAAAAATTATAATTAACTTATCACTTTTGAATATACTTCGATATCATTTCCTTCGCTATCTTTAAATTCTAAAACCCAATTATCATTAATTTGAGCTAATGGAAAAACTATTTCAGCTTCTAATTCTTCTATTTTTTTAATTAGCATATTCATATCATTTACCTGAAAGCTAGGCAGACAGTTATCTCCCCAAGTAACTTTTTCTTCTACTTTTTCATTATTAAATAAGCAAAATCTAAAATTGTCCAGCTGAAATATACTGAAAACTTCATCCTTTACGTGGATCTGCTTATCCAAAAGACTTTCATAAAAATTTATTGCCCTTTTCATATCTTTTACACAAATATACAGTGAATTTAATTTCATTTCCAAAGTCATTTCTTTATTTTCCTTTCCAGCACTTTAGGCATGTTAAAATAAATGGGAAGTCAAATATAGTACATATATTTTGCTAATCTAAAACAATAGAAAGTCTATTAATATCCTCAATTTTGGGCTCCTTAACAATTAGATGTGTTGAATGCCACATTTCTCCACATCCAATTATAAATACCCTATTAAAAAACTTTTTTAATTTTGCAAAGGCCATAGAACTCTCTATCTCATCCAGCTTCCAACCGGATAATGGTACTCCAAAACATCCATTATTTCTATCGCATTCCCACAATAAGTACATAACAAGTTTATCATTTATAAAATCCTCTATTTTATCCAAACGTTCATCTGATACTATCTCAAAAGCCGTTGACGATTTCCCATTTAAACTTGGCAATATAGTATTAATTCTAAATATAGCCTTAAGATTATTGTCTATTTTATCTTCTTTATATAATTTTTCATAGGTTAATTTTGCTTCTTCCAGCAATATACTTGCCCATATGCCAACTAATTTGTTATTATAAGTAAAAGTCCGAATGTTTTTAAAAATACTTGGAAACAATCTAATTGTCGGCATATTTATAAACTCTGTAAAATTCATTTCCTCTTTGAAATATAAAGTTATTGGCATATTTTCAATACCATTGTGATATACTATGCCAGTCAAAACCTGCAGCATATTGTTTGTCATAAGTATTTCTCTGCAGTCTGATTTTTCAATATATTTAAAGAATGATGCTCTCTGAAAATTATATGATGTTCTAGAATCATTATAATGTTCCATTTTCAGCTCTTCCAACTGGACACCTTTTAACATAAATCTAATGCTCCCTTAGCTTAAAGTATATTATTTATCTTTTAATATTGTACTTTATTTTTTAGCTCTGTGATGCCTTAAAAAAACAGTATCAGTTATAAAAGAATACTTATTTCCATCAATAAAGCACACTACCCTCTTAACTTATACATTAATATTATAATACAGCCCATTAACTATCAACTATCAATTGCAAATTAATGCAAATATATCTACATAATGTATTGTAATTATAATCATTAGGAGTTTTATTCAAATTACTTTAATAGAGAGTTTGATCACGTTAGTGATTTGCTGAATACTGTCTCCCTTAGGCATCTTCAAAAAATAACTAAGTCAGTATGCTAGCCTATTTTAAATCCTACTGCGTCAACAGAACCCTCTGATAGTCCAACTATCATCAGAACCTGTTTCCTTGTTGGATTCAAAATATTCGTCGCATCTTTGACTTCTTATTTATTTTCAGATGCCTTAAAGAAAAAAATATCGTAGTATCCAAATATGGATTCCACGATATTTTTATACATATTTAATTTCTACAACATAAAAACAAATTTTTAGGCACAATATAATATTCAATCTGCTAACTGAAATATATTATGGCAATTTATTCCCTGCTGCTCTATATATTTCATACCATTCCGGTCTTGAAAGTTCTACGTTAGATGCTTTAGCAATATCTTTCAAACGTTTAACATTCATAGTACCAACTATTGGCTGCATTTTAGCAGGATGTCTTAGAAGCCATGCAATAGCAATAGCTGTATTTGGAACATCTTTCTTTTCTGCTATTGCATTTATGGTCTCATTTAATTCTGGAAATTTATCATTATCTAAGAATACTCCCTCAAAAAATCCATATTGAAAAGGAGACCATGGTTGGATTGTTATATCATTTAAACGACAATAGTCCAAAATACTTCCATCACGATCATTTGATGAGTCAATTTTCATGTTTACATTGATTCCAGCATCAATCATTCCAGTGTGCATAATACTTAACTGCAGCTGATTAATAATAATTTTCTGATTTAAATACTTATTAAGCAATTCAATTTGATAAGGATTTTGATTACTAACACCAAAATATTTAACTTTGCCGCTGCTATGTAGTATATCAAAAGCTTCAGCAACTTCTTCTGGTTCTACAAGTGCATCAGGACGATGTAATAACAAAACATCTAAATAGTCAGTCTTTAATCTCTTTAGACTACCATCTACTGCATTTAATATGTGCTCCTTTGAAAAATCAAAAAATCCTGGTCTAATACCGCACTTTGACTGAATTATAAATTTTTCTCTTACACTAGGCTTCATATCAACTGCTTCTGCAAATAGTTCCTCGCATTTTCCATCACTATATTTATCAGCATGATCAAAGAAGTTAATCCCCTCTTCTAGAGCAGTATCAATAAGCTTAGATGCCTCACTGACACTAAGTTCAGTAAGTCTCATACATCCTAGAGAGATTTCAGAAGCATTAGTAATTTTCCCATTCCCAATATTAATTTTCTTCATTAAAGGCACCTCTTTTTGATGATATTATATTTTACTTGGATAGCTTTATCCTCTGTAAACATTTTACACTAAAGGAATTGTAAATGTCTACATTAATTTATTTTATTAATTTTATCTTAACAATTAATCTGGTTTATTCACTGAAATTAATAATATAAAAACTATCAATTGATTATATTTTCACGCTTAACACACTAATAGCGTAAAATTCATTTCTGAGTTTTACGCCATTTAAATAAATTTATTGACTTTCAATACTTTTATTAATAAATCCTACCTTACAAAAACTCTATTCTTCAATAAACTTCATTAATTCCTTATTAAATTCATCCTTCTGATCATAAAATGACCCATGACCACTGAATTTAAAAGGTAGAAGCTTTGAATTCCTAATACTTTGATTTTGTACTTCTCCTAATTGAAAGGGAACAACTTTATCATGAATTCCATGAATAATTAATGTTGGAACATTTATGGCTGCTAAATCTGAAAATAGAACCTCACGTATCCAGGTATTTGCCACTGCAGCAGTTGCCCACCCTGCTGCCTGCAAACCTAGATTTAGGAACCAGGTAGCAAAAGGCTCAGTTATATGTTGAAAGAAAAATATATTGCCAAAATCACTGAGCATTTGAGGACGATCAGCATAGGTTCCATTAATAATATCTATTACAGTTTGCTCATTCAAACCATAAGGAAAATTAGGGCGTTTAATAAGACTGGGTGCTGCTGCTGCAAAAAGAGCAAGCTTTGATACACCTTCTCTTTTAAATCTACCCATATACCTAATTGCTATGGCCCCTCCTGTTGAGTGTCCTGCCAAGGTAAAATTTTTCAATTTTAATGCCTTAACCACATGCCAAACATCCTCTGACAATCTATTGTAATCATATCCTGTAAAAGGTTTATCTGATTCGCCAAAGCCTCTTTGATCTATACCAATGCATCTGTATCCTCTTTTAGGAAGCTCATCAAATTGGTACTCAAATAAATTATGGCTTCCAGGCCAACCATGTAGAAACACAATGGTCTTGTTGCCTTCCGGATTAAGATCTTCTACATAAACTTTGACTTTTGGTTCTACTCTAACATAGTATCCCACCAAGCTACCTCCAATATTTAAATAACTATATTGATATGTTATTCATATGGGTAAGAATTTATGAATGATTAAAATAATTCTTAAATGTCATATTATTAATTTTTCAAAGAACACCATTTTCGTATTACTATTTTTAAATTTATTTTACTTTCAGAAATAAATAGGCCTGCTAAAGTAAGAGATGTGCCAACTAAGGCAATCCATGTGACTTTTTCATGTAGAACAACAGCTGCTGTCATAATAGTTATCACTGGAACCATATAAATATATATACTGGTTTTAACTGCTCCCAAAATTTTCACAGCCAGATTCCATGTTACAAAACAAAGAGCAGAAGCACCTAATCCAAGATATAAAATGTTTAATAAATTAGGTATATAAACGAAGGGTTTTAAATTCAATTTAAAATCAAAAATAAATAGTGCAGGTATCATAAACAGAAGCCCATAAAAAAATATTCTACGAGTTGTTTGGACTGTGTTATAGTGAAAACTGCTTATCTTTTTTGTCACAACAGAATATACAGCCCATATAATAGCTGCAAAAATGGCTAATATATCTCCTAATGGATTTAATTTTAAAATCATATTACCATTAAAGCTAATCATAAAAATACCAATAATAGCAAAAGCAAAACCTATAAAAAATTGAAATCTTAATTTTTCACCATCTAAAAATAAATGTGCAAAAATAGCAGTAAAAAATGGTGCAATAGAAATGATAACACCAACATTTGATGCTAATGTATAAATAAGTGCAATATTTTCTAAAAGGAAATATAAAGTCACTCCACATAACCCTGCCAAAGCAAAATACAACTCCTGTTTTTTCTTTATGATTTTAAGTCTATGGGGATAAATAATTAACAGCATAATAAATCCCATTGTAAAACGGAAAAACAATATCTCAATAGGAGAAAAATCCTTTAACAGAATTTTAGTTGATATAAAGGTAGTTCCCCAAATCACAATAGTAATTAGTGCTGATAAATGTCCATTAGTTATTTTATTTCCAGTCAACTTTTTCCCCCCTTAAACCCATGATACTGCTGCTTATCATCCTCAATAAATATATTCATATATTGTTTTGGTGTCAATCCAATAAATTTCTTGAAAAAATTTGAAAAATGACTTTGATCATTAAAACCAGTTTGTAGTGCAACATCAATAGGTGCTGTACACTTTTCCAATAATTTTTTTGCTTCATTAATACGAATAGTCTCTAAATAACTATAGGGCGAAATTCCCTTTTGCCTTGTAAAAGAACGTAATAAATAATATTTGCTTAATCCTGTCAAATCACTCAAATTATTGAGAGTGATATTTTCTCTATAATTTTTTTCTAAAAATTCGCAGACTGCTTTTACCTCTGTGCTAGGCTCTATTATTGCTACAGGTGGAGTTGGTTCGGTATATTCTTTAATCAACTGTTCTATCAAGAAAAAGAATATTTCTTCCTTTTTAAAATCCTTTTCTTCCTGCATTATCATAAGATGCAGTTCACCTAAAGATGAAACTAATTCACTATGAAAAACAACTTGCTGAGTAAAATAAGGAAGATATTTTTTACCTGTTATTTCATAAGATACTTTACTCATAATTTCCGGCTTAATATTGATACATCGGTAATCCAAGGTTCTACCATCAATCTGTTCACAGGTATGATTATCCCCAGGATTAAACAAAAGCAAATCTCCTGCTTTTATTGTATATTCTTTATTTTTACATGATAAATATCGTTTCCCACTTTCAATAAAACCAATTACATAATATTCGTGAAAATGATTAGGAAATTTTTGCATAATCCCTTTAAAATTATAGGCTTCAATATTTAGCTCTGTATCAAAACGTACAGTTCGAATTTCTTTTTTCATTTATGCTCCTCCCTTCTATCTGTTTCTAAGGATACCATAAATAGATTTATTAGTTCTTGTATGATATTGCCTAAATTTAATTTTTCAGTTGAAGCAGTTACCATGATTATATAATTAAAAATCTTTCATATTACTTATATTTTGCAGATTAATTTATACCTTCATATATTTTTTATAATTTGATTTTCAAATGTAATATTGGGCTATGCGAAATATTAGTTAGAATGAATATATACAACTTCACATTTGTAACAAATGTAAAAAGATATCTACTTCTCAGTAAATACCTCTCTATAACTTCTACAAATTTATATATTCTTTTAAATAGGAAATGGTTTCACCTGATAACTCTACTATTTCTAATAATACAATCCCAACTTGTATTTTCTCACAAAACTTACTTGCAATGGCTAGTGATTGAATAAAAACTATTGAACAATATAATCATCTATTTTCAGATTAAAATATTTACATATTTCATCTATTTCCTCTAAGGTATTATCATTTATAGGAATGCCATTTTTGATTTTATCTTCATATGCCTCAAATTCTTTCTCTCCATGGATATATACTCTATACTTTCCATTTGCCTTTTTAGATTCTCTAATTTCATTTAAGTACTCCGAAAAGTTTTTTTCAATTATTTTTTTGTCTCCAAACATTCCATAATCAATTGCAATGAATGAATGGCATGTACCAGAAATTCCATTGGTATGAACATAGTTTGCCGTTAAACCACCAGATAAAATTGCTGTAAACAATTCTACTGTAAGAGCAAATCCATAACCTTTATGTCCACCTGAAATTTCTTCTGATCCACCTAATGGAACTATTCCTCCGCCCTTTTTATTAGCTATATCATATAAAACTTCTTTTGCATCTGATGTATCTTCCCCCTCTGAATTAATTGCCCATCCTGTAGGAAGTTCCTCATTTCTCTTGTTATAAACTTCTATTTTCCCTCTAGTAACAACACTTGTTGACATATCCATCAAAAAAGGATAAGGACTTGCCGGCATGGATATTGCAATAGGATTGCTTCCCATCATAGCCTCTTTGCCGAAGGTAGGTACTGTAATGGCTGGAGAATTAGTCATTGAAATCCCAAGCAATCCCTGCTCCTGGGCCATTCTTGCATAGTATCCTGCTATACCATAATGATTAGAATTATTAACTAGAACTATTCCCATTCCTGTATTTTTTGCTTTTTCTATTGCTATATTCATGGCTTTTTTGCCAACTATCTGTCCTATACTTTCTCCTGCATCTATAACAGCTGATATTGGTGTTTCCTTAACTATTTTTATTTTTGAGTTTACTTTTACCAGTCCGCTTTTTATCTCTTTATAATATTTGGCCAATCTCTGAATTCCGTGAGATTCAATTCCAAATAGATCTGATAATAGCAGAACATCAGTTATATTTTCACTGTCATTTTTATTGAATCCAAATTTTTCAAAAACTGCATTACATAATTTTTTTAAGCCTTCATATTTGTATATTTTATAACTCATAACATCCTCCAAGAACTATAATTTTCCCCAAGAAAACTTAGGCTCACCTTCATAGAATTTCAAATTCTCAGTATTTGTTAAAATATCTAAATTTGAATTTGATTTAACTTCTTCCATAAGAGGTTCACTAACTATAATATTTTCTAATTCCATGGTGTTTTTTATCCACACAATCTTATGTTCTCCATTTTTAACACCATTGCAGATTTTAACAGCAATCTTTATTGCATCCTCTGAAGTTGATGCAACCATAGGTATTTTAGCCGGTTCCATATATGTACTAGTGAAACAATTTGTGTACATATCTATAAAATTTATTTTATTAAATAATTTCCTGGTAATAATATCTGATACGCCTACCCCGTTGGCATTTCCATGAGATTCTTTAGTGATATCAAAAATTACACATTTTTTAAATTCCGGGCCGCCGCTGACACATCCAGTAAAATATAATCCAGTTACGTTTGGATCTTGACCATTGCCGCTTATATTCTTACCTATTTCATCTATTATAAGTACATCAAACTTTGGTATAAGTATTTTACCCATAAGCTCTCGACTCTCTTTAAGTAGAGTCTCTTCTTTTTTTAAATTCAATATTTCATCTTTAGTTATAATTTCTATTTTATAAGTCTCGTCATAGGCATTCTCCACTATAGCTACTGCAAATAATACTCTAGTCTTCCTAGCTATCATACAACCTATTTGGGGTATTAATTCTGGGAATCTTTCAAATCCTTTACTATGAATTGAATCTGCCCCCTTTTGCTTTCCAAGACCAATGCAAAGCATCTTGCAAACTCCACTTTCTACCCTGCCTCTAAAACCTGTGTGGGACTTTATTCTTGGAATTATTACTATACCATCAGCATTTAGTACGCTTTTTCCTACATAAACAGGTAAATCAGCTTCATATTCTCCTATAATTTCTGTATCCATAGACGGATCTATATTAACTCCCATGTTCTCTTCTGTAATTCCATAAGAACCTAAAATTTCTTTTTGTCCATTCTCTGTTGCTCCACCATGACTTCCCATTGCTGGAACTATGAAGGGCCTCGCTCCAGCTTCCTTTAAAGAATCTATAACTGTTTTGGTTATTATATCTATATTGGCTATTCCACGGCTTCCAACCCCCACTGCAATTCTCTTATTCTTTAAATTATGTAAATGAGGATGAACTTTTTCTTGTACTTCATTTTTCACATCCACAATTCTATCTTTCTTGAAATTTTGTCTTACTTTTAAAAACTTAGGCAATTGTATTTGATTGAATTTACTTAAATCTAAGGATTCCATAATGACACCCTCTCTCAATAATTCCCACATATTTTAAGTTTAGGCATCGTAAATAACTAGTCAGTAGCTGTGCTACATCAATAAAAGCTCCAGACAGCTCACTATCATCATGGCCTATTTCCCTGTGGGATAATTACATATAATAATTATAGATAGATTAAATCCTTAGTTTAGATTTACATAAACTAAGGACATTTCCTACTATTTTATTCCTGCATCTGTTGCATAAGTTTTATCTAGAAGATCTTTCACATCTACATCTTTTCTTACAGTATTATTTTCTCTTAAAGTTTTTATAGTTGATGTAAGTGAGTTTACAACTTGATCTGTTAATCTTATATCAAAATCTTCTTTAGCTAAACCTTTCGCTGCAACTTCTTTATTTAACTTAAGTTCTTTTGAAATAATATCAGCTGTTTTATCTGGATTTGCCTTAACCCATTTTTCTGTTTTGTCATAAACCTTTAAAATTCTCTTCACTATATCAGGATTATTTTTTGCAAAAGAATTATTTACCAGAATTAAATTTACTTCATATTTAAGACCAGTTCCATCACCAATTGCATAAGCTGTATTTTCAGCTTCAGTAGAAGATGCATAAGGCTCCCAAACAATTCCTGCATCAATATTTTTTGATGCAAAAGAAGTCTTTATATCAGTAGGTTGTAAGTTAACCAATTGTATGTCGCTTTGTTTAAGACCAGCTGACTCCAAATATCTGGCAAGCAGCATATGTGCAGAAGACCCCACTGTTACAGCAACTTTTTTACCTTTTAAGTCCTTAGCTGATTTTATATTAGATCCAGTTGCAGCAAGTATAGTGTTCAATTTATATCCTGATGCATAAACTCCTATACCCTTGATGTCAGTATTATTTGCTCTTGCCTGAATAGCTGGTTGGTCACCAACTTGACCAAAATCCAGTCTTCCACCAGCAAAGGCTTCCATCATTGGTGGTCCGGATACAAAGCTCTGAAAATTAATTTTTATATTATCCTTTTTAAATTCTTCATCAAACCATCCTTGGTTTTTTGCAACAATTAAAAGTGTATGATTTATTCCAGGTTGATAGCCTATATTTATCTCTTTCGGCTTTGTTGATGCAGTATTATTTCCTGCTGATGAATTTGTAGAGCTATTAGTTTGTCCACAAGCTGTGAACACCAATATACTTATTAATAATATGGAGATCAGAACCGTTATTTTTTTCAATTATAATTCACTCCTTTTTCTTTTTTAAGCTAATTAATATTAATTTAAGTTAAATACTTAATCATTTATAAATCACTTTTATTATGAATATCAATGAATCTTACTAAGTGGGAGTTTGTATTCCCACTTAGTTTAGATGAATTATCCAGGGACGTGCCGGTGTTATCTCCACCTTTAGAAGGTGAAGTGTTACAGCGGCTAGTCATCGGATAAATTAGATTTTAGTGAGTATATTTGTAATTTTTAATAAAACTTTCTTTATTTATATATCCGCATCTATTTCAAGTACTGGCAGCTTTTCATCTACTAAATTTGAATACTTTAATCCACTTCCAGTATTTAAAAGTACAATTTTATCAGTTGACTTTAGAAAACCATTTTTAATCAATTTGTCTACTGCCGCAACTAATGTTGCTCCTTCAGGGCATATAAACAGTCCTTCTGTCTTAGCCAGAAGATTAAGTGATTCTATAATTTCAGAATCTTTTACTTCAATTGCTGTACCTTTACTTTGTCTAACAGCATCAAGAACTATAAAATCTCCTAATGCTTTAGGAACACGTATGCCACCTGCTATAGTATTTGCACCATTGCAGAATTCAGAAGCTTCTGAATTTTCATTAAAAGCCTTTACTATTGGATTACAGCCTTCAGACTGTACTGCTATAAGTTTCGGAATTTTATCTTTAATCCATCCTAGCTCCTTCAATTCCTGAAATGCCTTCCATATTCCAATTATTCCTACGCCTCCACCAGTTGGATAAAGTATAGCATCTGGAAATTCCCAATTAAAATATTCGGCAATCTCAAGTCCCATAGTCTTTTTACCTTCAATTCTATAAGGCTCTTTAAGTGTAGCCGCATCAAACCAGCCATGCTTTTTTACACCCTTAGCTATTATCTTACCTGCATCGGATATTAAGCCTTTAACAAGATAAGTTTTTGATCCATATATGAAAGCTTCCTTTTTAGCTAAATCTGGTGCATCTTGAGGCATAGCAACCACAAGTTCAATTCCAGCTTTAGCAGAATAAGCAGACCAAGCACCACCTGCATTTCCTGCTGTAGGCATTGCTATTGTCTTTATACCAAGTTCCTTAGCCTTTGATACTCCAACTGCTGCTCCCCTTGCCTTAAAAGTTCCTGTAGGATTTAATCCTTCATCTTTAATATATAAATTTTCTGCTCCTATTTTATCTCCTAAAGCTTCAAGTTTGAATATAGGTGTATCTCCTTCTCCAAGTGAAACTACGTTTTTTTCATCTTCAATAGGTAAAAGTTCCTTAAATCTAAATAGGCCTTTGCTTCTAGATTTGAATATATCTTTGTCCACATTCTCTTTTATCTTATGTAAATCATATCTTACAAGTAATGGTCCACCACATTCGCATAAATTATGTCTTTCATCCTTTGAATACTCTTTTCCGCATTTTGAACACTGTAAATAACTAAAATAACTCATTTAAAATTACTCCCTTTCACTATAATCTTATATATCTGCTTTAACTACATTAACTAAATAGAACTTTTTGCCTTTCAACTACTAAACTTGAAGCAAAATCATTCTATATATTATATGAAAATGGATTTTCTACTTTTGTAAAAAATTCATCATATATTTCACCTTTTATGTAAGTAAAATCATATCCACTTCTATCACGGGGTCTTGATAATTCCACAGGAACTATTTTTTTAATTCTACCTGGCCTGCTGGATAATACTACAACTCTATTGCCAAGATATACAGCTTCGTCTATATCGTGGGTTACAAGAATCATGGTAGTTTTTTCTTTTTCCCATATTTTTAGAATTTCCTGCTGCATATTAATTCGCGTCATAGCATCTAGGGCTCCAAAGGGTTCATCCAATAATAAAATCTTAGGTTTATTGATAAGGGCTCTTGCAATACTAATTCTCTGCTTCATTCCTCCAGATAACTGACCAGGGTAAGCCCTTGCGAAATTGCTTAATCCTACTAATTCAAGTTGTTCATGGACTAGTTCCTTCTTTTCTGAATTGGATACTTTTTTGCTGATACCAAAGGCTATATTTTTTTCAACTGTAAGCCATGGAAAAAGCCTGGATTCTTGAAAGATCATTCCTCTATCAACTGCTGGTCCCTGAATGGGATTTTCATAAGATAATATGCTTCCTGAATAATCTGTATCAAGACCTACTATCATTCTAAGTAAAGTACTTTTACCACATCCACTGGAACCTACAATACTTAAAAATTCTCCATCTTTAACAGATAAATTTATATCCTTCAATACAGTAAGTTCTCCACTATCTATTTTAAAAGTTTTATTTAAATTCTTTATTTCAATAGCTCTTTTACTTTTATCACTCATAGCTTTACCTCCTTCTAATTTTCATTACTTATGTCCCATCTAATAACCAAGATTTGTAATTTCTTTATTAAATAATCAATTAAGAAACCAATTATACCTATTGAAAAAACTCCTACCAGCATAACATCTGGCTGAGATAATTCCCTGGCATAGGAAATTTGATATCCTATACCTGAAGTTGCAGCAATAATTTCCGCCGTAATAACACTCATCCATGCACTTCCGATTCCAATACGCAGTCCTGTAAAAATAGATGGTAATGCAGATGGGAAAACAATTTTTATTAGTGTGTCCAACTTACTTTTTTCCAATATTTTTGAAACCTCTAGAAATTTTTTATCTGCTCCTTTTATGCCGTAAATAGTATTTATAAGTATTGGCCAAAAGCTTCCGATAATTATTATTGTTATCTTTGATGCTTCATCTATTCCCATCCAAAGTATAAGCACAGGTACCCAAGCTACAATCGGTATCGGCCTTAAAAATCCTATAATTAGATCTAAAGCTTTCTCTATGCCTTTGAATAATCCAATTAATGTACCAAAAACTATTCCAAGAATGGCGCCTATAACATATCCCTTTAAGACTCTCAATATGCTTATATACAAATTTTTAAATAAATCTCCGCTTTTTATCATGTCCACTAAGGCTTCATAGATTACATGGGGTGAGGGAAGCACGGATGATCTAATAAATCCTTTATCACTTAATACTTGCCATATTATTAATAATATTATGGGCACAATCAACGCTATGAGAATATTTTTAATTACTCTAGATGTCCTATGTAAAATAATTTTAAAATCCATACATATACTCCTTTCAGATTTTGATAATAACATAATTCTAGGCCCTATATGTCAATTACTTTTTATTAGTAAAGGAAAATATATTTAACCTACTGGAAAACTTGTTTATTGGGCAAAAAAATAATTCCTACTAATTAAATATGTATACTTTGATTAACTAAAATATTACACCATATCTTTAATATTTGTCAATACTATATATAAAATAAATTCATTAATACATACTAATCTTATCTTTTTAGTAAAATTATAAAATATCACTTTTATAAATCTTTAACTTTGTGTATGATTATAGCAAATAGAAGCTTACATAACAAATATAAATAAAATATTGGATTTATATGAAATTAATATAAATAAAATATCAGAGGTGATTATTGATGGATATTAGACAGCTTAAGTATTTTTTAACTATAGTAGAAGAAGGCAGCATAACTAAAGCTGCAGAGCGATTACATATAGCTCAACCACCCTTAAGCCAGCAGCTGAAATTACTTGAGGATGAACTTGATATAAAGCTTATAGATAGAAATACACGAAAAATTCAAATAACAGATGCAGGTAGGATACTTCAGCATCGTTCTAAACAAATTTTAGAATTAACTCAAAACACTGAAAAGGAACTAAAAAACTTGAAACATGGTTTTAAAGGAATACTATCTCTGGGTACAGTTCCATCTTCAAGTACTACCATTTTATTAAAAAGATTAAATGAATTTCATAATAAGTATCCTCATATAAATTTTAAGATAAGAGAAAGCAACACTGATGAAATATTAAAATCACTTTCTATAGGCACAATAGAAGTAGGCGTTATTTTGACGCCCTTTAATTCTGAAAACTTTGAATCACTGCTGCTTTCCAGTGAACCTATGATAGCGATCTTTAAACCTGATGCATATTTTATCAATAATAAAAAGAATCCTATAAGTTTAAATGATTTAATAAACAAACCTTTGATAATAGATCATAAATTTAAAGACATGCTAATTTCTTCCTGTCACCAAGCTGGATTTGAACCAACAATACTTTGTGAAAATGAAGATGCAAGATCAGTTCTTCTATGGGCCCATACAGAAATCGGCATAGGTATATTACCTAAATCCGCTGCTGACCTGATCCCAGGGTTAGGCTTGAAATACATTGAAATAGACGAATTATCCTTAAAAACCAGAGCTGCAGTTGTATGGGTTAAAAACAGATATCTATCTGATGTAGCTAAAAATTTTATAGAAATGTTTAAGATAGAATAGAAGTATGCAACAATTTATTTTATAAATATCAAAAAAGAGAGCCTCTTTTTACTTTGAGACCCTCTTCTCTAT
The DNA here is from genome assembly GCF_047718555.1 of Clostridium sp. Taxonomy (GTDB): domain Bacteria; phylum Bacillota; class Clostridia; order Clostridiales; family Clostridiaceae; genus Clostridium_I. Next base: position 33,380 of record NZ_JBDNRK010000029.1, on the reverse strand, counting down.
TATTTTTTCATTAATATTTCTATCTTTTTTTCTAGCTCATTTACCTTTCTATATAAGGCTATTTCTCTTTTAATTAAATTTTTCTCTGCTAAAGCTGTCATAAGCTGATCCTGTGCGTGTATTACTAAGAAATTAGGTGCTTCACTATCCATCTGGCCTTGAATTAACTTATTTTGATAATCATGACCTTGGTAGAATTCCTCATCTGCCTCATCAAGACATTTTTCTGCAAGCTGAAAGTCTCCATTTTCCGCAGCATCCAATGCATCATAGGCCTTCCCCCTTGCATTTCCTCCATGAAGTACAAGATTAAAAACAATTTGTTCCAAATCAAATTTATTCCCTTCACTCACTGCTAAGACCTCCCTTTATTAAACCTGTTCTCCATTTTCAATTTCAAGTTCTGCTTTCTTCTCATTTATTACAAGCTGTTTTTCAAACAATTTGAAGAAAGGAAAATAAATCAATGCAGACAGAATTAGATTTACAAGCTGAAGTGCTGCCCCCTGCCAATAGCCACCAGTAGCAATAATTCCACCGAAAAATACCGGAACTGTAAATGGCGGCTGCATTACTATTTTAGGAACAATTCCGCTATAAAATGCAATATAATTTACGGTTACTGCCACAGCAGGTGAAAGTATAAATGGTATGAACATTATAGGGTTAAGTACAAGAGGTGCTCCAAACATTATTGGCTCATTTATATTGAATATTGCTGGTATAAGTTCTATTTTTCCAATACTCTTAAGTTGTTTTGATGCTGAAAATAAAAACATTATTACCAGTGGCCATGTTAAACCTGAACCACCTATATGGGTAAACATATGGAAGAAAGGTTCTGTAATGATTCCATGCAATGGTGTTCCAGCACTTCGTGCAGCAGTATTTGCTGCCAATTGGGCTGTCCAGAATGGATAGGCAACAGAAGATACGACATTCATTCCATGAATACCCAGTGACCATAATAACATCATTAAAACAATTTCTATAAGTGCAGCAGGATAACTATTGGAAACTGCAACTAAAGGTTTGAATACCTCTAATACCAATTGCGGCAACGTTATGTGCAAATTTGCCCATACTATCCATTCCAAGGCCCAGGACAGAGTAATCATTATAAAAAATGGTACTAATGCACTAAAAGTTCTTACTACATAGGGTGGAACACCAGCCGGCATTTTTATTACCAAGCCTTTTTTAGTAAATATTTTTACTATAAAAGTTGTTAAAATGCCCCATATTATTGCAATAAACAAGCCTTGCCCACCAAGATAATTTAAAATATCTCCAAATGGAACTTTGCTAATATCTGAAGCTGGAAAACAAACTATGAGAAAACATACTAATGATAACATTCCACAAAGTGCTTCATCCATATCCCACCTTGAAGCTAGACTGTAAGCCGTACCAAATGCAACAGCTACTGCCATAATACCAAAACTTAAATTAAAACCTATCATAATATTGCTTTGAATTGGAGTAATTGCATTATTCCATGCATTTATCACGCCCCACCCCAGTGCTGTTGGTGGATTGGCGATAATTAAAAATATTGAACCACTTATTATAAGTGGGAGGGCAAAAATACAAAAGGCATCACGTATTGATTGTAAATAAATATTTTGTGCTAATTTCCCAAGAACAGGCATTAAATTATCTTCCATCCATTTCATGAATTTACTATTTTCCATAAAATTCAGTCCTCCTTAAATATTTTATTTTAAGATAAGGGTAGTCCTCATCTTAATTACAATTTACCATTATCTTTTGCAAGTTTGATTATCTGGTCAAGAACCTTTCCACCATTCATCAAGGCAAAAGCCTGCATATCTACTATTTCTACAGGTATATCAAATTTACTTGCAGCTGCCTCAACTTCTTTTTTTAAATGTCTTACCTGTGGTTCAAGTAATGCTACAGAATAGTTTGCTGCCTTTTTCTTAAATTCTCCTGTGCCACCAGCATCCACTTCTATATCCAAATTTCTCTTTTTTGCTTCATCTGTAACAGCCTTTGCAAGTGAACTTGATGTTGCTCCCCAACTACATAAAATTATTGCTTTCATTTTAAATTCCTCCCTTTATAATTTTTCATTTTCTTCATGGATATATTTAAATTATTTTGATATTGAATAAGCATTTTTTTAAACCACTTTTGCATCCAAAATAAAAAAACTAAAAAAACAAATGCAAATATGGACAGTTCAAATGCTGAACCAGTTTTACCTGCGGATATAAGACTTTTTATTTGAATAACCCACGGCAAACTAATTAAAATAAAGAAAAATACAATAGGTCCCTTGGCATTATATAAGAAATTTTTATTTTTCATATTGCACCCCCTAAATTATTTGAAGAACCTCATTTCTTCATTAGTTTATTTATATGAAAAATTTTTTTCTATAATTCATTACGTCTTGCAATAAAATTCAAAACAACCACAAAAGGCTTCTCCTTTAATAATAGAGAAACCTTTTTACAGATTTAAACATATAAATTATATTTTAGTGATTAACATGTATCAGCCAAAATCTTATTTTCTTATCGCTCCATCCTAAATCCCATGGAACATTATTTCTATCTGCATTATGACAGGTTACAAGAGAATATCCCTTTGAATCAGCACCAGTTACTACAGATATATGAGTTATATCTCCCTTTTTTTCATAGGCTACAAAATCTCCAGGCAGCAGCTTATAGGAAGCTTTATATACTTTTTCATAACTTCCATGGGCAATTACTGAAGCCCTGCCACTGCCAACCCAATAATTTTTGAATTTATCTGCATTTAGCCAAGGACCTGTAGCACCTCTACCATCGTAATTCCAAGCACCATTTTTCTTAAATTTTGCACCTTCAAAGAGAATTTGCGAAGCAAAGTTGGCACAATTTCCACCTTGTGAATTATAGTCTCTGTATTTTTTATTATATTTAAAACCATATTTTTCTTCACTGGCTGCACCACAATATTTTTCAGCATATTCCATGGCACCTCTTCTTCTTTCTTCTATATTAGATAAATCTCTAGCTGACTGGGAAATTATATACTGTTTTATATCATCCGCTTTTATATTATCTAAATTTAAGGAGTCACCAAAGGGATCTTTATACCATTCTTTTGTAATTATCCATTGTCCATCCCTGTTTTCAAGATTTAAAACGTGATAAGTTCCTATTCGTGATGTGTTGATAATATCAGATTCATTTACATAGGAATATTTATACTCAGTGGAACATATAAGGTTGGCAGAATACTTACCATCACTTCCCCTAACTCTTCTGATAATAACCTTAGGTTTTATCTCTTTAAATTTAGCACCTTGCTTTTCTGCCCAATTATGAATATATTTTGATTTTTTAACTTCGTACTCATAAGCCCAGGTTCCATATTTAGTCTTCATGTCATATATAGACTTAATGTATTCTAGATCATTATCTATTATTGCTTTATTCCTCTTTTGAAAAATTTCCTCTATGGCTTTGGAAACTTGTTCTTTTTCATCAGCATCAATTTCCATTACTGCACTGGCCATATTAAATGGAAAGAATACTAAGCAAGCTATTAAAATAAAAAGCTTTGACACACGCTTCATAAGTAAACCCCTTCTCTCAATTTATCCTTTAAGTTATTCAACTGAAAAGTTTCCCTATTTATAGTGTTCTTAGTATTCCCAATAAATTATAAATATTATCTGTGAATTTAATCCAAAATGCTTTTATTTTAAAGCATTTTCAATTTTTTCTATAAAATTTTTAATATTTTCCTGTTCTGTAGGAACTCCATTATACCAAGGTTTATTAGATTCCTGATTTTTACCAAAATATTTAGCTTTTAATATTATTTCCGGTCTGTATTCAAAATGAAGTATATCAAAATGTCCCCATTTTCCACCCCAAACAAAATTATTTTTTTCGAATACATCTACTACTTCTTTTGAATAGGATAAAAGTCTTTTTTCACCCTGCTCTCTGGTAGCCCATTTCCAATAATCTCTCCTGTCACTGGCTAAATCTATAGCTGTACCAAAAGCATGAGGACTCAATCTGCCTGTTCCTGCAATTATTCTGTAATTATAGGTACCACTGCAAGGAGCCAAAAATGAAGAAATTTTTTTATTTTCACTGGCCATTCCCCTAAGTTTCTTAAAGGAATTATTCAAGGCTTCTGCTGCTTTGTTGTTTTTATTGAATTGAAAAGAGCCATAACCTGTGTGCACCATTGTAAGATTTTTTTCTATCTGCTGTCTTGAAGCTCCATATACTGTTTCAGTAAGTGCATACACTCTAGAACGTCCCGGATCAAAATTTTTATCCATAAGTTTTGTAACAGTCTCTAAGGGATAAATTTGTTCCAACATATCCTGTAAATCAGGATTATTTAATTTTTCTTCAAAGCTTTTTGTCTTTTTATCATCGTAAAGAATTTTTTTCCCTGATTTCATTACTAAATATACATTATTACCGTCTTTAGTGACGTTATCTATATATTCAGGATAGGCCATCATCAGTATCAAGAGATCCTGTTTCATGGTTAAGTCATAATTAGGCTCCTCTGAATTTCTCATTAAAGCCTTAGTATTACAATTAATACTGAAAATAATTAAAGCTGTCATTAGAAATGTAATTATCTTTCTCATAGAATTCACCCTTCAAATATATATTTAAAAATGTTTTATATATATATTTTGGACATTACTTCTAAGAGTATGTGAAACAAATTTTAACATAAAGATCTTTATAACAATTCTTAAGTAAAATTTAAGGTAGGTAATCTTATCAATAATTATGTCTTTTCTAACATTCCCATTATAATCTATTGTTTTATTCTTGTATATAAATAAAATCTCTCACTCTTCGTTTACAAAACTGTTTATTTAAATATCCAAAATCTAAATAACATATTGACAGAAAAAGATTTATGATATAGCATTCAATTAAATATATATGAATTGAAGGTGTGCTAAATGATAATGATTATCAACATGAGCAAAGAACAAGCTTACGGGATTAGTCTATCTAAAAATAAACATTATGTAAACTTGTTAGATAACCTGTCATTGGCACTTTTATGCTATCACTAAATGTAGTATAAAAATTAATCTCCATTACTTGATAGGTTATCAAAATATGGAGGTTATTATATCATGCAAATCACATACAAAAATTTTAATTTAATCATCTACTTATTTGGCGTTTTTATATCTGGTATTGGAACAAGGCTTACCACTATCGCCTTATCTGATAAACTTATAAAACTTACTGGAAATGATTTTAGCATAAGCTTAGTTTTTATACTTCAGAGCATTCCAATTTTGGCTTTAGGTATGTTAGCTGGAAATATAATAGACAAAAGTAATAAAAAAATTTCCTTTATACTAATTAATCTTATATCCTCCCTAACTTCTCTACTTTTTGCTTTAACCTATAATACACTAATAATTTTTTCTGTTATACTTTTAAATGGTATTATTCAAGCATTCTATATACCAGTAGTTACTTCTTTAATGCCCTTATTAGTTGACGAAAAAGATTTAATTAAGGCAAATTCCATTAAAATGTCCGTTAATGGGATTGTAATGATAACTGGTTACGCTTTTGCCAGCATTTTACTCAGTACTGCCGGAAGTACTACGGCCTTTATGCTGGATAGCTGCTCTTTTATTTTTATAGCAATAGTATCAATTTTTCTAAAAAGCAGGCAAAGCAATACTTCTTCATATAATCATCCTGCTGCAAATTATAAAAAAGACATGCTTCAAGGCTGGAACTTTATAAAAACTAATGCAATTATAAAGCATATGTTTATACTGGATATGTTAATCAATTTTGTTATCTCAATGCAGGAACCTCTCACCTATATTTTTGTAGAAAAATATTTAGGTGGAAAAATGTTTATGGCAAATAGAACTGCATTGCTGTTTACTTTTGCAGGAATAGGAACAATAGCTGGAGGTATAATCCTCAGACAGTTTAGAAGTAAAAATAAATTAATGATATTTTCCTTTTCATTGATTTTTGATAGCATATTAGTTATAATTTTTTCACTAAACAGATATTTTCCCATTTCATTATTAATATTTGCAGGCATGGGTATAGTTGGATCCTTTACAGGCAGCATATTGCAAACAGTTATTCAGCAATATACTCCTGAAAATTTATTAGGACGTGTCTCAGGTTTTATTAATTCTATAGTTCAGCCTTTATGTGTTCTGTCTATTCTAATAGGTGGAATTTTTTCTAATTTAATTGAGGTAAAGTGGATTTTTATCATTGGCTCTTTATTAGAACTATTGACGGGAGCTTATTTCATTAGAAAATATAAAAATTAATTATCATCTTAAAAAAATCTTATAGATATATCCATATTTATTATAATTATTTCCCTAATCCAACATAAAGGCACTATGAAAATTACTTATATGAGTTTCATAGTGCTTTTATTATTTCATCAAAAATTTGTTTTCTTACTTATTTCAGGTGGCTCCAATTAATTGCTTCCCTAATTTAAAATAATTATTTATACAGAAGGATAAACAAAAAAGAATTTAAGGTGTAAAAAGATGAGATTAAAGTATTATACACTCTTTTGAAATATCTTCAATAAACGTAAATAGTGATTTGCTTCACGTAAAGTATGATCACCTAACAATGGTATTATTATTGACCTAATTTTACACTCTACTAATCCCTGTGTACCTTGTGCTTTAAATTTACTTATTTCTGTAGTGGCCTTAAGACTGTCATCTGTAACTTTTGAAATTGGTATTGTCTTATCCATAGCTGCTTTTGCTTCTTTTGTCAATTTATCAAACTCGTTTCCAAAGTTATTTGCAGTATTTATGAGCTGCTCCTCAGTTGGATCAAGAAGTCCACGAATAAATTTTGAGTGTTCAGCCATAATTCTGTTCCAGAATGTTTCTTGCTCGTAAGCCTCTTGTTCCAAATTAATTTCTTCACGATTCTGCAATCTTTGAACTATAGAAAAATAAAACTTTGCTTCTCTCATAATATGGTCTATAAGTAGAGGATAATTATTTGTAAATATCCTACAGGATATAACATCTGATAATATCCTAGCCTTAAACTGTATTAAAGATCTAACTAAATCCTGAGATCTTTCATTAAGTATATATACTCTTCGTTCAAGAGCAGGATTATCTCCTGTTAAACTATTCCCCCTTAATCCTTCCTCTGCTTGTGTCAAACCAGTGGCAATATTTATTCCTGTAAAATATTCTGACGCCATTTCAGCTTTTAATGTAAAAGGAGTTATTACTTCACCAGACTGTAACACGCTAGTACTAACAACACCATTAGAAAGTGATATAACATCTGCTAAAAATCTATCAAACGCTCTTCTAAAGTCATCTGCTTCATCAATAAACCTTAAATTCTTTTGCGTAAAGCCTGCTTCTAAAAAAAATGAGTGTTCTTTCATAATTCGTCCGAAAAAAAGATGCAATTCAAGAGATTGTCGTATAAAATTAATACTTGATAACATAATTTACCTCTCTTAATATAATATCATTAACTGTTATTTAATATATTAATTAAGTTTGTAAAGTGTTACTAATTGTATATTATCTATAATATATTGTGATACGCAATTCATTTTTTCAACCACATCTTCAATAATTCCTTTATATTTGTAACTTTATATTTAAAGTATATTTGCATCTTTTTTATTTGGCCATTCTCCTCTATGCTTCAAAGTATTAAATGCTGGCCCTTCCACATTACTACCATCATAGCTAAATCTGGAACCATGACAAGGACAATCCCAAGTTTTTTCTGCTTCATTCCATACTAGTTCACAGCCTAAATGGGTACAGGTTATATCAACCATGTGCAAATCGCCCTGCTCATCACGATAGGCTCCAACCCTCTCACCATCAACAGTAATTATTTTAGCTTCACCAATATTAATTTCTACATCTTTAGGTGCTGGAGCAATTTTACCCTTTATAAGTTCTTCTGCCACATCCGCATTTTCACATACCAATTTGGCACCTGAAGCAGCTATATCAAATCTAGATGGATTATATACAGGTGACCATGGACTTTCTCCCTTTGTAATTAAATCCGTCAATATATTTGCAGCTGCTGTACTATTAGTCATTCCCCACTTCCCAAATCCTGTAGCTACCAATATATTGGTAGTATTAGATGCACAGTAGCCTACATAGGGAACATCATCTACAGTCATACAATCCTGTGTGGACCATCTATATAGTATTTCTTGTAAATCAAAGGACTCTCTAGCAAAATCGCCTAAATTTTTGTAATGTATATTAGTTTTACTCTCGCTGCCTGTCTTATGCTTTCCTCCACCTACCAGAACAATTTCCCCATCTCCATAGTTTTGGGAACGAAGAGAATGCACTGGATCTTCAGCTGTTATGAACATACCCTCTGGAAATTTTTCTTTAATCTTAACTCCAAGTACATAGGATTTTTCTGCATATATCCTTGCAAAATACATGGATCTTCCATCATAACAGGGAAAATGAGAAGCTATAATTACTTTATCAGCAGTTACCCTTTTTCCATCCTCTGTTACCACTGTACATTTTTCTCCATCTTTAATATCCACAACTTTAGTAGTTTCAAAAATCTCACTTCCATCACCTGGTATTTCCTTGGCTATTGAAAGCAAATATTTTAAAGGATGAAATTGAGCCTGGTTATCAAATTTAATAGCAGCCTTTATATTAAAGGGGAATGGGATATTTTCTTCATAGGATGCCTTTATTCCAAGACTTGAAGCAGCTTCTACCTCCTTTTCAATTTTCTCTATGTACTTCTCAGATTCAGTATATACATAAGCAGGACGCCAACAAAAATCACAATCAATATTTTTTTCCTTTACAAGATTTGCAATAAAATGAATAGCTGATTCATTAGCTTCTGCATATTGCCTTGCTTTTTCTTCTCCAAATTTAGATATTATCTTGTCATAAATTAAATTATGCTGGGAGGTTATTTTAGCAGTTGTATGCCCCGTAGTTCCATGAGCAATTCTGTTAGCTTCTAATACAGCTACCTTTAAGCCTTTATTTTTTAAAAGAAATGCTGAAGTTATCCCAACTATACCTCCACCAACTATGGCAACATCAACCTTTGTATCCTCTTTTAAAGCAGGATACTCTATTCCCTCTGTAGATGTAATCCAGTATGGTTCATGAATACTAGAAAAAACATCTGAATTATGTGATCCTATACCTTCCATTTTTGTCCTCCACATTTAAACTTTTTCACTATATTGTTTGCTTAAATGTGATAGTTTATACTTTATACTTCTTATCCTAATTCTTTTACACCAAGATTTCTGATGATTACTTGCCCAATCCAATATAAAAACACTATGAAAATCACTCATATGAGTTTCATAGTGTCTTGAACGAGATTACAGTATTACCTTAGGTAGTCATCAGATAAGCTTTTATTTATAGTGAAAGTCTTTCTATTCTTTCCCTATTACTCTTTTTAGTATGAATAATTAATATATAATTTAACATCAGCAAAAATCCCGTAAAAAAGAATACATGAGTAAATCCAAAATTTGCTGATATCTGGCTGCCTATTAATGGCCCAATAACAAGTCCGGAAAATTGCGCAGCTTGATTATATCCAAATATTGTTCCCGATATTTCCTTAGCAGAGGTTTTCTTAAGCATGGTAGCTATTGAAGGCATCACACCTGCTTGACAAATTCCAAGTACAAATCTCAAAATCATAAGCTCCCAAGGATTTCTTACAAAAGCCATAGGTATAAATACCACAGCTGAAATTATAATAGAAATACTCAACACCTTGAAATAGCTGCCTTTATCACCTAACCTACCAATTTTTGATGCCGATATGAGAATACCAAAACCAGTAGCAGACATTACTACTCCAGAATAAAGACTAATGTGAGAGCTGCCTATATGGGCAGCATTCAATAATTGCCTTACATATAGAGATACAATAGGCTCTATTGACTGATTTGAAGTATTTATTATACAGGTAGTTATCAATAATATAATTATAAAAGACCTTGATTCAACTCTATCCCAAATTGATTTCTCTTTATATTTTTTACCATTACTATCCTGATTCTTTAAGTTAAATTCTCCTTTATTCTCTACTAAAAACAGCTTAACTACTAAAAATGACATAAACAGAAATCCTGCTGTTATAAAGAAAACTATTCTTATTCCCACAAGCTCATCCAAATATCCTCCAAAGATAGGTCCTAAAAGAGTACCTGCCATACTACCTGTAGTAAGAGTTGCCAAAGCCCACCCCGTATGACCTTCTGGTGTTTCCTTTGCCACAAATGACATAGCTGAAGGAATAAATCCTGATATCAATCCTTGAAGTATGCGAAAAAAAATAAGCATATAGACATTAGCAGCAAAGGCTGTACCAAAGCTTACCAAAGACAATCCAATAGCTGTACACATCATAACCAGCTTTCTTCCCTTTTTATCTGAAAGTTTGCCCCACATTGGAGACATAATTGAAGCAACTAAAAAGGTGATAGCAAAAGCTATTCCTGATAGTTGCTCTACAGATTTTATATTTGTGACACCTAAATTTTCAATATAAAAGGCTAAAAAAGGTACAACTAAACTCATTCCTATAGAAGTAGTGAAGGAGCCCATCCAACACACCGCTAAATTTCTTTTCCATACTGTCAAAAATATCACTCCCAAGTCTCAAAGTATTTTACCATAATAAATTGTATCATACTTTTCACATCAGTAAATAAATTTAGCTATGCATTAATAAAAATTTTAATATTCTACCACTGCCAGTTCATGAAGAGCTCTCGTAGCCATTACATACATAAACTTATCTTTTTCGGTATACTTCCCATCTTCTACAATTATAACGGCATCAAACTCAAGACCTTTGGCAAGGTATGAAGGAATCACAACTGTTCCGCCTTGGTAGATCATATCTTCCCTATCTATAACCTTTAAAGAATTATTTTTACTCAAAAGCTTTCCGTATTTATCTGTACTATCCAAATCCCTACACACTACAGCTATACTGTCAAATTCTTTTTTTGTATAGTCTTTGATGATATTATCTAAAGTCTCAACAAATTCTTTTTCTGATTTTGGATTAAGTATTTTAACGGTCTCTCCACTTCTAACTAAGGGAACTATTGTATCTTTTCCTAAGAATTTATTTGCATATTCCATTATTTCCTTTGTAGATCTATAGCTTTTATTTAGCTTAAAATGCTCTGTTTCTACATCTTCTATTAAATTATCAAGTTCATTAAAAGGTATTTCACCTTCTAAAGGTATAAGTCTCTGATTGCTGTCCCCTACTATTGTCATGCCCTTGCAGTCTGTAAGTTCTTTTATAACTTTAAAAGCCAGATTGCTATAATCCTGAGCCTCATCTATTACCACATGTTTTATTTCCTGCGCAATAGTTAAGCCTTCAAACTTTATGGAAAGGTACAGTAGTGCAGTTAAATCATCTATAGTATAAGGTTTTTCACTATTTATACTAGCGTATAGTTCTATTATAGAGGGTTCTCCAAGCCATGTCATACTTTTCTTTATATCCATAAGTGTTTTTATAGTTTCTCTTATTTTAAGCTTTCTTTTGTAATCCAAGGATGTACCCTGAAGTTTTAATTCATCTTCAGTAAGTTTATTTATGGCTTCTCTATAATCCTGCTCTATTTTTCTAACTATATTGTCTCTCTCATCTTTAAGTTTTGAAAAAATAATTCTCTTTAACTTTTTTACTCTTCTAAATACAGGCATATTACCATAATATTTTGTATACATTTCCTGAATTCCTGCTTTTGAAACTATAATTTTATTATTAAAAAACACATCTGTAAATATGTAGTGATTTTTTTCTACACTGCTTACCAAATTATCTAAGTCTCTTATAAACTTATCACTATTTTTATAGCTTACAGATTTAATAAATTCACTGTCTCCCTTTAAAATTCTCTCCATATATTCTCTAGTAGTCATAATATCACGTTGTCTTACATCTAGGAGTTCTACCGCAAAATCTCTGTAGGTTTTCTGATTAACACCTACTTCTCCAAGACTTGGCAGAACAGAAGATATATATTCCATAAATATAGGATTAGGTCCTAAAATAAGTACCTTGTCCTGAAGAGTATCCCTGTGATTATATAGTAGATAAGCCACTCTATGCAGTGCTATGGTAGTTTTACCGCTGCCAGCTACTCCATTTACCACCACTATTTTATTTCTTGACTGTCTTATGATATTATCCTGTTCTTCCTGTATTGACATTACAATGTCCTTAAGCTTTTCCTCCGCATTTTTGCTTAATACAAGCTGTAATATGTCATCTTTAACATCTACAGAAGAATCAAAGAGACCCATAAGCTTCTTTTTTTTAATAATATACTGCCTTTTTTTTATTATATTTGCCTCTACTTCTCCTACTGGAGCAGTATATACATTTTTTCCAAGGCTGCTAGTATAGAATAGTGAAGAAACTGGTGCTCTCCAATCTACCACCAGTGGTTCATAGGCCCCCTCTGGAGTGACTCCAAACCTTCCTATATATATTCTTTGATCTTCCTCATCTTCCTTAAACTCAACCCGTCCAAAATAAGGTGATAACTCCAATATTGTAAGCTCTTTCAATCTTTTATCTATGGTTTTAAAGGCTTCTTCTTTTACAAATCTTTCATGATCGAAGTATTCTATTATCTTATCTTCATCATCTTCAAATTCCTCAATATTCTTTTTTCTACTATCCAGTATATATTGCGTTATATCCTTTCTCTTGTGTATATAGTTTAGTATTTCTTTATTTATTATATCTATTACACCCTGAAGTCTTATCTTTTCCTCTTGAAGCTCCAGTTCATCATTTTTATCTCTATCTACATATTCTGTTCCTGCCAATTCGGACTCTCCTTTACAAGTTTCATAAATTCATCACCCATTAATGTCTCTTTTTCAAGAAGTATGCCAGATATATTTCTAAGGAGTTCTATATTCTCCTTTAGTAAATTCTTAGCTCTATTATGAGCTTCTTTTATTATATTTAAAGTTTCTGTATCAATTGATGTAGAAGTTTCAGCGCTACAATTTTGTACTGGCCTTCCATCTAAATATCTGTTTTCTACTGATTCTAATGCCATCATATCAAATCTATCAGTCATTCCATATATAGTTATCATATTTCTGGCCATTTTAGTTGCTCTTTCAATATCATTAGCTGCACCAGTAGATATGGAATTAAACTCAACTTCCTCTGCAGATCTTCCTGCCAGCATAACAGTAATTTCATCTATCATTTCATCCTTGGTAACCAGATATTTTTCTTCTTCTGGAAGCTGCATGGTATATCCCAAAGCGCCCATAGTTCTTGGTACAATAGTAATTTTGTGTACAGGATCTGTATGCTTCAATAACGCTGCCACCAATGCATGACCTACCTCATGGAATGCAACCTCTTTCTTTTCTTTATCAGATAAAATTCTATCCTTTTTCTCCTTACCTGCTATTATAACCTCTACAGCCTCTTCTAAATCACCTTGTTCTATTTCTTTTCTTCTACCCTTAACTGCTAAAAGTGCAGCCTCATTGACAATATTAGCAAGATCCGCTCCTACTGCTCCTGGAGTTGCCTTTGCAACTGCTTCCATATTGACCTCACTGGAAATTTTTACTCCCTTGGAATGTACCTTTAATATAGATTCTCTTCCTTTTAAGTCTGGTCTATCTACAATTACTCTTCTGTCAAATCTTCCTGGTCTTAAAAGAGCTTTATCAAGCACTTCCGGTCTGTTAGTAGCTGCTAAAATAACCACACCCTTTGATGAATCAAAACCATCCATTTCTGCCAAAAGCTGATTTAGTGTCTGTTCCCTTTCATCATTTCCACCGCCTAGGGCATTATCTCTGCTCTTACCTATAGCATCAACCTCATCTATAAATACTATACATGGTGCTTTTTCCTGAGCTTGCTGAAATAAATCTCTTACCCTAGCTGCTCCCATTCCTACAAACATCTCCACAAAATTTGAACCAGACATAGAGAAAAATGGTACCTTTGCCTCTCCTGCTACAGCCTTTGCAAGAAGAGTTTTACCTGTTCCTGGAGGCCCTACAAGTAATGCTCCCTTTGGAAGTTTTGCCCCTATTTGAGCATATTTTTCAGGGTAATGAAGAAAATCAACTATTTCAATTAAAGATTCCTTAGCTTCTTCCTGTCCGGCCACGTCCTCAAAGGTTATTCCCGTTTCACTTTCCGCATAGAGCTTTGCATTATTTTTACCAAAGGACATCACTCCACTGCCAAGTTTTTTGTCCAGCATACCCATTAAAAATCTACCAGCTATTAAAAATATAGCTATTGGAAACACAAAATTTATAATGAAATTTTTTATAGGATCATCACTGCCAGAAGGCACTGTTATCTGTGCACCTGAATCTTTAAGTTCTGTCTTTAAATCTGGATCATAAAGTCTTCCTGTATACAATACTTTTTTATTTATTCCACTATTATCAGTAGGTATTACAGTTATTCTCGTAGGAGTAACTTGAACCTCTGATACTTTTTTCTGTGATAATAGATCTAAAAATTTGTTATATGTTATTTCTTCCGTTTTTATACTTACTATTAGATAATTTAATATAAGTACTAAAATAATAACTCCGATGGAATAATAAGCTGCGTACTTAAATTTTTTGTCGCCGAAATTATTGTTAAACATATACTTACTCCCCTCCATTTCTTAATACTAAGTGTATCACTAAATACACGTTTTTTCTATTACGGTTTTTTTAATACGTGCAATAATTTAATATAATATTAAGATTAATTATCAACTAATATGTCTGAGAAGAAAAATACCGTACAATTCTAATTGAATAATACGGCATTGAACAAACAGATTTCTAAGTATCAGTATTTTTGATACCTAGAAATCTTTATCCTTTAGGAAAAATCATTAAAAAAATGGACTATATAATTTTCATTTTTACTGATGTACTCAAATTGAAGATTATTAATATAACTCACTTTTTAATTTTCTAATTTCCTCACTGGTAAGCCCAGTTCCTGCTGCTATTTGCTCTATATCCAATCCCATTTTTAAAAAATTTTTCGCCATTTCAATCTTAGCTTCTAATTTTCCTTCCTCTCTTCCCTTCTCCATACCTTTTCTCTCAGCAGTTTTGAGTCCGGCCTTATAATCTCTCATAGCCTTTAAATCATTTTCATATATTTCTCTTTCCTCACTGTCCAGATACATAATATCCAACTTTTCCAATGCCTTCTTTATTTCCTTGTCTACTGCCAGTTCTTCTGGTATTTTATTTACATCTATCTCATAGGCCATATTTAAAAAGGCTATCCATCTATCCAAAGTACTGGTTAAACTGCTGTAATCCTTATTAAATTTATTTAATTCAACAAAATGCATTTCAAATATATTAGAAAATTCCTTTTTACTCTTTTCATTAAATACCTTGTATACATTGTGGAAATCTTCTTCATCTATATAGTTAAAATCCAGTATATTTATAGCTATAGTTTTTCTTAATACTTCAAAATCATCGCCGCTTTCTATCTGATCCGAATACACTTTTTCCCAATAGTAAAAAGCTCTTTTATCGTAAAAACTCTGTTCTGCCAGCCGCATCTCTATGTCATACCATACACCTTTTTCGTACACTGCTTTTATATCCAGTATGGTCATTTTACCTTTTCTATAATTTGCTATATTGTATGGATTCTTTAATTCTATATCTGAAATCTGCTCATCTTCTGAAAGCATTGAATTTATAAAGGATATTAGCAGATCTTTATTTTCCGGACTTGCAAATAATTTTTTAAAAGCAAAATCTACCTTTGGGTTTAGTCTGCACATTTTTTATACCTCCTCTCACTTATTTCTCATGAGCTTTTCAACTATCAATCAATTAATTTTAAAAATAGCTAAAGCTAATTTATTTCACATTTTCTATTAGATATATTATATCCAAATTCTATGAAAGCTTCATTATATATTTAAATGATTCATTGATATTTTTTATCCGATGACTACCATCCGTAATGCTCCCAACGCACTCTGTGAAAGCGATTCACACAAAATCAAAGATTTTGGTTCTCTGCTTTTCTATCAATGTGGGAGATAAGGTCTGCTACGCCCCTGGATAACGATTTACCCTAAAGGACAACGATTTCTAAGTATCAAAAATACTGATACTAAGAACTCTGTTAGTAAGCATCGAAAATACCGATACTAAGAACTCTGTTTATAACAATATATTATAGAATCATGAAAAATCACATTATTTCAAAAGTCTAACTATGATTATATTCAAAATTAAATATGTATACAAAATTGTATTTGAAAAACTGAATAGTTTATAAAAACACCGTAAAATTTTCATCATCAAGAATTTTACGGTGTTTTTTACTTTATTTTATTGTTGAAACGGGTATGTAAGTAACTCTATCTCTTGGTTTTAAAAACCACTCTTCAACTGTATTTATCCATTTTTTAAAGTGCTCTGTCTCAAGATGTTCTTCCATAGCCTCTTCTGATTTATAGCCCTCATAGAGCAGGAATTTATTTGGTTCATCCTTGCATTGAAGAAAATCAAAGCAGTCAACTCCCTTTTCTTTTCTTGAGTTATCTCGATTTTCTATAGTTGCCTCTATAAATTCTTCTATGTGTTCTGGTTTTATGTAAAAAGTAACATTTTTTATTATCATAGTTAATCCTCCCTATTATACTTTACAAATAAATATTTTGATTTTTTAATATTTTGCCAGATTATATTAGTATAGTAGTAATACTTGATTCAACCTATTATCAATGAATCTTACTCAGTAGGAGTTTGTATTCCCACTGAGTTTAGATGAATTATCCAGGGATGTGCCGGTGTTATCTCCACCTTTTGAAGGTGGAGTGTTACAGCGGCTAGTCATCGGATAAACAGTGTCTGTTAATGGTATATACTATGATAAGGTAATAAATCATCAATAGTAACTACTGTATCTTTCCTTATCATTACTTCACATTTGTAATTATCATCGTGGATTTGGCAAATAAACTCCCTACATCTGCCACAAGGTGGAATTATTTTTCCATCTTTATAAACAGCTATTAATTTAACTATTCTATTTTCTCCAGCAGTAATCATTGAAGCGATAGCAGAATGTTCTGCACAGAATCCCATAGATGAAGGTGTATCTATACATACTCCAGTATAAACTTTTCCACTTTCACTCAAAATTGTTGCCGCAACAGAACCAGCATAAGAATTTTTTGAAAGTTCTCTAGGATTTAATGTATTTTTCGCAATATCATATAGTTCATCAAATGTCATAGCTATCATCCTTTCAAGTATATATAAATTTAAGATTTAGCAATATGCTTATATGCTTTCTAATAGAAGATTATGATGTAATATATCTTTATAAAAATCACTTAATTTTTTTACGTTTTCAGTAATAATACAACTGTGTGTAAGCCTCATTGACTTTTCTGCCCCCTTGATATATTAGTTCATCTTTGTATAAATTATTATGCCATCTTGGATAATAATACCTATTTTAACATAATAGAATATTGTCTATTAGTTTACTAAAAAGTATCTAATATTTAGAAAGTTACATGTTCTAAATATTGATTTTTACTTTAACCATATTTTATCAATAACCGCTTCACCAAGGGTATTTAGAGCTCTAACGACTCTATTACAGACAATGAGTAGACATTTCAGAAGAGTTTTCTAATAAATCCTTTAAATCATTTAAGAAATTTCCTGCATATGCACCATCAAAAACACGATGATCAAATGATAAAGTCAATGGGATATATTCTACTGCAACTATTTCTTTTTCCTTCATCTTTAAAAATGTATTCATTTCTCCAATACATAATCCGGCTACAATAGGTTTTGAAAGAGCTAATATTCCATTAGGAATATGGAAAGAACCAAAATTAGATACTGGAAAATTCCCATAATGTTCTTTTACGAACTTCAGAGAGAAATTTGGGTTTACTTTTTCCAATAGCCTTATATATTGCATTCTTTTTTCTATTTTCCGAATATCCTTATCATTTAATTGATCAGAAGGTTTCTTTCCTACAATTTTTTTCATTAAATTTATAATATACTGTGAAAAATTTCCTTTACCATCCGCTATTTTTTTTCTCTCCTCTATGCTTTCCTTAGCAATATCAGCCAGATTTTTTTTGTTAGCTTGACGGATTACTATATATTCAACATGTTTTCCCGTATCTACAGGAATATTCAGGACAACATCTTCATTTTCGATAATCTTTTTACCATCAAAATAAGAATATAAGGGAGGATATTGAATCAGCGTGTCCGCAACAGCTTTCATAATAATATTGGTTATTGTAATGTGTGGATTGGTTATATCTTTCTTGTATTCCAGCCTTTTCTTCATTATTTGTTCTGTTTCAATATTTATTGTCATTGCAACAGTAGGCACCATAGATTTTTGATTAAATTTTGCGATTTGAAATATCCTAAATAGTTTATCTGTCTGATTTAAATTGTTATCCATTTATATTCCTTCTCATTTGTAAAGATTATCACTACTTTAATTTTACGTTTCTTCCTAACAATATTGTATCATAAAACAAATAAAATTTCTCCCTTCTATTGATATATTAAACTCTTTGTGAGAAAATAAATTTAGATTCAATTTACGAGAGTATTCTTTTAGATTGGATTTACTATTGATACTGCATTCTGATTGCAAAGTAGTTCTGAGCAAAAGGAAGGAGATAAAGCCAAGTAATTTTACCTTCCTATTTTTTGAGGAAGGTTTTTTATTTTCATTGAATTTCATTACCCAGAATAAAGCATGTTAAAAAAATATCAAAAATTTAAAATACTTTAATATGCCTAAGGCATCTGAAAATTAATAACAAGCCAAATATGAAACGTATATTTTGGAGATGTCTAAATAAGAGTCAGAGGTGAGGTTTTTTGGATAAGAGATTAGGTGTCATTGGAATTATAGTTGAAGATATACGTAACGCACAGGAAGTTAACAAGATACTCCATGATTTCAGTGACATTATCGTTGGCCGAATGGGCATACCCCATAAAGAAAGACAGGTATCTGTTATATCTTTAATAGTTGATGGCCCTATGGACAGCATAAGTGCTATGACCGGTAAACTTGGAAACATAAAAAGTATAAGCGTAAAATCAGCAATATCTAAGAAGTAGCAGTTAAAGTGTTAGCATTGCGTGGGTTTTAAAACTGAAAGTCATATCTTTGTATGATTGTATATTATTATTAACTGGAGGGAATCAAATGAATATTGAAAAAGCAGATTTTATAGATGATAAAGTTATAAGAGAACATCTTGCTAAGGGAAATGAGCTTGCTAAGGATAAAAATTATATTGAAGGACTTATAGAAAAAGCTTCTAAAGCACATGGGCTAACTATTGATGAAGTTTCTGCCCTTTTACATGTAGAGGATGATTCTCTATTAAATAAAATGTATAAAGCAGCAATAAAAATAAAACAGGAAATCTACGGAAACAGAATAGTAATGTTTGCACCTCTTTATGTAAGCAGCTACTGTGTAAACGGCTGTGAATACTGTGGTTATAAGTGTACAAATAAGGAAACCAGAAAAAAACTTACAAAAGAAGAACTTATTAAAGAAATAGAACTTATTGAGGATCTAGGTCATAAAAGAATAGTAATTGAAGCAGGAGAAGACCCTGTTAATTGTCCAATTGATTATATAACTGATTGTATGAAAACTATTTACAGCGTAAAAAAGGACAATGGTTCCATAAGAAGAATTAACGTAAACATAGCTGCCACTACAGTGGAAGACTATAAAAAATTAAAGGCAGCCGGCATTGGTACTTATACTCTTTTCCAGGAAACCTATAATAGAGAAACCTATGCAAGACTTCACCCAACAGGTCCGAAGCACAATTATGATTATCACACCACAGCCATGGACAGGGCTATAGAAGGCGGCATTGACGATGTTGGTATTGGTGTACTATATGGCCTCTATGATTATAAATATGAAACTATAGGAATATTCTTACATTCAAAACATCTTGAAGAAAAGTTCAACGGTGTAGGTCCACATACCATATCTGTGCCAAGATTAAGACCTGCTGAAGGGGTTAACTATGACAATTTCCCATACTTGGTTTCAGATCATGACTTTAAAAAGCTTGTAGCTATAATAAGACTTGCTGTACCTTACACTGGAATGATTCTTTCCACAAGAGAAGAACCAAACTTCAGAGAAGAAGTTATAGCTGTGGGAATTTCTCAAATCAGTGCTGGTTCCTGTACTGATGTAGGAGGATATGAAGATGAATATGGAAATGCACCTACTCCTGCTGCTTCTCAATTTGTAGTAAGCGATCATAGAACTCCTATTGAAATATTAAAGCTTTTATGCAAAAATGGCTATATTCCAAGCTATTGTACAGCCTGCTACAGACAGGGAAGAACTGGTGAAAGATTTATGAGTCTAGCTAAAACTGGAAATATCCATAACTGCTGTCTTCCAAATGCCATTATGACTTTTAAGGAATTTTTAATAGACTATGCTGATGATGAGCTTAAGGAAATTGGTGCCAAAACTATAGAAAAGAATTTACAGGATATAACTTCTGAAAAGGCAAAGGAAGAGACTATAAGAAGATTAGAGAGAATAGAAGCTGGAGAAAGAGATCTTTATTTTTAATATATAATTGTAATTAGATAATCAGGTGCTATATATTGTTAAAATTTTAAACAATGTTTCAGAATTACTTCTCAAAAAAGAAATATTCGTTAAATTTAGGAAAGATTTCATTTATTTATTAGCAATCAGATTTTAATAGTAGAATATTTGAAAAGCTGTGTCACAATGCATAGATACGCATTGTGGCACAGCTCCTCTATTTACATCTTTGCCAAGAAACTTGTCCAGTATATATACTCATTAACAATCTTTTCCATATCCAAAGTACTCCGCTATTTTCTTATAACTAGGAACCTCAATTCCATTCTTCTCAGCAATTCTCACAATATCAAATATAAGTTCATCCTTTTCACTTTGTTTACCCTTTTTAATATCCTTTTGCATTGAAGCCGTTATATTAGGAGCAAGTCCATCTAAAATATCCAGATTTTCTTTCACTAAATCATTAGTTAGATTAATATTTAAAGCAACAGCAACTTTTTCTAATTCCTTAAGAAGATCTATGAACATATCCCTGTATTTTCCCTGTTTTTGAACTTCACCCACGTTAATATCAAAATATGCACCAACAGCTGCAAGTGGAGAGGTAAAGGAAAACTTTCTAAAAGTATCACGCTTTATATTATCTGAAATAATACCATCAATTTCACATTCCTTTAGCTCCTGCTGTATTTTCTTAAGAAAATTCATGTCTACTTCTGTGTTTTCCATAGGGCCAAATACAACACGGAAGATCATCACTCCTTGAGTAATTTCTCCTGGTGCTGATACGTATCCGCTAACATAAATACAACCGTCCAATACAGTTATCTCCGGTAAAGCCTCTTTTAATTTTTCTCCTGCAGTTAAAGTATTTAAAATTGGAATTACCACAGTTTTCTCCTGAGAAGCCTTTTTTATTATTGGAATAATCTCATTTATTGAATATCCTTTAACGCATACAAAGATTACATCAAACTTTCCAATGTCATCACTTCCATCAGAGCACTTAACATCTTTTATATGGATATCACCCTTTCGTGAAGAATGAATAATGAGCCCCTTCTCCTTCATGGCCTTTAAATGAGCCCCTCTGGCAATAAATGTAACATCCTTTTCACAGCTGGCAAGATAACCTCCAATACACCCGCCGGTGCCCCCTGTTCCTACTATCAAATATTTCATAACCTATCCACTCCTTTGCAATTATTATGAAATTTTAATTGTCGCTATCAAAATCTTTTATCTTATCATCATTGATTATAATTTCATATTTGTATTGTGTATTGATCTTTCCACTACTATCTTTGTAGGAAACGGCAAAAACGGAAACTGTATTTGTCTCTTCTAGATTATTTTTGAAAGTATCCATGGATTCTTTTGATACAGACTTATTGGCCTCTTTCAATATAGTATCTTTTTCCTCTTTAGTATAGCTATTCTTTATGGTTACTCCATCCGTAACATCTATATTATCGGATAAAGTCTGAGAATCATCTATAGGTTCCGTTTGAAAAATATATTCCATTTTATCATCTTCATTAGTTCCTTTTCCCAGGTAATATCCATCAGTAGCATGTAATTTATAAGTTCCCACATAAGACTGACTTACAAGCTCTTCTCCACAGCCTGTAAATAACAGAGAAACCAGTAATACTATTGCGATAATTTCAATTCTTTTCTTTTTCATTTTACACCGCCTTCATTAACATATAGAGGCATATACACACAATTTTCTTTAGTGATTAAACTGCCTAATCTGCAATACATTCCAATAAATTTATCTTTACTATAGAAACATCCCATTATGGGAAATAAATTTTTTTCTTCTCTCTTATAAGTGGAATTCAACCTATAATTTACTGCCTTTATATTTATTCTCTCCTGAAATATGTAATTTTCAAGGCCATCTGCAGAAGACAGTTGTCTCCTTGTATATATTCCCTGTCCCTCTCTTTCCAGTATAGGCTTACAAATATAATCTATGGTTTTCATGGATTTATGACTTACATCTGTATATGGAATATATTTTAATATAATGTTTCTTTCATAAGCTGTAAAAAAATCTGTACTCATCATTTCGTATATAACTGCAAACAGAGCCTTACTTTGTGCTATCATTGTTACTGGCTGATTTATGCAATTTTTATTATTTATCCAGCTGCCAACCTGCTTGAGATTAAATTTTTCAAACCAATTTAGTGGAAAATATCTGTAAATCATATCTATCTGTTCATTAAAGTAGTATAATTTGTTATTTTCTACTCTTAAATTATAGACATTACCTTTTATAACTTTTATATTATATTTACTGCTGATTTTTCTTACTATGCTTACAATAATATCTATATTATAATAATCTTCATAATAGCAGCTGCTAAATATCCCTATAGTCTTTGGATAGTATTTCAATATATATTCTTCTATATTTTTACTCAATATTTCTTCAAAATTTTCATTAGGATTTTCCATATCCACTTTATATCGTTTTGTGAGATAATCATTCAGTATAGTACTCTCATATAGACCAGCTGGAGTTTCATTATTCAGCTCCATCAATTTTAAATTATTATCTGCATCTAAGGCCCAATCCATTCTTCCTAAAATACTGAGATAGCTGAAATCCTTTGGGGAATATACATTTTTGCTTACATCTGATATACCCAAAATCTCATCAAACCACCCCTTATTTCCATACACAAATTCAGATACTCTATTGAATATGTGTAAAATTTCTTCTGAAGCATTTTTAAGTTCCTGAAATTTATCTTTACTTAATAGAATTTTGTCTAGAGATACATATTCTCTTGCATTATTATAAGCACCGAGGAAGCCTTTTCTAACAAGGTCTATATTTACATCTTTAAACTCTGTTTCCTTGCATTTTATTTTTTCATTGTATTGAATGTTAAGTTTACTGTTTTTTACTCCTATTGGAGTAACAAAAGTAGTTTCATTGTCTGTAAGATAATCGTAATTCCATCTTGAACAGATTCCTATGATTTCATTACAGCACAAATACACTCCAAGATTGCAAAAGGCATCCACATTATGAGCATAGCCTTCCTTTAATTCAACTATATTATCTTTTCTTATCTCCCTAAATTCCTGTAAAATATAGTACTCTGTATAATTTTCAATATCCTCTATAATACTTTTCCACTCTTCTTCTGAATATAAGCTTCCTATAAATACATCTTCACTATAACGTCCAAGTATTGGCTTTATTACATAGCTGTTCTTATTTTCCATGGCTTTATTTATATTTTTTTTGGACAACAGTTCTGTATAGGGGATACACTGTGCCACTATTTCTGAAGTGTGTGAATCCAATCTATTTTCCTTTAATAATTTGTGAAAATAGGCAAATATGCTTTTACTCTGAAGAACTACTATTCTTGGATCATTTAATAATATTACTTTATCCTCTGTATATAAATTTAAAATTTTTTCTATATCATTCACTTCATATAAGTTTTCAGTAGGGAACTGCCTTAATATAATATGAACAGGTTTATTGAAGCAGTATACTTTTTCACCTTTAACATATAAATTATTACCGCCGCCTAAAATTACATTTATTCTGCTGTCTTCCAGCCACTCTCTATAGAGCATGGACAAATGAACTTCCTCATAATGGCAGGGGTCTGCCAGTATAAGCACATTGATTTTTTTATCACTATAATATTTTTCCACTATTGAATTAAATTTATATTTAAATTTTTCCACAAAATCCTCATTTACATTATTATCACAGTTAAAATACTGGCCTATGCCTAGTTCTCTCTGTGCACAAGGCTTGTCATAATTGCCTTCACTAAAAAATATCTTTCCCCTGCTTTCAATAAAACAATCGTATCTTGTCCAAAACACATCAGATATTTCTCTATTTAGATTTAATATTTCATTTTTAAGAGGAAAATCAGGAATCATATCTTTATAATCCACATATTTAGTATTCAGATTATTTAATATATCCAGAGATAATTTATCAATTACAGTGGTAAAGGATTTAATTTTTTTATACTCTTCTTCTGCAAGATAGAAAGGATAAGGAGAGTAAATATCCCCTTTTCTTTTACAGTGTATGGCATAATAATTAAAAAGCAATTCATCTACCACATTATTATATTCCATTTTCTAAAATCTCCTTCCTGTTAGCCTGCTGCACTGCCTCCATGAACTCCGCTGTAGCCACCTGAATCAGAGCTGCTTCCTATATGACTTGATGAGGAGGAAGAGACTCCGCCGCTGCTGCCTTTAACAGTTGAACTTGAACTGGTATAGGGACTATTTACACCTGTTGTATTAGTAGTCCAGCTGTGCCAGCCAAAGAAATCCACATTGGATCTAGCTCCATTATTTGTAGTATATCCTTGAAAAAAAGAATATGGATAATACACAAAGGGTGTGGTGTAACCTGATTGCTGCTGCTGTGCTTCTTCTTTATCCTTGTCAGTTATATTTTTTTGGCCGCATCCGTATAGAGGACTGGCCACCAACATGGAAACAACTAAACTAAGGGCTATTTTCTTCTTATCCATATAATGTACTCCTATTCTCCTTAGGCATATTCAAATAAATAACTAGTCAGTATGCTAGCCTATTTTGAATCCTACTGCGTCAGCAGAACCCTCAGATAGCCCACTATCTTCGGAACCTGCTTCCTTGTTGGATTCAAAATATTCGTCGCATCTTTGACTTACTATTTATTTTCACATGCCTTATTTAAATTCACATATTCAATGTTTACAGTTATTTTATTAGCTTTAAGATAATTCAAATATTCTGCTATATCTTCCTTTACATTATCACTACCTATATACGAAACAGTATTTATCTTTAAAAACTCCAGAATCTCTAATTCAGGTAATTCTTCTTCCGTTACTTCATATTGATTGTTATACTCATTCATGTTATTTATTTCAATATCTCTGTAACGATTGCTGTCCAATATAATCATATACCTATCAGTATTCTTTAACTTTATATCTGAAAATAAGGTTAATCTTTCTAGCAGAGGCTTACTTTTAACTATTCCAAAGTCATGACATACCATATTGAAATCGGGTATTATAGTGTATTTATCCCTATAATTATAAGCATATTCCATTCCCAACTCAGCTGGTATATCCAATATAATCAAATTATCTTCTGTTTTAAGAGCTTTAATTTTTGAAATGTCCAACTCCACCTTTGTACCTATGTTTAAGTCACTTAAATTTACAGCAGAAACAAAGGGCAGTGATTTAACAAAGCATGACATTATGCCTGCATTCAAATAAAAGTTTTTGTATACATTATAGTAATACTGTTTAATATCTTTGTCTATCAATATCTGTTGCTCCCCTCAGGTTCAACCACTATAGAAAAACATTTATCTAAATTAATGCGATGAACTATATCCTGCTCATCCTTAATATCTATAAAATTCCCCTCTACTTTCTCTAGAGTTATTCCTTCTAATATAACATCGGCCTTCTCATTATTATAAGTCTGAGCAGTAGTATAAATATATATTTTCACCTTAGAATATAAATATTTTTCCAATCCATTCATTATGAAACTCTCCTTTTTAATTACATTTAAATTGATGTTATTAGTATACACTTGTATCATAAATTTTTCTATAAGCTCTATTCTCTGTAACATTTAAAAAATCTCTGAAAGGTTGTCCATTTTCATATTTCCACATAGTTATAAACATTGGCTTTATCTCTATAACTACTTCATTTTCCATATGGGAATAGTTATCATAGGAACCTTTATAGAAATCTTCAAATCTGGAGGCAAAATCTTTATTTTCTTCATTAAGGGGATGTTTTCTTATCTTTGCAATACCTTCTATTTGAATATTATCTACACACAGCGCAACCCTAGGATTTTCAAGTATCTGATCATATTTTAAAAATCTTTTATCCGTCTGAAAATATATTTTTTTATCAATTATTATGCAGCTCATATTTCTTGCTGTAACTCTATTCTCAGCGCTGGTAGCCAATACCATTATCTTTTTATTTCCCAGAAGATTAAAAATTTCTTCTTCCAGTATACCAGAATCGATTCCCATTAATTTATTCACTTCTTTCCTTATCATCTATGATATAACCACTCTTTTAATTACTTTCTGTTGAAGCACCTACAAGGCATCCACCTATTTTTCTTTAAAGTAAAATACTATCAAATTTATTTAAAGCAAACTTGATAGCATTATTTTTAAGATTTTTTTCTATTATAGATAAATTACCATTATACTATTAGAATTACACTCTTATTCAATAGTTCTTATAACTCTTATAATTCAATGCGAATGCAAAGTTATATCAGCCATGTACTAAAATTAGTGAAAGTGCAATCTCTTGCTAATGAAGTTCTATTGTTCCAAAGGCTTTTCCTCAACTTTATCTTCATTACTTGAAACCTTCTTAGATAGGAAATCCAAAATATTCACACCTGTTAGGGCTTCAACAGTCTCAGGAAGCTGGGATACAATATCATTTACGTAGCCTGTAACCTTTGCAGCACCTTTATTACTGCCTTCTCCATTTCCATTATCAACAATAACAATTTTTTCTGTTTTTGCCAATGGTTCAGATATAGCTTTGGCGATTTCAGGTAATTTTTCTATTATCATCTGCGTCATAGCTGCATCATTATATAACTTGAAGGCTTCTGCCTTTTTCATCATAGCCTCTGCTTCTGCTTTACCTTTCTCTCTTATTATATCTACTTCTGCCATACCTTGAAGTCTTAGAGTTTCTGATTTTGCTTTACCTTCTAATTCAATAGCCTTAGCTCTTGCCTCTGCATCTGCAATTTCCTTATATCTAACTGCATCTGCTGTTTGAACCTGTCTATACTTATCTGCTTCTGCCTGTTTCTTAACTGTAGCATCCAGTTCTCTTTCTTTTCTAAGTGCCTCTTTTTCAGCAAGTTCTATTTCTCTTTCCTTTTTAGTAAGTTCTACTTGGAGTGCAGCTTCTGCCAGTTCCTTTTCCTTCTGTTTCTTTGTAATTTCTACCTGTACCTGAGTTTCTGTTACTTCTCGCTTGGCCTTATTGGCTTCTATTTCATAGGATAAATCAGATATAGCTTTTGCCTTTTCCTGCTCACTTCTATATGCCTGTACCTTTAATTCCTTTTCCTTGGAGGACTCAGCAATTTGAGTTTCTGATAAAATCTTAGCTGCTTCACCTAGTCTGTTTGCTTCGGCTGTCCTTATTTTTGTTTCCTTTGCTGCCTCTGCTTCTGCAATAAGTGCATCTCTCTTTACAGCAGCTATTCTTGGTTTTCCAAGTGCTTCTAAATATCCGTTTTTGTCTGAAATCTCTTTAATAGTCAGCACCTTAAGTTCTAAACCCATTTGTGAAAGATCAATTGCTGCCACTTCCTGTACATGAGAAGCAAACTTTTCTCTATCTTTGTAAATTTCCTCTATAGTCATTTTTGAGACAATTTCTCTTAACTTACCTTCAAGAACATTTTGAGTAGTGTGTTCAATAACTTGAAGGGTATGCTGTAATCCATTTGAAGTGTTAAATTGTTCTGCTGCGGATAAAATTGAGTTAGTATCTGATTTTACCTTTACCACAGCAACTCCATCTGCCATTATTCCAACGCCTTGTCCAGTTAATGCCCCATCAATACGGACTTCTATCTCCATATTTTCAAGAGATATTTTATCTGTTCTCTCTAATAGTGGAATTACAAAGCCACCACCACCAGTGATTACTCTCTTTTTAAGTCCTGTTATCACTAATGCTTTGTCTTGAGGCACTCTTTTCCACATGGAAAAAATACTTAGAATTAAGAGTATAATTACCCCTACGATGATTCCAGGAATAGTTAATATTGTTAAATCCATTTTCTTCTCTCCTTTTATTAGGCATACTCAAAATCTTTCTATTCATTTTCAAATGCCTTATTTATTTTAATAAGCTTTTTGCTTAATTAAAACTTTATATTATTATTTATTCCAAGCCTTATCAACAAACAATGGCCAAATAAATAATAAAAATCACTTGAAATCCTTAGTTATTAGATAAATCTAAATTGTTATTTAATGGTTCCACATAAAAAACACTATTTTTTATTTCATAAATAAGTACTTCTTCCCCCTGCTTTACTGCTTTCTTAGCAACATGCTGTGCTGGAGCATTGTATTTACTGCCATTAACAACATAAGCTATACTACCAAAGCCGTTTTCCATTATTGGTGATATAACTACTGCTGTCATACCAATAAGTTTGTCCTGAGAAACTGCACTGGTATTTTGAGCTCTATATAGCGGCACTACTATAAATCTATATAATACAGTAGAAACTATAAATCCCAAAATCACTGCTATTACAATTACTGTTATCCAGTTTAATTTGTACTGCGTTCCAATAATTCCTACGCCGCCAAATACTGTAATAAATGAAACTATAGTTATAGGCTTAAGTGGAAATGCAGCAAAGCCTCCTGAAGAATTTCCTCCATCCAGATGAGCATCCATATGTAAATCTAATCCCATATGAACAATTCCAAAGAGTCCCCCTATTAAAAAAGTAAACACTGTATAAATCACACCTACACAAAATATAATTGTGTATATTCTCTCCATAAAGCGCCCCCTAAATTTCTTTATTTAACATTACCTTGATAACAGTCCATTATATTACAATATATCATATTATATCATAACATTGTTGAAGATTGTATTTTCTCAATAAATTATATTTTCATAATCTGATATACCCATTGCATTAAGTAATTCGATTTGCGCATCAACCTAGTATTTTTTTCATGCATATACTATTTGCATTTCCCACATAAGGTTCATAATTTTGTATTACATAATATCCATTACTTTTATATAAATTAATTGCTTCCTTTTGCTTTATTCCCGTTTCCAATAAAGCATATTTATATTCTTTACTTCTAGCTAACTCTTCCAATTTATTGATTATTAATTTTGATAATCCTTGTCCTCTATGTTCTTTCATTACAAATATTCGTTTTAATTCTATAGTATTAATATCATGTTCTTTAAATCCTCCACATGCAACTGGAACTTTATCTTTAAAAATAATTACCACATCATTTATATAGTCAACTTTGTTGTGTTTTTTATATTGCTTTTGTAATTCTCCATATCTTTCCCCTAGGTCATCATCTAATAATTTTATAAGCTCAATAAAATCAGTATTCTTACTATCTGCTTTTACTACTTCTAAGTTCATTTTATTTCCCTCCATAAGTGTTAATATCTTAAGGGATATTAGCACAAGATTATTTTTCCTTCCATGAATAAAATAATTCCATCCACTGACATTTATATCATCTACATAATCCACAAAAACATTAATTAGTTCATACATAAATATTATAGTAAGACCTATTAATTATCAATGGATAAATTCAATTGAACACATATTCAAATTAAAGAATATGATATTGCTCCTATAAAAAATGTTAGAATTTTAATATTTCCATCTGATAAACCTATAGTTAAGAAAAGCCTTATGCCCAAATAGATTATGTTCCAAATACAGTTTTGGAACAGTTAAATGAAATAAGGTTGAAATTAAGTTATAGAAATTAATGAGCTAGTTAAGGTGATTAGATATAACCGTAACTAGCTTTTTGTTTTATAGGGATTATGATCTTTACAAATTGTATAATACCAACCTTCATGAAAAGATTGAAGAGAAGAAGAGAAAGAATGGTAATTAAATTCTATTTTTTAATAAAAATGGTTAAATCAATAGCCTTTGATTTAACCATTAAGTAATTTAAAAAAGGTTTGTTGGATTAATTTAATTAAATTATGCTAGAGGAAGCCATTCTAAGTATCAGATTTATTTAAATAATTAGTACCCCAATCACACATTAAATTTAGTATAGGGATTATACTTTCTCCAAATCCTGAGAGGCAATACTCGGTTTTAGGGGGAACTACTGGATAAACAGTTCTGACAATTAGTCCATCACCTTCTAGTTCGCGTAATTGCTGCGTAAGCATTTTGGGAGTAGCCTGAGGAATAAGCTTCTGTAATTCATTAAAGCGCAAAGTTTTGTTTATCAAATGAAACAAAATGATTGCTTTGTATTTCCCGCCAATTAAGCTTATGGGAGCTTCAATCGGGCAGTTAAATGTTTTTGAATCTTTCATTATTTACACTCACTTTCTTTTTAGGTAGTATGTTACAAAAAAGTGCATTCTTGATTAAATGAAAATTACTGTTAAAATAATAACATGAATTAATTCATTAATCAAGAGTAATCATGATTACACCAGGAGGAATAAAATAATGAAGAAAAATATTGGAGCAGTAGTAGGTCTTTATCCGACGCCTTCAACTATGATAGGAACAGTTGTAGGAGATAAAGTTAATTGGTGTAATGTTGCACATATAGGAATCATAGGACTAGATTCCATAATGCTTAGCATAAGAAAAGGACGTTACACAAATCTAGGGATAAAAGAAAATAAAACAGTATCTGTTAATTTGGTAAGTGAAGATATGGTGGTAGAAGCAGATTATGTAGGACTTGTATCAGGTAAAACAGTTGATAAATCTCAAGTGTTTGAATACCACATGGGGGAATTAAATGTTCCAATAATCGATAAATCACCACTTGCAATGGAGTGTGAACTAGTAGATATTTATGATACAAAAGATTATGATAATTTTATTTTAAAAGTTGTTCATACTCATGTAGAAGAACATGCTCTAGATAAAAGTGGAAAGGTTGATTATCAAAAAATAAAACCAATATTATTTGAAAAGCTAACAAGAACATATTTAAGAACAGGTGATGTGGTTGCACAATGCTGGAATGTTGGAAGAGAGTATAAGAATTCATAATAAAAGTATGGTTGTACTTGTTGTGAAACAGTTTGCTTAGCTGCATCTGAGAAAATTAATTATTTTTAATATATATATAAAGGAGAGAAAATTATGCCAGTAATAACATTAGAAGGAGAAAAATTAAGTAAAGAACAAAAGAGTCAATTAGTAAAAGAATTAACAGCATCAGCTGCTAAAATTATGAATGCACCAGAACAAGCATTTGTAGTTTTACTGAAAGAAAATGAAAAAGACAATATTGGTGTAGGCGGGCAACTAATATCCAAAAAATAAAATATTGAAATATGAGTTTTAGAAAAAATCAGGAGTATTTTAATAGTATGTCGTTATGCTAAAATATAGAAACAATATTGCTACTTGTAGATGAGGCAAATAAGGCTTATATTTCTGCAAAAGAAATAAGGATAAGACACAATATTCTTCAATTACGAAGCAAGACCAGCAATTAACTAATTGCTGGTCTTTATGCTATGTACAAATTATACATGTATAATTTGTACAAACAAAGTAATATTAATATTTTTCATTTCTTATTAGTTCATGTATTACATATGTAGCATCCATAAATTTAGCAATGGATTGTTCCCTGTTCAATCTACTTATTATTATTGCTAAAAGTTCCGACATATCAACTGGTTTAAACCACTCAGTCTTTTTAAGTTCAGGTGATATATAAGTCAAATTTGTTGAATAAACTCTAGTTATTATATTATCATCATAATATTTTTGAAACTTCTCCAGTCCTTCTGTAAAAAATGCAAAAGTAGTAGCAACATAAACATTTTTTGCCTTCTTTAATTTTAATTCTCTTGCTATATCAAGCACTGACTCTCCTGAGGCAATCATATCGTCAACTATTAAAACATCCTGATTTTCAACATCTCTTCCCATATATTCATGCTTAACTATAGGGTTTTTGCCATTTACAATTGTTGAGTGATCTCTTCTTTTATAGAATAATCCAACATCTACACCAAGAACACTTGAATAATATATAGCTCTATCCATAGCACCTGTATCTGGACTTATAACAAGCATATCCTTCTTAGGTATTTCTATATCCTTTTCTTCTGTTATAATAGTTTTAAGAATATCATATGTAGGGTATAAATTTTCAAATGACAATAGTGGAATTGCATTTTGAACATTAGGATCATGAGCATCAAAAGTCAATATCTCTTGTACACCCAAACGCTCTAGTTCTTGAAGAGCTAGTGCACAGTCTAGTGATTCTCTGCCCTTTCTTCTATGCTGTCTTGATTCATAAAGCAGTGGCATTATAACAGTTATTCTTTTAGCTTTTCCTCTTATGGCTGATACAGCTCTTTTAATATCTTGAAAGTGTTCATCTGGACCCTTATGATTCTCTATTCCAAACATATTATATGTACAACTATAGTTTCCTATATCGCAAAGTATATAGATATCCTTACCTCTAACTGAGTCTGAAAGCTTTACCTTACCCTCACCATTAGAAAAACGTATTTCTTCCACAGGTAATAAAAAATTTTCATCTACATTTCTTCTCTTTTTGATATGTTCATTAATTTTTTTCCCTAATTCTCTACAACTTTCCAAAACAATTAGGCCCAATTCTCCATTATTATGGGTGAAAACTTGACTGCTGCTCATATTTCTCCTCCATATATCATTTTAAATTTATTTTCCATTAATACATTTTTCGAGTATTTTACTTAATTAATTTTAAGTATACAAACAGCTTATGTCAATGGTAAATTCATGGTTATAAATTTAACCTGACTAACTTGGCGTAAGTCTCCCACTTCTTCAAGTGGGAGACTTACG
>NZ_JBDNRK010000028.1:0-50617 GCF_047718555.1 Clostridium sp. | reverse complement strand
ATAGTGGGCTATCTGAGGGTTCTGCTGACGCAGTAGGATTCAAAATAGGCTAGCACTGACTAGCTATTTGTTTGAATATGCCTAAAATACTAAATAATAGAGCTTAGTGAGCATAGCCCAAATTATTAAAATTCCTCACTAAGTTCTATTTTACGTTATATAAATTATGTTTTAGCAAAGAGTGGCCACGTCCCTGGATAACGACTTACCCTAAAGGACAACGATTTCTAAGTATCAAAAATACTGATACTAAGAACTCTGTTAGTAAGCATCAGAGGTCATAACCAAAAACTCCACCTGATACCAAGAATTCTGTTTATCAGTGAAGATAGTATACTTGGAAATAGATATTAAAAATTTGATTTATAGGGTTATTGTTATTATTTGCTAAGAATGATAAAATAAGCTTATAAAATATATTTTAGGAGGTGCTTAAAATGACTAAAAGAATTAAAAATTTAAATGAATTCAAAGACGCCACTATAGATGCTTCTAAAGTTACTGCTAAAAAGGTAATTGATGCATCTGAAACTGCTAAAGAGAATATACAAAAAAATTTAAATGAACTTAAAGACGTTTCCAAATCTACAGCTCAAAAAGTAAAGGTTGCTTCCAGAACTGCTAAAAAAACAATAGCTAAGACTTCTGAAGACATAGCAAAAGTAGTTAACATAAAGGGGATCAAAGAAAATATAGAACCACCTTTAAACAAATCTAAAGAAAATATACAAAAGAATTTAAGCGATTTAAAAGATGTTACCCTAGATGTTTCTAAATCTACTGCTAAAAAGGTATTAAATGCTTCTGAAGAATTAGTAAACTCTGTTAAATCTAACATAAATAAACCTAAAACTTTTACTAAATCTCTCTATATACAATACCTCGGTAAGGAAATAAGTGAAGATTATTTAGTAGAACAATTTAAACTAAAATGGTCTGAAACTCATAAATTATCGGATATAACAGACTTAAAAATCTATTATAAAGTCGAGGAAAACACAGCTTATTACTTGGTAAATAATGAAATTACTCTATCCATAAAATTCATCTAAACTTTTATATCATCAGTATAATTCCGTAAAATAAAAATTATTTTTTAAAGGCACTATGAAAGCTTTATAGTAATCATAGTGCCTTTAAATTAATAAACAAAAGAGATTTGGTATAAATTTTTTTCATTTTAGTTAATATCATTAATTATACTTTCATTCCCTTGTTTTTTTGCTTCTTTCCAAAGTTTAAAGAGTACATATATTCCTATAAAGCCAACAATAATTTCTGCTAATAAAATAGCAACATATGATGGAGTAAATATTGAAATAATTGAAGGAAGCCCATCCCAAAATCCATGTAATAAAACCACTAATAAATATCCTTGAATAACTTTCAAGTTTAATCGAAAATGTCCCATTGCCCTTTCTCTTAAAAAAATGCCTGCAAGTATTGCTGTCCATGTGCCATGGCCTAATGGCGCCAGTATCCCTCTTAACAATGTAATATATACAGTAAGTGTTAAATTTCCACCACTACGAAGAAAAATAGTAAAAGCATATCCTGTACTTTCTAAAGCAGCAAATCCCATTCCTGCCGCAGCTCCAAGAATAATTCCATCTAACATTAACTTGTGCTGTTTACGTCTAATAATAAATAAAAATCCTAAAAACTTTGTAAATTCTTCAATAAAGCCAATAATAATTGCAGTTCTAAAATTAAGAGTATGAATAAAAATAGGCTCTAATACTGCAGCTGCAAAGGTTCCAATAAAACCACCATAAAAAAAGCTTGCAGCAGTTTTTAACATACCTACATTGCTTCTATTCTTTCTTTCATAAAAAAAAGTTAAATAGGTTACTGGTATCAAAAAATTCCCAAGCATAACTACAGATGGAAATACATTAGAATTTTGTGTAATTATTAATACCACAAGACCCATTACATATGTAACGAATCCAATAATCATAACCTTCCACCACTTGCTGCTCTTTCTAGAGTAATGATTATCTGTTTTTTCTAAAGTTTTATATTCCATTTTATCCTCTTTTATCCTCATTTCATAGTGAATTCTCTTCACTTTTATAACCACTATTATTTTCAAAACACATAAAAAGTATGCTTACTACATACTTTGTTCTATGGTCAACATGCTAAGTCCAGTTAAGAAAATATTAAAATTCATAATTTAATCTACATTAGTAACATAAATTTCCTTATATAAATATGCTATTATAGAGGTCTTTATTTAACATTTTGGAGGTCAGAATATGAATTACGAAATAAAGGATTGTATTGATGCTGGAACAGAATATTGCCCATGTCATCTTGCTGAAACCGGTGATTGCCTACTTTGTTCCCATCTTCAAGGGAAAAATTTTTGTGATTGTACTAACTGGAAGGGAGTTTGTATATATCAGGAATATGCCTGGAATAGTAACCATGCAAAAAACTTAAGAAAAGTATCACTATGCAAAATACTGAAAAAAGATTTATTGGATACAAATGTTATTTGCTTTACTATAGTTGCAAAACATAAGCTTGTTCAAGAACTGTCACATCCTGGTAGTTTTGTTTTTGTAAGAAATCCTAAAAGCAGCGGATATTTTGATGCTCCAATTTCAATAATGGATACAGATGTAAATGAAAACATTATAAAAATAGTAATTGAAACAAAGGGCATAAAAACTAAAACCATCGATGAACTTAAAGAAAATGACAACATAGCCATAAGAGGACCGTATTGGAATGGTATTTTAGGGCTGAAAAATATATATCAAAGTAAGGATGGTACATCTTTAATAATTTCCCGAGGTATTGGAATGGCACCTATGGTACCTGTAATGAAAAAATTATATGGAAATGGCAACGAAATTATTGCCGTAGTTGATAAAGGCAAATTCAAAGATATCTTTATTAAAGAGTATCTTGATTTATGCAATACTAAATTAATTCAGTGTAATATTTTAAACACTGATGGCACTCTTTCTGATGAACTAAAAAGTATTATAAATAAGTATGAAAAAGATATAAATATTATATATTGTTCCGGTCCAGATATATTTATAAGTAACCTTCTAGAAGCCACTAACGATGATACTAAAATAGCCTGCTGCAATAATGCAAGAATGTGCTGCGGTGAAGGTATTTGCGGTACCTGCAGCACCCGATATGATGATGATATAGTAAAAAGATTGTGCAAACTACAAATTGATCCCAAATATATATTTAAAGGCAGAAGGTCATTATAGTTAAAATTTTAACCTGACTAACTTGGCGTAAGTCTCCCACTTATTCAAGTGGGAGTTCAACGCCAAGTAAGCCATGCATTTGCAGTTCTAAAATTCAGATGGGATAAAAGAATCCCCACCTGAATTAAGAACTTGCTTCAATGAATTTATTGGGGAGGATTATTTTATATGAAAGTTATAATTATTGGAGGCGGCTGGTCTGGCTGTGCAGCAGCTATTACTGCTAAAAAAGCTGGCGCAGAAGTTGAAATCTACGAAAAGACTGATTTGCTATTAGGACTTGGAAATGTTGGCGGCATAATGCGAAATAATGGGAGATACACTGCTTCTGAAGAACTGCTTGCGTTAGGTGCAGGTGATTTAATAAACATAACGGATAAAAATACAAGGCATAGAAATATTGATTTTCCAGGGCATAAACATGCCTGGCTCTATGACGTAAATAAAATCGAGCCATCAGTTAGTAATTATTTAAAAGATCTAGATATATCAATAAACTTAATAAAAAGAGTAATTGATGTAAAAAAGGCTAATAAGAAAATAGAAGGAATTTATCTTTCAGATGGCACTTATATAACTGGAGATGTGTTCATAGAAACCACTGGTTCCACTGGTCCTATGGGCAACTGTCTGAAATACGGTAACGGGTGCTCCATGTGTATACTAAGGTGTCCTGCCTTTGGACCAAGAGTAAGTATAAGCAGTAGAGCAGGTGTTGATGATCTCCAGGGGGAAAGAGAAGATGGAGATCTTGGAGCCTTTAGCGGCTCCTGCAAGCTTGCCAAGGAGTCATTAAGTCCTGAAATAGTTGAAGAATTAGATTCAAAAGGTGTAGTTGTACTAAAAATTCCTTATGAAGATGTAAACTTAGATAAACTTAAAATAAAGGTTTGCCAGCAGTATGCTCTAAAGGAATTTGCTGAGAATGTCATACTTTTAGATACCGGTCATGCAAAACTTATGACCACCTTCTACCCATTAGAAAAGCTCAGAAAAATACCGGGTCTTGAAGGTGTTAAATTTATAGATCCTTATGCAGGTGGTAAGGGAAATTCTATTCGTTATTTATCTGTTGCACCTCGAAATGATGATATGAAGGTAAAAGGTATTGATAACCTGTTTTGTGGTGGAGAAAAAAGCGGTTTATTCGTTGGACATACGGAAGCTATATTAACAGGTTCTCTAGCTGGTCATAATGCTGTAAGAAGTGCTCTTGGAATTCCATCTTTGATTTTGCCAAGAGATTTAGCTACAGGAGATCTTTTAGCATTTGCAAATTATAAAATGCTGGAAAAAGACGGAAGAAGAAAGCGTTACACCTTTGCTGGTTCTGAATACTTTAAAAGAATGATCGAGTTAGGTTTATACACCACAGATAGTGAGGAAATAAAACGCAAGGTTGAAAAATTAAATCTTACTGATATATTTAATCAAAAGCTAGTTTGAAAAAGTTTTAATGTAAAAATATAGGAGTCTGTGTTAATAATTTTGTGTATTCTCAATAAAAATTTTTCCAGTATACATTATTTTAAGAGGATAACTTTGTAGATTATCCTCTTAAAATAATATTACATTTTTACAAAATATTTAATTTAATAATTTAATTGTTTTGCTTTTATAAGCTTGCAATTATTCATCATAAAAATGATATGGGTAAGTTGATACTATGATATTTTCATTATGTAAAATTGATTCTCTTAGCAAGAAACTTGTATGATTGTGAAGTAAACTTCCCCACCACTCCTTAACCATAAATTGTGATAATAGCAATGTTATTTTTTCATCTTTTCCAGCTGCTTTTGCTATAGTATCAATATACTTTATTAAAGGAGTAATTATGGCTCTATAAGGTGAATATTCAGTTACTAAAACTATATCCGTATTTAAATCTTTCCACTTATTTTGTAATTTTTTCAGTTCATTTTTATCTGTATAAATGCTAAGCGCTATTACATTAGATGTGATACTTCTTGCATATTGCAGTGAATTTAATGCAGCTTTATTCAAACTCTGCACAGGTACTATAACAATATGAGTGAATTCTTTACCTATGTTAGCATTAATCAAATCCTTATCAGATGTGCCTAAATTACGTGCAACGTTAGTATAATGTTTTCCTATAGCCATCATAATAAGCACAAGAATAGGTATAATTATTATAACTATCCAAGCTCCTTCATAGAACCTTGCATATATTATTATCATTGCTGTTATGAAAGAAATAATAGCTCCAAGTCCATTAATAAATGCACGAGGTTTCCATCCAACTTCTTTACTTTTTTTCCAGTGGATAACCATTCCTGTCTGAGCTAATATAAAAGAAAAGAAAACCCCTACTGAGTATAATGGAATTAACCTATGGGTATTTGCATTAAAGATAATAACAAGTATACAGGCAATGAAGGAAAGTGCTACAATTCCATTTGAAAAACTTAATCTCTTCCCCCTTACCGTGAATTGCCTAGGCGCCAAACCATCCTTTCCAACTACATACATAAGCATTGGGAATCCAGTAAATGCAGTATTACATGCCATAAGTAGTATGATTGCAGTAGTAATTTGGACTACATAGAACATAAATGTATTTCCAAAAACACCATGGGCAATTTGTGACACAACAGTTGGGCTACCTAGTGCTGTTGGATACGCATGATAAAATCTTGCCAGTAGTGAAGTACCACCAAATATAAGAAATATTAAACTTGCCAATAAAAGCATAACATAAGTAGCATTTTTTTGACTTGGCTCTTTAAAATTAGGGACAGAATTGCTTACAGCTTCAAGACCTGTTAAAGCTGAACATCCTGATGAAAATGCTTTTAAAATTAAGTATATACTTATATCCCCAGTAATTTTAATTTGTGCATTTATCATAGGCTTCGGAGCCCCATATAAAGAATATCTTATTAAGCCATAGACAATCATAAACAGCATACTGAATATGAATAAGTATGTTGGCACACTAAATATTTTTCCAGATTCACTGACACCTCTTAAATTTAATATGGTTAATACTATAATGAGTATTACAACTAATATGACTCCATGTTTCTCAAGACTAGGAAATGCTGATACAATTGCTTCCATTCCAGCACTAGCACTAACTGCAACTGTCAGTATATAGTCAATAAGCAACGCTGCTGCTGCAATTAATCCAGCTTGAACACCTAGATTTTCCTTTGCCACAACATATGCTCCACCACCCTGAGGATATGCTTTTATGATTTGAATATAAGAAATTGTAAGCATAAAAAGCAGCCCTATAATCATTAATGAAATTTTTCCAAGCCATTGATAAGATGCTAAGCCTATTACAACTATTAATACCCCTAAAATTTCTTCTGCTGCATAGGCCACAGATGAAACTGCATCGCTGGCCATTACTGCTAGTCCAAAAGGTACATTATATTTTTCACCAGAACGTTGTTCATTGGATAATGGTTTTCCTGTTAATATATCAAAAAATCCTTTTAACATTATATTTCCTCCTATGTATTATTTTTGTATATGATATCCATTATAAAGATATAATTACTAAAATAAAATATAGAGAAATCAATTACATTATTACAATTATGTTAATTTTGTTATCCAAACTTTATATATTGTAATATGCTTAAGGCATAAAAAGCTGTAATATAATCAAAAATCATTTTTTGATTATTTATATCCTCTATAAAAATGTAAATATATTTGATAGAGAATTGATAAGTCCATTTTTCAAAATAAATACCTCCATATTTGTTAACACTATGAATCAAGGAATTCATCAATATGCAACTTTGTCCTGGATCCATTTGTAGTTTTAGACATTTATAGCTTCTATTATTAAGACTTACAAAATATCAGATAGACGTTTTGAATATTTAAGAAATCCATGGTCCATATTTAACTCTATAATTCCTATCTCATTCAAATATTCAACATATGACTTTAACATTCTTTCTATTACGATATATTTATATTTGCTATTTACATGAATATTAAAATTTTTAATAACTGTCTTCAAAATATCTTCCATGGTCATTGCACCATCTATTACAGCATTTACCCTTTCTGCTATATTCTTATAGAAATTTATATTATCAGTTATAAGTTTTTCAATATCATCATACATACCTTTATGTGCCACTATGTATTTACTGCATTTT
This sequence comes from Clostridium sp., assembly GCF_047718555.1. Classification (GTDB taxonomy): domain Bacteria; phylum Bacillota; class Clostridia; order Clostridiales; family Clostridiaceae; genus Clostridium_I. The sequence continues at coordinate 43,224 of NZ_JBDNRK010000028.1, read as the reverse complement.
AAGTCATAAAGCTTTAATTTACTTTTCAAATCCTCTCTAAGTATATAGGCGTAAGGCATTTTAGCCCCCTTCATTATTTCGTAGCTTATGAGAACATCTCCTAAATATGCAACATCATCAGGGGTAGTAATGCATATATGTGCAGGACTATGTCCAGGTGTATGAAGAATTTTAAATTTAATGCCATACACATATATTTCATCTTGGTTATTCAAAATCATAATATCTGTTTCACAAACCATATGTCCAAAATGTTCTGTAACTTCTGATAATGTTTGGCTGCTGTAATAAACCTTTAGATTGACTGTGGAACTGCAAAAAAGAGCTTCATAGGCTGACATAGCTATAACACAATTATATTTTTTCTTCAAATATGCATTATTTCCTATATGGTCTATATGAGCATGACTGCATATTATGCCAACTACCTTAAAGTTGTTTCTTTCCAAAATCTCATCTATACCTTTTCTCTCCCCTTTTGCCCATCCTGAATCCAACATAATAATTTCTTTATCGTTAACTTTATAAAAAGGTATGTACGTCATTCCAGTATTAATAACAAATGTATTCCCCTTTACTTTTTTTATATCCATTTATTATCTTTAGTGAAAGAGTGTATAATAATTACACAAAGACACTAAATTTCACTTCCTCTCTATATCCAGCTTATAATCCCATGCTCAGGTGAATCCTCATTAACTTTTTCTTTTACGAAAAATATAAGTAACAAAAAATCCTCTATCATCTTGATTTTCAATATACTTAATTAAATCAAATAACTTATTAATATCTTCCAAATCAGTTGGCTGAATCAAATCCTCTTTTCTAATTTTAGGGTCAACTTTATGCTTTTCTCCAAAACCACATATAAATAAAATACCACCATCAATTATATGATTTTTAATATCTGCAAGTTGCTCTTTGTTTAATCTATAATGATTAATTAAAATATTATCAAATATGCCGATATTCTTTAATGAATTAGCTATACTTAAATCAATTTGTTTTGTATTCACAGAATAATTATTTCTTTTAGCAAACATTTGTAAACGAGCAAGTGCTTTACTGCTGAAATCAACGCCTGTTACTTCAAAACCATTTTCAATAAAAAATAGAGTGTTCCTACCATCACCACAAGCAATATCAAGAACAGAACCATTTCTAAAATATCTTATATTTTCAACTACTGATTTTTCAGGACTTAATAACTTATCACCCCTATTGGCAAATTTTTCATCCCAATATTTTTTGTTTCCCATGTACTCCATTTTGGACCTCAACCTCAATTTATTTCGTATAAAATTACTTCTCTGCATCATCAAACTTTCAATTATTCAATACATAAATAGTATAATACATCTCTTGAATTATCAATTAATAATTAGAATGCTTCATAAATATATCCATTATCTTTAAGTATTTGTTGTCTAATATCCATATTTCAATCCTCTTTATAATAACAAAATTTAATTTTAATTATGATTTAATATTATTTGATATCAAAGTATTATTAAATAAAAATACTTATAAAGTACCTAGACTACATACCTTTTATTGCATCGCCAAACAATTCTACTGCGTATTTCATTTGTGGAGTTCCAAACTTTCCTTCCAAATGGACTACCGCAAAGCCCACATATAACTCTTCCTGCAAAAGGATTATCTAATGTTGCATAGTCTAACTTAAATACACCATAAGTTTCAGCAAATACCCTCCTTCTTTCCATTTCAAGCTGTACTGCTTCCCACATTTCTTTATCTATTATTATTGTTAGATGGCTTTCTTCCACATAGTATTGGGGAACGTCTCCATGCTTTCCAAGCTGTCATTATGATAAGAATTATTAAAATCGCTAAATATATAACATATAAAGTCCATTTCATAATTGTCATTACATTAGCTATACTTGCAACGACTATTAATTCTTTAGGATAGTTAAAAAGCATTATTAATATAAAGCAGTTTTCTAAATAGTCAAAAGTGCCTCTAATATAAGGAAGTAGATTTATTTTTTGCATTTTCCCTAGGATTGATAGCTTCTTAAGAAAATATGTGATCAGTATTGAACTGAATATCATCAATGAAAGTGAGAATACATAATCTATAATTAGCCATTTAACATAAAACTGTCGACCTAAAGCTCCCATAGCCTTGATAGTATCATAGGCTTCTCTTGAACTATAACTTAACTTCATATCCAAGGTTCCAACACCATTACTAACTTCTTTAAGTCTAGCTTAGCCAGTAATATTATTAATAGACAAATATCCCATGAATAATAAAATTCCTGCAAAAACTAAGATATATCTTTTTGTTGATATCTTTTCCGTATTACTTGATAATTTTAATAATAACTTTCTCATAAGTCCCCCTTAAACAAACTTTCCTTTTACATTTATAATTTTACTTAATCAAACCCCTTTGCTGAAGGCTGTTATATGTGGCTTTTTCTTTTGCATCTTTATTACGTAAAATGTTCTTTTTAAAAATAGGTTTTAACTGAAGTGCAATAATTAATCTCATAAATAAGCACTGAAAAGGATATTTATTGTCGTTTTTAATATCTTTTGTGATTTTAATTCCAAGCTCATGTGCTTTCCTTAAATATTTAGGACTTTCAATCGCTTTCCTTTCAACTCCCTTAATCATTGTATTGAAACCTAATGATCCCGAAATGTAACTTCTTTGGAATATTCCAAATTTGAATATTTCAGTAAGACTCTTTGCAACTTTTTTTGCTATAGTTCCGTATGCTGAAGATATTCCAACACCATATTTCCCTCCAAGCAAAGATGCATACAGTGTATAAGGTCCCAACCTCTCAAAAAAAACCTTCATTATCGCATTATATCCCCTTTATCATCAGTATAAGAAATCACTTCAATTGGCTTTGCTACAATTTTCATAATACTTCATCTCCCCTATAACCTAGAACTCATGATTTATCTTTAGTGAGAGTGCGTATCATAAGTCCCAAATCCTCACTAAAACTAACTTCTTTTCTTTTTATACTTTTTTATGTGTATAACATGTTAATAACTTTATTAATAATTACCCCTATTTTAATGATATATCTTATGAACCAGTTGATTTATATCTACTCAAACCAAATCTAAAAAATGCATAACTGGGAATCAAAAATAACAATGCTATCACAGGCAAGAACATAAAAAGCGGGTTCCGTTCTCTGTCCATCAAATATAATAGTGGGTAATATTGAAACAAAGCCAGCGGAATTACAAACGTGAGAAATTTTAAAACACCGTTGCCGTAAACCGAAAATGGGTATCGGCCAAACTGGCGTGCACCATAAGTAAAGATGTTTATAAATTCCAAACCCTCCATTGTAAAGAATGCACATGCTGCGTTAATGAGAAATAATCCAAAAAACAAAGCTCCTCCACAAAGAATCATGAGGTCGAGTGTCAAAATTTTTCCCAAAGACCAAGCGATTCCACTGATAGGGATTGAATAGCATAACACGAGCACAGACTGTACCAGTAAACCAAGTCGTGTGAAATCCATATTTGGCATCAGAACTTGTAGTATGATATTTCTCGGCCTGACGAGAACGCGATCAAACTCGCCATTACTAAGCATACGCGGGAAGACAGCCAATCCTCCTCCAAACATTTCTCCCAGTGAAAAAGCCATCATCACAATCGCGAAGCATAGGAGTACTTGGCCGTAGGTGAAGTCATCTACGGAGTTAATCCGTGAAAAAATAAAATACAAGCCGAAAAACGCTGTAAATGCCGTGATAAACTGTCCAACTGTAGTTAAAAAGAAAGATACTTTATACTGCATCTGGCTTTTCAGATTCAAGGCTATCATATTTAAGTACAACTTCATATTATCCCCCCTGCACAATTACTTTTTTCAAAGCGCGGCTCATAGTAAACCTTCCGACGATAAACAGCACCGTAAGCCAAAATAATTGAAAGACGATACCCTTCAAGGCATCCACACCTGCAATATTGCCGCTATATATACGAAGTGGCATGTTTTGCATGGCCGCAAAGGGAAGCAGTTGAACAACGGCAAGAACCGGCGCCAGAAAAAACGGCAAAGGTATTACGCCTCCAGACAAAAATGTTGTCAACGCAGTTACTATTATTCTTATGCCTCTTTGAGACACAATATAGAACAACAAAATATACATAAGCATTGCAAAGGCCACAACTACACACAACGCAATCATTGTTGACAGTAAAAACAGTATAAACTGTCCCATAGCAAGCGGCATGGACATTCTGAACGGCTCAGGAATGATAAGTGCCACAAGCAGCGCAGGCAAGCAGTTTATTATTGTAAACGCCACGCGGTTGGCGGCGGACTGACAAAACCAGCGGCCATATAAATCCATTGGCCGGACGAGTTCATAGGCAATGGAACCATCTCCAATGGCCGAGTAAATTTCTCCGTCGGAAAATACCACCGAGAACAGCACTATTAACGTCTGCTGCATCCATATGTAGGAAACAGTCTGTGAAAAATTCATTGGAAAAGCGACACTGCCGGTGCGGTAAAGCGCCGAGTACGCCAATACCTCCATAAATCCCCACGCAAACCTAGTAATAATCGCTCCAACCGTCACGGCACGGTATTGCAGGCTATTGATAAACCGTATACGGAACACTGATATGTACATTTTCATATGCGATACTCCTTATATAGCGTGGCAACCATTTCTTCAGTGGTGATGCCGGAAATAGAAATATCAATCAATTCCGTCCGCTCAGCAATATACGCAATGGCATCCGACACCTGCAAAACTGACGGATCAAGCTCAATTACAAGATGTCCTTCCTTAGCTTCAGCAAGTGCCATACCCTCACAAATTTCAGGCTCTTTTCCACTATACTTTATGATAAGTGTCTTGCGTTCGGATACATGTTTTTTCAACTCATCCAAGCTGCCATTGAGCAGTATTCTCCCTTTTCCGATTAGCAATATACGTTCTGTCAGTGCCTCAATATCCTGCATATCGTGGGTTGTCAGAATGACTGATGTGCCACGTTCGGCATTCAACCTTTTAATAAACTGCCTTACAGCGATTTTAGAAACCGCGTCAAGTCCGATGGTGGGTTCATCCAAAAACAATATTTTGGGATTATGCAGCAGCGAAGCAGCAATTTCACAACGCATTCGCTGGCCAAGGCTTAGGCTTCTTGCGGGGGTTTTCAATAATTCGCCTAAATCAAGCAGCTCAGAAAGTTCATCTAAATTATTTTTATATAGTTTTTCGTTTAGCCTGTACATGTCACGCAATAACTCCAAGCTGTCTATTACAGGCACGTCCCACCAAAGTTGGCTCCGTTGGCCAAACACAACTCCAATTTCACGGACATGAGCCTTACGCTCTTTCCAAGGTGTACGCCCGTTTATAATGCATTTTCCACTGTCAGGGGTAAGAACACCGCACATGATTTTTAGGGTAGTGCTCTTGCCTGCACCGTTGGGCCCGATATAACCCACCATTTCACCATCATCGATGGTAAAGCTAACATCGCTCAAAGCGTTAACAAGCTCATACTGACGTGAAAACAGCGATTTCATGGCATTACCTAATCCGGCCTGCCGTTTTGCGACACGATAGGTCTTATTAATATTTTGAAATTCAATCATAAAATTGTCCTCCAATCTAACATAAATAATCTTAATGATAGCTGTAAAATAACCTAAAACCTCCAAAAATAAATTCTAAAATAATTTTACTTTAGATAGAGAAAAAAAGGAAATAATTGAATATACCTAATACACCTTCCCAAAAGAATTACAAACCTTTTTACTTATTTTCTCATTTTTCCTAAATATAGCTTGACAATATAGTATTTTTGATATATGTTATATATATGATTAGTGCTAAAGCTACTATGGTTAGCTTTGCTTATGTCAAAAAATACTGATTTAGTTTTTATGTAAAACAAGAGGTTGCCTCAAATGATTTAATAGGATCATTTTGTGGCAACCATTTTTATTGTATAACCTAAAACAATAAGTTCTGTTTTTGATTTTTGCTCACCTATGGAAAGAATATATTAAATTATCGAATATGGTAGATATGTCCTAAAAAAATACGAATTATAATTAAAAAATATAACTATTTACTCCTAATCATTTTTCTTATTTGCTCATAAATGTCCTGTTCAGTATATTCATTAACATTCCCATCTTCATCTGGCTCAGGGTCTTTGCCAAATCTTTCAAGAATAAGTTTTTCCTGTTCCTTGGATATATTTAAGAATAACTCTTCTCTTAACTTTTGTAGATACTTTTTAGTAATAATCACACTCTTTCTCCTTACCCCTTTAATTTTACGAGTTGTTCTCTTAATCTCTTATTTTCATCTTTAAGTTCTTCCATTTCAACTAATTGAATAATTAATTTTTCCTTATCTTCTTTAAGTTTTTTAATTTCTCCATACAACTGCTTTATCTTATCATCTTTAACTTTTGCTTTATCTTTAGGTGCAGCAACTATACCTTCGTAAGTAACACCTTTATCAATAGCCCTAAGACTTAATATACGCTCTTTTAAAATATCATTATTATACAGAGTAGCCTTAGATACACCAGTTTCCTCAGCCACAGTTTTGAAGTTAATAGACTTTGTTTTAGAACGCTTTAATTTATCAATAACTGCATTAACCTTGTTAATAGTTTCTTGGTTCTTCTTTTCTGCATATTCTTTGAGACCTTCAGATTGTTGTAGAGTTTCCTATGCCTTTCATCTCAATATAATTACTTTTTCTAACCTGCGAATTATCTATACCATTAGCATAATTCCATATTACTTCTCCATGGCTTTTTAGAATGTTTTTTAATATATTTACATCATAATTGGCTAAATCTCCAATTGTATTAATGTTTAACTTGTGTAATTTGGGAGCTGTAGCTCTACCCACCATAAATAAATCTTCAACGGTCAGTGGCCACATTTTCTTTCTTATCTCATGTGGAAATAAGGTGTGTATTCTATCTTGCTTTTTTAGGTCTGAAGCAACCTTTGCAAGCAGCTTGTTATTTGATATACCTATGTTTACTGTAAATCCCAATTCTACTTTTATTCTTTCTTTTATAGTTTCAGCCAGCCTTATATAATCTGTATATAAATTTTCCATGTTAGAAAAATCCAAAAAACTTTCATCCACTGAAAACCTTTGTATGATAGGTGTATATTCATATAGTATTTTATGCATTGCTGAACTGCATTTCATATACAGCCAATATCTTGGTGGTACTATGACTAGCTCTGGACACTTTATTCTAGCATCATGCAAGGTTTCACCAGTCTTGATATTATATTTCTTAGCAGGAATTGACTTTGCTAAAACAATTCCATGTCTACTTGTCTCATCCCCACCTACCACAGAAGGAATTGTTCTAAGGTCTAATGTTTCTCCTTGCTGAAGCCTATAAGTTGCCTCCCAAGAAAGGTATGCACTATTTACATCAATGTGAAAAACTAATGTACTCATAATTTTCAACCTCTTAATAAATATTAATATGCTAATTCAAGAACATATGTTCTTATATATTATATACCATTTCTATACTTTTTATAAGAGGTTTTGAAAAAATATGAAATGTTTATATAATTTAATAACATGAAGAGACTGTTTGTAGTTTGCTCTGGATCTTATATTTACAATTAATTACAATAAAAGTTTTTCATTACTATTTTTAAACATATTTCCAACAATAGTCTAAAGCATTACTTTAACTTTAGGTATGTCGATTATAGATAAAAAAGACTCACCATGTGCCTTTGCATGATGAATCTTTTTTAATTTCCATTTTATATATTTTCAGGAGCGACGATTGGAATATGGCCACTTCTTATTAAAATAAATAGCAACAGAAAACAAACTTTTCTGACATTCTTTCAATTTTCTGTAATGTAACTGTTAACTTTTAAAAATTGGTAACAGAGTGGAGAATTTTTCTTTCTATACACCAATGCTTATTGAATAAGCTTCATCATACTAAAGAATTGCATAACTAATTGTAAATCAACTGTGAAATTTAAAAAATTGTTAATATAGTAAACAATTTTTTACCACTTATATCCATTTAAATTTTTTCATCATTTATCTACATTACATATTATATCATCTATAGAAACTATTCCAAGATCATTGAATTTTTCTACATCCATTTCTTCTGGTATAGCAATACATAAAAAATCTTTTGCCCTACTAAAAGCTACATAGTAAATTCTACAATCATCTTCTTCATACTCAATATTAGGATTAATAATATTCTCTAGTTCTTTATCATCTTCCATATACACCAAAACAGATTCAAATTCTGCTCCTTTAGTTTTGTGTATTGTTCTAATGTTAGTACTTTTTTCTTCATTCAATTTCAAGTTATTAACAAGTTCTTTAAATGCTACTGATTCATAGCATTCTTTTATTTTACCTTTTTTGCCTATTTGAGAAATTTTCAAATTAAGTTTTTCTAATATATCACTATTTAATTCATTATAAAAGTTTATTAATTTTTTTTCTATATTACATAATCTATTATTTACTAAATACTCTAATATACTTACAGCACAACTTCGTTTTTCTATATCATTAAGCTCTTTACATGATTTAAATGGTTCTTTTAATTCAGCATTTTTAACACCTTTAAATATCTTTAAAATTTCTTTCATAGCCACTTCATACCTATGATCATTTGCATATTCTTGAGCTAATAATAAATGTTCTAAAAAACTAGCTCTATAAAAATGTGCTTTATAAACTTTATCCCAGACTTTACAATCACAATCATTATCGTTGTTCTTTAATTTAATTACTCCGTCATTACTTCTCGCAACAATGCAGTACTCATTTTTTAAACCTAAAAGTATTCTACATTCATTAAATCTTTTTATGATATGTGCTGGATCACTTGATTTAACATAAGAAACTTTTATGCCCTGGCACTTTCTAACCCCTTTTTGTATTATCTTATCTCCTTTTCTTATATAATTTAAAACGTTTAAAATGTTATCAGTGCTTCTTCTATTATTTTCTATTAAATAGTTTGTTTGACTTCGCAAATTAAAATTTAAAAATTCTTTTCTTGAAGCTCCATTAAATTTATAAATAGACTGTGCTGGATCTCCTATGACACCAATAATACTTTTTCCCTGTGCAAACCATTTAACTATTTCTGTCTGAATAGGATTTGTATCTTGAAATTCATCTAAAAAAATATATGGGAATTTTATCGATAGGAATTCTCTTAATATAGCATTTTCTTTAAGTATTCTATATGAAAAATATAAAACATCCTCATGGTGTATTATTCCTTCAACCCAATATAACTTTTTATATGACAACAGTTTATCTTCCATATAACCTCTGTTATATTCTTTTTTTGCTTTTAAAACTAAACTATCATCCAAAAACCAATCTAAATCTAAAAATATATGCTTAATTCTCTTTTCATTAACATGTTTATAAAGTTTGTTTTCTCTTATCCATTCATTTATCTTTCCTGGGCTAGCTACATTATTTGTATGACCATTCATCTTCTGATAATTTACAACACATTGTCCATTTTCATCTTTTAATAAGTAAATATAAGGTTTTACTACATTATTATATAGAAAACTATGAATAGTAGATATTTCTACTCTGTCAGAATTTGCCTTCAATCTCTCGTTTATTTCTTCAGCAGCTACCGTAGTATACGTTATACAAGCAATTTTTGAAGCTGATTTTAATATTTTTGATTCTTCTAATACATGCTTAATATGTTTTACCAACCAATAAGTTTTACCTGCACCAGGACCAGCTGTGATTTTAAAATTTGTATTTATGTCAATTAGCTGTTCTGAATTAATTGTTTCATATTCAGTATTACTCATCCTCTTTTAACTCCTTATTATCCATATAGCACACCCAAATAAATGCTTTTTGGATATGATTCGGCAATTTAATATCTATTTCCTTACTTCTTACTTTCTCTGCCAATTCAAATGCAGCCTCACCTTTAGTGTCTTCAGCATATTTCAAATAGGATGCTGCTTTTTTAGCTTTTACTTTTTCTTCTTGTTCCCAAGAACTTTTCTCTAATTCTTTAAAGTTAATAATCTCAATTTCATCATTAAAAAAATCTTTATTATCATAATTTTCAAGTGCAATATCATATTCTAGTGTTTTTCCTTTTTGAGAAGAATTATAAAATATGCTTACATTGTCACAATCTTTTGTATACTTTAATAAATTCTGAACTGCTCCTGAAAAAAACTTATATTCACAGTTTTCAGTATCTGAATTGATTTCAAAAGGCCAGCATTTTTTCCAAGCACGTCTTTTTTCCTGTGACTTTTCTTTTTTAATAATTTTTGATGGATCTGAATCAATTATACATGCTACTCTTTTTGTCAATGCATATTTAAGGTTTTCTTTCTTTATTCCAGCTCCAAATAATTTTATAAAATGTTTAAACGTTAAAGCATCTACTCGAACCATAGAAACATGGTTTTTATCAAAACTTCTATTAGCTTGCTCTGCTAACACTGGCAATAATATTTGTTCTGCAAGTCCTTCCCCTAAAAGAACTGATTTAGCAAATAACATTGTAGATTTTGTAGCATCTAAATAACGTTCAACATATTTTTTTGATTTTATATCTTCTTTATCAGCATCTGAAAAAACCTTGCCTGGATATCTAGCAGTTGTATTACCTGCTTCATCTGTCTCCATACATATTATTTTGTCTAATCCCACTGCTGCTGTTATATGTGTTGAGTGAGTTGTTATAAATATTTGTCTACTTATTTTTTGATTACTAACTTCATCTTTTAAGAATTTTAAAAAGTTGTATTGTAATGCTGGATGGAGGTGTGCCTCTGGTTCTTCAACCAATAATATTGGGAATACTTTAGCATTCTCACCATATTCATCCGAAGTAATCATTTTAAACTTTGATAATAACAATGATATATAAATTAAATTATTATATCCCATTCCATTGTTAATAATAGGAACTTCAATTCCTATCTTATTTTTAATCATTAATTTCAATACAGATAATACATCGTTTTCTTCTAGATTTCCTCCTAAAGTTGGAATGCCTCCTATTGAAGCACCTGTTTTTTCTGCAAAATCTAAAACATCGTTATTCCCTACTCTCTTACTAATGTTTTTTACAATCTTATCAGCATATTCATCAAACTCTTTTTTTCTATCTTTTTTTTCTTTCTCAACTATTTTCTTTTTATCTTCTACTGAAAGTTCATCTCCATTTTGAATTTCTATATGAGAATCTTTAAAATATCCTAAAACTTCTTTTAGCAAAGCATTTCTTCCTGTAAACATTTTACTTTCCACATCTCGTAATGCATCAAGTAACTCGCAATGGAATTTATCTAAGTATTCACTTTCCACCTTATTTTTACTTTCACTATTCCCTCCATATATCCTTGAAACATACTTTTTCAAATATTTTTCAAAGGTAGTCCACCTTTTCTGAATATAATTTCTTTGTGATTTCTTAATATTTTTTATTTCTTCTCTATATTCCTTATTATTGCTTTCTGGCAAATAAAATTTATATGTAAGTGTAGCTTCCCACGGTGTTTCTAACTTTGTAAGCCAACTAGCTACAACTGCTTTATCTTCTAGTTTGTCACTACTCGATGATTTGAGAGTTGCAATTATTGTTATTTCTGGTGGTTGTTCGCATATTTCTAGAGCTTTATTAACTAATTCTTTATTAAAATCATTAGTATCAGGTGTCCTCACTCTTGAACGATTAAATATATATTCCAACGCCCTCATTATAGTTGTTTTTCCACAATTATTTTCTCCAATAATTACATTTAAGCCTTCATTAAATTCTATCTCTACATTTTTACAGCATCTAAAATTATTAATTTCTAGCTTTGATATATACAAGATTATCCCCCTTTTCAATACCTACTAAAAATTTCATATTATACTTTTAATTGTAACTCACATTTCCTCAAAATTCCACAATATAGCTTCTATTTTCGTCTTTCTTTTATTATCTCAAATAAAAAGTCATGCAGAAATATTGTTTTCATATATCTCTACATGGCTATCAGTATAATCAACTATTATTTACTTTTTCCGTATACAACCCTATGATATATTAATACTTCTTTTTAAAAACACACCACACATCAAAGATTATTCAATTATATTATAATACTTGTAAATAACCTAACTTCCTTCAAAAACTAGAATAATTTTTGTTGCTAATTTCTTAGTTTTTAGATACAATATCATGCTCTTGAATAACTAATCTGCTTTCTAATTCTTTTGAAAACTTTTCAAGTCTTTTATTATAAAAAATATCGTAGTCATCATCCCATATACCGAATGATTCTAAATCATCGATAAGATGACTCTCCATTGCTTTCTTAAGCTCTTTATTATGTTTACTAAATTCTTTCATATATTTACTTGGAGCTTTATCCTTTATTTGACGTTTGTTTAAAAAATCATCTACAATTGTTATATTTGCTATATGATTAATAAAGAATTCATCTTCTCCTTGCTTTCTCAAATAAGCACGTGGAAAGAAATGATGATAATTTTTACTATTAGCTTGTCTTAGCCAGTTATTGTTTATATTTACTTCAGAATTATCAACAAATGATAATGGATGATGATATGCTAATAAACATAAAAATCCCTTTATATACGCTTTACCTGTTGAAAACCATCCATTAGTCGATAATGAATCTATGCTTATATCAACAACTTGTTCATATTTTGGCAATCCTTCATTCAATATTTGATCCATCTTCTTAATATCTTGTCCTACTTTAGTTTCTAAAGAATTTGAAAATCTTGAATTTAATACAGTACGCCAAAAGTAATCTTGTAGATATTTTTGCTTGCTCCCAATAGGCTTATCCTTATGTTTAAAAAAGAAATAAGTAAATGGTATTAATAAAGCATCATATGGTAATAATTGTGATACTGGTATTCTATAAAAATTTCTAAAATAATCTACTGCACTTTCAATTGCTATAATAACTTTATCCCAAATATCAATAAATGCATTTTTATCTAACTTAAGAATTTGCTTTTTTGAACATTCTTTTACTAGACAAACCGCTACTGCTTGTAATACTGTTGAGCTTGGAATGGTATCATAATTTACTGTTGCCAATTTTTCTATAAGTTCATCGTACTTCACAGATAAATCAAAATCTCTTTCAACATCAAATGTCTTAGCAACCATTATTTCAAATACTGATAAACTTTTTCCTCCAACATTTATACGTGTAAATATTTCTGTTGCTACATCTATTGGAGCTTCATTAACTGCTATTGTTGAAAATGCATAAGTTTTAAATCTATTAGCATACTCTTCAAGTTTTTCATGATATTTTTCATCATATTTTCTTGCTAATGATAGCCCCCCAGAAATCAGTTCTGTTACTTTAATTAACTCTTTAGCATCCCTATTTGATATATCAACAGTCACTATTTCTCCATCTTCATCAGCTTCAAGGTCTACATATATCTCTGAATAATCTTCATCTTTACCATCTTCATTTTTAATTGTAGCACCCTTGATACTGACATATAAACTTGTCATTCTTTGCTGTCCATCCAATACATATTGAACAAAATCACCATCTGGTGTATCTGGAAGTTCTATTCCACCTATATTTCTTATTGAACGTAATCTTTCTTTCGTTTTCCATAATATGAAAGTTCCTATTGGATACCCCTTAACAATACTATCCAATAAACTTGCTGATTCTTTTTTTGACCAAACAAATTCTCTTTGAAATTGTGGTATTTTAATTAATCCTTTTTCAATATCATTTATTAATCCATTATATTGAATTGTTCCTGGTGTTGGCTGATACATGTTATCACCTACTTCTATATAATATTTAAATTTAATTTAATAAATTATATCTTTTCAAATACTCTCTGTTTTCTCAATTCCTTTAATATCTGTTCAACTTCTCCTGATTTCTTTAAAGATTCTATAACAACTCCCATCTCTATATTTCCTTCAATCCCATGATAAGAAAGATTTGATGATGAAATAAGTGTTCTATATGAATCAATAACTATTACTTTTGCATGTAGAGCTGCCATTTTATCATTTGAATTTTTATTATAATCATAAATATTAAGATATCTGCTTTTGTACAATAATAATTTATCTAGTTGTTCTTTCTTGTTTTCAAAATCATTAAGATATAAATTTACATATATGCCTCTTTGACTTTTATTAATTATTTCATTAAATAATTCCATAGCATAATCAGATATTGAATATCCTGTTAATGTTATGCTTTTCTCTGCACTATATATTAGTTCTTTCATAACTGAGCTTGTTTTTCTTGCATGTAATTTAAAGCTATTGGGTGCTGTTATGACAATCTCAATTTTTTCAGTTTTTTTGTAGTTATATAATCCAATCGCAATTTGCAATAGCCTATTAGCTTCTTCAATTGATAGGTTTGGAAATTTCTTATGAATTTCCAAAAGAGATTCCTGAAAATTTGAAACTAAATCTGTATTTGTTTTAAATTTCTCAATATCAGACACAATTGTCTCTACCAAAAGTGCATCACTTATACTTCCATTCCACATAATTCTTTCACCAAGTCCTTAAAATAACTACAATTGCTATCTATTGCTAAGGGTACTACAAGTTTTCTGTCTAATAACCTATTTCCATTTTCGCAAGCTGTTTCTGAAATCATCGCACATGAATGACAAGCAGCGCCACTTAAACGTTCAGTTGAAGGCTCATTAGCCATGCATTCTGGATCTGTTGTACATGTTAAAGCATTTTCCAATGCTTGCTTTAATAATTTATTAAAGCTTCTGACTTCACCCATTTCAACTAATCCACCTAAAGATCCTTCCTTATCAGCGCTTCCAGTATAAAGTAAAATGCCACACATATTCTCACTACTATATATTCTTTCTTTAATAGCTGAAGATGAATAACCACATAGCATAGCCATTTCCTTAATTAACAAATGAGAAAAAGTATGTAAAAGTACATATTCAGCATTTCTTTCTTTAAATTTTGTCCATCCTCTTGCTTTGCAAAAATCATTATAATAATCTTTATACATTTCTGAAAGTTTTTGAGTTTTCAAGTTTTGTTTCCACTTTTTAATTGTATCTTGATTAAATTCAATAAAAATTCCTTCTCCATTGATTTCTACTGCTGGTAACCAAGGTTCCACTTTACTCGTTGTAAGAGGAACAATATTTTTAGGATCATCAACTTCTGGTTCTGGAGCTTCCATCCTCATAAATCCTAACAATACCATTACTTCTCTTAATCTATGAACTTTAATAATTCTGGAAAAATATTTTGAGAGATAATTTGGAACTTCTTCCTCTTCAGCTTTAAAATATTTTACATTTGTCTGATATATCATATCATCGTGGTGAGTAATAGCGGAATATTCCATTTCTTTTATTTCAGTAAACTCCTTTATTTTTTCATCCCTTTTTTTAACTGCATCATCAAATTCTTCTCTTGAGCATACATCTTTAAAGTACTTTTCATAAATTTTTGTTACTCCCATTTCTCCAAAGTCTTCTCTATAATTAAGAATATCTCTATAATGTTCATCGACTAATGCATATAATGGGTTTATCCATGGTGGAATTGATATTGCGCTTCTAATTACTGAAAAATATACATTGGACGCTCCACGTTGTGAAGGAATAACCTGTTTATTACATTTAGAATAATACCCTTTTGTATTTTTCATTATCTGTGGGTTATGTGGATGCCTTCCACTACATTTTAATTCTTTAAAGTTATCTGGATTTGTTGCACCACTCATATTTCTTGAATCTCCACATTCACACTTAACAATTAATTCTGCTAATGAAGATGTATTTCCAGTAGAAATCAACTTCATACTTTTCTTACATGTTGTTTCTCCTCTATGTACCCACCATCTCCAAGGGAAATCATCAAGATGTCCATCTGTACATGCAGTAATAAATCTTGCTGGATATGCTTTGAAACCACACAAAGGGCAAACTGGACCATTTTGAATGTATTTATCTAAATTAAAGTTCTCTGTTATATCAAACAAATTATTGCATTTACTATTAGAACAAACATGATAGCTTGGAAATGATACAACAGGAATATCCCCGGTAAATGAAGCTTTTGGTGTCTTAAAACAGTCTACTCCTAAATAAGAAGCTAGCCTTGAATCATATATGGTTTTCCCATAAGATGTCCAATAATTAATATCTAAAACTGTTACTGAGTCATTGAGAGCATCTAATATAGAACCTGGACCAAAAGTTGTTATTAATTGATTAGGTCTTAGCTCTCCAAGTTTATTTATTTTCATGTTTCTTCGCCTCCTCAGTAAAATAATATAGTGATGATGAACTTTCAACTTCTCTCATAGAATTAAGAGTAGGTTTTTCTTTTGGTGTACAATACTCATTATAGTAATTTAGTAATCTGTTATATTTATCAGTATATTTAATGTAATAAAGCAATTCTTTTTCTTCATTTGACAAACATTTCCAATCTTCAATAAATTGATTTATTTCAAATAAAGTATCTTCTTTTGCCTTAGCTGATACTATTGATAGTCTTTCTAATATAACTTTTTTTGCTTCTTCAACTATTTCACTTTCAATATCACAGATGTTCTTTGCTCCATTATTTGGTGCCATAGTTTCATTTTTTAATCTCAATAAAGCTACAACTATTGCATGTAAAACTCTATCTCTTGCACGAGCTGAGAATGGTGTAGCTGTAGTTCCCTCTACATACCTATACATATGAGAATGAAAGCCTTTAAAGTTTTCATAATGGGATAAATCCCTTGGTCTATATGGATTATAAATAGTTACTACAAGTCCTGGAAATTTTCTCCCTATACGGCTTGTAGCTTGAATATATTCAGAATTCTGCTTAGGTTGTCCCATTACAGTCATTAATCCTAATCTATCAACATCCATACCAACAGCAATCATATTTGTAGCTATAGCAACATCTAAACACTCCTCATTATCATGTGAAAGTGTTAATTGTTCCAATAATTCAGCAATCTTGTATGATGAAATACGTGATGTTATCTCCCTTGTTCTCCTTAAGAATCTTTCTTGCCCATAAGCATATCTTTTCTTTATTCTTTTTATTCTCTTAGGAATGTCATCTTGCAATAACCTTACTGTACCACCTAACTCTCTTATACTATTAAAATAGCCAATTAAAGTATAATAAGGATCTATCCATTCCTTATATGATTCATGAGTTGATAGTTCTTTAACTGCCTGTAATAACACTGCATATACCCTAAGTACAGTAGTTTTCATTGACTGTCCACTTGCACACACAGCACAATATTTTCTAAATGGTTTTTCATCTAAACTAATTTCTTTAATAAAATAACTGTCCCCAATATCAAAACCACTTGGAGGAAATTGAGTTAAACTATTTCTTCCATATAAACATTTTATCTGTGCATCTGCATTTTTAATAGTTGCAGTAGAAACAATGTATTTAGGTATTATTTTATATCCAGCTCTAGTAAATGAACACATTTCTTCTATTACAGTTTCATATCCACCATATATTGTTCCAAGTGGTCCAGTTATCAAATGCAATTCATCTTGAACAATAAGTTCTGGTGGATAAAATTGCCTTGTTTTAATAACCTTTGCTGCACTCAAGTTTTCTTTTTTATTATGGCTTTTTGAATGTTTTTCTCCACATGCTATATATCCATGTCTTTCGCAATATCTATCAGTTCTTCCAAAAATCAACCCAGTTTTTTCATCCCAAGGAAGCCTTGCAAATTTATCTACTGTGGAGATTATAACTGTTGGACATTTTCTGTATATTTCCTCATCTATAACATAAACTGGTATTGGCTTTCCTTTATATTTATAGAAATAACAATTAACATCATGGCAATAAATATTAACTTCTCCTTTTTCAGTATCAATTTCATAATCCTCTTTATTTATTGGACTTCCACAGAAAGGACAAGTAATTATTTGTTTTTTAAGTTTATTTTTAGCTTTATCGCTTGCTGTAGGGTCATCTTTATTAAACTTAAATTCATTAAAACTATTAGGTGTTACCCCTCCACCTACCCAAAATCCTATTGAAATTGGTGCTTTACCATAATCTTTTTCATGCTTACTTCTAATAATTTCTGCTGCACATATCATTTTAGTTAATCTATCACGCTGTTGTGTTGTCAGAAGTCTTAATGTATATCTTAAAATAACTGTAACTCCACCATCTTTTTCAAATTCTTTTTCAAGCTGAGCAGTTAGTCTTCTATATCCAATTACAAAAGCAATTAACCCTAAATAAGCCTCTGTTTTCCCTCCTCCGGTTGGGAAATAAAGCAAATCTACATTTTTACGTTCATCATCTAAAGGATTTAAGCATCCATTAATATTTAGTAATATAAATGCTATTTGGAATGGTCTCCACTTGCTATGATCTTTTTTACAAAATTCTTCATCTCTAAAACTACATTTTATTCCGCTACCATATTTTTTAGAGAATTCACTTATTCCTCTTTGCAAATACATAGATTGATTCATAAAACAGAAGGCTTTAAAAGCATACTCATTTTGTTCAATTTGTTCTATACCTTTAGAAATTCTGCTATGAGCTTCAAAACACGTATTTATTATCTTATTACCTCTGTCTTTAAATTCTTCATCTTGCATTTTAACATTATTTTTTAAAGCATCAATCCATTTAAAATACTCATTATTTAAAGCTTTTAGTCTACTAATTATTTCAGCCTTATTGGAAGGCTTTGCCATAAATTGCATAGAAAAATAATCTTCTGAAAATCCCTTAAGGTTTGGGCTAACAGAATTAATCTCATGTTCTGGTATAAAAATAGTTCTAACTTCTACAGCTTTTCCTCCATCTGATTTAATCCAATCTGCAGCACATCCATTACCACGAGCATAAATTGGTCTTTTTTCATAGTAAAATTCATCTTCTATTTCAATATCACGGCAAAGGTGTTCTGGTTCAAAAACAGCTTCATTATCAATACCTTTAACTATAAGTTCAGCTTGAAACATTACATTTTCAAAATCTCTATCATCTGAAGTTTCTCTGCAATTACTTAAATAAATAGCTACCAATTTAGAGGCATTTTTAAGTAATATTTGTGATGATTTAATTTTAATTGATTGATCTTCCTTTAATGATAACTCTGTATTCCTGTTTGTATTTCCTAAATCAAGAATCAATTCTTCTTCTTTTGGAACACGTACAAAAACAGTTCTGCCTGTTTTCTTTTTATTTTCTTCATTGTTGTAATTTTCTAGTTTTAATTTATCTTTATAATATTGTCCCCATTTAACCTTAACCTTTAACTTTTGGATATTATTATTGACATAGAACCTTATGCCCATGGATGATTGAAGCTTAAACTTAGTTCCTACTATTTCATCAATTTCATCCTCTTCCTCTTCTCCTCTATAATCTTCATCTCTAGCTGATGTGAAATCTTTATTTTCATATTCCACATCAGATGAAACAGAAGCTTTATGAGGATACAACATACCTGTTATATAGCTACTTAATGGAAACTCATCCAATTTTTCCTCCTCTTCCAAAGGACCCACTAAATCAATTCTTAGAGCATCAAGGATCTTATTTCTAACTTCACTATATGCTTTATCACTCATTCTCAATTACCTCCAAGTTTACAGTCATACCAGCTGTATATCTAAAAGAATTACCTATAATAACATTGTTACCAGCAATAAGTCTATATTTCCATTTTTTACTATCTGCATCTACTTTAGTTGCACACTCACACCACTTTATTGCTGCCTTTGCTTTGTCAAGAACATCTTTATTATCTGTTTCATTTTTAGCTTTAATCTCAACTAAATATTTTGAATCAGCTGTTTCCACTATAAAATCAGGATTATATTGTTTTCCAGCTTTATAGAATACACCCATTTGGTTTAGTGGTGGTTTAATCCATCTTAATACATCCTTATCTTCTTCTAATATAACTGAAAATCTTCTTTCATCATCACTATCAAAGCCATATTCAGGATAGTAAGATTTTTTATATCCTGTAAATAAGTACTGCCTAATATTCTTCTTGTCTTTTATATCTTTATGAAAATCAACAGTACCTTCTGGCTTTATATTTTTTACAAAGGCCTTAAATAAAATTAAGTCTTTTTCTATTCTATATACAAACTCAGTATGTTCTTCTTTTACTGCATAAATTTGTTTCTTAATATCGTTAATTATTAAGGTAGCATATCTTCTAACTATTTTTTTCTTATCTTCATAAGATCCATCAATAAGCTTAAGATATTGTTCTACAACATTTAATATATAATCAGCATCATCTGCACTAAATTCTGGTACACTTTCAAGAAGCATACATGCAAGTTCATTTACTGGATCATCAATTTCTAATGCTACTGCTTCAAGTGATTCAAGCAATTTATTATTTATAACATCATATCGCTCAATATAAGATAACTCTATTACAAAATCCTTTATATTCTTTTTAATAGTTATTGGTTTAAACTTTACTGTTGAACTATATCCTATACTTATTTTAGGTACAGAAATGGCAAATTGCTTTAATTTATTTATTTTTTCAATGAATTCATTCTTTTTAAGCACTGGTGTTTTACTATTCTTTCCCTTAGCATGTACCTTTGAAAGTTCTCCACCAGCTTTTTTTGAATTTTCATCTATCTTTTCTTCAACTGTCTTTTCCAGTTCAAATAATGACATTTGTTGAATATCAGAATCGTCTTTTGACTTTACCACTTTGGCATAGGTTTTTAAATAGCCTTTATACAATTCTTCCTGTATTCTACTATTACTAATATCTTGAAATGACTTCATATCAGTATAATTTATTGCTTTTTCAAATAATTCTAATTGTACATTATTAAACTCTGGCTCTACGTCTACTGATTCAGTTGACTCTATTTCTTCCTCGTCAAGATTACGTCTTTTAAATACTGGATTTGCTTTTATTTCATCAACTAATTCTCTATAATGATCGTGAGCCACTATGTCTAATGTGTCTAGTTCTTCTTGTCCAGTTATTTTTCCAAAAGGTAAACGTAATCCTCTTCCTATAGTCTGCAATGTGAGTATTTCACTTTTAGCAGCATTAAGAGGAATTATAGTAAATAGATTATTAACATCCCAACCTTCTTTTAGCTTGTACACATGAAGAACTATTTCTATTGGATTTGTATTTTCTTCTATAGTTAATAATTTTTTAATGTTGTCCTCAGTTTCTACACTACCTGTTTTTGAATGTATTTCTATAACTTTACCTTTATATTTTCCATCAAAAAATAAATCTGAATCTATTATTTGTCTTATCTCCATAGCATGACTAGTATCCTTACATGATATCAACACTATTGGTTTCACTTGAGTCAGACCATTTTCACTACAATATTTATATACCACTGCTTTACGATGTTCATGTAGCTTAATACCATCTTTTATTTTCATTTCTTCAATATCTTTTTCAGTAAATCCTGCGGTATTTGTTCTTCCCATAACTACTGGTATTTTAAGAAATTTGCCTGCTCCTTCTGCTAAGCCATAGCTATAAATAATATTCTTATTTGTTGGTTTTGGAGTAGCTGTAAACTCTAGCCCTAATATTGGCTTTAAATAATCTATAGCTTTCATAGATGCAGGTGCATAATACCTATGGGCTTCGTCCATACAAATCACTAAATCATCAAAACTAGCAAGTACCTCAGCAAATGATTTTCCAAGAGCTTCTTGAAATTCATGAAATTTAAACTGAACATCTCCTCTTTTGAATATCTTTCCAATATTAAAAACAAACAATTGAATTTCAGAAGATTTGTCAGTTTCTATTTCTCCCTGAACATATTTCACAGGATAAGATAAATAATTTTCACCATCATATACCTTAGGTCTTCCCATTTCCGATTCTAACCCTTTAAACATATATTTAGGATGGTGCGGCATTACCTCTTTACGTAACTTATCATATATTGTATTTCCAGGTGCTAAAATAAAAAAGTGTCTATATCCTTTTGTTTTATATAAATAATATATAGAAGCACCCATTAACCTTGTTTTACCAATACCAGTTGTCATTTCAAAACAGAAAGAAGGAAAACTAAGATTATCATCCACCTTTATCTTAGATTTTATTTGGCAACTTTCTGAGGCTGTTTCCTCTACTTGCTCTTTAGTATAGGCTTTATAATCAATTTTTGAACATATATTATCTAAAGTTTTCATAGCCTCAAATTGAGGTTCTCTAAGACTCATTGCCCAATTTAATTTATCAACAATACTCATTTTATATTCCCTCACTTTCAAAGGAACACTTACTTAAAAGGTCTTTTGGTATTTTCTTTATTTCAACATTATCTGGCAAAGCAATATCCGATTGCATTTTAGTACAATATACTAGTAAAGATTCTTTATCTCCCAATTCATTAACGAGAGAAAATACATACTTACTATTAACAAATTCATTTGTAATATGAATAAACCTATTTTCAGAGGACTTTCCTTGGAAATTTCCAACAGGCTTATACTTAAAACATTCTATTTTGCAAATAGCCTCTGCCATCATATCAAAGGTATAGGATGGATTGATTGTATAAATTGGCAACTTAGAATTTTTAACAAGTAGTGGTTCTGCAAGTTCATAAAATTTAAAACCACCACCACCTTTCCAACCAACAGATTTAGATATCCCTCCTTGTTCACCATTAACTACTAATTTGAGTCTTGGAATACAATGTGTATAACAATGTTGTCCAAGTTCTATACCTATATACTTTCTTCCCATTTTATGTGCTACAGCTGCAGTAGTTCCTGAACCAAGGAAACTATCGATAACTATATCGTTTTTATTTGTTGTTAAATGTAGTATCCTTTCAATTAATGCTTCTGGCTTTGGAGTACTAAAAATATCATTAGGATTTATTGCTTTTACTTCTCGCTTTGCATTTTGATTATCACCAACTTCACTTCTATACCAAATAGTTTTGCATACTGTACCTTCCTTAACTTCTGATAAAAATCTTTTTAATTGAGGAACATTATTACCATTTTTGCCAAACCAAATTCTATTGTCTGAAACAAGTTCATTGAACTTGTTTTGAGAAATCCCCCAGCTTCTTCCATCAGGAGGCATTACTTTTCTTCCGCTGGGTGTAATTATTTCATAAATATCTTTTGGAGTTACTCTTTTAACAGACAAATCACTTATTTTCCAATTCCCTCTTGGGTCATTATCTGGATTCTTATACCTAGCATTCATTTCATCTGTTCTTGATAATAAATTAGGCCTCCATATTTGCTTATTTTTTGCATAAACAATTATAAAATCATGGCTATCTGAAAGCCACTTAGCATCATTTTGTGGTGAATATTTCTTTTCCCATATAATATTTGCTACAAAATTGCTCCTTTGAAAAACTTCATCGCAAAGTATCTTTAAATATGCTTGTTCATCATCATCAATACTAATCCATATACTTCCATCTTCACTAAGAAGATTTCTTAATAATTCAAGCCTTGGTTTCATCATACATAACCACTCTGAATGCTCTAGACCATCATCATAATGTTCAAATGCACTACCAGTATTATATGGCGGATCAATATATATACATTTAATTCTTCCTGCAAAGTCCTGTTCTAAGGCCTTCAACGCAATAAGATTATCCCCATGTATAAGCATATTTTCTGTATTAGGGTCACCATAGGATTTTGACTTATCTTCTATTAATATTCTCGGTTCAATCTTTTTTTCTTCATATTTACCTACCCAAGTAAGTTCTAACTTGCCTTGTTTTAGCATTATTGTTCCTCCAATCAAAACTTTAGTATTAATCTAACTATCAAATATGGATCTATATTAAACTGTTTCTTAAAATCCTGTTTAAGATTGTCTGCTTCATTATCTATTGCTTGGATGGCCTCATGGTATTTTATTATAATATTATTCCGTTGTTTTTCTCTTTCTTCTGCTTGTCTTTTATAATCTATTTTTTCTTTGAAATTTTTAGTGGCAGCACACTGTTCTTTTATTTCTTCTATTTCAGAAGTAATAGTCTCTATCTCCATATTAAATTGTTCTTTTCTAATTTCAGTCCAATTATTTATTTTAGAATTGTTATATTCAATAATATTTTTGTATTGAGAATAATATTTTAGCATTAGTTCGCTATATATATCTTCTCCACATTTATCGACTTCATTTTCCTCTATATTTATCTTAGTAATTTTACTCTCATTAATATTTTTAATTATATTAATTATATTTTTTTCATCTAAATTAATTTTATTTTTACTTTCATCAAAAATATTTAACACTGGATATATAAGTTTTTCATTATTATAAAATCCACCGATGAAAATATATCCATGATTTAAATTATATTTATTTAAGTCATAGCTTTCCACTTTAAAAGCTGCTGGTAAATCTATTTTTATATTTGGCTTATCAATATTTTGCCAAACCTCATTTTCATCTAAAAAATTTATTATATTTGATAAGAAGCTTTTAAAATATTCACTTTTAGTATTCTCATCCTTACCAACAAGTAATGATTTTAATTGCTTAAATTTAGTATTTCTTTTTCTATCAAATTCCTTTTCAAGAGATTTAAATTCTTTATTAAATTCACCTATGCTATCACAACATTGGTATATTTGCAATATTCTCTTTTCAAAGTTCATGCCTGATTCTAACAAGCCAAGAGCTTGGTCTGATGCACCAAATACACCTTCAAACAGCATAAATTTTTGGGATAAAATTTCATAAACTCTCCTATCTGCTAGATTTTCGGTATTTAATAGATTCATTACAACTGTATCATTTTTTTGACCATATCTATGACATCTACCTATACGCTGCTCTATTTTTTGTGGATTCCAAGGCAAATCATAATTTATAACAGTATTACAAAATTGCAAATTTAAACCTTCTGCCCCTGCATCAGTAAGCAAAAGAATTTTACAATTATTTTTAAAATAATCAACAATAGCATGCTTAGCTTCCACATTTCTACTACCAAATACCTTTCCAAAACTTTTAGCCTTCCATGCTCTATAAATATCACCTGTCCGTTTATCTGAAGTACTTCCATTAAAAATTAGCACCTCATTCTCATATCCATTCCTAACAAGTTCATTAAAAAGGTATTCCTGAGTTCTAACAGATTCTGTAAAAATTACCACCTTTTCATTTATGCTAATTTCCTTCTGTCTTTTAAATGCAATTAATAGTGCCTCAAATAATGCAGATGCCTTTGTGTTTTTATCTATACTTTTAGCTAATTTTATAATGTTGTCTACTATATCTATTTCATGTTGAATAAATTCATTTACCTTTTCCTTATCATAAAGTTCACTAATTTTATTTTCTTCCTCTTCATCGCTATCATCATCTAAATAAGAAAAGAAGTAATCAAGTCCTTTATCCACATTCTCAATTTTTGTACTTTCTTTTAATAATTTAAGTCTTTCTTTTAGGACTTCAAAAGTTTCAGCAACTGCATAACTTGATGAGGCAAGTAATTTTCTTATAACCACTGTAATTAAAATTCTATTAGATGTAGGAATTGAATATAATATATTTCTCTTCAAATAATCATTAATTAATTTATATAGAATTGCCTCTGATGGTGATAATTTAAAATCTACAGTTATACATATTCTTTCCTTGAAAGACAAATAATCTGCTACATCTTTTCTTAAGGTTCTATGAATAATGTGATTTATATGCTTTTTTAATTCTTCATAATTCTTATCATTTAAATATCTATTTGCATATATTTGTTTATCAAAGAATATTCTTTCATCTATAAAATAAACTAATCCATATAAATCAAATAAGTTATTTTGAATTGGGGTTGCTGTAAGTAGAATTTTAGGAATTCCTTTTGTTAGTTGATATATATTTTTTGATGTCTTTGTGCCTGATTTATGCACATTCCTTAATTTATGAGCTTCATCAAATATAACAAAATCCCAAACTGTTTTACTAAATAAATCACCTTTTTTAGAAGCATAGTTATAAGAGCATATTATTACAGCTATATTTTCATTTGTTGTGTCAACCTTATCATAATACTCATCCATGTTGCAGCTATCAACAATTATAGAGTATATATTAAATTTTTCTTCAAGCTCTATTTGCCACTGTTTCCTAAGATTTGATGGCATAATTAACAAAATTCGTTTTCCACCGTTATGAATAACATATTTTAATACAAGACCTGCTTCTATAGTTTTACCTAATCCAACTTCATCAGCAAGTATAAGTCCACCTGTCTTCAAAAAAGCTACCGCTGAACAAAAAGCTTCTACCTGATGTGGATTAACATCAATATTGGAACCTATTAAACAACTATATGGATTATTTTGTAGAAATTGCTTTTTAATACTTGCATAATGTTGTATAAATATATTATCCCCCATAATTCTAACTCCCCCAAAATAACATTACTCTAACATTTCCTTAATTTTTTCTGCAATCCCTCTTGCCATTAGAGGTGGAACTGCGTTACCAATCTGCACAAATTTTGCTGTTCGAGGTCCTTCAAAAAAATAGTTATCAGGAAATGCTTGAATTCTTGCTGCTTCTCTAACCGATATTGAACGGCATTGCTCAATATCAGGATGGATAAAATGGTGGCCATCTTTTGAAATATGAGCTATCATGGTATGTGAACAGGCAATATCCGATGCCAGTACTTTAAATCTATCTAAAAAAGACTCTTTATTTTTATGGGTACATAATCTTTCCGGTAAATCAGTATATTTTAACCTTCTATGACCATTATTCCAAGCGTTAATAGCCAATCTGTATATTTCCCTATCCCTCTCATTATGAGTTCTGCACATATGAAGTGTTAAAACATCATTCTTTTTCCTAATACCACTCCACTTTAAATATCTGTTAATGGTCTCAACATATTCATTTCTTTCTTCTCCAGGACTAAGTGGACTTAAATCTCTTAAAATATCATTTACTTTCGCTTTTATATTTACTGTTTGCAGTTCTGGATATTTTAGTGCACTTCCTTTTTTCCATCCAATAATTATAATTCTTTTTCTGTGTTGTAAGACACCAAAGTCAGCAGAATCTATAGGTTTTGCCTCTACATCATAACCGACTCTTTTCATAAAAGATATAATGTCTTTAAATGTTCTCCCGCCTCTTGCAGTAAGTATACCCGGAACATTCTCAAATACAAACATATCTGGATTATATTTTTTTAAAAACTTAATATATTGTTTATATAAATAATTTCTCGGATCATTTTCCATACCATCATCATCTCTAGCTCTACCTATAAGTGAATAAGCTTGGCATGGTGGACCACCAATTATAACATTTATTTTATTTATTCCTCTATTTTGAATTATATTATCAATATTATCAAACAAATTATTAATTGTTTTATCTGATATTTCTTCGTTCATAACTGTGTCTAGTAAATCATTTGGTACTAAATCATATAGTTCTTCTCGAGAAATTTCTCCTCTTAGATACCTATAATATACTCTTAACCTTCTACGTTCTTTTAAATAATAATAGCAAGTTCTTGTTTTCAATGTTAATGATGCATATTCATTCATTTCTATATGTGCAATAGGGGTAAAACCTACTGAAACAAATCCATCTGAAAGTCCTCCTGCTCCTGCAAATAAGTCTATAAAATTCATATACTATTCCTCTCTAAGCTTTATAAGTTTTCATATTTTCTGTATTTTCCTGATACAATACGTGCATCAGATGGCTTTTCTGCATTTTCAGGAATTGCCCAAACAGATGCATGCTTCGTAGCCCCTTCTATTCTGCCTTCTGCACATAATGCTTGTACTCTTCTTATTGTAATATCCCATTTTTTTGCTGCATCCTGAACTGTAATATATCCCTTCATATTGCACCTCACTAATACCTAATTCATAGACTTTACTATTTTTTATTTTATTCGTTTCTACGCAGAATTACAATACAATTAGACTTAATTATTTAAATTACACCATATACCACTATAATAATCTAATAAATAATATTATTTATTAATAGTTATACTTATCTTTCAATATCCCTATAAACCTTATAATATATAGTTCATGGAGGGTACAAATTGTCGCCCACCCCATGACATATATAATTTATTGTTAATACTTTCCTAAAAATATTAACCTTTCTACCAATCTTTTTAAATGACTTAGGGTTACATTTTGGATTTTTAGTATAATTCCTATCACACGAAGGTTTCTGAAGTAAAATATTAAATGCAGTTTCTTTTTCCATATCCAAGTGATTTTCTTTTGTTTCATTTACCTCTATATAATCATTAAAAGTTATTGTTTCAATACTTTCCAGAACATCATTCTTTTCTTCCTCTGATTCTATATTTTCTTCTTTAACTTTATCTTCGTTAGTATCAGACTGATTATCAACTTTATTTTCAGGCTCTATTTGAAGTTTATACAAATTAGAGCTTTGACCTCCATTATCTCTATATCTATTGTCCTTAATTACAAATCCTGCTTCTAAAAGAACCTTCATAGTTCTCTGTACCGTTCTTTCAGATACACCACAATCTCTTGCTATAGTTCTTACAGAAGGAAAACAAGTTCCTTCTGCATTAGCTCTATTTATAAGATAAAACATTATTTGCTTAGCTCTGCTTGGTAAATTTGATTTATATACTTTATCTAATATTTCTCCATTTTTCATTGAAAGTTCCTCCTATAGTGTTAAATTTCAATAATATAATCTTTTGCTATTTCCTTATAAATTTTTTCATTTGTTTTTCCATCAAATAGGCTTGGTGAGTAATCTTGAAAATATATTTTATTTATACTGCTATCAAACATCTTTCTTATTCTCACCTTTTCTGTCTCCGCAGTAAAAGAAAATAAAGTGTTTAAATACATATCATCATGAAGATTAATTGCTTTATGAGTGTCATTTAACTCATAAGGCTTACTTCCACTGCATAAAATTTTAATATCACAGCTTTTAAATATTCCTATAGTACCAAAATTTAAAATACCTAAATCAAATATATTGAAGTTATAATCATCTGAAAATTGCTTATTAGGATAATATTCAATACCATTGTATTTATAATAATTTTCAACCTTTAAGAATTTATAATATGCTGCTATTTCCTTTAGATGCTCATTGCTATTGGCTTCTGTATAGCTTACTTTAGCACCTATTTCAAGTAAAAATTTTGCCATGTTAAAAGCAGTTGTAGTTGTACCAACCTTTGATGATACTCCTGCAACTGCTATTTTTATATTCTTATGATTAAATGTAAATTGAGTTTTTAGATTTTCTCCCTCATTTGTATTTATCCCACTTAAAATTGGCCAATCTTCCTGTGTTTTTCCTTTATTACTTATACATTTTAAAATTTCATTCTTAATCTCTGGTATTTCTTCTGATATTATTATATTATATATTTTTTCATCTAATAATCTTGATATAATTTCATTTTCTACTTTTACACCTTCTGCAAATAAAATAATCCTTGAATCATACATAGTTTTAAATGCTATAACTGCTTCAATTATTTCATTTTCAGTATCCTTAAGAGCTTTTAAATCAATTGCAAAATATGAATAATGGCTTAGATTTCTCATATCATGTATTACAAATTTTTTTAAATAAAATTAACCTGACAGCTTTTTTATAACCATTCCTTTTTCCTTCGATAAAAAATCAAATATGCCTATATTTTCATTGCTTGATAGATATAGAAGCATTACCCTCACTCCTTACAATTTTAAAATCTGATGGTACATCTATAGGTTTTTGATTAGGTTTATAAGTAAATAGCAATATAAAACTTATAATTACAATGACTACATATATGAATAATTCAATTAATAATTTCTTTTTCAAATTCTTCATCCTCCTATTATTTTATTATTTGCTAATTATCCAGAATGGACCTCCTGCATCTGCACCTTTGTTTGCTTCATCTAAGATAATAGATAAGTCCCATTTTTCTTCACTTCTTGTCCTGCTTACTGGATCAGCTACTAAAATCTTTTTATCTAAAGTTACTCCCCTAAGTACAATAAAATGGCCATTTCTTGTAAAATGACCTTTTGCCATAATAGCAATTACAAGTTTTCCTTGAGAAAGTGCATCAACTATTCTTTGAGGTTCATTTGATGAACACCCTTCTACTTTAAGACCAAATTGTTTGGCTCCAGCAGAAATTAAAGTATGATATGAACCAGCCCCTTCACAGTAATATCCATTTTCATAGGCCCATTTACTCATCTGAACTGGATCAACTTTTTTATCTGTAAGACTTGAAATAACAATTGAAAGGGAAGTTGGTCCGCAGCCACTTCTTCCTATTGTTCCTGTTCTACCATATGACTTGTCCTTCCATCTTTCATCAGCCTGATTATAATAAACTACTTCTGTAGCTCCATCCTTAAAAGATACCCCTGAAAAATTCAAACCGCTACTTTCTACATAACTATTATCCTTAGTATTTATTAGTTGCTCATACCCATATTGACTTCTTATATTTTTCACCACATTTAATTCATTTACCGTAAAAAATGTACCTGTCATTTCAATGGAATTAGTAAGTACGTACACTATAAAAGCCAAAATTAAAAGCACCGAAATAATCGGTGCCAATGAAATAAATATTATTTTGTTTCTGGTTTCATCATCATTTGCAGCTTGTATTGCTATTTTAGCAAGAGTTGCTGCTGTTTTGGGAGCTAATGGCATGGTATCGCCTCCTTGTCCTTTCAAAATAAAAATAGCACCTGGTGTTTAGATGCTATTTTTTCATATATATACCTATTTGATAAATTTGAAGTTTAAAATTTAACTTTTAAAAATATATAGCCATTATCATGATTACAATATTCTAAGCTTTTTGTTACAAAAATACCCAATAAATCTTTATGCTCCTTTTTATATATAAATGTTGATTAATCAATCCTCATACAATGAGAATAAATTACCAATCGTATGTTTTATTATTTAATTCAAAAATGAAATATTCATATAGCTAACCTCGTCTAAGTACCTTAATATAACCCGAACCACTCTTTTTTTCTTTGCTAACTTCTTTAACATTTTCTACAACTATGTTTCCTGATCCGCTTAAATTTAAAATAGCTTTCTTTACACTAATCATTGCATTAATTGACCCTGAACCACTAACATTTAGATCGACCTCATCTATAATACCCTTATTAATACATACATCACCAGAACCACTAATGCTAAAGCTTGAATTTTCAAGTAATGAATTTATTTTTACTTCACTACTACCTGATATATTTACATTTGCCTTACCTACTTCATTTAAATTTATTGTGGCTGAACCTTTAATATCAGAATAAAGATTATTAATTGGCAACTCGCAATATACATTCGATTTATTATTAGAAATAAATTTAAGATTATTCAATTTACTAATAACAATTGTAATTTCACCATATAAAGGATCTGGTTCAGGCTTTTGACGCTTACCATTAATCCACACCTCACCAATAACAATACTATTTTTTTCTACATGACCTTGCACTTCAAGCTGCCCTCTTGTTTCATTTATATATAAGGATTTAAAGAACTCTTCTGTACCTATAATGTTTACGTAATTTTCATTATTCTCGCTCTTTATTATATTTACGTTGGTAATTCCTCCTGTTAGGCTAATGCTATCTACTAAGCCTATGCTTTTCCTTTGTGTAATAAGATTGTCTTGCTCTGGCTTTTGAGGCAAATAAACTATTTCAATTTCGCCAACACCAAAATTTGTTATTATGTAGTCAAATAAATCAACAGTACTGCCATCTGAAAATTCTATATATCTTCCATTATTTTTAATAAATTCCTTATCACTAAAAATTGCTACTTCGTCATTTTCACAAATTTTTTTCATTTAAATTCTCCCTTCACTTTATTAATAAAGTATATCTAAAGTTTAGTGTTTTAGTTAATATAAATACACCCTATTTCATTAATTATACCACCAATTTCCATAAATAAAGACAATAAGTCATAAATTCTCCCATTTTTTATCTTCCCCCAGCCTTACCCATGTACTCAAATTTATATTCTGGTATTTCAAATACTACATGAAGCCTTTTTGAACCTATCATAACTAAAGCATTTCCTCTCTTTTTACTTGCAAGAAGCTCTTCCTCTGCATCTGTAAGATTATAAAGTTCTTTTGTTTCCTGTAAATTTCCACCATCTGTGCCCATTATAATCTTGAAACATGGTATGTCTAAGAGTGCCTGTCCATACATTTTTATTTGTGGATCAAGGAAATCTACAACAGAGTGGCTTATTATAGCCACTCCTGCTTCATATTTTCTTGCTCTCTTTTCTACATTTCTTAGAAATACTAAGCTTTGAGGTACATTAGTATCAATCATTAGGTATGCTTCATCACATATAAGCAAAACTTTTTCATTTCTATCTTTACTCATTTCTTGCCAGCACCAAGTAAGTATATTAAAATATTGAGTTCTCTTAATATCATCATTGGTATTTTACAAATCATGAGTATCAAGACATATACATCTTGTTTTAGTTTTTATGGAGCTGTGTCCGTTCCATAGGAAAGAATCACTTCCCATGGCAATATCTTTTAAAAGTAAAGCAAGGTCAGCATATATGTTTATCTCACTTTCCTTGCGTGTTTTTTCTTTTTCCTTTGCATTTTTTTCTATTAAATTATAAAGGTTTAAGAATATAGGAAAATCCTCATTATTTAATCCATTTATATCTGTATTCCGAGTTATATTAAAACTATTATATAGCTCAATAATGCAATCTTTGAGTATTGCTCTTTCTCTATCTGTTAAGGATGGAATGTACAGACTAAAGAATATTTCCAAGTTTTTAATATAAAGAGCCATATCTCCCATGCCTTGACCTTCATCTTTGTATACTTCATCATTATCATCAACTGGAGTAGGTCTTATTTGAAGTGGATTTATTCTTCCGTTACTTTCACCACCAGCATTTATATCTCTGCTTGCTTTTAATTCTTGAGTAAGAGTTGCTGCAAACCTTGGTAATTCATATTCTATTTCTTCTCTCTGTTTTTTTACTTTATCCTCTGCACTTTTAATTTCTTTAAAATATATAGCCACAGATAAGAATATAATTACTGGAGTTATTATTGGTAAAATAAATAAAGCAGGGATAATACTAAAAAGTACTAAACCTGCTTTAACATAGGCTCTTGCTATATATGTTTCTGGGGTAAGATTTATTTCTGCTGATTTTAAAGCTGCTGCTAGTTTTCGCTTTTTATAATCATTAAGCTTAACCATCTTGGAAAGCTTCGTTGATAGTTGAAGAATATACAATTCAAAATTGTGTGTCTTTTTCTTTTCTCTCCTACTTATCCTTAAAACTGCCCTTGAAGCTTTAATATTAGGAAACTTCAATAAGTCTGCCATTATCATATAAGCTCCAAAGGAGAATAATCAAGTAAAAGTAAATAATATTATTAACATAGTTTCACCTCACAAAAAAACACGCAGAGTATTTTACTTTGCGTGTTTAAAATATTTATATTATCTTAATTCAATGTGAATTTCTTTACCTAATCCTTTTGCAAGTTTGCTTAGAAAATCTAAAGAGGGATTGTAATTACCACTTTCAAGCCTGCTTATATTTGATTTTTGTGTCCCTATACGAGAAGCCAATTCTTCTTGAGTTAAATTTAACTCTCTTCTTGCCTTTATCACTTCTGAAATCAGTTCATAACGAGGTTTCAAATTTTCATATTCCTCTTTAAATTCCTGATCTTTCATAAGCTCTTCCTTAATCGTTGAAAAATCAACACTTGCTCTACTCATCTTCACACCTCTTTTCAAAATCACTTTTATATTTTCTTGCTTTATCAAGTTCTGTCTTTGGAGTTTTATTTGTCTTTTTTAAAAAACCACTCAATAATATAAATGTGTCTCCATGATAAGTGAAATAAAATATTCTCGATGCATCTGAACCCAATTTTATTCTTAATTCATATATTCCTTTATATTGTTCACCTTTAATAGATTTCACATAAGGTTCCTTTAAATAAACACCATGCTCTTTTAAAAGCTCTATCTCACTATATGCTTTTGCTCTCATTTTAGGTGAAAGTGACAATAAAAATTCCATAACAGGGATGTTACCATTTTCTCTTTGGTAAAATTCAACCTTCCATTCCACTTTTTACTCTCCCTCTTTAACTAGTA
Organism: Clostridium sp.; assembly: GCF_047718555.1. Classification (GTDB taxonomy): domain Bacteria; phylum Bacillota; class Clostridia; order Clostridiales; family Clostridiaceae; genus Clostridium_I. Next base: position 8,961 of record NZ_JBDNRK010000028.1, on the reverse strand, counting down.
TATGCACCTTCTAATTAAATGTTATCATATACGATAACTTTAGTCAATATAATTACCTTTTATATTCTACAGGTCTAGTTAACCTAATAACTGCTGCAAGTGATATAAATATTACTGCTGTACAAATCGCAAGTATTGCCTTACCAAGGCTTGTAAACATCAAAGTTTCATACCATTCCTTATTTAGAAAATACATTAATGGTATATTTCCTATTAAAAGTATGGTCATGGTTATAAACTCTTTCATAGGTTCATAAAGTAAATAATCAAGTTCTGCACTTACTATTCTCATATCTGAAAGCTTTGATACTATTGGTATTAAGGTAGTTTTTAAATTTTTATCATCTTGACAGGCAATTACTGCATCTATCCATTCTCTAAATACATCATTATCTATTTTTCCTTTTAAATTTACAAGAGCCATTTTTATATTTGAATTTATGAGCTTTGTCTGAGTTAAAAAGCTCTTAAACACATCAGATACTGGTGGATTTATATAGGTTATATTTTCGTCTACTGCTGTAATTATGCTCTCACTTCTCATGTAAGATGTAGTGATTACAGATAATGCCGTTTCAAGTTCTGCATTTAATTGCTTTTTAAAAAAGTTGGCTGTAAATTTTATATACCAAAAGGGAACAAGTGAAAAACCTACTCCAAGCACTGGAACTAAAAAGAAATTATTCATTGATACTGCAATAATTACGCCCATTACAAATAAGAAAAATGATGCTGTGCAAAGTATAGAGAACTTTTCTGTTTTGCCTGTGATCTTAAGTATTTCTTTTGTTTCTTGTATAAGAAGCTTTATAACTTTTGGATTTTTCTTATTTACTGTTTCTTTAACCTTTGTTTTCATTGTCTTTCTCTTACCATTAAATTTACATGCAATGGACTCTAAAAATTCAAAAGGTGACAGAGATAATTCAATAAAGCTTCCTGACACCAGTCCTAAAAACGCTATTAATTTTAGTAGTGTCATTTTGCTTCACCTACTTCTACTGTATTTTGCTTTAATAAGCTTTCAAGGACACTTAAAGGCATTCCATTTTCAAGAAGTCTTTTTTGAAGACTCTTTGATATGTCATTTACTTTTTCATAGTTACCCATTATCTTCAGCTTACCTTCTATAACTTTATTTTCTCTAATATGGTAACGAAAAAGAGTGTGAATTTGCCTTTTACCATTAGACAATATTTCACACTCGGTTATCTCCATTATCTTTCTTGAATTGTCTTCAAGCTTTTTTGTAAATAGAACTATTGGAAAAGCTTCTGTAACTAGAGAATAAAGCGTGTTATCATTTATGTCATATTTCATTTTACATAAGGTCATCATACGAAAATATGTTGCTTCACAGGAGTTTGCATGGGTAGTAGTTATTACTGCATGTCCAGTTCTTGCTGCTTCCTGAGCCGCAAAAGATTCTTCTCCTTTCATTTCAGCTACGCATATATAATCTGGATTAAAAGTCAAAGCACTTTCAAGTAGTTTTTCCTGATCTATACTCTGCCTTTTATCCTCGCTGTATCTTGTAACTGTATGAACTACATTATTTATAACATTGCCTTTTTCATCTGTTTTAACAAGTTCAAATTCTCTTGTACCATTTTCTATGGTAAATATTCTCTTATCATCAGGGATAGTTGATAAAAGCCAGCTCATTAAAGTAGTCTTACCAGAAGAAGTAGCTCCTGTGGCACACATACTTATTCCATATCTTAAACATATACTTAGAAAATCAAGCATTTCTCCTGTAGCAGTTCCATTATTAATAAAATCTTTCCTTGATAATTTTTGAGGATTTACAATACGAATTGATGCAGAAATTCCCTTATCATTGTCTATGACACCAGTTCCAAATACAGTTATTCTTATTTTGTTTGAAAGATGTCCTCTAACTATAGGCTGAGAATTATCAAGTATCATACCGGATTTATGAAGTAATCTCCTTAGAACATCAATGGCATGTTCTGGTGAATTAAACTTATCTTTTGTAGGTAATATCTGTCCGTCAGTGTAAGTTATTTTAATATCTTTCCACTGATTTATGTTTATTTCTTCCACATCTTTTCTAAATAAATACTTTGTTATAAATGAGAATTCTGCCATTTCAGAATACAATTTTTCCACAAGCTCATCTGAAGTTAGTCCTTCTACTGCCAAAGAATAATCCATAATATATTTTGAAATATAAAATTTTATCTGCTCCCTCCGCTCTTCTGAAGTATCAGAAATTAAGTTTGGATATTTATTTGACATATATTCTTGCACATCTTGCAGTACATCAGAAAATTCTTTTATATTTTTACCTATGTTAAAAAATAAAGCTGCATTATTCACTATCTAATACCTCCTTTTCCAAAAGAGAAAGCTTTCTTTAATAATGATATCTCTTTCCCTTTAGATTTTATTTCAATAGTATTTTCTTTTAATGCCTTATTTTTAATATTTACATTTTCATCTAAAAGAAATGAAATTAAATCTTTTAAGGAATTAATATATTCCAAACTATTTTTTGATTTTAATTCATTAAAAAGTTCTCCGCTCAGAAACTGATCTTCTATCTCTTCATTGTAGAAAAGTTCTATTGATGTGGTTATAAGGCTACGATTTACAATGTAATTAGGGCATATAAAAAAATAAACTGATGCCTAAAGGAAAGTGAGTTTAAAATGTTAGAATCAATCTTATCATTACTTTGAGATTACTACTAAAGATACAAAAGCGTAATTATAATGATTATTATTGTATTTCATACTATGGTTACTACGTATAATAATAATGCTACATAATATGTATTGCAGCATATCAAAGTATCTTCTCAAAACAAAGACTGTATTTACTGTTTACATACTCTCCATAAAGTTCAATATCAACATATCCAAATTTCCTATATAAAGCGGTAGATTCTGGTTGAAGTGGTCCAGTTTCTAATTTTATTGAATTATATCCTATACTTTTTGCTTTATTCTCTAGAAACAAAAGAATTTTAGATGCTATTCCTTTCTTTCGGAATTCACTGTCAACATAGAATCTTTTTAATTCTATACTATTTGAGTTTAAAGGACGTATACCGCCGCATCCAACAGGATAATCATTAATGTATGCAACAACAAAAACTACTTCGTTCACTTTTGGGTCATTAAAATCCAAACCAAATATACCTTCTTCAGGGTATTTTTTTAACATCTCACTATCAAGTTTAAAAATCAATTCGTGTAAATCATTATTTTTTGGATTAACTTCCTTCAAAACCACATTCATCATTTTATTCTTAGCCCTCCTTCATTATACTTTTGCACCATTAGAAGCATATGATATTGCTATAGCCTTGCCTATTCCTCTCCCTGTCCCTGTAATAACTACAACTTTGTTTTCTAAAGGACTACTCATAAAAAATCTCCTTATTATTTTAATGTTACTACTATTAATCAAAGTAACTTTTTCATAGCTATATGGAAAATCCCAGCCTCTAGAAATGGTTCTCTATTCAAACTGGAATATCCACATTTTTCATAGAATCTTTTTGCCTGCATTTGAGCCTCAACATAAACATATGAATATCCATTCTTCTTTGAATACTTCTCTAAAAATATCAACATTTTCTCTCCTACACTTTTTCCTCTGTAATTTTTACTTACAGCTACCCGATTTAATTGCACAGTATCCTTTGATATGTATTTCAACCTGCTTGTTCCAATAGGTAAATTATCTTCATAAGTAAGAATATGAATACTTTTCCTAAAATCTATTATGTCAAATTCATCCTTGTCTAACTCTGATGGAACCCCTTGTTCTACTGAAAAAACATAATTTCTGATTTTATAACATTCTGCTAACATATCATAATTATCAACAATTTTAATCTCCATAAATGCCACTCCCGTTTATATCTCACATATCATCAACTTTTAATACAATGCTAATCAAATATTCAATTTTACACTATACATCTTACAAATATGTAGTATCTATACTCTAATAGAATAAATCAACTATATAAAATCTCTAATAAAATACACACTGCCTATTATAGACATTATCTTAAAATTTTTAGAATATTTACTTTAATACCACTATTCTACAAATAAACTTAATTTCCTTCAAAAATATCTTTTGGTCATTTCCAATACTACATATGGTCTGATCTAGAGATTATTTCTACAATTAGCCTAAGCATTCTTATAATATACTTTTCGAAGAATTGAAACATATTCCTTTAATTGATTATAAGCTTCATGAATTTTCTGATAGCCATTATCCTCAAGTGATTTATATAGTGAAATATGTTTTTCCAAAATCCCGTTCATAGACATAATTATTAATTCTATGGCCTTTTGCTTATCGATATCATCCCTGAACAATGTATAGTCAATATCCTCCACAGTTAGCTTATACCCTTCAGCATATAATTTATTATATCTAATCTCAATATCGGCTTTTAATTCTTCAGGAACATTTATAAATGCAGTTGCAAAGAACTGATAAGTTATTGGTTGCTCCATAGCAATAGAAAGTTTTAATTCAGCCCATTCTAAAATACGTTTAAGAATGTCAGGATTATTTATATTCATTTTTTTCAGCATTAAATTGACATAGAAATTAATTGCATAATCCAGAATATATAGGTAAAGATTCTTCTTGTTATCAAAATAGTTAAATAGAGAACCTTTTGAGATACCTGCATTTAAAACGATATTATTAGTGGAGGCATTAACATACCCATTTTTACTAAATTCTTTTATGCAGGCATCAATTATTTTCTTCTTCTTTTCTTCTGGAAGTTTTTCAAAATTAGTACACAATTACTTCACCTCATATTATTTGTTTAGCAGGATTTAATTATAAAAATTCATGGATTTCTAGTGGTAAGGGCTGTTTATTGATCCATGCATCCAGCACCTCATTAAATAGTTTTGGATTAGCAAGGGAAGCACCATGCTTTACATCAGGTATAATATATCCTTTGCAGTTTGGATTTAATTTCACCAAGGTAATTAAGGATTTTTTCATGATACTTGGCTCCTTAGAACCTATAAGAACTAAGGAAGGAACAGTCATTTCTTTAAAAGTATCAAGTAATTTATAATTAAAATATCCAATCATTAAAGTTGAAAGTGTTTTTGCAGTAATACACTTAGAATCTTGATAATATTTTTCAAAATAGCTATCACTGATATACATATCTTTAGATTGAAACCTAGCAAATTTTCTGTTGCGGGCGAGAGGCATTGACCACTTCAACATTAATGGTATTATAGAATTTACTAGCTTAAAAGGTCTGACAATGCCACTGTTTATTAATGTACATTCTACTAAATCTGGTCTTACGCTCAGAATATCCACGACTATTTGTGCTCCAAGCGAAAGACCTACAAGAATAACTTTTTTCCACTTTGCTTTTGTTTCAATAATTTCAATAATTTTTTCTGTACAGTCCCTAGTTGATATATACTCTTCATCTCTGCTATTTCCATGACCAGGTAAATCAGGAGTCAAACAGTAATATTGATTTTTAAAAAATTCAACTTGATTATCCCACATCCAACTGCCGATTCCTCCTCCATGAATGAAAACTATAGTTTTTCCTGATTTATTACCTGTTTCACTACAAAATAAGGCCATTATGAATCACCCCTTTTGACCATACGGTCAATTTATGGTTATATTATAGTACTTTTGTGACCATATGGTCAAGCTTTGATTTGATCTTATTTTATTTGAAACATCGACAGCTTTATATGGACATTTTCGCGTTTACTTATCTTATTATTTTCCATAAACATAACTTCATTTCAATTTATTATAGATCTTATATGTAAAATCATTGTAAATTAGGAAATTTAATCCTTCAATAAAATTTTTTACTGAATGTAAATTTTAAGATATAATTAAAGATACAGGTATTGACGAATCCATAAATGAAAAAGAAATACAATTTAATAATATATTTCATCTTGTTAATAAAATCATTAAAGCAGGAATAATCATTTTCGGACAATTCTTAGAATCTTGTTTATCTGCTAATAGTTCAGATAAAATAATAAAAGAAATTATTAAACTTGATAGCTATAAAATAAAAGGATTAGGTCCTGCCGTAGCTAATATTCTTTATTTTTTACATCCTACTTTAATGCCTCCATTTAATACCGCCATGCTCAAAGGATTCAATGCTATTTTTAATGATAAGAAAAAACTTGGTTCATGGCAGCAATATTTAGAAATGAGAGAAATACTCCTCAAAGTAAATGATGAATATAAATCTATACTATCTAAAGATTTAGGTGCTTTATCCGGGTTTCTATTTGATGTAGGTATAGGTAAAGTAGCTATGGATGAGAATTGGAAAAATGCACTAAAATTTGATAAAGATAAATTAGAAAAAGCTCTCAAAAAGCGTCATAGTGAGGTTGAAATTGAACTTAAAGAGGAAAATGAACATCTGAAAGTTCAAATATTATTAACTGAAATTGGCAAAAATCTTGGTTATGATGTTTTTGTGGCTTTAAACGATCGTTCTAAATCCTTAAATGGAAAAAGCCTCAAATTTATGACGCTACCAGAACTTCCATTCATGGATATTCCTAAGGATGTATTAAAAACGATTTCTTTAATTGATGTTATTTGGATAAATAAAGAAAGAAAAGAGATAGAATGTGCTTTTGAAATAGAAAAAAGTACATCTATATACTCAGGTATTTTAAGACTTTTAGATTTAGCATCTTCTCTTGGTAATAAACGATACAACTTTTTCTTAGTAGCACCTAATTTGCGTGAGAAAGAATTATTCGCTCAATTAAAGAGACCTTCATTTAAGAATCTTGACTGCATAGAATTAAAATATATACTATTCTCAGATTTATATGAAAATTGTGATGGAATCTGTAGATTTGGTGACAACTATAAGATTTTATTCAAAATAGCAAAATAATATTGATTGTTATATAAAGAACGGTATCTAATAGCAACTTCTGTAAATTAGAAGTAGAATAATGTACAAAAACTTTGCACTAAATATAAAAACATAGATTTATCCAATGACCAGCCGCTGTAGTATCAACTCTATTAATGTGTAGATACCAGCGGTACGTCTTGGATAATCAATTTAGACTTATTCTCTATTCATTCTTTTAAAAAAGTTATTTATTATAGAATTATGTGCTTTCACAGTGTTGGTCGCTATTAAAGGTTCAGCATAAACTAATTTATCATTTTCATATACCTGTATTTTTCCAAAATTATCACCTTTATTTACTGTTTTGGCCACCACTTTAGGTACTACATATTTTGTAGTATAATTTTTATTGTTTTCACATGGTAATACTAGATCATTCTTTAAAGATAATTTAATATTATTTTTCTTATTTACTGGAACTTCTGCAATAAGTTCATCCTTTGAATACAGTTTTTTATAAGAATAATTATCTTTAACATATTCATATATCTTACCTGTTTCTTTCCATCTAGGTGTGCAATTTAATACTACAAAAATTACATCATGACCATCTATATCTACAGATGTAACCAAACACTTTCCTGCCTTTCCTGTAGATCCTGTTTTCACTCCATTTGCACCAGGTATTTGATATAATATCTTATTTATATTATGATAATCTCTTGTAAAATCCATATCTTCGGCAGCAACATCTTTACAACTAACTATATCATTAAAAAGTTTATTTTCTTTAGCCTTTGCAGTTATCAAAGCTAAATCGTAAGCCGTACAATAATGATTTTCACTATCCAGTCCATGAGGAGATTCAAAATGAGAATTAAAAGCACCAATTTCCGCCGCATATTCGTTCATTAATTTTGAAAATCCATCTATGCTTTTTCCTATACCTTCTGCTAAGGCAATGGCAGCATCATTACCAGATCTAAACATCAATCCATATAATAATTCCCTCTCTGTTATGCTCTCTCCTGCTTTATAGCCTACAGTAGATCCTCTAATACCTGCAGCAGCTTTGGATATAGTAATCTTTTCATCTAAATTTCCATATTTTATGGCTACAAGAGCAGTCATAATTTTTGTTGTACTTGCCATTGGAAGAATCATATCTGAGTTTTTTTCATATAGTACAAGCTTAGATTTGCTATCTAATGCTATTGCAGCCCTTGCATTTACATTTATATCTGCTGCGTATACATTACTGGTAAAATTGTTTATTAAACATAAACAGATTACTAAAATAATAATTTTATTGAGCTTTTTAACTTTCATCTTTTCACCTTCTTTATGTGTTGTATAATTATTGTCTGTTTCTTATGACTTATTTATTATTTGTATAAAATTAAAATCTATGCTTTTGGTTTACTTTTTATTTGATTTACATAATTAATTTTATGTAAAATACAATCATAATTAAAATAGCGAATATCTTATTGGAAATATTAAAAAGTCCCACTGGATATAAATAAATTACATCTATTACTATTTAATTATAAAATTAGTTGTTATGGTTATAATATGTAATATCATCAATAACGGAGGATAAGATATGACTATTATAATAATTATATCTATAATAATATTTTTTCCTATACCGATACATTTTAAATTTCATTATTACAATAATAATTTACATACATATATATATGGAAAAGAAATAGGTTTTAGAAAAAGAGTAACTAAGAACATAAAACATGATGTGAGAAGCAAAGATTTTATTGGAATTATTGAAAAGTACTATACAACAGTTAAAAATATAAAATTTAAATTAGAAAATAACAGACTAAAACCAAAATTAAATTTTATTTTTAATATGGAATATGGCACTGAAGATGTAGCAAAAACAGCTATATATTATGGCCTTTTAAATTCCTGTTCACCATTTCTATATTCCTTCATAAATAAATTTTTTAATGTAAAAAAATACAGCTTCTCTGTTACTCCTAATTTCAGAGCTTCAAAAATAGATTTAGTATTAAAAAGTATATTACAAATAAGTATAGTAA
>NZ_JBDNRK010000027.1:0-52028 GCF_047718555.1 Clostridium sp. | reverse complement strand
AATATTGACAATTTTAAATAAATGTAATATAATTTAAAATATTGATATATATATTACATATATTGGATATATGACTTTGACTCGACAAATAACCCATCAACTTATTGATAATACTCCATTTTTCACTAAAAAATTTTTTAAATAATTGTAATATATCAATATTGTGGAGACTACTCAATATTGTAGGTACTACTTCTCCAATTTAGGTTAAATATGTGTAGTTATAATTATTAAAAAATTTGTAGAAATATGTATACTAAAATGCTATAATAACATAATATGGAAGGAATGATCTTATGGGTATGAAAAAGAAGATAATAGTTACTTTCTCAGCAATACTATTATTATTTTCAGTAATAATATCTTTAGTTGTTTATGATAAAATTAATGGTATTATTTATGATAATTACAGCAAAAATATAAAGTCCAGTGCAGAATTAGGATATTCATATTTAGATTCACAATATAAAGGAAATTGGTACATAAAAGATAATAAGCTTTATAAAGGCGATACAGTAATTAATGATAATTTTGCCATACCGGACAATATAAAAAAGACTACAGGTTTTTATGTTACTATATTTATGAATGATACTAGAGTGTCAACTAATGTCTTAGAGGAAAATGGAAAGAGAGCTATAGGCACAAAAGCATCCAGTGAGGTAATTGATAAGGTATTAAAAAATCGACAAGATTATATAGGTACGGCAAAGGTGGTAGGACAAGTTGCCATAACTTATTATAAGCCAATTGTTGATTCTAATGGAAAAGTAATAGGTATGTGGTTTATAGGTGCTAACAAAACTTCAGCCAATAAAGAGATAATGACAATAATGATTTTTGTAATCAGTATCATAATTATTATGCTCTTAATAAGTATAATTACTTCATATTTTTTTGGAGATACCATAGTAAAAACTATTAATGCTGTTAAAGAAAGTTTAAATAATATGTCAAATGGAGATTTCACTAAAGAAATATCTAAAAAACATTTGACGTTAAAGGATGAAATTGGTGATATGGCAAGAGCAGCTTTAAAATTGCAGCAAGATATGAGGGGAATAATTAAAATTATAATGGAAGAGTCATCCAATATAGATGAAGTTTTAAATTTTTCTCAGAAAAGTATTAGGAACCTAAATGAGAGCATAGAAGACGTATCTGCAACTACAGAGCAACTATCAGCAGGTATGGAAGAAACAGCAGCTTCTATGGAAGAAATGAATGCAACTTCACAGGAAATTGAAGGTTCAGTAGCTAATATGTCAAAGAAAGCCACAGAAGGGCATAATTCAGCAAGACAAATAAATGAAAAAGCAAATGAATTAAATATTACATTTAAAGCTTCTCAAAAGAATATCGTTGGAGTATATTCAAATACTGAAATAAAACTTAAAGCAGCTATTGAAAACTCAAAAGCTATACATCAGATTAAAGTTTTATCTGATGCTATACTTGAAATTTCTGCTCAAACTAATCTTTTAGCTTTAAATGCAGCAATTGAGGCTGCAAGAGTGGGAGAAATGGGAAAGGGTTTTGCTGTAGTAGCAGAGGAAATAAGAAAATTATCAGAAAACTCAAAAGCTACAGTTAATGAAATACAAATAGTTACTGATACTGTGATGGAATGCGTTGACAATTTAGTGACTAGTTCTAGAGATTTATTAGAACTTATGGACAAACAGGTTATAAATGATTATGAAATGTTTGTAGACAATGGATATAAATATAGTAAAGATGCAGGATATATAGATAAAATTATAACAGAAGTCAGTAATTCAGCACAAGAACTTCATATATCTATAGAGAATGTTTCAAAAGCTGTAAATCAGGTTACTCTTGCAACTAATGAAGGCACTGAGGGGACTACAAATATTGCTGAAAAATCTATGAGTATATCTGAAAAGTCAAATACAGTAGTTAATCTTATAGATAAGGCAAGATTAAGTTCGGATAAGTTGAAAAAGTATGTTGTACAATTTAATATTTAACTAAGGAAAGTATATTAAAAGTAAGGTGTGGTTACTACTAAAGATAATAGCCTTAGAAAAATAAAAATACGTTAGCTATTTATCTAGCTAACGTATTTTTATTATGATAGATACTATTTAATCTTTAAAAAATCCAAAACTACATTTTTAATATCTTTTTTATCACAAACAGTGTTGTGTACCTGTGGTTTAGTGTCAATATCTTTAATGCCTTGTGGTATAGTGTAATTTGCTATTTTACTTAATTCTTTTATTAATTCAAATTCATTTACACCATCGTATTTTTTATCTATGGAACTCATTACAGCTTTAGGGAATTTAAAAGGACTTGCAGTGGATAGTATTACTGTTTTTGTAGTATCCTTAGTATCAGCTGTGTATTTTTTATATACTGAGTAAGCAACAGCAGTATGAGTATCTATGGCTTCCTTATGAGTTTTGTAAAGTTCTGTAATAACATCACAGGTTTCAGTTTCAGAAGCATATCCAGCGTAGAAGTCTTTAAGTTTGTCTTTCATATCTTTATCTATTGTATATTCACCTTTAGTTGATAAAGCTTCCATTAAAGCACTTATTTTCTCTGGATTTTCTCCACTAATAAAATAAAGAAGTCTTTCTAGATTACTTGAAACTAATATATCCATGGAAGGAGAATTAGTAACATAGAATTCTCTATTTCTATCGTATTTTCCTGTATTTATGAAGTCAGATAATACCTTGTTTTTATTTGACGCACATATCAATTTATCAATAGGAAGTCCCATGGATTTAGCAAAATATCCTGCAAGAATGTCTCCAAAATTACCAGTAGGAACTACTACATTTATTTTATCCCCTTCATTTATTTCGCCTTTTTTATATAAATCCAAATAAGCTGAGAAATAGTATACTACTTGAGGAATAAGTCTTCCGATATTAATTGAATTTGCAGAAGAGAACATAAAACCTTTCTCGGCAAGCTGCTTTCTTATTTTGTTATCAGTGAAAATTTCTTTAACAGCTTTTTGAGCATCATCAAAATTACCTTTTATAGCTACTACAAAAGTATTATCACCAGCATGGGTAGTCATTTGAAGCTCTTGAACTATACTAACACCAACTTCAGGGTAGAATACTATTATCTTTGTGCCTTCTACGTTATTAAACCCTTCAAGAGCTGCTTTACCTGTATCGCCAGAAGTTGCAGTAAGGATTAAGACTTCTTTGTCTATACCTTGTTTCTTTACAGCAGTTTTTAATAAATGTGGCAGAATAGATAATGCTACATCTTTAAAAGCTAGAGTAGGGCCGTGATGAAGTTCAAGAAAGAAATCATCACCAATTTTTTTTACTGGAGCAATTTCCTCAGTATCAAATTTATCATCATAAGCTTTGTCTATGCAGCTTTTAAGTTCCTCTTCAGTGAAATCAGTAAAAAATTTACTCATAACAGTGTAAGCCAATTCTTTGTAATTAAGCTTTGAAAATTCCTTTACATTAAAATCTATTTTAGGGATGAAGCTAGGTACAAATAGGCCTCCATCCTCTGCAATCCCTCTTATTATAGCTTTAGAAGCACTAACGGGATCACCATGGCCTCTTGTACTTTTGTATATTAAATTATCCAAAATATTTCCTCCTCAATATTTCTTTTTTCATGTCTTAAGGAACTATAAATAAATAGTAAGTATGCTTCACATCCTTGACTTAATATTTATTTTCAGATACCTAAATGAATTTTTCAACTCTTATTAAATTTTTGATTTCGTCTACTACTTCTAGTTTTTTTAGATCCTCAATGGATTTCATAATATTTCCCTCTAAAGTATCATGAGTAATAAACACTATACGTACAATGTTATTAGCATCCTTCTCACCTTTTTGAATGAAGGAAGATATACTTACATCATTTTTACCTAATATAGTAGAAATCTGGCCTAAAACACCGCTTACATCTTTTACTGTAAGTCTTAAATAGTATCTAGAAGCAAATTCTTCTCTAGGAAGTACGGTTTTCTTTAAATCAGTATTTTCAACTAATGAAATTGAACGCAGTGTCATATCATTTCTTAAAATAGATATTATATCACTGGCTACAGCACTACCTGTTGGAAGGGAGCCGGCGCCTCTTCCATAGAACATTAAATCTCCTACAGCATTTCCCTTTATGAGAATAGCATTAAATGAATCATTTACATTTGAAAGAGGGTGATTTAATGGAATCATAGTAGGATGAACTCTAAGTTCCAGAGAATTACCTCTTTCCTTTGCTATAGCCAAAAGTTTTATTGTATAGCCAAATTCCTTTGCATTTTGAATATCATGAGAAGAAATCTTTGAAATACCTTCTCTGTATATATCATTTACATTTACATTTATTCCAAAGGAAAGTGAAGTCAATATTGCAAGCTTATATACAGCATCATAGGATTCTATATCTGATGTAGGATCAGCTTCTGCATATCCTTTTTCCTGAGCTTCTTTAAGGGCTGTTTCAAAGTCCATACCTTCAAGAGACATTTTAGTAAGAATATAGTTAGTAGTTCCATTTATTATTCCTACAATCTCTTCAATTTTATTTGCAGTAAGACTTTCTTCGATACCCTTTAATATAGGAATACCGCCAGCAACACTACCTTCATAATAGAAGAGCACACCTTCCTTTTTGGCAAGATCTAATAACTCTTTACCCTGAATTGCAATAAGCTGCTTGTTTGCAGTTACCACATGCTTTTTATTTTTAATAGCTCTTAGTATATAATCAGCAGCTGGGTCAACTCCGCCCATTAATTCAACTATTATTTGTATGCTGTTGTCATTTAATATCTCTTCAATATTGTCAGTCAATACTTCTTTAGGAACATCTATTCCTCTATCCTTATTTACATCTTTTACAAGAATTTTAGTTATCTCAATTTCACAGCCAGAACGGCGAATTATTTCTTCAGTATTATTTTTGAATATTTCCCAGACACCTTTACCTACGTTACCTAAACCTAATAAGGCTATTTTAACTTTATTCATAGTATTCTTTTCCCCTTTAATTTATTTATTATTAACATACAGTTACTTCAGTACCATTACAATCAGGTTGAAGCAGTTCTATTCTCCAGGTGGCTTCTGTAGTTTCTAAATATGATTGCATTTTATTAAAAAAATCAGTGTTATTTTTATCCAATACCACCATTAAAGTAGAACCTGATCCGCTGATAAATTCCCCTAAAGAGCCAAATTCCTTAGCTGTCTCAAATATATCTTCTAAACCCTTTATGGATGCACCTCTGTAAGGCTGATGTATTTTATCCTGAAAGCAAGTTCGTAATTTTTTAAAATCTTTATTATAAAATACAGAAATCAATAAAGCCGCTCTAGAAATATTAAAAACACAATCCTCCTTAGTGTATTGGCTAGGTAAAACTTTTCTGCCATTTGAAGTACTCATTTTAAAATCTGGTATTAAAGCCGCAAATATAAGATCTTCTGGTGGATTTATTTTAGAATATACCACCTGATTATTTTCTACTAAGGAAACATCAAGTCCACCTTCTAGTGCAGCAACTACATTATCTGGATGTCCTTCTATTTCTGTAGCTAAATTTAGGATTTCCTGCTTTGACATAATATTATTCATTATATGATTAGCAGCTTTAAGAGCAGCGGCAATACAGGTTGCACTGCTGCCAAGACCTCTTGAAAGTGGCACATCAGCTTTTGTTACGTTTATATAAAGTCCTTTGAATTTATAATCATACTTATCAAAAGCTTTAACCATGCTATTATATATGAGGTTTTCACTTAACGGGATTGAAGAAGGTTTTCCAGCTTCTAAAAATATTATATCTTTATCAGTTTCTTCAATTTCAAATTCATTATACAGGTTTAATGCCATACCAAAGGAATCAAAACCAGGTCCCATATTAGCTGTGCTAGCAGGAACTTTAATTTTTAGCATATTTTCATCTCCTATTCCATTGCAATCAAGTCAGCTTTGATAACATTTTCAGTATTTTTTATGTCCTCTAATAATTGTTCAAGTTTTATTTTTAGATTATATGTATCGAAAGTAATGCTCACATTGGCAGTATTATTAATAGGTATATCTTGGTTTATTGTAAGAATATTAGCATGATTTTCTGCCATTTTATCAAGTATACTTGATAGAGTACCAGCTTTATGGTCAAGAAGTAGATAAATGGCAACTTTATTACCTCTCATGGATTCAGAAACAGAAAACACATAATCCTTATATTTGTAATAAGTACTTCTGCTAATTCCTACAATTTTTACTGCTTCACTTATGTCATGGGCTTTCTTTACATTTATAAGATCCTTAACTTGCATTACTTTTTCAAATATATCAGGAAGTACCTTTGTATCTACCAATAAATATTTACTTTTCATAAGTTTTAATAAATACCCTCCTACTGCTTAAATAATTATTAGAATATTAATTTCTGTCAATGGCTTAAATAATTATTTTAAATACAGTTTTTATTTTAAATGTCTTTCTATAAAAAACAAGTGTTTTTCTATTAAGGATTCCATTGTTATATTATCATAGCTAAACTTATATTACAATGTTAATGGTTAAATTTTAAGTAAGATAAATTTATTTTAAGAATAAATAGCAATTTTATAATTATGTTTTGATTTAATTATCAATAAATCGATATTATGAGTGTATTTTAGAAAGGTATTAAAAGATATTAGAAGTTGTATGCAAATATCTATAGGTAAAAGTTTTATTTAAAGAAGATAGGGTATAAATTGTAATTAAAATTATACATTTCCTTGATAATAGCTATTATAATATTTAAATAAGATAGCTATTTTACTGGTGAAGATAATTTATTGCAATATGTAGATATTGTTTTTGTAAATATTATATGATATTACTTACAGGAGTGTGAAGAGTAAAATAATAATATAAAAAGTTTGTTAATTTTATACATTCTATTGATAAATATACAAAAAATGGAATATAATATTTTAAATGGGTAAATTTAAGTAATATTTATTTTGAGTATAGTCTATTTTGTATTAAGGAAGTGATAGTTTGTATAGTGACAATAATTCTATTATTAGAGTAACAGACGACAGTTTAATAAGGGACTCTTTTGAAACGTACGAACAGTTTAAAGAACGTATTGAAGATCTTAAATCAATTAGTATAGGTAAAGCAGAGGTATTAGCTAGTACCTATGACATCCAGTCGGGTATTTGCTACATTAATGTAGAGTTTTATAAATGGAATTCTATAATGAAAATTAATTGCAGCTATTTATATTTTGTTTTTCAAGATGAAGGAACTGATGTTGTTGAAAGTTTTAATGATCGATATACAATAAGAGCTAAATTAAAGGTAAAAGGTGAAAAAGTTTATGTGGACACAGATAGTATGGAAATATGTATAGAAGATATGGAATTAAAAGTTCATGCTATAAGCTTTTTAAAGGAGCCTTTTGAAAGCTATAATGAGTTTAGGGATAAAATAGTAAATATAAAAGACATGCCCCTAGGTAAAATTACTGTAGAAAGAGAAAATTATGATATAAATACAGGTGTTTTTGAAATAAAAGTAGATTTTAACACTTTTAAAGAAGTAAAACTTCCCAATATAAGCTTATTCTATATGGTTATAAATAAGGATGAAGCAGCGGAGTTCTATAAAAATAATAATTCATGTACTCTATATGGTGGATTAAATTATATAAATGAACAAATATATATAGATATTCAAGAAATCTACATACTATGGAAAGAAAATAAAATTAGTGTACATGCTGCATTTTTCGATAGTATATTTTTTGATACAACAGAAGAATACACAAATCAAATAAAAAACTTAAGTTTGTTGTCGGCAGGTAAGGCTAGTTTGAATGTAGATAAATATAATAAAAGTGCGGAAATTTTCCCAATATCTATAGAATGGAAGGATTGGATAAGAGAATATGTTTCAGATATAAAAGAAACTTATATTGAATCGGATGTGAGACTTTCAAAGGAGCTCTATGAATCTGGAGATAAATATTTAGTTTATGTAATATTAAGATATGATAACAATACTATAAGTGTAGAGAGAATAAAATTGATAAATTTTAATGGGGATATAGAAGTTAAATTTAAGACTATGGAAAAATCTATAAGTAATACTAGGCTTGAAGAATGTTCACCTATAGTAGATGTTATTGCCTATGATGCCAATAATGATGAAGATGACTATGCTATTAATGAAAAATTTGAGTTTATTGATGGAATTGCACTGATGAAAGTCAATGGCAGGTATACTTATGTAGATTCTCAGGGAAAAAGATTGGGGATTATAAATGAAAGATTAATGAGATTTATAGATAGTAAAGGAAAATATGGTTACCTAGATAAAGAAAATAGGGTAACTATTATAAAGCCTTATTTTGATTATATAGGAACTTTTAATGATAATCTTGCCAGAGTAAATATTAATGATAAATGGGGATATATAAATGAAGAAGGACAAGTGATTATAAAGCCTACATATGAACTTGTAAGAGATTTTCATGATGGTTTTGCCGCAGTAAAAGTTAAATCTATTATAGGAAGCAAGTGGGGATATATAAATAAATTAGGTGAAATAGCTATAAAACCTAAATTTGACGAGGTAGGAGAATTTTGCAATGGAGTTGCCTACGTAAAAGTTAAAAGTATTTTGAAGGGAATTAAAGAAGGGTTTATTTACAAAAATGGTGAATTTCATGATTGTGTAAAAATATAAATAGAATTTTAGATTTAACTAAAGTTTTTATTTAAAGCATTAGGAATAAATAACTAGTCAGTATAGATGCCTAAACTAAGAATAAGTTGAATATGAGGAAAAATAAATAAGATAATATAATTAGAAGAGTGCTGTAATCGAGTAAGACTTACAACACTCTTATTTTAGATGATTTCAATCTGCAAAAGGCTAATAAATTATCTAGGTAAATTTAAAACTATAGCTTTAGGTCTGCTCATTGCTTCAATGCTATAGCGTATACCTTGAGTACCCATACCAGAAGATTTAACACCTAAGAAAGGAAAGTGATCTGGACCTCTCTCAGTTTTGTTGTTAATCTGTACAGTACCAACTTCAAGCTTTTTAGCTATATAAAATGCATCATCAATATTTCTTGTAAATACAGAAGATTGAAGACCATATTCAGATTTATTTGCAATGGAAATGGCTTCTTCTATATTATTAATGCGTATTATAGGTAGTACTGGTCCAAAGGGTTCTTCCCAAGCAAGTCTCATGTCTGTAGTTACATTGTCAAAGAGGGTAGGGTAAATTAAATTTCCTTCTCTTTTATTTCCAAGCAGAAGCTTAGCGCCTTTAGTAAGGGCATCATCAATTAAACCTTGCACAAAATCTGCTGCTTTAGAATCAATTAAAGGTGTTATATCAACTCCATCCTTAGGATTTCCAACCTTTAGCTTACTAACTCGTTCTTCTATTAAATTTATTAATTTATCTGCAACTTTATCTATTACTAAAACTCTTTTAACGGCTGTGCATCTTTGACCGGAATAGCTGTAAGCTCCTGAAACAATATTTTTAGCAGCTAATTCTAAGTCTGCATCCTCAAGAACTATAGCAGCATCTTTTCCGCCAAGTTCCATTAGCATAGGTATCATATTGGCCTCTTTTGCAATATGTTTGCCTACTTCTGTGCTGCCTGTAAAATTAATGAAATTTACATTCTTGTGTGTAACTAAATAGTCACCAATTTCAGAGCCTCTACCAGTAACTGTATTGAGAACCCCTTTAGGAAGTCCTGCTTTGTTAAATACTTCTGCTAAATACAATGCACTGATAGCACCTTGTGTAGGGGGCTTTAACACCACACTGTTTCCAGCTATAAGTGCAGGGGCAATTTTTGAAGCAGAAAGATTAACAGGATAGTTAAAGGGAGAAATTGATAAAACAACGCCTAAAGGAACTCGTGTAACAAAGGATAATTTATTTTTATTAAAGCCAGGAAAATTATCTCCCCCTATGGTTTCTCCTTCAATATGTTTTCCTTCATTGGCAGTAAATTTTATAAAATCAACAGTTCTCTTAACTTCTGATACAGCTGATTTAGAGTCCTTGGCAATTTCACGCTGCATTATTTGAGCAATTTCATCTACATTTTCTTCTAAAAGTTCTGCAGCTTTATAAAGCACTTCTGCACGCTCATTTATTGGAGTTTCTCCCCATTTAATTTGAGCAGCTTTTGAGTTTTCAAGTATTTCATTTACTTCTTCCTGGGAAAGAGATTGAATTTCACCAATTACAGTTTCATCTACAGGTGATTTTAATTGTATGGTTTTCCCACTTTTACTTTTAACCCATTCACCATTAAATAGGCTTTTGTAATTTTTACCTTCTGATATATTTTCAAACATAAACATACCACCTCTCATAATTGTAAATGTTGATTTTATAGCTTTAATTTTATTTTATTATTTTAAAGTATTTATTATTATATAAATCATAAATTTAACATAATTTAAATATTGACATTTAGAATTATTATATAATTCGAATATTAATATCTATTGTTATATAATAATCATAATAAATAAAATTGTTTTTTGCAAGTAACGAATGAAAATTTATCTTATGTGCTATTATCAAACATTACAATAAATAAGGTGATATATGGTAATATTCTAAATATTGTCCCGTGATAAATAATAAAATTATGCTATAGTTTTTTATTACTTAAAGATTAGCAATATTTTATATGAACTACATTTGCAATTGTGGAAAATATTATATATACTTTTATTATAGGATTAATAAAAGAGGCGATTATTGTGGTTGGTAGTAAAAAAGAAACTAAAAGCCATATTGGCAATTTAGTAAATTCAATAACAAAATTTATTTCTAAGGGAAAAGAAGAGGAATTACGTGAGAAGGTATCCAATGCTATAAAAGAAGAAATTTTTTCAAGGGATATAGAGATACGTTTAAATGCAAGGGATTTTTCAAGTATAGGACTTTTAGATAATTCTACAGAGGAATTAGCTTTTTTGTTTTCAACTATATTTCCTGTACTTATAGATGATAATGGATCAAGATTTAGATTGTATAAACACAAGATAGAGATAGCTTTATCTGGAGAGATGGACGATAGATTCATATATATTCTTTCAGATGGAAGATTAACTTCAGGAGAGTTTAAGTGTTACAGGCTCTATGATGACGAGTATGTATATATAGTGAAAAGAATAATTCAAAATATACCTAGATTACGTGAAAGATTAAAATTGGCATTAAAGGATTTGGATAAGAGCATAGATGATACTATTGCAACTAAAAAACAATTATCGGAACAGCATTTGGATAAAGCAAAAGAAAATGCTGATTTATTGCTGAAAATGTTAGGCAATTAAAAAAATATATTGACAACTCTAAAAAATATTGTATAATTACAGTAAAAGTTACTTTTAGTAAATCTATGATCAGAAGTAGTAAATATGAGAGTTTAATCAAAGCGAGTTTGGAATGGTGGAAGCCAAATATTGTAGCTTATATTGAATGGGTCTGTGAGATGCAATGTGAAATTTTAGTAGCAATAGCCGGTAGTCTACCGTTAAAGAGACAGGATATCGAAATTTTATTTCTGTATCTGTTAAAGAAAAGTTTTGTAATTAGGTGGCATAGCGAAGTTTAACACTTCGTCCTTAAAGGGATGAAGTGTTTTTTATTTTTACATTAGTATAATCTGATGATTAGTGGTTGAAATGGCCCAATATTTATATATGGGAGATAACAACAACGAGTCCTAGATAATCAGTAATGTATAAACTAAAATGCTTGCACTTATAATATAAAATTAAAATGGGTGGCACCACGGTCACTTCGTCCCATATTCCGGGCGAAGTGGCCTTTTTTTAATCTTAGGCATATTCAAATAAATAATTAGTCAGTATGCTAGCTTATTTTGAATCCTACTGCGTCAACAGAACCCTCAGATAGCTCACTATCTTCGGAACCTGTTTCCTTGCAGAATTCAAAATATTCGTCGCATCTTTGACTTACTATTTATTTTCACATGCCTTATTATTTAAAGGAGACGTGAAATTTATGTTCAATTTAACTGAAAAGGAATTTTATGACCAAAGAAAGCTGCATAAAACATTTCCAATTAGTCTTCAAGTTAATGGAGATGAGCTAACTCCAATAACTCTATATTATAATTTACAGGGAAGAAAAAAATTTCTTCTTGAAAGTGTCTATTCTGAAAAAGAAATAGGACGATACTCTTTTATGGGTGCAGATCCTTATATGACAATTAAGAGTTATAAAGATGAGATTACAATATCTGGAGATAATGGCACTAAAACTGTTTATGGAAAAGTGTTAGATTATGTAAAACAGTATGTAAATATAGATTATAATTCAGAAGTTTTCGATATTCCCTTTACAGGAGGGGCAATAGGGTACGTAGGTTATGATATTGTAAGACAATATGAAAAACTTCCAGATAATAATATAGATGAATTAAAAGTTCCCGAAGCAAACCTCATGTTCTATAAAATCTTTATATGTTACGATCATTTTAAACACAATATAAATATTGTCTACAATGTATTTCCAGAGGATAATTCTGACTACAATAAAATAACGGAAACTCTTGATAATATAAAGCAAAGCATAATGAGCGGTAATGTACTGCATCCTCTTGAGGAAGCTAATTTAAATAAAGAATTTGAATCTAATGTTACAGAGGAAGAATATTGTGAAATTGTAGAAAGGGCAAAGGAATATATAAAAGCAGGAGACATATTTCAAGTGGTTCCATCACAAAGGCTAAAATTTAAAAATTCTTCTGAACCTTTTGATGTATATAGAAGATTGAGATCTAAAAATCCATCACCTTATCTTTTCTATATAGATTTTGAAGATTTCCAGATAGCAGGATCTTCTCCGGAAAGTCTGGTTTCCGTAAAGGATAATAGGGTTACAACAAATCCTATAGCTGGAACAAGACCAAGAGGTAAGTCACCAGAAGAAGACGAGAAACTTAAAAAGGAACTTTTAGAAGATGAGAAGGAGAAAGCAGAGCATTTAATGCTGGTGGATTTAGGCAGAAATGATATTGGAAGGATAAGTGAATTTGGCACAGTAAATGTGGATAGATTTATGGAAATAGATCTTTATTCCCATGTTATGCACATAGTTTCCATGGTTTCTGGTGAATTGAAAAAAGAGCTGAATTGTTTTGATGCTTTAAGTTCCTGTCTTCCTGTGGGAACAGTATCAGGAGCTCCAAAGGTAAGAGCCATGGAAATAATAGATGAACTTGAAAATGTGCGAAGAGGAATCTATGCTGGGGCTGTGGGATATTTTTCTCACAATGGAAATATGGATACTTGTATAGCTATAAGAACTATCGTTTTTAAAGATGATTATGCCTATGTTCAATCTGGAGCAGGTATAGTATATGATTCAGACCCTAAAACAGAATACAGAGAAACTCTTAACAAAGCTATGGCAATGAAAGAGGTGATTTAAGATGATACTTATAATAGATAATTATGATTCTTTTACTTATAATTTATATCAATATATAGGAGAAATATTAGCACCCCAGGGGCATGAAGTTAAGGTTGTAAGAAATGATAAAATTAAAGTTGAAGATATAGAGAATATGGATTTAGATGGGATAATACTTTCACCTGGGCCTGGTACTCCGGAAAAAGCAGGAATTTGTGTAGATGTAATAAAAAAGTATGGTGGTAAAATACCGATTTTAGGTATTTGTCTTGGGCATCAAGCTATAGGTTATGCCTATGGGGGAAATATAGTTAGAGCAGAAAACATAAAGCATGGTAAAACTTCTGATATAAAACACAATAGTGAAGGAATGTTTAAGGGAATAAACAATCCAATTAAGGTTATGCGTTATCATTCTTTAGTTGTTGATAAGAATACTTTTCCCAAAGAGCTAACTATTACAGCAGAAAGTTTGGATGATGGAGTTGTTATGGCGCTTAAACACAATAAATATGATATTTATGGATTGCAATTTCATCCAGAATCAATAATTACAGAACAAGGGAAAATTATGATTAAGAATTTTGTGGAGGGGATATGTAATGTTAAAGGAAGCAATAAAGAAAATAAGTAATAAAGAAAATTTAAATGAGGAGGAAGCTTATTCTTCTGTAAATGAAATTATGAAGGGGGAAGCACTTCAATCACAAATAGGCGCATTTTTAGTAGGGCTTAGAATGAAGGGGGAAACTGTTGAAGAAATAACTGGAGCTGCAAGAGCCATGAGAGATAATGCATCTATTGTTAAATTGGAGTCTGAATATGTTATAGACACTTGTGGAACTGGTGGTGATGGAAGCAAAACCTTTAATATTTCTACAGCAGTGGCAATAATTGCGGCCGCAGCAGGAGTTAAGGTAGCTAAGCATGGCAATAGAGCGGTTTCCAGCAGCAGCGGCAGTGCTGATGTGCTTCAGAAATTGGGTATTAACATAGATATAGAACCTGAAAAGGCAAAAAAATTAATTGATGAAAATGGAATGGCATTTTTGTTTGCTCAGAAATATCATTCAGCTATGAAAAATGTAGGACCTGTAAGAAAAGAACTTGGAATACGAACTGTGTTTAATATACTGGGACCACTTACAAATCCAGCCTTTGTGAAGGGGCAGGTATTAGGAGTTTACAGCAAGGAATTAACCCATACTCTTGCAGAGGTACTTTTAAAATTAGGCAGTGAAAAGGCTATGGTAGTTCATGGCGGAGATGGATTAGATGAAATTACAACTACTACAACTACTTATGTAAGTGAGATCAGAGAAGGTAAAGTCATAGATTATGAAATTGAACCTGAAAAGCTTGGTATACCATTAGCAAAGGTGGAAGATATTAAGGGGTCTTCAGCTAAAGAGAATGCTGGTATAATAATAGATATATTAAAAGGAAAAAGAGGACCTAAAAGAGATATAGTAGTTTTAAATACTGCTGCAGCACTGTATGTTGGAAAAGTTGCAGAAAACCTGGAACAAGGTATAAAACTCACTGAAGATATTATCGATTCTGGTAAAGCTTATGAAAAATTAAATGAACTTGTAGAGTACAGTAAAGAGGTGTAAAAATATGATTTTAGATGATATTGTTGCTTACAAAACAAAACAGATAGAAGAAGAAAAAAGAGAATTGCCTCTTAAGGAATTTGAAAATAAAGTACAAGACATAGTTACTAGAGATTTTAAAGCTGCGCTAAATAAACCTGGAATTAATATAATATCAGAAATAAAGAAAGCATCTCCTTCTAAGGGTATAATAAAGCCAGATTTTGATCCTGTAGCTATAGCAAAGGTCTATGAACAAATAAGTATAGATGCCATATCGGTACTTACAGAAAAGAAATTTTTCATGGGCAGCGATGAATATATAGCACAGGTTAAAGGGGTTACCTCAAAGCCCGTACTTCGTAAGGATTTTATAGTAGACGAGTATCAGATATTTCAGGCAAAAAATATAGGGGCAGATGCTATTCTTCTTATAGTTGCAGTACTTGGTAAAAAATTAAAAAGTTTTTATAAATTAGCTAAGGAGCTTGGACTTAATTGTCTTATAGAAGTTCACAGCCGAGAAGAACTGGAGATAGCTTTAGATGCAGAGGGAGAAATTATAGGAGTTAACAATAGAGATTTGAGAGATTTTACAGTAGATTTAAAAACTACTGAAAAGTTTATGAAATATATTCCCAAGGAAACAATTATCGTTTCTGAAAGTGGAATCAAAACTCCAGAAGATATATTGTATTTAAAATCTATTGGAGTAAATGCAGTGCTTATTGGTGAAACCTTTATGAGAAATATAGAGGATGTTCAGGCTGTTGAAGATTTTATACTTAAAGCTAAGGGAAAATAATTCACCTAATGGGGGTTTTTATGACTAAGATAAAAATATGTGGGCTTAAGCGGTTAGAAGATATAGAATATGTAAATGAACTTCTGCCTGATTATGTAGGTTTTATATTTGCTAAAAGTAAGAGGCAAGTTGATATGAAAAAGGCCGAAGAACTTATATCCAAATTAAATGCTGGCATAAAAACTGTAGGAGTCTTTGTAAATGAAGATATAAAAAAAGTAAAAAACATAGCTGAAAATTTAAAATTAGATGTGCTGCAATTTCATGGTTGCGAGGATAAGAAATATTTTTTAGAATTAGATAGATTTACATTGTGGAAATCTGTATCTATAAAAGCAGAGATAAGTAAAGATAAGTCAGATGGCAATTATGGAAAAGCTGATTTGATAAGTAATAGTGAACATTATAGTAATAATAAAGATGTTTTTTATAACTACAAAATAGATGAATATCAAAGTACTTTGAATGGAATTAATAAATATGATATTGAAGCCGTAGTGCTGGATAGCAGTGTTAAAGGTGCAGAAGGCGGAACGGGTATTAGTTTTGACTGGAATGTTATTTCAAAGCTTAATATTGAGAAAAAATTAATATTAGCAGGTGGATTAAATGCAGATAATGTAATTGAAGCCATAAATAAAGTTAACCCCTTTGCTGTAGATGTATCTAGCGGGGTAGAAACAGATGGAGTAAAGGATTTTAATAAAATAAAAACATTTATAGAGAAAGTGAGGAATATTAAATGATTGGAAGATTTGGAAAATTTGGAGGGCAATATGTGCCAGAAACTATAATGAATGCTATTGCAGAGTTAGAAGTGGAATATGATAAAGCAAAAAATGATGAAAATTTTATAAAAGAATTTAGGTACTATTTAAAGGATTATGTGGGAAGAGAGTCACCTCTTTATTATGCTGAAAATTTAACTAAAAAACTAGGAGGAGCTAAAATTTATCTTAAAAGAGAAGATCTTAACCATACAGGAGCACATAAGATAAATAATGCTTTAGGTCAAGTTCTACTTGCAAAGAGAATGGGTAAAAAGAGAGTTATTGCAGAAACAGGAGCAGGACAGCACGGCGTTGCAACAGCAACTATAGCAGCTATGTTTGGATTAGAATGTGAAATATTTATGGGAGAAGAGGATATAAGAAGACAGGCACTTAATGTGTTTAAGATGAAAATACTAGGGGCAAAGGTTACTGCAGTTACGTCAGGTACTGGAACTCTTAAGGATGCTGTAAATGAGACTATGAGAAATTGGGTTACAAGTGTAGATGATACCTTTTATGTTGTAGGAACAGTTATGGGGCCTCACCCTTATCCAACTATGGTTAGAGATTTTCAAAGGGTTATTGGGGATGAAGCTAAAGAACAAATATTGGAGAAAGAAGGAAGATTACCAGACTATATTATTGCATGTATAGGTGGCGGAAGCAATGCCATGGGTATATTCTATCCTTTTGTAGAGGATAAAGAAGTTAAACTTATAGGAGTAGAGGCAGCTGGAAAGGGAATAGATACAGATGAGCATGCAGCCAGTATAACTAAGGGTTCTGTGGGAGTTATTCATGGAATGATGACCTATGTACTTCAAGATGGTGATGGTCAGATAATTCCAGCTTATTCAATATCAGCAGGACTGGATTATCCTGGTGTAGGACCGGAACATGCATATTTCAATGACATAGGAAGAGCGGAGTATGTATCTGCCAATGACAAGGAAGCAGTAGATGCCTTTGTAGAAGTATCAAGAATAGAAGGTATAATTCCGGCACTGGAAAGTTCTCATGCTTTGGCTTATGCTATGAAGTTTGCACCTACACTTGATAAAGATAAAGTAATCATTGTAAATGTATCTGGTAGAGGAGATAAGGATATAAACACTATAGCTAAAGTAATGGGGGTAGAACTATAATGAATAGAATTGAGGCTAAATTTAATGAATTAAAAGACAAAAATGAAAAGGCAATGATTCCTTTTGTAACAGCGGGAGATCCTGATCTTGAAACTACTATTGAACTAGTAAATGCTATGGAAAAGGCAGGAGCAGATATTATTGAACTTGGAGTTCCTTATTCTGATCCTCTTGCAGATGGTCCTACAATTCAGGCTTCTTCCCAAAGATCACTTAAAAATGGGACAACTATAGCTAAAATAATGGATACAGTAAAAAAAATACGTTTAAATACTGAAGTGCCTCTAGTTTACTTGGTATATTACAATTCAGTATTCAATTATGGCATTGAGAGATTTATAAAGGATTGTAGCGAAGTTGGTATAGATGGTGTTATAATACCTGATCTTCCTATAGAGGAGAGGAAGGATATACTAGCATTAGGTGATAAATACAATGTTGCCCTTATACCATTAATAGCACCTACATCTAAAGAGAGAATAAAAAATATAGTTAAAAATGCCAGTGGATTTATATATTGCGTATCAACTAATGGTGTTACAGGGGCTAGAAATGAAATAAAAACTGATCTAAATGAATATATGAGTACTGTGGCTCAATATGCAGAGATACCTAAGGCTTTAGGGTTTGGTATTTCCAGTGCAAAAATGGCAAAGGAATTAAAAGACTACTGTGATGGAATTATAATTGGAAGTGCTATTGTAAAAAAAGTAGATGAATCAAAGGATAAAGAGGAAGCAATTAAAAATGTTGAAAAGTTTGTAAAAGAAGTGAAAAGTGTACTTAAATAAATATTAGTTAGTATTTTAGGAAGATTGCGAACTGAAATTGGAAAAATTTACACCCCAGGGGTGTAAATTTTTCCATCTATTAGTTAGTTCTTTCTCACAATGATGAATTCAAATATGTTTTTTAAATTGTATATGCTTAAAGATATGATATAATAAAAAAAATTATCAAGATAGGAGATGAATGCTATGAGTGATAAAATAGGTGTGTTAATAGGTAAGAACAACGAAACTACCACTATATATGAATCTGGTATTGTGATGGTGTATAAAAAAGAAGCAAAGGAATGGAATGTAGTAAGTGAAATTATTTTTAATATGAATACAGCAGAAGGAATGCAATCTATTCATAAAAAGGTAGAGAAACTTATAGAGAGTTTAGAAGATTGTAAAATTTTTATTGCAAAAAGGGTAGAAGGAGTTCCTTATACTGCATTAAAAAAAGCAGGTTTTACCATAGTGGAAGCAGAAGGAAAGCCTAGTGAATTTTTAGATGAGTTTTTAGAAATCTTTGAGGAGAAAAAAAGGGAGAAGGAGGCTAAAAAAGAGAATATAGAAAATATAGGACCTATAGAAGTTGATAAAGCGGGATATTACTTTCTAGATTTAAAAAAGCTTCAGGAAGAGAACCCTGGTATTAGTTCCAAAAAAGCATTGCTTCCATTTTTGAATGACAAGACCTTTTATGAGCTTAAGGTTTCCTGTGGTCATATACCACCATGGTTTGAAAATGAATTAGCAAAACTGAACATGAAGATGAGTTCTCAGAAAGTAAATGGAGATACTTATGAAGTAAATATAAGCCATAAGGTTTGCAATGAATAAAGAATAATTTTAAAGTATTAACTGTAAAATAAAAAAACAGTAGATTTAGGTTAAAATCTACTGTTTTTTTATTAATTATTTACTAGGAGGCATTGCCTTTAAAATTCTCTGTGCATCATCATCAGTTAGATTGTAATTAAGGAATTTTTTATAGAAATTTTTTGTTTCACTGACCATATCTAAGTTCTTAAATTTATCTGGTTGTATAGTCTTTGCAGCCCATTGTACTTGAAGTGCTTCTTCTGTGCCATATCTATTCCATAAGAATGCACCATCTGGATTTAAAAAGACTTTACCATTTTTAACTGATGAAACATCTTTTAATTTAGGGTCCTGTGTAATTTTATCTATGGATTTAATATTTTCACTTACAATGATGATATCTGGATTCCATTGGAGTATTTGTTCTGCAGAAACCGTTTGTCTATTACCCTTTACGTCCTTTGCCACATTTATTCCTCCAGCGACGTTAATCCAATCATTAATTATTGTACTATTACCGTCTGCTGCAAAGGGTTCTGCATTGGAAAGATGTAAAACTTTAGGCTTTTGATCCTCTGGCATTTTTGAGGTGATATTTTTGATCATATTTAATTTACTATCAAGATATGTATTGTAGTCTTTAGCTTTTTGGACAGCATTACCACCCAAGATTTCCCCGGTCAAAGTAAAACATTTTTTCATAGATTCAAAATCAGTAAAGGAAAGTTGAACAACAGGTAAACCCATTTTAGAAAGTTTGTCTACATTTTTATCTGCTGTTGGAATAAATACTATATCAGGCTTTTTGCTCACTAATTCTTCTATATTTAAATTAGCTATAACGCTATAAACAGCTTTATCTAAAGTAGGGATTACTTTAAACAACCATGGCCTTGATTGTGGAGTGAAGGTAGTAGTAACAATTTTATTTCCAACTCCAAGTGTCTGTAAAACTTCAAGATGTGCTCCCCATAACTCGGCAATGTTATCTATCTTAGCGGGTATTTCAATTTGTTTTCCAGCTGAATCAGCTATAGTTTTAGGCTTTTGAGTATCTGTTTTTGCGGTATTTTCTGCAGTATTGCTTTTACAGGCTGCAAGTGAAATGACTATTAGAAGTACGCCTATGATGGAAATAATTTTCTTTAACATTTAAATCATCCTTTCGTATTGTAATTTTTTGTAAGATTTCACTTTGTATATTTATAATTTGAAAAAAGTATAAGTTTGCTTTATAAGTAGATTGTGTACCTGTTACTGAAAAATAAATATTTGTATTCATAAAATATATTCCTTTCTATTGTATTTTTGCACAAATTGTATTGTTATGTAACGTATTTTGTTTATATTGTCCATATTGTTATGTTTTGTATGGTTATATGTTATATTATATTGTGTTTTTATTAAAAGTCAATAAATTTTTGAATTTTATTTTAAATATATCAATAAAATAAATGATATTTTAATAAATAATCAAAGAATATGTTGCAATTTAATAAAAGTAATATTATAATTTAATAAAGTAATGCTATGATTTAATATAAAACAATATAAAATGGTACATAAGTAAATGAATAAATAATTCTATTAGGAGATGATAATTATGTTTGATAAAATAGCGGTTTTAACAGGAAAAGATGGGGAGACTGGTAGTATATATGAACCGGGAATGGTGGTACTATATGAGCGAGAAGAAGAAAATTGGAATGTCAAAAATAAAATTATATTTAATGTAAATACATCAAATGGAATGGGAGCTGTTCGTGAGAGAATGGCATTACTTATAGAAAACTTAGGAAACTGTAGTGTGTTTTTGGGAAAAAGGGTAGATGGAATTCCATATAGTATTTTAAAAAAATCTGGATATACTATTGCAGAAGCAAGTGGTAATCCAGAAGAGTTTTTAGATGAATTGCGAGAAATGATGATAGAAAGCAAAGAAAAAGAAGCTAAAAAGAGAAAGACTGAAGAAGTATCAATAGAACCAATAGCTATAGGGGAAGAAGGGTGCTATTTTATAAATCTTGAAAGTATACAGACTAGTAATCCTGGTATTAGTTCAAAGAAAATATTAATGCCGTTTTTAAGAAACAAGCCTTTTAAGGAACTTAAAATTTTTTGTAGTCATACTCCTCGATGGCTTGAAGGTGAATTATTAACTTTAAATATGAGACTTGAAGTTAAAGAATTGGTTAAAGGTGAATTTGAGGTGAGAATTCATAATCTAGATTATGTCTGTAATGAAGTCTCTGCCATCAATAAATAAAATGTATTTTTAAGAACTAAAATTTGTTAGCAAACCAGTATAATTATATTAAAAGACACTATGAAATTCATATTTTAATAAATTTCATAGTGTCTTTCAATTGCTATATTTTTTATTTTATGTATCTACTAGATTTGAAGTCTCTTTACAACTTCACCACTTTCAAGTGAGTCTACAATTTCTTCAACGTCATCAGCAGTTACATTACCATACCAAACACCTTCTGGATATACAACAACGATAGGACCCTGGCTGCATATTCCGAAACAGCCTGTATTGTTTACCATTATGTCACCTGATAAATCTCTGCTGTCTAATTCTTCCATAAATTCACCTACGATATCAACGGAATTTTTTGAATAACAGAAACCTTGTTGTTTTCCATTTAATCTACAACTAGTACAAACAAATAAGTGATGCTTTGGATTTACCATAATAATTACTCCTTACTATAATTAATAAATTTTATTAATACTAAATGAGGTTATTGGTTATTGTATTAACATTTAGTATTAATAATATTATAACATAGACATAATATTATTAACAATATTAATATCAATATTGTTAATAATATTCCATATTGTTTATAATTCGGCTACTATTTTGCCAGTTTCAGAAAGATCATATCCGCCTAGTCCTTCTAATTCTGTTTTGAAATTTTCGGAATTTACAATTTCCATTACAGCTTTAACAAAAGGTTTATTCATATCTTCTTTTTTTATAACTAATTCATATCTTTCTCGCTGCAGTGGTATAAAATCAATATTTTTAACCTGAAGCCCAGTTTTTTCATTGCCCAAAGCTAGATCTGCTCCTCCTCTGGATACAGTGCTTGCTACGGCTAAATGTGAAAAACATTCTCTTGAATAACCTGGTATTGAATTGTTGTCGATTCCAAGCAAACGAATATGTTCATCTAAAAGAATTCTGGTTCCAGATCCTTTTTCTCTATTGATAATAGAAATATCTGGTCTCTTTAAATCTTCCCAACCTTTTATATTTTTAGGATTTCCCTTTGCCACATAAAAACCCTGTATTCTACAAGCTAAGTGAAGTATTATAGTTGGTACTCCAGGAAGCATTCTTCTAACAAAAGGTATGTTGTATTCTCCGGAATCACCATCCCAAAGATGTACAGTTGAAATTTGAACTTTTCCAAGATAAAGTGCAAATAGACCATTATAACAACCGGTATAAGATCTCAAAATACGAGATCCACGGAGATTGAATTCTAAATAACGAGATAGTATATCTAAAATTACATCTTGACCGCAAATGACGAAATCTCTTGATGAAGCTGATTCGTATAAAGGTGGTGAAAGTGTTTCAAGAGATATTTGATTATCGTCTACAGTGCTATTTTGATTAACTTGATTGAAGTGTATATTTTTTGATTTGTTCTTGTAGGCTTCAACGTCCTTAAAATCTATTCTAAGTTTCTTCCCAACTTTATATGCATTTAATTCCCCGCGTTTTATTAATTCATATACTGTATTTTTAGCTATCTTTAGTATATCTGCTACTTCTTGCGGAGTTAAAGCTGTGTCTTGTAACATATTTAGTTCTCCTTTCGTAAAACATTAATAGATGCAAAAAAATAGTTTAAAATATTTGGGTAAGGCATGTGAAAATAAATAGTAAGTCAAAGATGCGACGAATATTTTGAATCCAACAAGGAAGCAGGTTCCGAGGATAGTGGGCTATCTGAGGGTTCTGCTGACGCAGTAGGATTCAAAATAGGCTAGCATACTGACTAGTTATTTATTTGAATATGCCTAATATCCTAAATAAATTAATTAATATGTACAATAATCATACTGTACATATTAAGAGTATAACCACTTTTAGATTAGTGATAATAAAATATTAAAAAACAAAAAAATCATAAATATTAAGATAATTGTAATATAAAATCATTGAAAATACAATGTTATTGATAAAAACTATGCAGTTGAAATGGCTTAAAGATAATGTTAAGAAAGAAATGTGGCAGATATTTTATAAAATCATTATAGTATTTAAATATTACAATTGCTGTTACTCTGTGAAGGGGATAATTTATTAAAGATTATTAATGTATATTTTGAAAGGTTAATGTTAAGAAATTGTAGAATGTATGGTGAAATTTGTTCATTAAAAAATATTAAATGAAATAATATTAAATTTAAAAAATTAAGTAAAAAGTAAAGGGTATAATGGTGTATTTACTTTTTACTCTTAGATTTAGGAATAATTTGAGATTATCTATTTAATGCAAAATGCATAATAGCAAATTTAAATAATTATTTTAGAAAAGTTATAATAAATAATAAAAGTAATTATAACGCATCCTGCAATATCATTATATAACATAACGTAACGATAGTCAACGTTGTGTTACTAAAAACACTTTAAAAGTTAACAATATTTTGAAGCTAATGTAGTAAAGTATTTGAAAAATGTTTTTTAAATAGACGGTTTGGGAGAATTACTCCGCAAAAAGCAAAAGTTCTATGAAATCTAATCAATATATCATAGAACTTTTGCTTTTGTATATTAGAGTTTATGTGTGATTTTGAAGTAGAAAAAATCTTTAACTTTACGTGAACTGTTTTTATCCGATGACTACCATCCGTAATACTCCCATCGCACACAGTGAAAGCGATTCACACAAAATCCAAGATTTTGGTTCTCTGCTTTTCTATCAAAGTGGGAGATAACGGCTGCTACGTCCCTGGATAACGATTTACCCTAAAGGACAACGATTTCTAAGTATCGAAAATACCGATACTAAGAACTCTGTTAGTAAGTTTCGGCTGGAGAAAAAAACTCCATCTGAAACAAAGAACTCTGTTTATGCAGTGTAGTAGAAGTATTAGGGGGAGATAACCGGAAAATTGATGAGATTGTACTTTTAGTAAGTTTAGCTGAATTATCAAGGGTTGCGTCACTGCAGGATAGATTAATTTTAAATAAAAAAATGGAGGATAAAATAGTAAAAACTAAATCATCTCTCCTTTAGGAAATAATGTTCTTAAACTGGTTATCTATTTAATGCAAAGGTTGCATAATAGCGATTAAATTTTCAAATATGATATAAATATATGAATTAATACAATTTATCTTAAAACAATTATACATTGCAAACAAAATATAGTCAACTGGAAAAATAAAAAAATAAATTATATTTTTTATAATAAATTATATTAAAATGTATGATTTAGTATAAAAAGACTTGTGTTAAATTTAATTTATTATTTATGAAAATGCATTTTTCTTAATGATAATCAGGCGTGTAATTGTTATCATTTTAATATTTTATTATCTATATAAAGAAAATTTTTATAAATTAATAAAAAAATCTATAAAAATATTGACAATTGATAAAAACTAAAATATAATTAGACAAAACAGTACAAAATATATCGTTTTGGAAGGGTGTATTCCAAATGATATTGAATTGTACAAAAGATTTAGGAGGAATGATTAAATGAGACAAGTAGCTATTTATGGAAAAGGTGGAATTGGTAAATCAACTACTACACAAAATTTAACATCAGGTCTTCATGCAATGGGTAAGAAGATAATGGTAGTTGGTTGTGATCCTAAAGCAGATTCAACAAGATTACTTTTAGGAGGGCTAGCACAGAAATCAGTTCTTGATACATTAAGAGAAGAAGGAGAAGACGTAGAATTAGATTCCATATTAAAAGATGGATATGGTGGAATCAGATGCGTTGAATCAGGCGGTCCAGAACCAGGAGTTGGATGTGCAGGAAGAGGAATAATAACTTCAATAAATATGCTAGAACAACTTGGAGCTTATACTGATGATTTAGATTACGTATTCTACGATGTACTTGGAGACGTTGTTTGTGGTGGATTCGCAATGCCAATAAGAGAAGGAAAAGCTCAAGAAATATACATAGTAGCAAGTGGAGAAATGATGGCTCTATATGCTGCTAACAACATTTCAAAAGGTATCCAAAAATATGCTAAGAGCGGTGGAGTTAGATTAGGTGGTATCATCTGTAACAGCAGAAAGGTTGCAAATGAATATGAACTACTTGATGCATTTGCTAAAGAACTTGGAAGTCAATTAATACATTTCGTACCAAGAAGCCCAATGGTAACAAAAGCTGAGATAAACAAGAAAACTGTTATAGAATTTGATCCTACTTGTGATCAGGCTGAAGAATACAGAGAATTAGCAAGAAAAGTAGATGAAAACAAATTATTCGTTATACCAAAGCCAATGACTCAAGAAAGACTTGAAGAAATATTGATGGAATATGGTCTTATGGATTTATAAGATTATTGTATCATTATAATAATGAATTTACTTCTCATAGAAATTTGAGAAATATATTAAATAAAATAATATTTATCTAATTTAAACCACATTATATTAGAACCATATATAAATAAAAATATTAGATTTATTCTTGATTCATAAATATTAATCAATGAAAATGGAGGTATAGAAATGCCATTAAAGTTATTTAAATGTGATGAAACAATACCTGAAAGAGAAAGACATGTTTATATAAAAGAAGAGGGAGAGGACTTAACTCAATATTTACCTGCTTCCAACGTTAATACAATTCCTGGTACTTTATCAGAAAGAGGATGTAGTTACTGTGGAGCTAAACTAGTTATCGGTGGTGTTCTTAAAGATACTATTCAATTAGTTCACGGACCTATAGGTTGTACTTATAATACTTGGCACACAAAGAGATATCCAAGTGACAACAACAACTTCCAATTGAAGTATGGTTGGTCAACAGATATGAAAGAAGGAAATGTTGTTTTCGGAGGAATGAAAAAATTAAAACAGTCTATAAATGAAGCTTTTGATGCATTCCCAGAAGTTAAGAGGATGATGGTTTATGTAACTTGTGCTACTGCTTTAATTGGTGATGATATAAAATCAGTTATTAGAGAAGTTGAAGAGGAACGTGGAGATGTAGATCTATTCGCTATACAGTGTCCGGGATTTGCAGGAGTAAGTCAATCAATGGGACATCACGTATTTAATATAGACTGGATGAAGGAAAAAGTAGGAACTTTTGAACCTGAAATAAAGAGCGAATATACTGTTAATATCATCGGTGACTATAACATCCAAGGTGATACCTTTGTAATGAATGATTATCTTGAAAGAATGGGAATACAGGTAATAGCCCACTTTACAGGAAACGGAACTTATGATGCTTTAAGAGGTATGCATAGAGCTAAGTTAAATCTTACAAACTGTGCTAGATCTGCAGGTTATATAGCTAATGAACTTAAGAAAAAATATGGAATTCCAAGACTTGATGTTGATACTTGGGGTTATGACTATGCAAAAGAAGGCTTAAGAAAATTAGGTGCATATTTTGGCTTAGAAGAAAAAGCTGAACAAATAATTGCAGAAGAAGATGCAAAATGGGGAGAAAAGAGAAAATGGTACAAAGAAAGATTAGCTGGTAAGAAGCTTTGTATCTGGACTGGTGGTCCTAGATTGTGGCACTGGACTAAAGCTTTAGAAGATGATTTGGGTATGGAAGTAGTAGCTATGTCTTCTAAATTTGGTCATCAGGAAGACTTTGAAAAAGTTATCTCCCGTGGAAGAAAAGGTACTATTTACATCGATGACGGAAATGAATTAGAATTCTTTGAAGTTTTGGAAATGGTTAAACCTGACGTTGTCCTTACAGGACCTAGAGTTGGTGAAATGGTTAAAAAATTACAGATACCATATATCAATGGACATGGATACCACAATGGACCATACATGGGATTTGAAGGTTCTGTAAATATGGCTAGAGATATGTATAACGCTATAAATTCTCCTCTTTGGGGATTATCTAAAAAAGATATCAGGCAGGGGGTATAGTCTTATGGAAAAGAAAATTGATGAAATACTTGAATTTATTCAAGAGAGATGTCTATGGCAATTTCATTCAAGAGAATGGGATAGAAAAGATAACATTAATGGTATTTTTGATGTGCTAGCTAAAGTATTAAACAATGAAAAAGTTGACCTTAAAGATGCAACTCTTCAAGAAAAATGTTTTTATGCAGATGGTAGAATTCTTGCAGATCAATTACTAGAAAGATTTTCTTTCGTAAAGGAAATGAACGAAAGTGAAAAAAGTGAATTATTAAGTGGTGTTAAAGATAAGCTTGTTAATGTAGCTATAACAAAATGTAGAAATGAGGAATTGAGAGTCCCATTCTATTAAAATTAATTTCTATATAAGCTGCTAATATTCTGTTTAAATACGCTATTTATGCAGCTTATATATTCTAAAAGGCTAATTTTTCTAAAATATTCGAGAGGTGATAAAATGTCTGTTTCAATAATAAAAAGAGATCGTACAGGTGTAATAAATCCTATTTTTAACTGTCAGCCTTGTGGGGCTCAATATGCAAGTATAGGAGTTAAGGATTGTATAGCTTTAGTTCATGGTGGACAAGGATGCTGTACTTTCGTAAGACTTATGTTTGCTCAACACTATAAAGAAAATTTTGATATTGCTTCTTCTTCATTACATGAAGACGCAGCTGTTTTTGGTGGAGTTCAAAGAATTGAAGATGGTGTAGAAACACTTATAAGCAGATATCCTGATTTAAAAGTTTTGCCTATAATTACTACTTGTTCAACTGAAACTATAGGTGATGACGTTGAAGGTACTATAAGAAAAATAAAAATGGCTTGGAAGAAGAGTCATCCAGATTGTGAAGTTAAATTAATCCCAATGCATACTCCTAGTTATACTGGAAGTCAGGTTAGTGGTTATGATGTAGGTGTACTTTCGTTTGTAACTGAACTTGCTAAGAAAACTAAGCCTAATGGTAAGTTAAATGTATTCACAGGATGGATAAATCCTGGAGATGTAACAGAAATTAAGAGTATATTATCTCAAATGAATGTAGAAGGCAATATATTAATGGATGTAGAGACTTTTGATGCTCCAATTATGCCTGATAAATCTGCTTTTGCTTATGGAAATACAACTATTGAAGACATAGCTGACAGCGCTAACTCAGTTGGTTCTGTAGCTGTTTGCAAATATGAAGGTGGAAGTGCTGCTACATTCTTAGAAGAAGAATTTGAGGTTCCTGCAGTACTAGATTCAATGCCTGTTGGAATAGCAAATACTGATAAATTTATTCAAAATATAAGCAAACTTACTGGTAAAGAAATACCTGAATCTTTAGTTGTTGAACGTGGAAGAGCTATAGATGCAATGGCTGACCTTGCTCATATGTTCTTTGCAAATAAGAGAGTTGCTATTTACGGAGATCCTGATTTAGTAATGGCACTTGCTGATTTTTGTATAGAATGTGAATTAGAACCTGTACTACTTCTTTTAGGTGATGATAATAAGAAATATGCTAAAGATCCTAG
Source organism: Clostridium sp. (assembly GCF_047718555.1). GTDB lineage: Bacteria > Bacillota > Clostridia > Clostridiales > Clostridiaceae > Clostridium_I. The sequence continues at coordinate 22,998 of NZ_JBDNRK010000027.1, read as the reverse complement.
ACTTACTGATTTAGAAAAGAGAGCTAATTGTGATATAGAAGTTATTTGTAATTCAGATTTGTGGGAGCTTGAAAAGAGAATAAAGAATGAAGGCCTTAAATTAGATTTAATCATGGGACATTCAAAGGGAAGATATATTGCTATTGATAACAATATCCCTATGGTTAGAGTAGGATTCCCTACTTTTGACAGAGCTGGACTTTGGAAGCATCCTATTGTAGGTTACAAAGGTGCAGAATTTCTTGCAGAAACTATTGCAAATACTTTATTTACAGATATGGAAAACAAACATCAAAAAGAATGGATATTAAATGTTTGGTAATTAACAGAATATCATTTGAAAATTAAAAACTAACAAATTTAAGCTTATTGTATAGCCAAGTTTTAATTTAAAACTTGGCTATACATATAAGATTTATAAAATTGAAAACAAAAGTTATATTTAAATATAACTTATAAAATATAAATCATAAATTATAAAACAGGGGGTATGTATTATGGCTATTACAAAGGAAAGTATAGAATTTCATGGAACTCTCAGTGAATTATATAAATTGGCTAAAGAGGGAAAAATAAAAACTAATTTGCAGGGAAGCCATACACGTCCATGTAAATTTTGGACTGCTACTAAGGTTTTAAGTGGTATTAAAAATGCTGTTATTCTTACCCATGGACCTAGTGGTTGTGCTTATGGAGTAAAACAGGCATATAAACTTACAAATTGTCGAAATAGTGGAGCTGCCTATGAGCCAGTTGTGAGCACGAATATAAGTGAAAAGAATGTTATTTATGGTGGGGAAAAAGAATTAAAAGGTGCCCTTAAAGAAGTTGATAAAAAATATAAGCCTGATGTTATTTTCGCAGCAACAAGCTGTGCAACAGGAATCATAGGCGATAACGTAGATGAGATTATGGAAAAGATAGAACCAGAAATAAATGCTAAATTGATGTCTATACGCTGTGAAGGCTTTTCAGGAGAATATAGAAGTGGTTTTGATCTTGTATTTAAACAAATAGTAAAACTTATGGATAAACCTACTATTGAAAGCAGAAGTAAAATGGGAGACACTGTTAATATTGTAGGCGGGAAAATGGGTGCTGAAAGAACGGAAGTAAATACAGATGTAAAGGAATTAATCAGACTTGTAAAAGGTATGGGTGCAAAGGTTAATTCTGTAATTGCTGGAGACTGTACTCTGGATGAACTTAAAAAAGCTCCTAGTGCAGCTGTTAATTGTGCACTATGTCTTGATATAGGATATGCTATTGGTAAATCTATGGAAGAGGAATTTGGAACACCTATTAATTCTACAATACTTCCTTATGGTATTGCTGCTACAGAAAAATGGATTATGGGAGCAGCTAAATATCTAAACATGGAAGAAGAGGCAGAAGCCTTGATGAAAAGAGAATATGCTGCAATAAAAGATGAATTTGAAGAAAGTAAGAAATTCCTAGAAGGTAAGATAGCTATTATAGAAGGGCATGATGCTGTAAAGTGTTTATCTATTGCACATATGTTGAAAAGTGATTTTGGAATGAGACCAATTATATTTAATTTCCATCCCTGGAGTACAGAAGCAAGACAGACAAGTATAGATTATCTATTGGAGACTGGTCTAGATCCTGAAATATTGATAACAAAGGGTACTCTTGCTTTTGGTAAATATGAATCAATGAAGCAAACGGAGGATGAATTATTGGCCTTTCTTGGTGGCATAGACCCAAGCTCTGTAGTATATTTTGGTTCTTCATTAAGTTTTCCTAATATTCCGTTGGTAGATCTAAATGCCATATTAAATCGCCCTAGATTTGGTTATAGAGGAGCATTAAAAGTAGCAAAATGTATTAATACTGCATTAAGGTATTCTTTTAGACCTAGAAGTTCTCTATTTAAGAAAATAGTATTTCCAGAAGATTCAAGCTTGGCATCCGCTCAGGCTTTAACACCTAAATTGAGTCAGGATTTACCTGATTGTACTGTATATGCACACAGAAGGAGGAGAGGTCAATGTATGATGAATTAAGCTTTGAACAATGTGATCACAGTAAGGATCCGGTTGTAAGTTGTGCTCTAGAAGGAGTTGCCAGCATAGTAGCAGGTATAGAAAATGCAAGCATTGTAGTACATTCGCCTCAAGGTTGTGCGGCTACAGTGGGAGCAGCTTATGATGCCCATGAAATTGATTTTACAAAGCGTAAAATAGGATGTACACGTCTTTTTGAATCAGATGTAATAATGGGAGCTTCACAAAAATTAAAAAATTTGATAAGAGAAGCAGATAATACTTTTAATAGTAAAGTTATTTTTGTAATAGGAACTTGCGCTGCTGACATAATTGGAGAAGATTTAGAAGGCATATGCAGAGAAATGGAAGATGAGGTAAAAGCTAAACTGATTCCGGTAATGGCAGGAGGCTTTCGTGGAAATAGTTATGATGGTATGAATATAGGCTTAAACGCACTAATACCATTTATAAAGAAAGCAGAAATAAGAAATGAGAAGAGTGTAAATATTATTGCACCTCAGGCAAATTTAAATCCAACCTGGTGGGCTGATTTAAAGTGGGTAACGAGCGTTTTAAAAACTCTAGGTATTAAAGTCCAGACTGTATTAGCTAGGGGAATATCTATTGATGAATTAGAAAATGCAGGTTCAGCATCTGCTAATATTATTTTAAGTCATGATGTTGGATATGAATTTGCACAAAGTATGAAAAAAATTCATGGTGTTCCGTTAATTCTTGATGATATACCTTTGCCTATTGGCTTAAAAAATACAGCTACATGGCTGCGAAGATTAGGTGAATATTTTAATGTAAGCGAAGAAGTGGAAAAAATAATAAAGCCTGGTGAAGAATATGTAATAGATATTCTCAGAAAAAGAGCTTTGATGATGATTCCGCGTTATCATAATTGTAGAATAGCTTTATCTGCTGATGCTACTATGGGGATTGGATTGTTAAGAATGTTATTTGAGGAATTAGAAATGATTCCAGAGACAATACTTATTAAATCTGATGCTCCGCAAATACGAAATTTATTAAGTCAAGAATTAAATTCTCTTGGCTTAAAATCTAAAGTGGCATTTGGTGTAGATGGATATCAAATAAAAGAGAGCTTGAAAAATATAGATGTGGATGCTGTATTTGGATCCTCTTGGGAAAAGTACATGGCAGAAGAAGTTGGAATTAAAATTGCTTTTGATGTGCTGGCACCAACAAATATGGATGTTTATTTAGATAAAGCTTATTTCGGATACGAAGGTATGTTGAATATTTTGGAAGTAGTTGCAAATGACTGGGAGAAAGCATTTCGCTCAAAGGAAATTAGTAAAGAGAGAGATGTATAAATTGAAGCAAGTTCTTAATTCAGGTGGGGATTCTTTTACCCCATCTGAATTTTAGAACTGCAAATGCATGGCTTACTTGGCGTTGAACTCCCACCTCTAAAGTGGGAGACTTACGCCAAGTTAGTCAGGTTAAAACTACCGCTAGGCAGGTTTATATGGCACAGTGGTAGTTTTACTATACTAAAAAAATATTGCTCAAATATAAATCTGAGCAACATATCAAATAAAATAATAATTAAATAATTTAAACCTAATACAAATTATCATATATTTATTTAATTGTCAATTTTACGCGTGTCTAAATCTAAATCTAAGTTTCCAATTTACAATACTGTATATAATATTTTCTTAATTTAAATTTGCCATGCTAAATGAAATTAATTTATGCACGCCAAACATTATACAGGTTAGAAAGGTGATTTTATGAAAGTTATAAATAATGTTCAATTAAAGCATAAGGAAGCAATATCTATCCCAACTTTAAAAATTAAAAAAAGAAAGAATAAAAATGTTATATTGACGGTATTAACTATCATATCTGTAACCATTTTTTTAGTATCCTTTACTATTGGTAGATATGGAATTCCTTTATCTCAATTATTTAATATTGTAATAGGAAAACTTTTTAGCCTGCCGGTTACGTGGACTAGAAGTGAAGAAATGGTATTATTTCAGGTTCGTATTCCTAGAATTTTTGCAGCTGTGCTGATAGGAACTGCACTGTCAGCATCTGGAGCAGCTTATCAGGGATTATTTAAAAACCCTATGGTTTCACCGGATATTTTGGGGGCTTCCTCTGGTGCTGGAGTAGGTGCAGTCATAGGGATATTACTATCTTTTAATAGTGCTGCCATACAATTTATGGCATTTATTATGGGACTTGTAGCTGTAATTCTTACATATGTTATAAGTTCCATTATTGGTAAAAATAGAACTTCAATCGTTCTTTTGGTATTAACTGGAATAGTAGTTTCAAATATATTTACAGCGGTTATATCTATTACTAAATATGCAGCAGATCCATATAATAAACTTCCTGCAATTAGCTTTTGGCTTATGGGTGGTCTTTCTACTATTACTAATAGTGATCTCCTCATGTTTCTAGTACCATTTATAATTGGTATTATTCCACTTATTGTTTTAAGGTGGAAAATGAATGTGTTATCTTTTGGAGAGGAAGAGGCTAAGGCTCTAGGGGTTGATACTGGCAAAATTAGGATAATTATTATTGTATGTGCTACTATGCTCACAGCGGCATCAGTGGCTATTGCAGGAATGATTTCTTGGATTGGTCTTATAATTCCGCATATTGCACGTTTGATAGTGGGACCTAATTATAAGGTACTTTTACCTGTATCAATAATTGTAGGAAGTAGTTTTTTATTATTAGTTGATGATTTTGCACGTAATATGTTTGCTATGGAGGTGCCACTGGGTATATTAACTTCTATTATAGGTGCTCCACTATTTTTGTACCTGCTTATAAAAGGTAAAAAGGCTTGGTCATAAAATTATCAATGAATCTTACTGAGTGGGATTGTTACAGTGGATAGTCATAAGATAAATTTATATAAGGATAGGAGTATTTAATAATGCGAAGAAAACCTAAATATCATGTTCTTATCTGTAATGGTACTAAGTGTAATAAAATTCAGGATGGAGTATGTTATCAAAAGGGATCAGAAGATATAATTTCCAAATTTGATGAATTGATAAATGAATATGGCATGTCCGATGAAGTATTAGTATCCAGTTGTGGATGTTTTAGAAATGGAATAACTAATAAAGGACCTAACATGGTCATATATCCAGAGGGTACTTGGTACAGCGGAATCAAAGTAGAGGATGTGGAGGAAATTATAAAGACTCATTTAAAAAGTGGAAAGAAAATAGAAAGACTTCTTTCAAAATAAAAATATAAGAAATGAAGGACAAGATTAAAAATTGTCCTTCGCATTCTAGGTTTCTGCTATAATTTTGCCCATTTCGCTGATATCATATCCACCTATACCTAATATTTCCGTTTTGAATTCTTTTGAGTTAAGGATATCAAGAATAGCTTTTACTGTAGGGTGATTCATATCCTCTTTTTTTATAATCAAATCATATTTTTCTTTCTGTATTGGGATAAAATCAATTCCTTTAACTTGGGAAGAAGCTTTTTCGTTGCCGATACCTAAATCTGCATCACCACGAGCAACTGTGCTGGCAACTGCTAAATGGGAAATACATTCATGCTTGTATCCATTTATATTTTTTCCTAAAATATTCATCTTTCGCAAATTTTCATCTAATAATATCCTAGCACCACTGCCCTTTTCGCGATTTATAATAGTAATGTCTGATCGTGAAAAATCCTTCCAATCTTTTATTCCTTTAGGGTTTCCATTTGCAACATAAAAACCTTGTGTTCTTCCTACCAATCGTATTATAACAGCTGAAACTCCAGGGAGCATTCTCTCGATATAAGGAACATTATATTCACCGGTTTTTCCATACCACATATGTGCTGTTGCTACCTGAACTTTTCCACAATACAATTCATATATACCATTATAACTTCCTTCATAGGATCTTAAAACACGTTTTCCAGTAGGGTAAAATTCAAGATATCTACATAAAATATCTAGGATAGGATCCTGACCAGATATAACAAAACTGTATTCATCTGTAGGTTCATCATTTTGTGACATTGCATCAGACAATGCCGGAGATATTAACATAGAAGAGTTTGAAAAATATGCAGCAGGAGTTTTTATATTTTTTGTTTTGTTTTTATAAGCCTCTACATCTTTTAAATCCACACGAACTTTTTTTCCTACTCTATATGAGTTTATTGCATTTTTTTTTATTAAATCATATACAGTACTCTTTGAAATTTTTAATATATCCGCAACCTCTTGGGGTGTAAGCGCTGTATCTATATCCATATATCACATTTCCTTCCATGATCATTTTATCTATTTATAATAATCTTTCTAATAAATAGTTTTATTGAACTAACTATTATATAGTATAATTATAAATCATTATAACATACATTTCATATAGTTTTATATAGAATAATATTATAATGTAATAAGAAAGTTAAAGAAATTAACAACTTAACATTCAATAAATTGTTACTATAGAATAATTTATTGAATGTGATTTAACTAAAGATTTCTATAAAAATTTCTTCACGTATAATTTAACTGATGGTGTAAATAAAATGCTTAATTCACAGCTGCAAGCTAATTAATATATAATTGAAAGATTAAAAGGGTGTTATAAAATATAAGTTTTGTACATCCTTTTTTACATTGAAATAAAAATTGTTTTTAATATTAAGAAATGGTTATTAATATATTAATAGGTTATAATTCAAATAATTAATAATTTGATAGAAAATATGCTAAATTTATTGACTTTTGTTAAAAGATTACATATAATAAAAAAGAAGTATAAAATAATTAAATAATTATATGAAGAATAGTTATTGCGTTTAGCGACAACCGGGTTTGTGTAATTTAAAGGAGGAATATTAAATGAGACAGCTAGCTATCTACGGAAAAGGTGGAATTGGGAAATCAACTACTACACAAAATCTTACAGCAGGTTTAGTTGAAAGAGGTAAAAAAATAATGGTGGTAGGTTGTGATCCAAAGGCAGATTCAACAAGACTGCTTTTAGGTGGCCTTGCACAAAAGACAGTTCTCGATACATTAAGAGAAGAAGGGGAAGATGTTGAACTAGATTCAATATTGAAAACTGGATACTCTGGAATTAGATGTGTTGAATCAGGTGGTCCAGAACCAGGAGTTGGATGTGCAGGAAGAGGAATAATAACTTCAATAAATATGCTAGAACAACTTGGAGCTTATACTGATGATTTAGATTACGTATTCTACGATGTACTTGGAGACGTTGTTTGTGGTGGATTCGCAATGCCAATAAGAGAAGGAAAAGCTCAAGAAATATACATAGTAGCAAGTGGAGAAATGATGGCTCTATATGCTGCTAACAACATTTCAAAAGGTATCCAAAAATATGCTAAGAGCGGTGGAGTTAGATTAGGTGGTATCATCTGTAACAGCAGAAAGGTTGCAAATGAATATGAACTACTTGATGCATTTGCTAAAGAACTTGGAAGCCAATTAATACATTTTGTACCAAGAAGTCCATCAGTAACAAAGGCTGAGATAAATAAGAAAACAGTTATTGAATTTGATCCTACTTGTGCTCAGGCTGATGAATACAGAGAATTGGCAAGAAAAGTAGACGAAAATGATATGTTTGTTATACCAAAGCCAATGACTCAAGAAAAATTAGAGCAAATATTAATGGAACACGGTCTTATTGACTAGTAGAGGAAATTCGTATAAATAGTTACCATATAAACATTCTGATGATAAATCATTAATATAAAATTTTTCCATAAATAAAAGGATAACTTAAAGTTGTCCTTTTATTTTATAAAAAAATATTGAACAAATAAATTTTAAGCTTATAAAAGATGCTATCTTAAGGATAAATATTTATTCCTTTTCAAATAACCTCTTGATAATATAATATTTTTTAATATTATATTATCAATATTAAAAAATATATACTTTACAATAAGTTATCAATACTTTTGTGAATAAATGAAAATATGGATTTATCATTAAATATAGTATAAATTTTATTGAATTGTATTTATGAATTGCTAAAATGATAATATTGTTAACAGGTAAATTTATTGTATGTTTGATAAAATTTAATCGAAATATCGTTTTCATTAAGCTTTTGATAAAAAAGATAAAAAAACTTTGCGAAATTATCAAATTTTCTATTGTGTTAATTATTATATTGTGATATATTTTCATTAAGCTAAAAAACAACATAAGTTTTGAGCACAAAATACAAAGCAAAACTAAATTTATTTTTAATTTTTAGGAGGAATGTTTAAATGAGACAGGTAGCTATTTATGGAAAAGGTGGAATTGGTAAATCAACTACAACACAAAATTTAACATCAGGTCTTCATGCAATGGGTAAGAAGATCATGGTAGTTGGTTGTGATCCTAAAGCAGATTCAACAAGATTACTTTTAGGAGGACTAGCTCAAAAATCAGTTCTTGATACATTAAGAGAAGAAGGAGAAGACGTAGAATTAGATTCCATATTAAAAGATGGATATGGTGGAATCAGATGCGTTGAATCAGGCGGTCCAGAACCAGGAGTTGGATGTGCAGGAAGAGGAATAATAACTTCAATAAATATGCTAGAACAACTTGGAGCTTATACTGATGATTTAGATTACGTATTCTACGATGTACTTGGAGACGTTGTTTGTGGTGGATTCGCAATGCCAATAAGAGAAGGAAAAGCTCAAGAAATATACATAGTAGCAAGTGGAGAAATGATGGCTCTATATGCTGCTAACAACATTTCAAAAGGTATCCAAAAATATGCTAAGAGCGGTGGAGTTAGATTAGGTGGTATCATCTGTAACAGCAGAAAGGTTGCAAATGAATATGAACTACTTGATGCATTTGCTAAAGAACTTGGAAGTCAATTAATACATTTCGTACCAAGAAGCCCAATGGTAACAAAAGCTGAGATAAACAAGAAAACTGTTATAGAATTTGATCCTACTTGTGATCAGGCTGAAGAATACAGAGAATTAGCAAGAAAAGTAGATGAAAACAAATTATTTGTTATACCAAAACCAATGACTCAAGAAAGACTTGAAGAAATATTAATGCAATATGGTCTTATGGATCTATAATTCTAAAACAAATTTATTTAATTATAATGAGGGGTGAATTTCGTGAGCGAAAATTTAAAAGACGAGATTTTAGAAAAATATATACCTAAAACTAAAAGAAGCAGAAGTGGTCACATTGTTATAAAAACTGAAGAAGCACCAAATCCTGAAATAGTTGCTAACACAAGAACAATACCAGGAATAATTACAGCTAGAGGATGTGCTTACGCAGGCTGTAAAGGTGTTGTTATGGGACCTATAAAAGATATGGTTCATATAACACATGGACCTATAGGTTGTTCTTTCTACACTTGGGGTGGAAGAAGATTTAAGTCAAGACCAGAAAACGGAGATGGCTTAAACTTTAACGAATATGTATTCTCTACTGATATGCAGGAAAGCGATATAGTTTTCGGAGGAACTAACAAATTAACAGAGGCTATACATGAGGCTTATGAAATGTTCCATCCAGCAGCTATCGGTGTATATGCAACATGTCCAGTTGGTCTTATCGGTGACGATATACTTGCAGTTGCTTCAACAACAAGTAAAGAACTTGGAATTCCAGTTCATGCTTTCAGCTGTGAAGGTTACAAAGGTGTATCTCAATCAGCAGGTCACCATATAGCAAATAATACTGTTATGAGTGAAGTGATTGGAAAAGGAAACAAGGAAAAGAAGAAGTTCTCTATAAATATTTTAGGAGAATACAACATCGGTGGAGATGCTTGGGAAATGGATAGAATCCTTGAAAAAATAGGGTATACTGTTAACGCAACTCTAACTGGTGATGGTAGTTATGAGAAAGTTCAAAATGCTGACAAGGCAGATTTAAACTTGGTACAATGTCACAGATCTATAAACTACATTGCTGAAATGATGGAAACTAAGTATGGTATTCCATGGATCAAATGTAATTTCATAGGTGTAGATGGAATAGTTGAAACACTTAGAGATATGGCTAAATGTTTTGATGATCCAGAACTTACTAAGAGAACTGAAGAAGTTATAGCAGAAGAAATTGCTGAAATTCAAGATGATTTAGATTATTTCAAAGAGAAACTTAATGGAAAAACAGCTTGTTTATATGTTGGAGGATCAAGATCTCACACATATATGAATATGCTTAAGAGCTTTGGTGTAGACAGCTTAGTAGCTGGATTCGAATTTGCTCACCGTGACGACTATGAAGGAAGAGAAGTTATACCAACTATCAAAATTGATGCAGATAGTAAAAATATTCCTGAAATAACTGTTACTCCAGATGATAAGAAATATCGTGTTGTAATTCCAGAAGATAAAGTAGAAGAGCTTAAAAAAGCAGGCGTTCCATTATCTGCTTATGGCGGAATGATGAAAGAAATGCATGATGGTACTGTATTAATAGATGATATGAACCATCACGACATGGAAACAGTAATAGAAAAATTACACCCAGATATGTTCTTTGCAGGAGTAAAAGAAAAATATGTTATCCAAAAGGGTGGAATATTATCAAAACAACTTCATTCTTATGATTACAATGGTCCATATGCAGGATTCAGAGGAGTAGTTAATTTTGGACATGAACTTGTTAATGGTATTTATACACCAGCATGGAAAATGATAACACCACCTTGGAAAAAAGATGCTTCAGCAAAAAGTAAAGTTGTTGTAGGAGGGGAAGTATAATGTTAGATGCAACATCAAAAGAAGTAGTAGATAGAAAAGCATTAAGAATTAATCCAGCTAAAACTTGTCAACCAGTAGGGGCAATGTACGCAGCACTAGGTATTCACAATTGTCTTCCTCACAGCCATGGTTCACAAGGTTGTTGTTCATACCACAGAACAGTTCTTTCAAGACATTTTAAAGAACCAGCAATGGCTACTACAAGTTCATTTACTGAAGGTGCCAGCGTATTTGGTGGTGGTTCAAATATAAAGACAGCTGTTAAAAATATATTTGCAATGTACGATCCAGATATAATAGCTGTTCACACAACTTGTCTATCAGAAACATTAGGCGATGACTTGCCTACTTATATCAGCCAAATGGAGGATGCAGGTAGTATACCAGAAGGTAAATTAGTTATTCATACAAACACACCAAGTTATGTTGGATCACACATTACTGGATTTGCTAACATGGTACAGGGTATAGTTAAATATTTAGCTGAAAATACTGATAAAAAGAATGGCAAAATAAATATAATTCCTGGATTTGTTGGTCCAGCTGACATGAGAGAAATAAAGAGATTATTTGAAGTTGTAGGGGCTCCTTATACAATGTTCCCAGATACTAGTGGAGTATTAGATGGTCCAACTACAGGTGAATTCAAAATGTATCCAGAGGGTGGAACAAAGCGTGAAGATATAGCTGATTCAGGAAATGCAGATATTACTTTTGCACTTGGAAGTTATGCTTCAGAATTAGGTGCAAAGGAATTAGAAAAGAAGTGCAAAGTTCCATTTAAAACATTGAAGACTCCTATTGGTGTGGCTGCTACAGATGAATTGTTAATGGCTTTAACTGAAGCAACAGGTAAGGAAATACCAGCATCAATAGAAGAAGAAAGAGGTCAATTGATCGACTTAATGATCGATAGCCAACAGTATCTTCAAGGTAAAAAGGTTGCATTAATTGGTGACCCTGATGAAATAATTGCACTTAGCAAATTTATAATAGAATTAGGAGCTATACCAAAGTATGTAGTTACTGGTACTCCTGGTGCTAAATTTGGAAAAGAAATCAATGCTATGCTTGAAGAAGCTGGCATAGAAGGAAGTAAAGTTAAAGCTGAAGGTGACTTCTTTGACATACACCAATGGATAAAAAATGAAGGTGTTGATCTATTGATATCAAACACTTATGGAAAATTCATTGCAAGAGAAGAAAATATTCCATTTGTTAGATTTGGTTTCCCAATAATGGATAGATATGGACACTATTACAATCCAAAGGTTGGCTACAAAGGCGCAATGCGTTTAATAGAAGACATAACTAATGTTATACTTGACAAAATTGAAAGAGAATGTGCAGAAGAAGACTTTGAAGTAGTAAGATAATTTTTAGCTATTTACGGGCCTGCTGCTAATCTCTTTAAGTAAAGATTGTATTTTGATAAAAATATAATTTGCCCAATTACTTTTATAAAAAATTGGCAGAGGCTATATATTGATAAATGCCCCATAGATTCAGGATGATACTATAATCATCCTGAATCAAATTTTAATATAGGTAATTTTATAGGGTAATGTTATAATGATTAAAATTTTGGAGGTGCAATTATTATGGAAAATAGAAAAAAAGATTTTTGTTATGATGATTCAACAATCGATGATTGTTTGGAATTAGTGGATAAGAATGAGAATGTGAGTGATGAAGTTAAGTATAAACCTGTAGTTCAAAAAAAAAAATTAGAGGTAATAGAACAAAGAGAAGAATCCGTTTATTACAATAAAAAAAGTGAAGGCGGATGTGGTGAGGGAGAATTCAAATGTGATTCAGCTAGTGTATCAGGTTCTGTAAGTCAAAGAGCTTGTGTGTACTGTGGAGCCAGAGTTGTTCTAAATCCAATAACTGATGCCTACCATTTGGTACATGGACCTATTGGTTGTGCTAGCTACACTTGGGACATAAGAGGAAGTCTAAGCAGCGGAGAAGAAGTATACAGAAACAGTTTTTCTACAGATTTAAGAGAAAAGGATGTTATATTTGGAGGAGAGAAGAAATTAACAGCAGCTATTGATGAAATAGTAGAAGCACATCATCCAAAAGTAATTTTTGTTTACTCCACTTGTATTGTAGGAGTTATAGGTGATGATACTGATGCAGTGTGTAAGGCAGCGGAAATAAAATACGGTATAAGAGTAATACCGGTTAAATCTCCTGGTTTTGCAGGAAGTAAATCTACTGGATATAAAGCAGCTTGTGATGCTTTAATGAAGCTTATGGGTGACAAAACTACAGACGAAAAGATTGATGGAATAAATTTCTTGGGTGATTTTAATTTGGCTGGAGAAATATGGATTGTAACTAATTATTTGAAAAAGTTTGGTATAGATGTTGTGGCTAAATTAACTGGAGATAGCAGTTATGATGAAATAATGAATGCGCCAAAAGCTAAACTTAATATAGTTCAATGTGCCGGATCTATGATGTATTTGGCAAAGATGATGGAAGAAAAATTTGGAATACCTTATATTAAGGTAAGTTTCTATGGAGTTGAGGATACAAAGAATTCATTACTTAAAATAGCAGATATTTTAGGTACTGAAGATAAGATTAAGAAAGCAAAACAGTTTGTTTTAGATGAAGAAAGTAAAATTGAAAATGAACTGGATTATTATAGAGATAGATTAAAGGGAAAAAGAGCTGCTATATTTGTTGGTGGTGCTTTTAAGGCAATATCCCTAATAAAGCAATTTAGAAATCTAGGTATGGAAACAGTAATGGTAGGAACGCAAACAGGTAAAAAAGATGATTATGAAATAATAAAAAGTATTACTAATGAAGGTACTGTAATATTAGACGATGCAAATCCTTATGAATTAGAAAAATTTATTTTAGAGCAGGGTGCAGATATACTAGTAGGTGGTGTTAAAGAAAGACCACTGGCTTATAAATTAGGTATAGCATTTTGTGATCATAATCATGAAAGAAAACATGCACTAAGCGGTTATGTAGGATCTCTAAATTTTGCTAAAGAGATTGATTTAACAATAAACAGTCCTGTATGGAATTTTGTTTAAAATATAAGTGGAGGTGATTATATTGAATAGTCGAAATTTTGTGAATTTAAATGTTAATCCGTGTAAGATGTGTATGCCAATGGGAGGTGTTATGGCCTTTAAAGGTATAGAAGGAAATATGGTAATTTTACATGGCTCTCAAGGCTGCAGCACATATATTAGAAGGCATATGGCAACTCATTACAATGAGCCTATTGATATAGCTTCATCTTCGCTAACTGAAAATGGTACAGTATATGGTGGAACTAAGAATTTAAAATCAGGTTTAAAGAATATGATTAAGATGTATAATCCTAAGACTATAGGGGTAATGACAACTTGTCTTGCGGAAACTATAGGTGAGGATATAAAGAGGATTATATATGAATTCAGACAAGAAGAAAAAGATAATAAGGAATATGAAAATATTAGAATAATAACTACCTCAACACCAGGATATGGTGGAACACAGGCAGAGGGATATTTTAGAGCTTTAAGAAGTATTGTAGAGCAGGTTTGTAAAAAACCTGAAACTGATGTTAAAAGTAAAAAAGTTAATATAATTTGTGCGAATATAAACCCTGGAGATGTAAGAAATATACAAGAAATACTTGAAACCTTTGGAGTAGAGTATACAATGCTTCCAGATGTGTCTAATACATTGGATTCATCACATAATGAAGAATATACAAGACTACCTAATGGTGGAACAAAAATAGAAGATATTGAAAAAATGGGTAGCGCAGCAGCTACTATAGAAATGGGCATGACGGTGCCAGATGACTATTCACCTGGGCTGTATTTAAAAGAGGAATTTGGAGTGCCACTTTATAAATGTAATATTCCTATTGGGCTTAGGAATACTGATGAATTTATGGCTATAATTTCGAAAATAACTGGTATTGCGATGCCAGATAAATTTAAATTACAAAGAGGAAGATATCTGGATGCCATGATAGATAGTCACAAATATAATGGAGAGGCTAGAGCTATCATATATGGTGAACCAGAACTTGTATTAGCTATAACTAAAACTTGTGCAGAAAATGGAGTATTAGTTAAACTTATTGCTACTGGATCAAAAAATAAAGAATTAAAGATGCAGTTAGAGAAAGAACTTGAAAAACAATTAGAAAAAGCTGTTATTTTAGATGATACTGACTTTGAAACAATAGAATCTTATGCTAAAGATTTTAATATAAATGTTATGATTGGAAATTCAGATGGAAGAAGAATGGCAGAGAGACTTGGTGTAAAAATAGTCAGAATAGGTTTCCCAGTTCATGATAGAGTTGGAGCTCAAAGACTAGTATTTACAGGATATAATGGATCTGCATTCTTAATAGATTCTATTGCAAACACTATTCTTGAAGATAAGGAAAATACCTTTAGGAAAGATTCCTATGATAGATTTTTCATTCCTAAAAAAGAAGGGGAAGATAATATGGAGCCAGTAAATAAACCAAAATCAATAGTAGAAGAACCAGTAAAAGAGGAAAAAATTCTCACAACTGCTGAAGCAAATGCAGAAAAATCATGTACTCATCCTTGCTATGGTGATAATGCTCATAAATTTGCAAGAATGCATATACCTGTAGCACCAAAATGTAATATAAGCTGTAATTATTGTAGTAGAAAATATGATTGTGTCAATGAAAGCAGACCAGGGGTTACAAGTCAGGTACTTACTCCTGAACAGGCTTTAGAAAAATTTAAAGCAGTTAAAGCTAAGTTTAAAAATTTAACTGTTCTAGGTATAGCAGGACCTGGAGATGCATTAGCTAATTTTGATGTTGTTAAAAAATCTATAGAATTAATAAGGGAAGAAGATCCTAATATTACTTTCTGTATTTCAACCAATGGCTTAATGTTACCGTTCTTTGCTAATCAATTGATAGAATTGGGAATATCACATGTTACAGTAACTATGAATTCTGTAGACAAGAAGATAGGAGCTAAAATATATAGAGATGTTAACTATCTTGGAAAGAGATACACTGGGGAAGAAGCTGCTGAAATACTTATGAATAATCAGCTTTCAGGACTTAAATATCTTTGTTCTAAAGGTATTGTCTGCAAGGTTAACATTGTAATGATTAAAGGTGTAAATGATACTCATATTCCAGAGGTAGTTAAAAAGGTTAAGGAATGTGGAGCATTTATGACAAATATAATGAAGCTTATACCTGTAAAGGAAAGTGCTTTTGGAAACTTGCCAGAGACTCCTACTAAAGAATTAAATGACATGAGAAAATCATGTGAAATAGACATGAAACAAATGTATCACTGTAAGCAGTGTAGAGCAGATGCCATAGGTACATTGGGAAATGATTGTTCCGCCGATTTTTCAGATATAGCTCCAGCAGGAGATTGTAAATCAGGCTGCAGCAGTTCAGTAGTTGATGCATATCAATCTAAAGTTGAAGTTCCAGAGGAAAATTCATCTAAAATGTCAAAATATAAATTTGCCATAGCATCTAAATCAGGTGTAGATATAGATCAACATTTTGGTCAAGCTAAGGAATTCCAAATTTATTCTTATGAAGGAGGAGATATTAAATTCCTAGAGAGCAGACATGTAGATAAATATTGTTCAGGTTCTGAGGATTGTGGAGAAGCTGAGAATAAGATCTTAAAAATAGTAAATACTATTCATGACTGTGATGCTGTTCTTGCGCTGAGAGCAGGAATAGAACCAGTAAAAACTCTAGAGTCAAAAGGCATTAAACTTATCCAAATGTATGATTCAATTGACAAAGGAATAAAACGTGCTGTAGAGGAGATGTCAGCACTAACTGGAGAGGAAGTAAAGAATGCAGAAGTCACTTTTTAAAGGTTGTAAATTTACCTTATTAATTCTTATTATCCTGTTAGCAGCAATGTTCAGTGCTGCTTGTGGAAACAGCAGCGGTCAGCAAAATAGTACCACTAAGAACGACACTGCTGGAAGCAATGAGCCGCCTAAGAAAATTACTGTATTTGCAGCTGCCAGTTTAAAAGAAAGTTATACTGAAATAGGAAAGCAGATTAAAAAAGACAAAAATATCGATGTAACATTTAACTTTGCAGGCAGTCAGCAATTAGTTGCTTCTATTAATCAGGGAGTTAATGCAGATGTATTTGCATCAGCTGATACAAAAAATATGAAGACTTTAACAGATGCTAAAAAGGTTGATAAAGATGTTATTTTTGCTCAGAATCAGATAGTTATAGCAAAAAACAAGTCCAGTAATGTATCCATAAATTCTTTAGCAGACCTTGGTAAGGATGGGGTTAAGCTTGTAGTAGGGGATAAATCTCTACCAGCTGGAAACTATTTTTATAAAGCTTTAGATGCTGCTAAAGCTGACAATACAATAGACCAGGCTACTTATGACAAGATAATAAAAAATATAAAGAGCCAGGAATTGAATGTAAAAGATGTTGTAAGTAAAGTAAAACTTGGAGATGCAGATGCTGGTGTTGTCTACAAGACAGATGCAAATAATCAAAAAGAATTACAAGTTATAAATGACAAGGAATTTTCAAAATTACAAGTAGATTATCCTATAGCTGTAGTAGGTGATTCAAAGAACAAAGCAGCAGCTCAAGAGTTTGTTGATTATGTTACTGCTGGTAAAGGAAAAGATATCTTAAAGCAATATGGTTTTTCAGTAAAATAAGTTAATAGATTTAAAATATAATTAAAGAAATAACAGGTCAAAGAATAATATATTGATTTGTTATTTCTTTAATTATATATAATAATATATTTTGTTATAGCGATTTATATATTATAGTGTAGTAACATATAAAATGTGGTATAATAATGACGTTAAGAGTAAGTTTATTATTTAATATACTGTTATATTAGAATTGTATTGATTAATTAAATGGTATTAATTAATATAAAATAACATTAAATAATATGGCTGTAATTATTTTATAAATGCACATATTAGGGGGGTAATATTATATATGGAGAATAATCAAAAAATCCCACAAAATTCAAAAAATATTTCTTCTTATGGTGATGAAAAGACTAAATTTTATTTTTTTGAAAAAATATTAGCTCCTGTTTTTTTAATTTTAACTGTTATATATTTTTTGGTACTTATATTTCCAATATTTTCTATGATCAGGTATTCAGGAGGATCCTATATTATTCAAACTCTTTATGATTCAGACAATATAAAAACCGTAATTCTAAGCTTTTCTACTTCTTTAATAGCACTTATATTTACTTTTATAATAGGAACTCCAACAGCCTTTTGGATACATTTTGTGAAAAATAAATTTTTATCTAAAATATTGGATATATTTGTAGAAATCCCTGTGGTTTTGCCTCCAGCAGTAGCTGGTATTGCTTTATTACTGACTTTTGGTAAAAATGGCATTGTGGGTAATTTTTTAGCAAGTCATGGAATAAATATCATATTTACTTCTACAGCGGTAGTAATTGCCCAATTTTTCGTATCTTCTGCTCTCTATGTAAGAGTTCTGAGAGATTCTATTAAAACAGTGCCCATTGAACTTTTTGAGGTAAGTTATGTGTTAGGAGCAGGAAAAATTGAAACAATTATTAAGATTATGCTGCCAATGCTTAAAAAATCAGTTGTGTCAGGGCTTATTTTAGCCTGGATAAGGTCGCTGGGAGAGTTTGGTGCCACTTTGATGTTTGCTGGAAATATCATAGGTAAAACAAGAACTATGCCACTTCAAATTTATACATATATGCAGGATGATATTAAGATGGCCACAGCTTTTGCCACAATTTTATACATAATGACTTTTGTGTTGTTATTAGTAGTTAGACTTAGCGTTAAGGATGATGACTAACAGGAAGGTGTTTATATGGCTATTATAGTTAATGAAGTCGAAAAAAATATTATTGATAGAACTATACCGGAGCTTGTGAGGGAGTTTAAAAATTTTGATAATGAAGATATAGCATACTTTTTAGAGTTATTATCCAAAGTAGGTGTAGATTTATTTGAAATTGATAAGGCTGCTATAGATAAAATAAATAGGCTGCCTTTACATTTAGATTATATATATAGAGTTGAAGAAATTGAAGATTTACAATATTTGAATAAGTACAGCTTCAAGTATGTTGTTTTAGGATATAAAATCGCTTTAGTAATTAATGAAAAATTTCAAGACAAGCTAAGAGAAAATAATGTAATACTGGAAATAGACATTGAGGATTTAGATAAATTGTATATGGATGAAAATAATAAGATATTTTGTAGATATAATATAACTTGTGTAAGAATAAGTAATGCAAATAAAATTGACTTTTTAGGTAGAGATGATTTAATAAAAGACATAAAAGCAAATTTTTCTGTATTAGTAGATTTCTGTGCCAGTAATAAATATTATATGGCTACCTCTATAGCTATCGATGCCTGCATAGAGGGTAGTGATTTTATTACTACTGAATTTAACAGTAAGGATTATGCAGCAATGGAGGAAGTGATTTTAGCAATTAAAGTGATTAAGAAAGCTAAAATATGCGGTGATCTAAAGTTAATAAGTGAACTTACTAAGGTGTATGAAAAGATAACAGGGAAAAAGATATATTCCATGAAGCCTATACTGGGAGAAGATATTTTTAAATATGAATCAGGAATACATGCTGATGGTATAGCTAAAAATCCTAAGAATTACGAACCATTTAGTCCAGAATTTATAGGAGCACATAGAAAATTGTACATTGGAAAACATTCAGGGAAAAGAGCTTTAATGGTGAAATTTGAAGAACTTAAATTGGATTATAATAATATAGATATGGACTTATTTTTAAATGACATAAGAGAAAAAAGTATAGAAATGAAAAGAAATGTTTTAGATGAAGAAATAGTTAAAATGTATAAAATATATTTGAATAAAAGCAATAATAATTATTTATTTTAAAATATATAAATAATAGAAGCTATTAAAGGTGATGATTATATGAGTATCAACATAGTAGATACTACCTTAAGAGATGGAGAACAAAAAGCTGGGATAGCTTTAGGTATAGAAGATAAAGTAAAAATTGCTAAGCTTATCAGTGAAATGGGAGTATACCAGATAGAAGCAGGTATACCGGCCATGGGTGGTGATGAAAAATTAAGTGTAACAAAAATAGCAGCTTTAGGTCTTAACAGCAAAATAGCAGCTTGGAACAGGATGAGTACTAAAGACATTGATACTTCCATTGAGTGTGGAGTAGATATAATTCATATATCTTCACCTGTATCAGATCTTCAGATAAAATCAAAATTGGAAAAAGATAGACAATGGGTTATAGAAAATCTAAAAAAGTCTGTTAGTTATGCTAAAAATAAAGGTTGTGAAGTAACTGTAGGTTTAGAAGATTCTTCTAGGGCAGATCTGGATTTTTTCATTGAATTATGCAAAATGGTTTTTAATCTAGGCGTTGAAAGGGTACGGTATGCGGATACTGTAGGGATAATGGAACCTAAAGAACTTTTTAATCAAGTAAAAAGAATAAGAAATGCAGTTCCTATCGATATAGAGATACATATTCATAATGATTTTGGAATGGCCATTGCCAATTCCTTAGCGGCAATAGAAGCAGGAGCAAAATTTGCTGATTGCACTATTACAGGTATGGGGGAACGGGCAGGTAATTGTGACTTTTCAAAATTTGCCAAAGTCATTTATGAACTTACGGGTGAAAAATTATGGCATGGAAATTTTGAAGATTTAATTGCAAAAGAAAACCAAATAAAAAAAATAATAAAGTTGGATCAATAATTTTTTATTATTGATCCAACTTTGTTATTATATGGTATAATGTTATTGGTATGAAATCGTTAGCATTCATGTAAGATGATGCATAAATCACAATTTAAATTATATATTTGATTAATATATGATATTTAAATAATGGTATCTTATTGCAGTGGTATGCAACTCGGAATTTACCCGGATTTAGTGGTAGTACCAATCTGGGCTGAAATTTAATTTATTCATATTTAAATTAATTATATGGGGGTAAGCATTATGATTGACATTCCTTATTCAACAAAAACATTAAAAATAAGTATAGATGATAAAAATTTAAAGGGGATATTGGTATCTAAAGCGGAGGATTATAAAGTTAGTGAGTCACAAGAGAACATAGTAAATAGAGCACTTGATAACTGTATAGGAAGTAAAAGCTTAGAGGAACTTGTAAAAGATAAAAATAACATGGTTATTATAACTAGTGATCATACAAGGCCGGTTCCAAGCAGTATTACTATGCCTATTTTACTTAATAGGATAAGAAAGATAAATCACAATATTAATATAACTATACTTATTGCTACAGGGTTTCATAGACCAACTACCAGAGAAGAAATGATAAATAAATTTGGAAAAGATATAGTGGAGAAAGAAAAAATTATAAATCATATTTCTACTGATGAAAGCAGTTTGGTGAATGTTGGTGTATTGCCATCAGGTGGACAGCTTTTATTAAATAAATTAGCAATAGAAACAGAATTATTAATAGCAGAAGGTTTTATTGAACCTCATTTTTTTGCAGGATTTTCAGGAGGAAGAAAAAGTATCTTACCAGGTATAGCATCAGCAAATACCATAATGGCAAATCATTGCTCAGAATTTATTAATAATGAGCATGCTAGAACTGGGATAATAGACAATAATCCTATTCATAAGGATATGCTGTATGCTGCTGAAAAGGCAAAATTGGCATTCATTTTAAATGTTATTATAGACGAGAACAAAAACATTATAAATGCTTTTGCGGGAGATAGCAAGCTAGCTCATGAGTCAGGTTGCAAATTTCTTATGAAGCTTTCAAGTGTAAAAAAAATAGATGCTGACATTGTAGTTTCCAGTAATGGAGGATATCCTTTAGATCAAAATATATACCAGGCAGTTAAGGGCATGACAGCGGCAGAATCTACCTGTAGAAAAGGTGGAGTTATTATTATGATAGCAGCCTGTAATGATGGCCACGGTGGTCAATCTTTTTACAATACTATTGCTAATTCAAAAGGACCCGAAGAACTTCTTGAAAGTATATTAAAGGTGCCTAGAAATAAAACTATACCAGATCAATGGGAAATTCAAATTTTAGCAAGAATTTTAAGTAACTATACTGTAATTATGGTTACAGATATGTGTGATCCTGAAATGATAAAAAATATGCATATGGAGCATGCCAATAATTTTGAAGATGCTTTAAAGAGAGCCTATGATATAAAGGGTAATGATGCTGAAGTGGTAGTTATTCCTAATGGGGTAGCTGTAGTTGTTAAAGAGGATTAATTAGTAATTGTTAGTGGTCATTAATAGTGATTTAACGCCCGCAGGGGTATGTTATGAGTTTAAAACTTATAAAGTGAAATCTTTCGTTTTTTGTGGCTGTAAGATCCCATGTTTTTCGGGATTTTACAGCCATAAAAGCTTTCACTGATTAATGATTAGAAACCTTCAAGTTAATTCGCACTTTTCTTATATAACCAATTAAAGTATTAATTAATTAGTTGTTTCTTTGAAGATGCATTAATATATGATATAATTTTATATAAAAGATTACTTTAAGGGGGATCAGTATGAGTATAAATGAATTAGGTAAAAAGAAAAAAATTGCATTAGTTGCTCACGATAATAGAAAAGAAGATTTAATAAGCTGGGCAGGAGAGAATAAAGATATTTTATGTAAACATTTTCTATGCGGAACCGGTACTACTGCAAAGCTTGTTTCTGAAAGAACGGGTTTAGAAGTAAAGGGCTTTAAAAGCGGCCCTATGGGAGGAGACCAGCAGATTGGTGCAAGTATAGTTAATGGCGACATAGATTTTATGATTTTTTTCTGGGATCCATTAACATCACAACCACATGACCCAGATGTAAAAGCTCTTCTTAGAATTTCTGTTCTATATGATATTCCTATAGCTATGAGTAGATCTACAGCAGATTTTTTGGTAAAATCACCTATTATGGAAGAAGAATATGAAAGACATGTGATAGACTATTATAATAGAATAAGAAAAGATAATTTTTAGATATATAGTTAAATTTCACATTGTAAACTTCATTAATGCCAGTAAACATGCCGCAGTGAAATAAATGATTGCTGAAGTTTACGTACATAATACTTTAATAATAAAAATATTTTAATGCGATGTCTGATTTAATAAGGCACATGAAAATAAATAGTAAGTCAAAGATGCGACGTATATTTTGAATCATACAAGGAA